>JAAYAY010000378.1 GCA_012719125.1 Planctomycetaceae bacterium | reverse complement strand
GCACCCAAAATTAAGCGACAGCTTCGGCTCTGCCGATGATCGACCAAAAAGCCCCCTTCGTCTAGTGGCCTAGGACTCCGGGTTCTCAGTCCGGCAGCAGGGGTTCGACTCCCCTAGGGGGTGCTTTTTCCAACTCACAGCCGCCTTTCGGGCGGCTTTCTTTTTGCACTAAGTGCCATATTTCATTGCACTTGCGTCTTTTCTGCCATTAGCCGTTAGCATGGCTCACTGTGTCGGTGTCGGATTTTGTGTCGGATTTTGTGTCGGATTGTGTCGGATTTGTGCTAGAATTCCCCCCACCGAAAGCAACTCTTTTCGATGGGTGGATGATCATGGCAAAGCGAGCATATCAGGGGGGAATGCCGAAGCCGGACAACCGGGGCTACTACCGCCCAGAGGTCGGCGGTGTTCGCTTCATTGTGGGACATAAGAGTGAGGTTTCGGAGGGGGAAGCTAGGCGTCGTCTGGAGGCCATCCGAGACCTGTTCAACAGACAGTCGGTCTGTTCACCTTCGTCCCCGGACTCTGACTGGCACTCCACGGCACTCGAAATCGCCAGACAATTGGCGAAGGGGCAAGCTCCCATCGTCAGCCCACCCGCTGCCGAGGGCGACGATCCGATCACCGAATACGTCCGTGGCAGAGTCTACGGGTATCGAGTTGAGGAAGCCCGCAAATGGATGCCCGATGTTGGAATCGACGAGGGCCTTTACCGAGAAGAAGTGGATAGCCAGCGGGAATGGCTGCGGGAGGAAATCCAGAGGGCCATTGGCGAACTTCAAGGTGGCGTTGTGCAGGAGGCCAAGCAGGCAGCCCCCTCGAATCTCGACCCATCGAATCTGGAGACTCGGACCTTTTTCACGGCCCTCAGTGCCTACCAAGACCGCCTGAAAAAGGTGGGCAAGCGGGACTCTGACGGCAATTTGTCAACTCGTGTCCGACATCAGATTGATCGAGTTCGTTACGTCAAAGAGCACCGAAAGAGCGATTTTCCGCTTTGGCAACTCGATTTCGCCAAACTGGAGGAGATCACCGCTTACTGGGCAAATCGTCCCCCGACGAGAAAGGGGAATCGTTGTAGCTGGGAGCACTCCCACGACATGCTAAAGGACTGGTGGGGCTTCCTCACATGGCTCGACAAGGACCCGCAATGGCGATGGCGTTTTCCCGATAGGGCCGATGAAATAAGAAGGACTCCCGTCAGGCTGCCGGAAGACGATGTGTCGGAAGCGTTCTCCACCATCAATAAGCCAACTTACACACCAGAACAACTGGCGACCATCGTCGAAGAAGCCGACGATTTCGGAAGGGCGTTGATCGCCTTGTGTGTGAACTGTGCTTTCGGGGCTTCTGAGGTCGGCCAATGGTCCACCAATCTGTTCACGCTTCACAAATCGCACCCACACGCCACCGCCATCGGATTCAGGTCCTCCGACAAGCACAGTTGGATCACCGGAAATCGCCCGAAGACAGGCGTCTACGGGGAGCATCTGCTCTGGCCGGAAGTGGCCGAGGCGATCTCGCCATTCCTCGATGGCCGTTCGGTCTTTCCTGTGACAAAGACGGGAAGCCGCTGGTATCGAACACACTCATCCAACCCGCAGGCCAAGTTCAATGGATGGTGGGCAAAGCTTGTTGCTCGGGCCAAGAAAAAACACCCCGACATGCCGAAATATCCATTCGGTAGTCTACGAGACACCTTTCCTGACATCATTCGCAACGAGATTCAGGGCGGCGGCGAACTTGCTTCACTTTGCCTTCATCACGGCAGTACGACAAACGACGACCTGCTAAACCTCTATACCAAGCTGCCATTTCGTCGCCTCTTTGAGGCCACCGAGGTCTTGCGAGAGAAGTTCCTGCCGATGCTTCGACTCCTCAAGTAAAGCAACGGTCATCGGGCTGGCATCCTTTGTGCTTGGCCGCCTACGATCCAGCCGCTCTCCGGCACGACACCGGGCCTCCGAATTCCAACTTTCCAGGTTTCCAGAAACCTGGAGACTTGGAGGCACCAGCCCCACCCAATCAACATCGCATTTGCGACGTTGATTCCCGACCTGCCGCCGTGGCCGGACAGCCCCATCACCCAATCCGCTCCCAAGCCATCTCGACGTACTTTTCCACCCGCTCGATCCCCAGCACCCTGGAAGCTCCACAGTCCAGCCCGGCCGCCAAGATCGTCCCGCCGCCTGCAAACGGGTCCAGCAGGACGCCGCCATCGGGCAGCAGGTAGCGGCACCACCACGCCGCCAATCGGTAGGGCGTCGTCGCCGGATGGTCGCCTCGTGCTCCGTTGTTCGAGATCGGCAACAAGTTGAACGGCGTCGTTCCACCACGCTCAGCGGCAGCGGTCGCCATGGGGCCGTTCCGACAGGGCCATTTCCCGATCCCCGGACGCACCTCGTTGTCGGAGAACGGCCGATTCGATGTCTTCTCCGATGGCGTGCGGAGCACGTTTTCCTGATTCCGGTAGCAGTCCTTCGGCCCCAGCCAGACACAGGTCTTCACCGACTGCCGCAGGAGCCCTTGCGTGCGTCTGGTTCCCGTCAGCGGCAAGGCGTCCGTGGTCCAGGAATAAACGTCCTGAACCAGATTCCATTCCTTCGCTGCCCACACCAGGAACTCCCACAGCCACAGCCGCATCTGGCCAACATGTTCGTAGTTGGGCTGGAGAATGAACAACGCCGACCCCTGCGGCTTTAGCACACGGCGGCATTCCTGGACAACGGCGTGCATTAGGTCGTGCCACTCCGGTTCCGAGATCCGGCCGTACTCACGTTCGATCTCCGGGTAGATCGGATCGGTGATGACCGCATCGACGCTGGCGGCCGGGAGCTTCGGCAGTTCCTCCCGGCAGTCCCCGTGAATCAAGGTCGTCGCTTCCATTCGCCTCTGCCGATCTTCGGCCCCAAGGAACACTGGGGCCACGGTCTTCCGGGCCGGTTGAATCCGCCCATCGGAACCGAGTCGGTTGGGGCAGTGGATAATTTGACCACTGCTTTCCAACCCCAGGCGGACGCTGGCGACGGTCGCATGATGCACGCCCAGTTGCTTGGCAACCCAGCGGTTCGCCCTGTCCGGCGTTTCCCGAAGCTGCTCGGCAATTAGCTCTCGCCGCTGCGTGGTATTCAGGTGCCGCCGAGCGAGGTTGAGGGCACGGGCCAGGGTCCGCATTTCTTCTTCGTCCAGCCCCTCCTGGATGATTTCGGGGCAGGTGTAGCCGAACTCATCGGCGAATTGCTTCCGGTAGTTGCCGTCGATGATTCGTCGCACCGGGCCATCGCAATCGACGAGGATCGGGACCAGCACGCCGTGGATCGAAATGCTGTCCCGGAGTCCCTGAAGCTCGTCGTCCGACAGCGGCGGGAGCCGGAGGACAGGTTCGTATCGGGGTGGTTTCAACCGGCTTGGCGAAGACCTGTCGGAGTCCATGTACTTGGCGACTTTCCTGATTCGGGGAAAACTACGTGGACCAGACCGCTACTTGTCCAACGGACCCAACACCCACTCACGAAGCCGGTTGAACGCATCGGTCTCGCTGAGCCATTCCGACTTGAGCCACCGCCTTACCACGTTTTCGAGCAGGATGTGCAGATCGGCTTCGGTCGCTAATCGTCGAATTCGGCAAACCCGCTGACACATTTCAGGCTCTTCCTGCCTGAGTCGCTGAGCCACCCTGGCTGCGACCCACCAGCCTGTTACAAAATTCTCGTAGGGAATTCCAGCTTGCTCCCCGATCGTGAATATCTCTCGCACTCTCTCTGCCAGCATGTCAGCCATTGTGGTGGTGCGTTCGCTCCAAAGATCATCAAACCGCTCGCCCAGTGTCTGGCATAGGGTCATGAGCTTTTCACGGGTCCGTTTGTCGGGATTGGTGACGCCCTTCGTCAACCATCGGCAAAGCGTCTTGTACTTGAGCCCGTGCTGCTCGGCGAACTTGCGTCGTGAGAGCCAAGATCGTTGTACGATGCCTGTCAGGTTCCGAGCAAACACCTCCCGATCCCCTGTCCGGGGGGAACCGTCGGTCGAGGCTTGTCCGACTGTGGCCATCTCTTTCAACTGACAAAATTATCCGCTGGCTGCATTCGTGAGTTGCGTTCGCAACGCCTCCAGCAGCATATTGCGACAGGTTGAGAATACAGGGCAGCGATTTCGGGGTCAATAATCCCAGAATAACATAAGTTGAGACAAGTTGAGACACATCGGGAGATACACGGACACCACACGGCGTCATCGACCCTGACAACGGAGTCGGGTGGCCTCCAGAAATGGGGGCTAAGTGAATAAGTGAACCTGCGGAGACCTGAGATGAAGAAGCTCGCTCAAGCCAAGAAGTCCACCTCCCCGAAGCACCTTTCTGTGGCCCAGCGTCGGCCGACACGCCCCATTGCTCCCAATCATCATGCCTTTGTGGCGTGCTTGGTCCGTTTCGTGGCGAACATCGGCGAAAATGCCGACTACACCACCCAGCCCCGGATCTCCGTGGGCCTGTCCCTTCCATTCACGCCGGGCAACCGCAGTTCGGCTCGCCAACTGGGCGAACTGCTTCAACAGATCCGTTCCCGTGCCGGAGATTACCTCCCTGCCGGGGCAGACTTCCATGCCTGGATTGTCGATCCGCAGACCAAACAGCCCGGCTTGTTCGTCACCGGCCTGCTGGCCGTCCGAGAAGGCCGCTACACCAAGGCCGAAGCCGACGCCTTGAACGACCGCCTCGCCTCGCAAGTCTTCGGCGAACAACCAGTCCAACCTTTCCGGTTCGTCGTCCGGTCAACCGCCGCCATTTCGGACTACGGCTACGACATCAACGACGAAGACTTCGACTTCGAGGACGCCGAGTACGGACTGCTCGACTCGGTTTTCGGAGGTTTCGACGAGTACATGTTGGTGGACGCAGAACACGAAGACGATTGCCTCTCCGTCGTCGGCGAATGCTGGCATACCTTTCCTTTGGATCTGCCCTTCACTCCGACTCCAAAGTCCACTGCCTTCCAACTTCGCTACATCGAAGCCGAGCTATCAAACGCCTTCAGTGTGCTGGCGGACGGTGCGGACCTGGAGAACTTCGAAGTCTGGATGACCGACCCCAATGGGGCTCCCAGCCTTTTCATCTCCGGCCTCCGTGGCCTCAAGGAAGGCACCCTCAGCCGGAAGAAGATGAAGGAGAAGGAACGGACACTGCTGGATTGGGCTCCCGACCGATTCAAGATACTCTGCCGGGCCGCTTGATGCCGGACGGACGCTGCTGAGCTATCGGCGTGGTGATCGTGGTCGGGAGGCATGGTCTCGGTCGATAACGGCCGAGACTATGCTCCGACTCGTGCATTTGCACGACTTGGAAAGTTGATTCCGAGATGAAACACCGTCCGCCATGGCTCATCGGCACTCGCTCTCGGTGCGAGGCAAACAAGAAATTCCGAAAATCTTTAGGCACCATCCATTCTGGGGAACCCCGCCAGATCGCTCAGGATCACGCAGAATGAATCAGAATTATATTAGACGACTCTGGAGACCCCTGGTATTTGATTTTCACTATCCCGCCGCAAACTCAGTCTACCGTTTTTGGTTTACGTTTCGAAATTTGCCGTGTACAATAGGGCGGACTTTTTCAGCGGGGCATCCACTGAGAAGGCACGTACCAATCCGTGATACGGAGCTAAGACCACACCATGACCACATCAGGCTTGGGACACAAGCCGCAAGGTTGCCGGAACTGGCGGCCCGATACCTGCTGATCCATCGATCAGCACATCTTTGGGACGCTGGTCTTCGGACCATCTAAGCGGCCCGTTTTCCGAATAGTCAAACCTTCTGTGTGGCACTATGCACACTCGGCACAGAAGGTGGCGAAGAGGGTGCGTCCAGTGTGTGTTACACATGCAATCCAAGCTCAAGGAAACCAGAACATGAACAACTCCATCGCCTTCCCATCCGACGAACAGCAACTCTTCCAGGAATTCGAACGCAAGCTCCAGATCATCCGTGACCGGGTGTCCTCGGTGGCCCACAACTACCACACCGGCTGCTACCTCGTCGGCCGCCCCGGCACATCCAAGACCTACACCGTCATGGAGGAACTTGGGCGGCTGGAACGCCCAAGCCTCTGCAACAACGCCCGCATGTCCCCCTACGGGCTGTTCTGCCTCCTCGACGAACATCGGGACCATGTGACCGTTTTGGATGACATCACATCGGTCTTCAAGAACGAGCAAGCCATGGAGATCCTGCTGGCGGCGTTGGATGGCAGGCCGGGCAAGCCCCGCACGATCACCTACAAAACGAAGGACAAGGATCTCTCCGTCCCGTTCTCCGGGGCCATCATCGCCATCTCCAACGTCCCCATGCGGTGCGACCGATTGGCCCATGCTCTCGGCAGCCGGATCGTCGTCCTGGAGCATGAGCCGACCGATGACGAACTGGCGGCCTTCATCCGATATCTGGCCGCCAAAGGCTTCATGGACCTCACCGCCGATGAATGTGCCGAAGTGGCCGAGTTCATCATCTCGGAAACCCGCCAGTACGACCTGCGGCTCGACCTTCGCCATTTGACGAAGGGGTGGCAGGACTACCGCCAGTACAAGCACGGACGGTCGCAGACGACATGGCGAGATTTGATTCGCACCAGCCTGCATAAGACGGCCGGGGAGCCATTCGTCCCCCGCAGCAAACAGGAAGACATGGAACGTCAGCGGCAACGGGTCCGGGAATCCGTGCGGCAGCACCCCAATGATCGGCACGCCCAGATCGAAGCATCGGGTCTCAAGTCGTCCACGTTCTACAACAGGCTCAAAGAGATCCAGGCTGAGCCGCAGGCGGCCTGATCCAGTGAACCCAGTCATCCATCAATCAATAGCAACCGAGGTGCCACCATGACATCGAAGCAAGCAAGACAACTGAAGAAACGCAAGAGGCGGGAAGAAGACATCAAACGTCGCAGGCATGTTCAAGAGCAGCGACGGCGGGAGCATGAGCGGAAGAGGCAGTACCGTCTCAAGTATCCCGAATTCCGTTTCGACACGACGGGTGCCGATCCGGCCTTTGTGCAACTGGTCAAGCAGGCAGTGGCAACGATCAACTTCGAGGATCGCACGATCTTCCCACCCTGGCAACAGGAACTCTATCGGATACTGAAACGGGACGGAAAGAGAGCGGTCGATGAATGTTTTACCGCCCTGCACCTGGAGGCTGCCGAGGCAGGACAAGAGTTGGGGCAAATCCCGCTGACGAGTTGGCTATTCAACCTGGGGCAGGTGGTCCTGAGTCGCATTCCAGAAAACGCACGTCACAACTTCCTGCCATTCAGCGATTTCGGGACAGTCCCTTGCCGCCAGTCCATCTTGGTGATCGTCCGCAGCCTCTTGAAGGCCAAGGGATCGGGCGGCACGGTCTATTACTCCAGCCGCAAGCCGACAGTGGAGATCGACGGCAGTCCAAAGATCGTGGCCTTTTCAGATCACGCCATTAGGCAAGTCTGTGGAAGGATCAAGCCTCGTTGGAAGTGGAACTACGCTGCCCTTGGTGATCTCTTCGCTTTCTTCGAGCAGTGCGTGTACTTCGAACGCAGCGATTTGTACGGCGGCCAGTTGGGATTCACCTTTTTCGACAGGTGCCACAAAGGCTTCATCCAAGAATGTTACGTCGATCAGGTGCTTGGCGAAGAAAACCTGGACTCAAAGGCGGGACAGCCGTACTACCGAGTCGGCTATTGCCCGGCAGTTATCGAGGGGGACTTCATCAAGGCCAAGACGTTTCTGTTTCCGGGTTACAAATGCACACCGGAGTATGGCCTCCTAGTCCGCTCCTCCCTGCCGTGGGCCGAGAAACGGACTCGACTTGAGAAAGTGGCCGAGCTTGATGCCTACAAGCTTTTTCAAAGTCAGGACTGGAGCTTGATCAAATGGTTCCACGACAACGGGGTGCCGCAGGTCGTCCAAATTGACCGAGAGGTCTTTGCCCCGTTGCGAGACAGAACTACCAACCTCACCTGAAAGGAGAACACACATGAAGAACTTCACCTACACCTTGGGCGGCGGCATCCACCGCTCGCCAGAATTCGAGAAGAAGGGATTGGCCGAATACGCCGTCAACGTCGGACTGCGATGCGGTCATGACTGCACTTATTGTTCCAGTCGGGCGATGCTCCGTTGCCATACGGCATTCCAGGAACTTGGACGCAAAGCCTTCGACACTGGCTATTCCATCGTGGACCCCAGCATCCCGGAGAGGGTGGCCGAGGACGCCAAGCGACTGCGGCGGAAGGGATTGGTCCAGATTTGCACCACGGTGGATGCCTGGGCTCCTGAAGCCCAGGAACTTCACCTCGGCAGACGATGCCTCGAAGCCATCCTGGCCGAACCCGGCTGGACGGTGCGGGTTTTGACCAAGAACGCCGCCGTCGCCGATGACTTCGATTTGATCCGCAAGCATCGGGAGCGGGTGATCGTAGGGCTCAGCCTGACCGGCACGCCGGACAAGGACCACGTGCTGGCCGTCGTCGAGCCTCACGCTTCACCGGTGTCGGAGCGGATGGCGGCACTCAGAAAGGCCCACAAGCTGGGCCTGCGGACCTACGGGATGCTGTGCCCCTTGCTGCCCGGCATTGCTGACGCACCGGCTCAGATCGACGAGTTGGTGCAGTTCGTGAAGGACTGCGGAGCGGAGGAGGTGTTTTCCGAGGCCATCAACGCCCGTGGGAACAGTCTGACCCTCACCGAGCAGGTGCTTCGGGACGCAGGCTTTCTGGCCGAGGCTGACTCAATCTCGGCAATCCGCAAACGGACGGTGTGGTCGCAGTACGTGGTGGCCCTCTTCCAGAGCATCCAGCAATCCATGCGGACGCACATGACCACGGAGAAGCTGCGGTTCTTGCTTTACCCCTCCGGTTTGGCCGACAAGGACCGCCGGGCAATCAAGAAGGACGATGCGGGCGTCGTTTGGCTGTAGTTGCCCGCAGGCGGCCTGATCCCCTCCACCTCGTAACTTCCCAGTGATTCCTCCGGCCCTGTGCCGGTCCATGGGGTCGGAGTCCGCCTCCAGTTTTCCAGAATTCCACATTTCCGCAAACGACAAAAGGACCACCCTATGAACCAGCACATCATCGAAGCCAAGATCAGTGAAATCCAACTCGGCAGCCGCCACCGCAAGGACATGGGCGACATGGAGGCCCTCGCCCAGTCCATGGAAGAGACTGGCCTGCTCCAGCCCATCGGCATCACGCCGGACTACGAACTGGTGTTCGGTGAGCGGCGGCTGCGGGCATATCGGGATGTGCTCGGCCGTGACACCATTCCCGCCCGCATCGTCGATGTACAGTCGGTGCTGCACGGCCAACTGACCGAGAACACCATGCGGAAGGACTTCACGCCCAGCGAACTGGTCGCCATCGTAGATGCACTCCGTAGCTTCACCCACGGCGGGGACCGGCGGTCGGATCAAGCACGCAAATGCGATGATGAAACGCTCACCGTCGATGAGGCGGCAAAGCGGGTTGGCCTCGGCGGCAAGGACGGATACAGCCGGGCCAAGGCCGTGGTCGAAAAGGGCGTCCCGGAACTCGTGGAAGCCATGGACCGGGGGGCGGTCTCCGTCAGTGCTGCCGCAGTGCTGGCGGACGCCAGTCCCGATGAGCAGCGAGCTTGCATCAGCAAGCCCATCAACGGCGAGAAAATGGAAGGCCGTGGAGTCTTGAAATGGCTCGGCCGCATCCGGTGGGAAGAAGAACGGAAAGCGATCCTCCAGCGACAGTTGTTGATGCCGAAAACCGCAGATGCGATCCGGCTTTATCACTGCCCATTCCAGCAGCTTGAGCAGACCGCAGGGGTTGCACCGGAATCGGTTCAGTTGATCTGCACCGACATCCCTTACGGGAAGGGCTTCCTGCCGGAGGTGTCGGAATTGGCAGACTTCGCCGGTAGGGTGCTTGTGCCGGGCGGGCTATTCGTGACTCACTGCGGTCAATACTGGCTGCCGGAAGTCATCTCGGCACTTGCTACCACGCTGCGTTACCGGTGGGTGATCGCCTCCGTGTGGGAGCTTGTCGCCAACGTCGTCCACCTGGACCAGAAGCAACGAATAACCAGCAAGTGGAAGCCGATCCTAATCTTCTCCAAGGGTGACCTACGGAAGTTGGGGCCATGGAGTGACGTTTCGCATGTGGAGGAGAGCGAGAAGGACTGGCATGAGTGGCAGCAGCCACTTGCGGAAGTGAAGAAGCTGGTTGATGACCTTTCTCAACCGGGCGACCTTGTTGTCGATCCCTGCGGCGGCGGCTTCACGACCGCCATCGCCTGCCATCTTCTCGGCCGACGTTTTGTTGGCTGCGACATCGACAAGGCAGCCGTTCTTAAGGGCCAGGAGCGTCTCGCTCTGGAAGCAGCTACTGCAACCGCAGCGTGATTTTCTCGGCCCTCTTCCCAACTTCCCAACGCAGATCCCGGCCCGGTCGGGGTCTGCACCTAACGCAGACCAATTCCTCACCCAGGAGATGCACAACATGCAAACCGTCGAAATCAAGATCAGTGAAATCCAACACGGCAGCGGTGGAACCACGGGAAAATCGCAGCCCAAGAGACCTGACCGCCAGGACAGGCGACCTCCCGCCCCGTCGTTGGACCTCGACGATCAAATCGTGCGATGTCCCAAGTGCGGGCGGGAAGTCCAGTCGCTCCAATGCGGCCATTGCGGGAGCCGTCTTCCTCCTTGGCAAGCCGATCTCTACGCCGCCACGATCCGGCAACTAGCCAAACCGGGTGGCGACCGTGCGAACACTGACCATCAGGGGGGTGATGATGAACATGAACCCCTGGAATTGTCCCTCAGCGACCGTGCGGCCATCCTTCAAACAGGCAAGCAAAGCCCCGAACACGGGATCGTGTACACGCCACCCCACGTTGCTCAATTCCTCTTCAATCTGCTGTCCCCGCTTCGCCCGAAGATAGTCCTGGATGTGGCGAGCGGCAACGGAGCCCTCAGCCTTCCCTGGCGGGGCATAGCAACGGTCATCGAATACGAACTGGCCTTCGGCAACGACTTCTTTAAGTGTCCCGATTCGATTCACGCCGACCTCGTGCTCTGCAATCCACCCTTCGGAAAAGAAAAAGAATTCCTGCGGCGAATCCTAATGGTTGTGCCGCAGACCACGCCCGTTGTCATCTTCTGCACCCACAGGGTCCGACTGGGCAGCTACGCCAGCAGCCACGACTGGAGATGGTGCCGGGACGAATGGCCGCCGATCACCAGCATCATTTCGTTGCCACGTGGGGTTTTCAAAGGCGTCAACGACACCGTGGAAATCCTGGTCTTTAGAGTGTCCGATCTGCTACCGCACTACTTCCTGCCGAGTGATCGGGATCACGATGTTCAGTGCGGGCAATCGGTTCTGGTTTCGCCGTAGAGCGTGGAATGTACAGATGCGACACGCAGTTGACGGGAAGGAGAAGACAATGATTCCCATGCCGGAGAACATCATCAACCTCAACATCAGCGTCATCAAGATCGGCAAGCAGTTCCGCAACGACCTGGGCGACCTGACAGAACTTGCCGAGTCGATCCGTCAAGGGCTTCTGCAACCCATCGGCGTCACTTCGAAACGGGAACTCGTGTTCGGCTATCGGCGGTTGTCTGCGTGCCGGGATGTGCTGAATTGGACGACAATTCCCGCCCGTATCGTCGATGTCGCCAGTATCCTGGATGGTCAAATTGCCGCCAACACGCTCCACAAGCAGTACACGCTGTCAGAGCGAGTTGCCATCGGGCTCGACATCGAGGCACGCCTCGGAGGGCGACGTGGTGGCGATCACGGCAATCAGTACGTCGGTGGCAAGTGTCAAGATTTTGACGATTGCCAGGGACGGAGAACGGATCAGATCGCCGCTGACCGTTCTGGATTCGGAAACCGACAGAGCTATCGCAACGCCAAGAAGATCGTGCTTGCTGCCCGCCACGCCCCGGCCAAATATGGACGACTTGTGGAGTACATGGACCGGGCCGGGAAGGTGGATGGGGCGTTTCGATGGCTGAGACTCCTACAGCAGGGAGAAACAGCACTGAGCAAGCCACAGCCGGAAATCCCAGACATCGCCGTGGGCGGCGGGCAGAACTCGACGATCATCTGCGGAGATTCGCTCGTGGAACTGGACCGACTGGCCGACGAGTCCGTTGGGCTCGTCTGCACGTCTCCCCCGTACTTCAACGCCCGGCCTGAGTACGCCTCCTACCAATCCTACGACCAGTACCTGGACTTCCTGCGGACAATCATCCGAAAGTGCCACCGAGTCTTAGCCGATGGGAGGTTCTTCGTGGTGGTAATTGCCCCGGTGCTGTCGCCGAGACGGTCCAGGAACGAGCAGTCGATCCGGCTGCCCCTCCATCTCGACATCCATCCGATCTTCGTCCAGGAAGGGTATGAGTTCGTTGATGATATCATCTGGAAGAAGCCTGATGGTGCTGGTGGACAGAGGGGAAAGCGGTTTGCCGCCGACCGAAACCCGCTCGCCTACAAACCGGTCCCCGTCGTGGAATACGTCCATGTGTACCGCAAGAAGTCGTCGAAGCTGATCGATGACCTGATCGCCGATGTGGATGTTGAAACACGCAAGGCGTCCAAGATCGCTGACGGCTACGAACGAACCAACATCTGGAGCATCTCGCCAGCAAAGAGTCCCATTCATCCGGCCGTGTTTCCCTTGGAGCTTGCCGAGCGGATCGTCCGTTACTACTCCTTCGTCGGTGACGTAGTTCTGGACGTTTTTGCAGGCACGGGCACGACAGGGCTTGCCGCCCGGAATCTTGGACGGGAATTCTGCCTGATCGAGCAGAAGCGGGAGTATTTGTTGGAGCATTTGCCCAGGTTTCCGAACGCTTTGAGGCGGGGGCTCGACGGCGATTGAATCGGTCCCGCTCACCTACCTGTACTCACCCCAAACCGAACGTCTGGTCCGGCGATTCTGCCGACAACAGGGAACCGTCCTGGACAACTTCGCCGGAAGCGGCACCACCCTCGTCGCCGCTAAGCGTCTCGGCCGGAATTATTATGGCATCGACATTTTGCCGGAATTCTGCCAAATCGCCCGCAGACGGCTGGACCAGATGGCGTTGTGTATCGCCGGGTAATAATCGAACACGGGCGGGATTGATAATCACTTATCAAGACTTTCCAGGCAATCCAACTTTTGGTACAGGACACCCTGACAGCCCAGTTGGATCAGTCCACTGGGCTGTTGGGCGGTCAATCCGTGGCTCCATGGCATCAAGAACTGTTCACCATAGAAAACCAAGACACCGCAGGGCTTTGCGTGCCGTCTGAGGGAGTCGGTTGGGAAGAAATTCGCTGGGCAGACCTGCCCGCTCCACTATACTGTGCGTACCCCGATCCCAGTTGATATTGCTTTCAGTCGCAAAATGCCGTTTTCCCCGCTCACAGCCGCCTTTCAGGGCGGAGCCCGGATGGGAATCGACCCGGAGGCACCTGAAAGCTCCAGTTCTGGTCCGCCTAATGGCGGATAAGTATTAGGTGAGGGGTTGTGCCTCCTATTGCTATTAGCCAGGAAGTCAGTCAGGGCCACAGGCTCCAAGCAAGAAGGCTTCTTGACACTTCTCCACCATTGTGGTAATCGATGGAATTCTGGACAAACCTCCCACCGCATTGCCTTGCCCCGCTGCCACTGCCGATCCACGACTTTGATAATTCCTCTTCTTTCCAGGAAGTCACGGCAAATGGCCCATTTCTTCTCGCAGAAAGGTATGTCAGTCAGCCCGCCCTGAACACAACGATCCCAGATGTCTTCCGCCCTTACTTGCGGCAATGACCCATCCTCGTTCGGCGACTTTATCAAGCAGAACTCCACGACGGACAAGAAGACCGAGGCAAATCTCCAATCGACCCGATATCGATTCTGGGTAACCATCCCATTTCCAAACTCATCCATACTCCGGCGTTCCTGACCTTTGATCCATCCCATCATGGACCTTGTATATTGGTCGAATTTACCAACCTCCACTTCATGACGTAGGCCATGGCACTTGGTCGGATCAAACGTCTTGGCAATCGCCCTGAGAATCCAGCGAACCCTGGCCCGCCACCGAGACCGATTCTGCTCCCAACTGCCCGTGTACAGATTATTAGCCTTGATGTAGCCCAGGGCCTCGGAAAATGACACCATTCGTTTCATTCGACGGCACAACTCCAGCAACGCAACGTGTTGCCGTTCGAAGGAATTGGGATTATCAGCCGCCCTGCCGCTGTAAGGCGTCGAGATCTCGACGGTCTCCGCTTCCTCCGGCGGCAGTGCCATGGTCTTTCCCACGGGCACGGGTTCTTCATCCGGCAGGTTGGCACAGGCTTGTTGAACAGTTTTGAGGAAAGTCCAATCGTCGAAATTGCTGCACCGGCTGAGCCAATCACACAAACTTAAGACCGAATAGGTCTCGTAATTGTCGAATTTCCCGGTGTCGTCGTCCTTCACCTTCCTCGTACAATGGGGAAGGACGCCCGTGTCTATGATGGTCGTCTTGTCATAACGCATCGGCAACAAAACTTGGGAATGATTGTACGGAAACACCTCCCGGCCCGACCCCAACAGATCTTGTTGGGCCAAAGCGTCGTGAATTTGCTGGCCGGATTTCTTGGCGGTTTCGATGGGAATTGGGACATTCGCCCAGCCGAAGAATTTGACCGAGCCGTTCCTATTATTGACTTCAACGCACCAACGCAGCCTGTACCCGGCCGCCGTTCCAAACTTTGCTTTGAGCAGTTTGGCCGTCGCCATGACCTCCAGGATGTGAATTTCGGCGGGGATTGTACCGGAATGCCGATCAAGCTCCGTGGTGATAAATGGCACGTGGCTTGAGCCGGTGATTACACCACGAAATCGACCACGCAGATGCTCAAGGACCGGCCGCCATTTATACCGTTCTTCTTTCGGCGGCGTCTGCCAGCTTCGGGGACCGGCCTTTTCAACCTCAATCCAACTCCCGTCAGCCTGTAGTTCATTCACTGGGAATCGCCAGCCGAGATATCGTCGCCCAACTCCGTAGTAGATATATTCCTGGAGCCAAGACGTGGCCGTGGCCTCCGTCTTACAAAATGGATATTTTGCTTTTGGTTTTTGGTCGTTGCTACGATACTTATTATATGTTAGTTGCATAGCATATTATAGTCGTGGCGAGCACAAAACTCAAAACGATTATTTTGCCCCGTGTGAAGATTTCTTCCACGGGGCATTTCTTTGTTCAAAACTCCGCCATGGTCGTGACGCACCAGTGTTGTGCTGACCAATGTCTTGAAACCCACCTTTACTATTCAAAATGCTAGTCCACCCAGACTTTCAAATCACGCCAATAATTCCTGCCGACATATATTCAGCAATTTCCGCTTATTAAAAGTCTCGTTCCGAAATTTGCGACTGAAAGTCTATTCTGTTGTAAGTCCCTGGCCAAATTTACGCCTGAAAATCCACTGTCGGCATATATTCCTTAATTCTCCTAATGAAACCCCGACTCCAAAATTTACGACTGAAACTTCGAAACGAGCCTTCAACGAGAAAGTTTCTGACCGAAACTGTGGCACGCCAGAACCGCAACTATTTGAACCATGCCGACATAAAACCCGTGTTTTACTGTTCAAAATGAAAGTCTTCCTAGACTTTCAAATCATGCCACTAATTCCAGCCGACACAATTTCATCAATTCCTTTGATGAAGGTCCCTGCAAACCTTACGACTGAAAAGAGCGAGGTTCAAACAACATCCGTGTGCTGACTTTAGAACTCAAACCTAAAAAGTGTGGCCTACCTCTTCAAACCACAAGAGATTCCGAAAGCAGCCGGACGGACCTCTATCACGATACGGTATTCTTACCTAGTAGACTCTCTACACGGCTCGGTCAAAGGCCGCCCTAAATCTCGAAGCTATACTATGCCTCTCGACGCTCTGTTACGTACTCATAAGTACGAAAACACCTTAAAACACGCTACACCTTGGCGGTTTTTGGAAATCTGATATATTACTCCCATCTGGCACGTGAAGAGCAAGTCATTGCACATGCAGCCAGAAAGGCGATCCAGCCAACGCACAGCCCTGGAGTCCATTTAGACTCCTCCCTAAACGACAGTGAAGGACGACTGTCTAATCCTATGCACAGGTTGGATTGCTTGTACGACACGTCGAGGAGCGGAGCGACAAATGTTTGTGGCTCGGCTGAAACCCAAGAGTAAGGAGCAGAAGAGATGAAGAAGACGACGACCGGACTGAAAGAATTGCGAGCAAGACTGTCTGCACAGTATTCGGAGACCACGTGGACGGCCTCAAAAAAGCCGAGACCACGGACCTTTGACAAGCTCGTTGAGCTTGTGGGAAAAGAGGAAGACAAGGTGATGGATGCACTACGCCTGTACTATCCGTCCGGCAAAGTGCCTGTCGGCTTTTGGGCCGTCTAAGGCAACCATGATTTCAATGCCTAAACAACTTCCCAGAAAAGGAACTGAAAAATGAAGACGAACGAGTCGGATACGAGCATGACACAAGTAGAGCAAAAGAATGAAGACAGCGGATCTTCAGCCGTCCGTCTGACCCCAGACGGCATGGCAACAGCAGCGGCGGAGTTTACTTCGAGGTGCATGTTTCACTGGCATCGGGGTGTGATCGACTGTGGAGACAAAGTTGTCATCTTCGGCAATGATGGCTATGAACTCGGTAACACGGCCGACCGTGAGGTCCAGTTGATCCGGGAGTACATCGAGACAACAGGGCTGCACGCCGATGGTTTTGGGCTGGATTCGGGCGGGTATAGCTGGGCAATTGTTGCGACCAACTATTCACGTCTATCAGTTGACATTCCAAAGCTTGAAACAGCTGTCAATGAGTGCTTCAGAACGGCGTGGCAGGAGAGTCGAGGGTCGAGCAACAAGGAGAATGAGCAGTGCTGAATACAAAGCAAGTACAAATGTTGGACTGCACGGACGGACCTGGGGAACCCTTCGGCCCTGACAGTGGTTCAAGCTCGTCGTCCGGCTCAGCGGACGCTGCTGAGACGACAAGAATAGCGGATCGACTGTGGTGGTGGATTGCCATCAATGGAGCATCCTGTGCGGCGAGTTCGTTGCCGCTTCCCGCCACGCTGGAAGTATTCCCGACGCCGGAGCAGTTACTTGGCTTTGGGACGAGAGAGGAGCAGTTGTCGGCCCAAGATCTTCTGCTCACTGCTCCTATAAGCAAAGTCCGGCGATTCCTGAACAGGACGATTCGGGAAAGGGTGAAGAAGGGCGAAGTCGTGGTCATACAACCGAGCCACCCGGAGCCTCCGACGCAGGGGCCGACGATCTGGCTGTTGAGGCCGCCCGATTGTTCAAGCCACAACTGATCCTATTGGCTTGCTAGCGGCGGGGGTGTGCCCCGCCGCCGGTCAGGCCAGTGCAAGAGTTGGAACGTTCAAGAAATGTGATTGGAACGGATGTTGGATAAGGGATTCAAGGAGGGTTTCAAGATGGATCTGATTGAATGTGGCGATCACCAATTCGCACCAGGGATTGTCGTCTGCAAACATCTGGTCGATGGCGATTCCAAGCGGTGGTGCCGAGTCAGAAGCGGTGAACAGGAGTTTGATGATTGGGTGTGCCCGGAGTGTTTTCGCCGGATCTGGGCGGTCGGTGTTGAGGATCTGAGGTCCGTCTGCATCCACTGTGCTGAGCAGCTTCGGGCAGAAGGCGAAGAAGTGCCAGACGAAATCGCTGAGCTAGAGGCGTGGGGCCAGGAAAGGTCTCGGTCCTTGGGCTATCAGGAGTGGCGGACGAGGTTTGACGAGGCGGGTGATTTGTTTCCTGATACGAAAAGGCTGCCGCTCTCGGCACGTCTTCCGATGGAAGTGGAGCGTTTGAGTCAATTGGAGCGTGCCGAGGCTTCCAAAACCGAAGCCGAACGGCTGTGTGAAGAGTACCTGTGGCTGCTAGCGAACAAGCCGTACTACCGTGTGCATCCCCGGATCGTCCCGTACCTGTGCCGTTGCAGGCTTGACACGATACCGTCCAGTTACGTGGAGGTTCCGGGGGGATTTCACACGGTGGACATCAGGTTTTCCCAGCCCCACCCTGACTTGACTGTAGAGGGTGATGAGTATGTGCGGAACATCTTGCTGGCAAAGCCGGTGATGCCCCGACTGAGTGAGACAGAGCGATTATCATTCCTGGCGGAAGGGCGAATTCCGCAGGGACTCAACGCACGAACGGATAGCCTTTGTTTGCATGTTGATTTAGGTGATCAGGCTCATTGCGGCAGCATTTATTACATACGGGATTGGGTGTTCATGATTCGCCTAAGTCCGGAGAATTCGCTCGAAGACGCCTTTGAAGCGGTCGAGAATGTGGCAGCTACGCCGATAGGGCCGGGAAGTCGCCGTCGTGAAGTGCTGAAGAACTGCCTTCGGATCGTAGCCACAATCGGCTTTATGGCGAACACGCCGGAAGGCAACTTCCTGCAATACGATGTGCTGTCCAAGGACCGACTGAAGTTTGAACAGGGCGACGATGAGACGAAGAAACGCCTCATCGACCGGGCTCGCAGGCGTGGAAAGCACGGCTGGAATGTGGGTACGAACGAGATGTTCCTCGGCGAGACTCCGAGATGGTCAGGCTCTGGTTCTGGCGAACACGGCCGGGGACACAGCCATGCCCACATTCGGTCGGGCCACCTTCATGCTGTCCGGTGCGGGGAAGGGAGAAAAAACGTCAAGATCAAGTGGTTCCGGCCGACGGTCGTTCGGCCGGATCTACGGTTTTCATGAGCATCGAAGGGTCCACGGCCAACTGGTCGAGTTCGATTGAGCCTGCTAAATGGGAACAGATTTTAAGACTCGACACGCTGTTATGGAAGGTAATCAACAAGAAAGGACTAAATCAATGGACAATACACAAGATGAGGAAAGAATTGCCTACGCCAGGAGTAGGGCCGAGAGGATTCAGGCTGACTTCAACCTGGACTTTTCACTTGCCTCACTCCGGGAGGTGGACAGGTTGCTCGGCAAAGTCGGCGATTGCGGAGACGATCTTGCCGGGAGGGCGGCTTACATGTTCGGCTGCTACGTCGGAGAGGTGCTTGTGCGGCAGGCCGGTGCTGTGTGGGCGGTACGGGAGGACATGGAGGAGCTATTCGGATCGTCGCTTCTGCTTGAAGCTGGCCCGTGTACTGCGAGCCCTTTCGTCCGTTGCTACAGGCGACTAAAGGACGAGGGAGACAGCGTTGAGGTGTGGGGAAGATTGGTCGTGGCTGCGGCGTCGGGCCGACTCCAGACGGTCACGGATGAGGGTAACGACAACGATTCAGAAACGGAAGGGAGGCAACCATGACGAAACGCAGACTCCAACACGAATTCCAGGCAGTCCGTCAGCAATTCTTTCCCCGTTGGGATCGAGCGGGCCGGTGGCGTATCCGGCAAGTCTCCGACCTCAATGGGGCAAACGGCCGAGTGTACCCAGAGACCCGGACTATTCGCATCACGCACCTGCCCGATGGCGACGAGGGGACGCTTTTGCTGATCCACGAGATTGCCCATGCGGCGTCGAACTGGGGCCACGGGAAGAAGTGGCAGTGCCGGATGGAACGGGCAGCGGTGGCTGCCGAAGGGATGGGCCGAACCGAACTGGCCGGGCTGCTGCGGAAGGAGATTGCGGGTTACCGAGATCCGGTGGCCCGTGTGACGGCAGGGTTGGTGTACCAGGAGATTTCCGACGCTGTTGTGGAAGCACCAGATCTCACCTTTCTGCAAGTGGTCGATTGCCTGCGGCGAGATTACGGCCTTTCCCGCAAGGAATTCCTGGATCGGTTTCGTCGGGCCAGGGCGGTCTTCGACCGGGAGAGGCGGGATGAGGCGGAACGGGCCAGAGTGAAAGCGAAGTTGATGGCGATGCCCCGCCCAACATCATCAACGACGTTGGTGGTGTTGAAGAGTAGTCGGAGGGAAGGTCCAACTGATGGTGGCCCTGATTGATTAACGGGATTGTTAGATTTCTCGCCGACCTGCTTGTTGCATGTCGGCGGCAATACGTAAACGAAACGTTCTTTTGAGAGGATTGAGAAATAAACACAAATTCACAAACAACACATGCCCCCAGCCACTTGCGTGAGCAGTTCCAGGAGTGGTTGAATTCCTACGAGCCGAATGGGCTGCACGAGATCGACGTTCGGCCAGTCGCATCCCTGTTGGATGCCTTGGCGGATTGCGGTGACGTGCTGCCTGCGGATTACTGCGATCAGTTGGAGATTCCGAAGGGCAGCACCTACGCCCAGGCGGTGGCCGATGTCCGGCAGTGGTGTGCCACGAAGCAAGGTCAACCTGCTACGGAACCGGCTTTGGAGTCTTTGGACGAGGCGAAAGCTCGGTGGGAATCACTTCTTGGCGTGGCCGTAACGTCGGATGAGGACGGCTTTCTCCTTAGTTCGCCGACAGGTTTCCCATTGGCAACGATGGCAATCTCAGAAGGGCCGGGCGGGAAGTACAGACCGCATTTCGGTCAGCCCGTTGCAGCCCAGGAGGAATGGATGAAGGAGCATCGGGAGAGAAAGGTCCCGGAACGGTCAGCGGAAGACGTGTACTGGGAATACGTCGAAAAAGTCGGTGAAGAAGGCTGTGCTAATGCTGTGGTCGATTATATCGACCCCAGTGCGGTTGTGGAGATCCTGTTGGAACGGATCGACGCCGACGACTTGGACGAGTACCTGCACGACAACCTCATAGCGGTCTTCAATGTCGTGAGTGACAACCGAGATCAGAGTTGATCGTGATTGATCGAAGGAGCGGTCACTTACCGCCCACGCAGCCGCAATCGAACCAAGAGGTCGTTCAGGGCTGCGTGGGCGGACGGCACCTCCGGCAACTGGCTCTGACGAAACGCCTCTTCCAGGCCGGACACCAGACGTTCGTATTCCCGCTGATGGAAGGTCAGATCGGCATCTGTCAACTTGGAACGCTCGCCGCCCGCCATCTTCCGCTCGACCAACTCGCCAATGTACGGCAGCTTCGCATCCTCGTTGAGCCGCAGCAGGTTGGCTTCGACTTGCCCGGTTCGCATCAGGTGGATGCCTGTCAGCAGCACCCGGTACACGTACAGCAGGGGTTTGACCTTCGGCGGGTGGTCCTTCTGAAACAGCTTCCACTGCGTGGCTGCAAAGCCGAGGTAGTGGTGGGCGTGGTGCCGAGTGATGCAGCCTGGGGCCAGGGCCTTCAGTTCTTCGTGCTCCGGTGTCGAGTGGACCACCAGCGGCGACAACAACTGCTCCAGCACGTAGCCGTTCTTCCGCAGCAACAGGGTGAAGAACTTCCGGGCGTCGTGCGTCACCAAGTCGATCTCCAGCCCGTCGTACACGCCCGACTTCTCCACGGTCTCGTTGGCGACCTTCAGCCCCACGACTTCGGCCAGCGGCAGCAGGTGGACACCCCGCAGGTCGTAGTCCGAGTCGGCGGACGGAAATCCGTACAGGTGTGCCCCGCTGATCGTGGCGAAAACCAGTGGGTACGGATGCTGCTCAACGTGTTGCTGTAGTCGTGGTTTGACGATCATGGTTCATCCGGTCATGGCTGTCTGCCGGGCCTTGATCAGAAAGGCATTTGCCCGTTCATAATCCGGCCGGTCAGCCAGTCTGGTCTGTTCGAAGGCGGCCTCGAATTCCCGATGCAGGCTGAGCCGCCACTGCTCGACTTCGTTCCAGGAGATTTCGCCCCGCTTGATTGACAGGAGTGGTTCCCGGTGCTGGTCCACACGCACCGGCACGTAGCCTTCCCGCAGGACCACGATGCCCGACAACAACAGCCGGATCAAGTGCATCACGTGCTTCCACTTGACTTGGCCCTGGTTGCGGAGGTCAGCCTGCATTTTCTTGAACTGGGACATCACGTAGCCGTTGTACGTCTGGTACACGAGCCGTGACAGGAACACGCCCCGCATCTGGAGCAGTTCGTCGGCCAACGAAGTCTTCGTCTCGACCAGCGGCGTGTACAGGCATTCCAACACGTTGGGGTTGGCTTTCAACGCCAGGATGATGAACTTCTGAATTTCCCAGTACGCCTCCTGCGTGGCCTCGTTTTCCAGTTGTTCGGGAACGCCGTACAGCGACCAGTGCATTTCGGCAGGCGGCAGATAGATCCCTCGGCGGTCAGTGTCGGAATCAGCGTCCTCCAGACCGTAGGCCCGTGAGCCGACGATGCAGCGGTAAATGACTCGCTCGAAAAGATTGCACTTCTGGACGTTGTGCGTATTCGCCCCGATCTCGCCTTCCTTGAACTTGGCAAGCAGCACGAGTTCATCATGGGCCAGGGAGGCTTCTACGCCATCGGTGAAACGGACACGGTAGGTGTGCTTGTCGTCGCTCGGCGACTTCACCACCACGCCGACAGCCCCTCGTGGGTGCAGGGTCCGTCGTCCAAGGCCGGTGACATCGGTGAGTGTCACGACCTGAGCCCCGACCGGATAGATCAGGTTGGGATGGACATGCACACGCTGAGCCACTTCAATCCTCCGCTTGACTCCCGTCACTGCACATCTTGACGATCTTTGGGTCGAAACGGGCGACGATTTCCACGAGATCGGCCTGCTCCCGCATCACGTCCTCGATGTCCTTGTACACGCCGGGAGCCTCGTCGGCTCCTGCCGACAGCACGTTGACGCCCTTCTTCTCCAAGTCCTTCTGCACGGCCTTCCAGTTATACTTGTCCTTGGCCTGTTTCCTGGACATCCTGCGTCCGGCACCGTGTGACGCTGAGTTCAAGCTGTCCGCATTTCCCCGGCCACGAACGACGAAGGCCGGTGTCGCCATCGAACCAGGGATCACGCCAAGAACGCCGTCGCCTGCCGGGGTGGCTCCCTTCCGATGGACAATCAGTTCCCGACCGCCGTGGAGTTCTTTCCAGGCGAAATTGTGGTGGTTCTCGACGCCAGCAATGATCCTGGCCCCCAACAGCTTGGAGACCAGCCGATGGATCACGTCGTGGTTGGCAGCGGCGTAGTCGCCCATCAGGTTCATGGCGGCCCAATACTCCAGCCCGGCTTCGCTGTCCAGCGACAGCCACGCCAAGTAGGCCAAGTCGTCGTACTTGGCGGGGAGTTGGGATCGGGCGATGCCGCTGTAGGTCGAACAGACGGCCGCACCGGTCCCACGGCTGCCGCTGTGGCTCATCATGGCGACGTACTGACCGGCGTCCAGGCCAAGTTCATCGTCTCGCACCGGCAATTCCAGAACGCCGAAATCCACGAAATGGTTGCCCGAACCAGAAGTCCCCAGTTGGGACCAAGCCAAGTCCTTTTTCTCCCTGGTAATGCGGGTGATCGACCAGTCCTGGTCCATGACCGGATGATCTTGGGGTGTCTCGTGAGTCGAGCCGATGCCAAACCGAGTTCCGCCATCCAGGGCTTCCCGGTAGAGATTGAACTTGTCGTCCAGCGTCGATGGTGGTAGGTCCAGCACGGACAGCTTCATCCGGCAGGCGATGTCCACGCCCACGGCATACGGGATGACTGCACCTTCCAACGCCAAAACGCCGCCAATCGGCAGGCCGTACCCGACGTGGGCGTCGGGCATGAGGGCAGCACCAGCGGCCATCGGGACTGCACATGCCTGCCGCATCTGAGCGTGCGATGCCTCGTCGATTTCGTTGCCCCACGTGCGATACGGGATCGGTTCAGGCCGCACGAATTCACGGTCGGCGATCACATCTTTGGCGAACTGGCCGAAGTGTTCGTCGCCGGTGAAGTCTTCGGGGCGTTCCAGGACGGACTTGATCAACTGCTTGATCTGCTTTCCCTTCTGGTCCCCGGCCTTCATGGCGATCTGGATCGCCGCAATGGCACTCTTCACGCAAGCTTCGGGAACACCGAGTTTCTGGAGTTGGCGGCTGTTCATGCAAAAATCCCAAGGTTACAGGCAGAACCGCCCGCCTTGTCGGCCGGGCGGCTGCGTTTCTGTTCAGTCCCTAAAAGTACCCTTCCCGGTTCACGCCGTCAAAACCAGCTTTTCGGCAGGCAGCACGTCTTGAATCGTTTTCCGCTGCCGCAGGGGCATGGATCATTGCGGCCCAGTTTCTCTTCCAGCAGCTTGTCGCCGTGGACGATCTGGACGCCCCGCTTGACGCTGGTCTCGGAGGGGAAGCCCTTCCGGCGTTTGCTCATCGTCTCGAAAAAATGGCTGGTCGTCGTAGTTGTGTTGCATGGGACACCTCCTTCCTGGGTTTGAACGCAGTGGTACACCGGGAAGACACGACGGCGGGCCGGGAGGTTCCGGCAAGTTCATGGAAATCGAGGCTGGAATGGGCCAGAATGCGAACTTAGCAGGCGTCCCCGTGTCAGGTGGGAACACGAAAATGAGCATCTACGCCACCCTTTGGTCGATCCAAATCCGAGATCCAGCATCGCCGTTCACTTCGCCAAAGTGGGTCGAGGTCACGGCCCAAGCCGTGCCGCCGCACATCGGCAGCCCCACACCGGGATGCGGCTACGAAACAGGCGATCCCTACGCCGACTTTTTGCCGCCGCCTGTCGAGACGGATGAAGGCGGGCAGGCCCAGTATAATCGTGCGGTGGTGTTCGTGACCGACGAGACCTGGAAAGGCACGGCAAGCAACGGCCAGGAGTACGTTGATCCGCTGCTGGTCCTGACCGGCGAGGAGTACGCCAAGATGCCGTTCCAGGTCTTGCTGGACCGGCTTCAAGGGGCGGTGCAGAGTGGGCCGAGGGTGGTCATGGAGTTTTTGGCCCCCGATGGAACAATCCACACGTTCGCCGACGAGGGCGGTCAAGCCAACGTTGACTGAAGCCCGTGTGGCTAATGCGAATCCACGAATCCCTTGCAGCGGTCGGGGTGGTCGTCGCAGCCGTACACGTAGCACACGCCATCGTCCGCCATCTGGACGCCGGGAACAACCTCCCCAAACTGGAACAGAAATCGCATCGGCTTGCCGCACTGGTCGCAGACGGGATCATGTGGATTTTGGATCAGCATCGGATCACCGCCGACATAGGCGATGCGGGGTGCATCGAGGTCGTAGCCGTAGACATTCGGTCGAAGGATTTGGGCCAAGACCCCGGCAAAGTCGTTCGTGTACGGTTCCAACGGCACGGTGATCTCCGGGAAGTCGTTGCAGAGCCGGTCAGGCAGCATCGGCAGTCTTCCTTCCTCGCCGCCTTCCGCTGGCATCCGCACGGGCTGCAATCGGTTACATGGTCGTGGTGGCCGCTTCGGCTCCAACGCCACGTATTTGTCGATACACGGGGCGGCGTAGCTTCTGACGGCCTGCTCGGCGTCGAACACCAGGAAGACGACGATCAGCCGATCTTGCCACTGGTCGCCCAGGCTCGGTTCGTCAAGCCGCACTTGGAGCATGAACTTGGCTGGCTCCCCCTCCGGTGTTCCTTGGGGCCAGTCGTCGCCAGATTCCGCATACGGGACGCCGCCGACGTGGGATTGGACCAGCAAGGCGTCATAACCGGCGACCTCTTCGGCAAGCCGTAGAAACGTCACCGAGGGGCCATGGGCTGCCGCCTGCTCGATGAACTCAAGGACTTGCTCCAGGACATCGGCTGGCAGGGATCTGTATACCCGCCGCACCCGCCAAATTCGGACGTTGTGCGGAAGGCAAATGAGTACGAACAGCCCGACAATGCCAAGCACAAAGGCGAGTATCCAGGCGACGGTTGTTAGCATCGGCGTTCTCCGCTGGCAAGGACTTCACAGGGCACCAACTCGGACGTGTCCGTGTCGAACATGGCGTACCGGCCTTTGTCAGCGTTGTTCCTGCCACAAAGCCAGGACGGCCCGGTCGCCAAGAGCAGTCCGAAACCGGTAGCCGACGACCGCTTCCCCAAGCGAGAGCTTCTCCGGGGGCTTTCCGTCCCAGTGCTGTAGTAGCCCAGTCATCTTTTGATACGTCCAAAATGCAATCTTCTTATTTCCCCGCCCAGGATCGTCGGGGCCGATCCCGTCGTAGACGAACCCCGTGTTGTCGAAGTAGTCGTTGTCGTGGACGTTAACGAACCCTTCGACCATGCCCCAGGCCCAGAACAGCTTCTCGACTCCTTCGGCCAAAGCGACGACATGACGCTTGAGCATCTCGATAGCCTGCTGTCGTTCTGATTGAAGTGGCAATGGATACCCCTGATGGTGGCGGGGATTGCCGCTGTACGTTCCCATTTCCGTGAACCAGATGGGCGTGTTCTCGAAACCGCACTCAGTGAGATCCATGCGGACTCGATTGATGGCCTTGGGCAGCTTCCCCGACTCATCCAGGTGGCCGAACCAGTGCAGATCCAGGATGTCGATGCCCTTGCCCCGCAATTGTTGGAGGATCGGCAACTGTTCTCGTTCGTAGATCCGCTGCCGGTAGTCGTCGAACGGGATCTCCAGTCCGCCGATCAGCACTTTGGCCGTGGGGTCGGCTTCCTTGACGGCTTGGCTGGTGATGCGGACGAGATCGGCGTAGCCTTCTCGACGCCGGGGCGGCTCGTTGTCCACCTGCCAGATCTTGATCGGGGCCGTCAGGCCGGGCATGTCGTCCACGCCATCGCCGTCGTAACGCTCGACGACGGCCCGCACCCAACGTTGGTATTTTGTCACATCCTTCGGCCGGTAGGTCGTTCCCTCGACGTGTTGCGACACGTCGATCTGCGGTCGCTTCACTGCCTCCAGCAGGGGCCGTCCCGGAATCTGGACCATGTTGTCGTGGCAGACACAGAGGTTACGCATTTGCCGCATTCCGGGCGGCACCGCCCCCACGTCCCGGTCAAACAATTCCCAGACATATCCGTCGTCTGACAGATCTGGTTGGCCCAACACCCACATCAGATACAAGCCCGGCCGATGCCATCGAACGCCAATTTCCTTGGCAAAGTCGAACCCCAACCCCGGTGCGAGAGCAGGATGAAAGCCAAATGGAGATGCGTCGGCCGACACGTTCGGCTGAGCAGAAAGCTCGCCCTCGACGATCCACACGGGCTCTGACGACACGGTGATCTCGACCCTTCCGTCCGTTGCCGCAAGCGTCTGCGTTCGGAACTCCGGCCGACCGGAGATATCTGTACCCCGCTGCCCTTCAGGAAGGGCGTGAACGACGGTGACGCCGGGGACGCTGGTCGGCAGTCGGACGAGTGTGCCCTGCGAGCCAGCTTTCTGAGCTTGGACGCTCGGCAGAATCCCAAACACGGCAAGCCCAACTAGACAAGCAAACGACTTGGTGATTGTCCGCTTCATGGTTTGCCAGCCCTCCTGAACACCACCACCTTCACTTCCAGAGCCGAGTCCAACTTCTGTAATTCATCCAGCAAGATTTCTTTCGCCCGCTCCTGGTTGAAACCGCCAGATCCGGCCCCGATCAGCGGGATGGCAATGGATCGGTAGCCCTTCTCGGCTGCAAGGGCCAGTGAATTGCGGACAGAATCCCGGATGGACCGTTCGGACGCCCGCCACAACATGTTGATTCCGGCCACGTGGATGATGGCCTTGAACGGGAGCCGCCCGGCCGAGGTCAGCACGGCACCGCCCAGCGGGATCGGCCCATGCTTTCTGACTTCCTTGAAGGGGCCGGTGCCGCCATGTTTCTTGATGGCCCCGGACACGCCCTGTGGCAACAGCAGCCACCATGGAATGATGTTCCGGTTCCAGGCGTTGACGATCACGTCAACGTCTTGGTCCAGCAGGTTGCCTTCGACGATGGTGACGTTCATGGCGACGATGCCAGCATCTTCCCTACTCACGGGATTCCGGCTGGTTCTGTCCAGCCCGCTTCTGAAATACCTCCAGCCAGCTTAGCATGAAGGCTGCCCGGATCGTTTTCATCTGTCGGTATTCCTCCGGTGTTGTTCCCCAATAGAATCCGATCCAGCCGTTGGCAACGGTCCTCGACCCATCCAAGAACTGCTCGAACTCCTGAACGGAGCATTTCAGTACGAACGTCTCCTCGATGATCACTGGTTTTCCAACGGCGAAGCCCGACAACTTTTCCAGGGCTTCGTTTACCTTGCCCTTCTCCGGGTACAAGTGGACAGCGATGAAGTCCAGTTCGGGGGCAATTTCCTTGGGGACGAACCCCGACGACATACCAGGGCGATCCAGACTCCAGTGGACAAGCCCGACCGTGATCAAGTGACGCTGATCGTGCTTGCGAATGGCAGTCACCAGTTCACGACACCACTGCCGGGCGACTTGCGGCCGAGGCCGATTGCTTTTCTCCAGGGTGATGAACTGGACGAAGTACCCGGATTCGGTCCCGCCCAGAGACGGCCCCAGCCAATCCGTCCTGGTGCCGCCGGACACCACTGGCTCGTTCATCAAGTCATAGCAAAAAATCGCCGGACTGTTGCTGCATCGGCGGGCCACGGCGTCCCAAAATCGGGCCTGGGCGTCCCAGCGATCTCGCTCTGAGAGGTCATCGTACCATTGGGGAACGTCTTTCTTCCTGTAACAGGCAAGTCCGGTGATGTCGAGGTAGAGGCCGGTCTGCTCAGCCAGGGTGACGAGACGACCAAGCCGATCCAGATTGGCTTCGTCGGGCTTCTCGGCGTTGGTCATGAACTTGGCGAACTGAAGGTGAATCCGTACCACGTTCGCCCCCAGTTGCTTCATTTCCTGGAAATCTTCCACGACCTTCGGCCATTCCTTGTCCCAGTAGTCCTCCAGCAGGCGGCCATCCTCGTCGTGGTCGTAGTTGAATCCCCATGGCACGAATGGCTTGCCAGAATCGGACAGGACGAAGCCGTGCTTGTCGTCGGCAACCCGCACCCACGGCATCTCGGCGAATGCTACCCGGCTGACGATGACGCCGAGAAGAGCCAGCATGAGCGAAACACATCGATGTGAACGGAGCATTTTGCTGACCTCCATCATTTGTTCTTGACCCAGATCGGACTCGACCATGCGTGCGAACGATTCCCGTGCTCGTCCTTGTCGGCCTGAATGACCCGCACGTAGTAGTAGCTGTTTCCGCTGAAGGCTTCGTCCAGGTAATCAACCTTGGCGTTCGGCGTTCCTGGCTGGAGGGAGTGCAGTACAGTGCCGTCCCGGACCACGATGATCTCTTCAATCTTGTCCGTCCCCTGGACATTCACGGATATCTGCGGTTTGCCTTGGATCTCGATTTCCTCCCCCATGAAGTGACTGTTGATCCTGAAATCCAGGACGATCTTGGCGTTGAACACGGCGTAGTTGCGTCGGTGTCGCAGGGCCTCAAAAATCGCCGGGCGAGTCAACTCCCCTGCCAGTACCGCCGTTTTGGCGGCGGGCTTGCCTTCATGGGTGTCGGTGCTGCCCACGAAGCCCGTCCTGCCACCCTTGTTGAGGAACTCCCGCAAGGTCTTCTCGGTGTTCCCCGTGTAGGTCTTTCCCTCGTACTGCATCGTGTCCGGCCACATTTCGGTGTTCACAATCACCGAGGCGTATGCTGGATCGTAGTCGAATTGGTCATGTCCTTCCGGCCCTGGATCGAGATGGTTGTTCTGGATCAGGCCGCCGACCTTCTGCACCGCTTGGGCCAGCAGGTTGGGGCTTTTGTAGGCAGGGTCTTTTCCACTGAACAGGTACTCGACCCTGGCAGGGAAGTACACGTTTTTGTGGTTGTAGAACTTGGCGGGGCCGGTGAAGATCGGCTCTTCCGGCGTCCAATACTTGGGCTGCGATGTCCATTCGTATCCGGCGATGGCGACAAACTTGCCATCCGCCGTGTACTGGTCCACTTTGTCCTGGGTGAGCGTCCAGGTTTCCTTGGGCATTTGCCAGGGTGCAGCATTCCCGAAGTCATGGTCGCTGACGACGGCGAAATCGAGCTTGGCAATGTCACGAGCGTGGGTGAAGTAGTCGTCCAGGCTGCCCTTGCCATCGGAATGACTGGTGTGGCCGTGCATGTCGCCCCAGTAGATGTGGTACTGGGCATGGGCCGAGGCCGTCGTTAGGACTGCCACGGAAAGCACCAAAAGAGCAGTTTTTCGATTTAGCATCGGGCTAACCTCGGTGAATGGTTGCTGGCCGGGGTTGGCCGCCAGTCCGGCTTGTCAGGAATTCTGCCAGCCCCTCGGCGTCGTCCGTGCCGACCTTGATGACGCCTCGTCGTCGCCGAATGACCACGGACTTACCAGCGGAAAGGCTCCAGACCCAACCGCCCCACGGACTCCAGTGGATGCCCCAGCCATCCATGATCGTCGTGCGGCCGATTTGGACGCCGGTGATGTCATCATACCGAATCCGTCTTCGGAACAGCGGCAAAGGGCCGAAACTGATTGCCAGCCGGTCGCCCTCGTCGCTGACGGTCAAGTGCTGCATCGAATACCCCAGCATCGCCATCAGCAGGCCCGACACGAGCAAGATGGCGGGTACGACCGGTTCGGCCTTCGTGACCCAGGCGACGGTGAAGAACAAGGCGGCAAGGGCAAATAGCAGCAGGAACCACGGAGCTTTCTGCGTGTGGTGGTAGCTTGGCTCGGACATCAAGACGCCTCCGTTTTCACGCTACCCCCAAACTTATTCACAAACCGGTCCAGGACGACCGAACGTCACCCCGATGTCCAGTACCGATCTTCGGCCTTCCAGTATTCGTAGATGTCGGCGTCCTGTTCGGGATCGTAACCGGCGATGTCGTCCCCTGCGGTAATTGACACCGTGATGACATCCGTCTTCAGGCCATCTTCGGTGGTCCAACGGCCACTGACGACACGGATGTCCTTCCGCCGTTTCCTGATCTCTGGGTGCCGATCCAGCCACTTTTCGAGAATCCAGTAGATGTCTGGCTCGCAGACCTTTCGTTCGGCGGTCAGTTTCCCATGAATGGCCGGAATGATCTTGACTCGCTTTTCCGCCCGGTGCTGTTTCATCGGTGATTCCAGAACCAGTAGCAGTAGTCAGCCACCAACTGCCGGTTGGGCTTGCCCTTTATCACTTCCACCTCGCCCAACGGCATCGCCACCACGTTTCGTACGTGCCGAGCCTCGCAGAGGATGCCGTACATGTCGTCGATCATCGGTTCCTCATCGGGATCGCCCAGGCCGATGACCTTCACCTGAGTGGTTCTGCTGGAGAACGGCCCGGTCTCCGAAGTACGCTCGGCCTCAAAGGGGAAGGCAAGATTCTTGGACAGATACTTGTGGTACGTCTCCAGGGTCTTGCCGTTGACTTCCGGCAACGGATCGTTGCTGGTCAACTCGAAAATCATCCTCACCCGGTCATCCTGGTCCTTGGGCGACAACGGCTTCGTCTTGATCTCCGTTGGATGCTCGATGTCGAGCGGACCACCGCCATCCGGCTCCAGGTCGTCGTCGCCCAGCCAATAATCCTCCAGGACCATGCCGTCCCGTTCGCATCGTTTCTTGAAGACCGGGTTGATGGCGGCCAGTGTCTCCCGGCTCCAGCGAACGGTGTACATGCCGTCCTTGTGGATTTCGGAGATGTTCCCGGCCCAGCCGCCAAGTGGCATGTCCGGGTAGTCGGTGTCTCGGATGCCGTGTTTGACTCGCACTTTGTCGCCGACCTTGAATTTGGTGACGACCGGCGTCTTCGGCTTTGCTTTTCCTTTGGGCATGGTCCTTCCTCCGTGCGGGTCATGGCGGCGGACTCGGCTCGACTGACCAAATCGCCTTGATGGTTTCTTCCTGGCCGAATCCTTGCGGCACCGCATCGCTTCGGGTGTTGGCGTAGTACCAGTGCTGGTTGCCCACCGGTGCGTGGAGAACTCGGCTGCCGGGCATCTGGAAGAAGCCGTTTCGGTCGTGCTCCCGCACCCAATTCCAGGCGTACTGGAGCCACTGATTTCGATACGCTTCGTCCTGGTGGGCGAACCACGATATCTCGTCGTATCCCCAGACCCAGCAGCCACCGACATTCGGTTGCCCCGGCCGGTTGCTGACATCCCAGTTGTCAAGTTCGACCAGATATGGCAGGTGCTCACATCGCCAACCACTTGGTGCAATGCCGCCCTTGCTTCGTCCGTAAATGCTGTCCATGGCCCCCACCTTCAGCACACCTTCCTGCGGCCGTTCCGGCACTTCCACGATCCTGAGCGGAAAGGAATGGAAGTCGAGCAGGAGGCGGTCGCCGTGCAACAGGCCACCGCTGGGGACATGGGCATCGCACAAGACCAAGTGACGCCGGGCATGGCGAGCAGCGTACTCACGGACCTTGCCAAGCAACTCCCCCCAATGCCGATGATCGGGATCATTGCCGTCCATGATCTCGGCCTGTCCGAAGTGAATCGCTTCGCAGCCTACGTCGATGTAGGAAGCTGCCAGAAAGTAGAACCACAGCTTGGTCTCCTGCTGGCTGATGTCTGGGATGGACGAACCTTTCCGCCAGTGGTTGTGCCCACGACCGCCTGGGTAAAGCATGTTTTCGTAACGAAAGTTCCGCTTCTCCACCGACTGGCCGAACGCTTCGAATGCCCAGGCAGGAATCGGGAGCTTGTCAACGTCCTCGGACACGATCTCGAAGACGCAGGCTTGCAGGATCATCTGCGGATCAGCGGCATGGATCTTCGGTGCGGTCAGCCGGGCGGCTGCGAGCCTCGTGAGCAATTGGCTTTCTTGGCCCCACAGGTAGATCGTCCTTCCGGCGAACTTCGCTCCGATGTTCTTCAGCATTCGGATGTTGTCGTCCACGTTCCCGTGTCCGGTCAGCAGATCGAGCATGGTGATCGAACGGGACAGGTAGTTTTCCAGGACACCCCGACTGATCTTGCCGTCGAATTCGTGGTCCGCTGCATGGACGGCGAACGGCGGCGGAAGCAACAGAACCGTGGTGAAAGCGAGCAGGCGTCGGAGGTTCATTCGACCAGTCTCCGGGAATCGGGGCTATTTCTTCTCGGCCGTACCAACGGCCTTGATCCACTCGACCGCCAACTTGAACGGTCCCGCCTTCTTGTCGCTGAGCAGGAATCCCAGTGCGTTCACTTTTCCGGCATCGACGAGACCGGCATCCGGCACCTTGTTGCCGAACGACGTGGCGTAAAAGTCCCGGAGGGGAAGCGACACCTCGACCCACTCGCCTGCCTTTGTCTTGATCGTGGCACGGTACGAGAAGGCAATTCGCTGCGTCGGCACGTACAGGTTCAACGTGTATTCCCGACCGTCGCCACGGACACGCACCACAATCGAGTCGTCGTTGGTCAGGCCGAGGGCCTTCGGCTTCGACCGCACCGACGCAAAGCCACCGTTGTTCTCCAGCGACAGCGTGCCGAAGAACTCCATCGTCTTGGCGTCAGTAACCTTGAAACGGCCATCGGAGACGCCGCCCATTACGCCGTCATTGACCGCCACCCATTCCTTGGCGGCGTCAGGGGTATCGAAGGCGAACAACATTTTCTTCTCCTCGGCTGCCAGCGTCCCGGCAGTACCGACGATCAGTACGAACGCCAGCAGTTTGGTTTGGGTGAAGCTCATCGATGGCCCTTTCTTGTGAGCGGTGATGGGTGCCGTGGCCGTTTGTCCCAGACGGAAGGCTGGGAAAACGAGGGGGCAGCCCGCTCATTCTACCGGATGTCCTAGGTCGCTGGTAGAATCGGCGGAAACCTGGAGGAACTCCGCATGTTGCACCGCTTGTTTTGCTTGACGCTTCTGCTCCCCACCCTGACCCTGGCCGCTGACGACAACGGCCTGAAGCCGCCGCCGTGGCACTTGATCGACATCTGGTGGGCCATCGGCCAGGACACGGCCTTCGAAAGCTACAGCATCGACGCCACGATCAGCGATGATGTGCCGCCGACCGTAAACCTGTACGTCGCCCCGATTGGGATCGGCCAGTTGAGCGGGACCGACTTCTACGGCGGCATCCAGACACAGGTCGATGGCTACACCAAGCGGAACCAAAACCTGCGACAGCTTGGCCCCGGCTTCCTGATGTCGATGTGGGGCCAGCGGAGCCCCGATGCGATTCGGCCTTCGGCTGGCGGATTCTGGCAAAGCTCCGGCCACGAAGGCGATTTCGTGAGCGTGCGACGGCCCTACGAGTGGAAGAAGGGCAAGTACACGTACCGGGTCGTCCGCATGGATCGGGAAGTGGTCGATGGCAAGCCCTGCACCTGGGTCGGTGCTTTCGTCTACTCGCACGAGAACGACGAAAACATATTCGTCGGGGCACTGCGGTTTCCGGGTGAGAATCTTGTCCTTGGCAGGAAACTCGCCAGCTTCGTGGAAATCTACGGTCGGCAGATCCCGGTGGAGGACATCCCCAAGGTCACCGTGACGTTTGGCAATCTGCGGGTGAACGGGACGCCGGTGGAGAAACCGTCTGCCACCGCCGTGTACCCAAAGGGAGTCCCGGACTACGCCGAGGCCGTGGCCCAGGACGGTCAGTTGGTCATCAATGTCGGCGAGCCGGTGCCGGAACGGAAACAGCGGCAGGTGGAGTTGCTGCCGGTGAAGTAGGGCTGACGTTCTGCGGGGCAAGGTGAACGACATGTTTCGAGAACATCGGAAAAGGAGAACTGAAATGAGAGGACTCGTCTTGTTGATGTCGGGCTTCGTGATTGCATTGGTCACATTGCAAGCGGCGGGGGCAGACGCACCGGAACAACGCAAAGAGAAGCGGGAATTGCTGGCCAACCATGTAACGCTGGCGGTCTTCGACGGCGTGAACTACCGGCTGTGCATGGGCAGGACATCGCTCTGCCCCAAGCAATGCGGTGATTCCGGCGAGTTCGCCAGCTTCGGCATCAAGAAGTACCTGAAGTACGAAAAGCCTGGGCAGTACGGCGACCCGGAACAGAAGTCCTTTCTGGTGCAGGTGAGTGACTACAACAAGAAGCCGAAGGGCGACCCCAAGATTCTGGAAACGGTCAATGCGTTGAAGAAGGGGGACTACGTGCTTTTGTCCTGGCATCACGATTACGTGACGAAGGAAGGTGCCTCATTCCCGGTACGCCCGATTGTCAAGTTGGAGAAGATCGACAATTCCAAGGCGGAAGATCTGATGGCTGCCGCAGCTGGCCCTGACGCAAGGGACGAGAAGGAATCCCCAGACACAGCCAAGGTGACCGGCACGCTGATCGTGCCCAAGGACTTGGCGTCATTCGAGGACCGGGTGGTCGAGCTTCGACTGTACAAGATCCATCCCTTGCTTGCAGACAAGGCGGCGGATCTGGTCGAGAAGCTGGAGATCAAGGACTTTTCGCACACGAAGGGCATGGAAACCAAGAAGGAGTTCGTCATCGGGGCCAAGGCCCAACTCAAAAAAGACATGAAGTATTACCTCACACTGTTCATCTTGCAGGATGGTGAGCGGACGCACATGGGAGAGGTGCCCGGCAAGTTTCTTTGCACGGTGCTGACGCAGGGCGAGCCGAACAACGTCACGCTGACCGTAAGGCAGGTTCGGTAGGAGGGCTGCTGGTGGATTGGCATTCTACCTGCCTTGGAACGTGTCCGGCAGAATCAGGGGAGGAGCGTTTGCTTTCTCGTAACGAGTCATCGGCAGACCTCACGTCTGAGCCACCGCACCACGTCCAAGATCCAGGGAACCGTCATCGCTTCCGGCCGTAGTCCTCGACCATTTTCGGGTACACGTCGATCTCCGGCTTGGTGTTCCCCTGGCCGTCGAACAAGGCTGGCCCTTCCCACTTCGTCGGCTCCCAGATAAAGGTGCCGAGCCCCTTTTCGCCCGGCAACCCATGCACGATGTCGTTGATTTCCCGGATGTTCGGCACCGAATACTCCACGACCATGATGTCCTGCTTGTAACGGCCCGCCAAGTCCATCAGATTGGCCTTCAGTTCGTCGAGCGTCCCGTGCCACTTGGGATAGTACGACTGGCCGAGAATGTCGAATTCGACTCCTTGGGCTAGGGCCTTGTCCAGAAATGATCTGGACTGGGCGTTCTGGCCGCCCCAGGCCAAGTGGATCATGGTCTTCACTGCCGGATCGACTTCCTTGGCCCCGGCAATCCCGGCCTTGATGAGGCCGCAGAACACATCCCACTTCCCGGACTTCCAGACGTTTCCGTCCGGCCACAAGAATCCGTTACTGATCTCGTTGCCGATCTGCACGATGTCCGGGGCGGCTCCCTGCTGCTTCAAGGCTGCCATTATGCTTTGGGTATGGTCGTGGACGGCCTTCTCCAATTCGGCTCCGTGCAGATCGGCCCAGGCCGCAGGCTTGACCTGATGCCCTGGATCAGCCCAGGTGTCGCTGTAGTGGAAGTCGAGCAGGAATCCCATGCCCGCAGCGGTCACCCGCTTCGCCATTTTCAGCGTGTGGTCAAGATCGCAGTATCCTTTGTTGGAGTACCCCTTCGGTGCCTGGGGATTCACGAAAACCCTAAGCCGAATCCAGTTGAACCCGTTGTCTTTGAGGATGGTCAGGATGTCCTTCTGTTGGCCGTGGTCCGAGAATCGTGTCCCTTGATCCTCCTGCTCCTGTACCCACGAGATGTCCGCACCGAGGATGAACGGGGATGGGGCAGCTTTTCGTGGGACTGGCTTCACCGCCCCCCAAGCGATCTCCTGGAGCCGCTTGGCCTGGTCATCGGGGATGTCGGCCAGTACCTTGTCGCCTTGCTGGATCTTGCCGGGCAATCCCACCGGACTGGCATCCAGCAGCGTGGCGTAGAACACGCAGGCGGCCAAGTACGTGCCGGTGGGATTCGGGTGGCTCTTGTCCGGGTTGTGCAAGACAAACGGCGGGTCGGTTGCCAATGCCATCTTCCAGGCGATCCCGACAGGTGCGACACCCGCCCCCAGTTCCTTGGCAATGTCCAGGTAGGCTCCGTTCAGTCCACCGACCAAACCGGCCTTCTGCTGCTGACACCAAGTTTCCAAGTCGGTGGTCTTGGACACGCCGCTGATCCCGTACATCACCTTGGCGTATTCGGGCGACTTGGCAGGGTCGGCCCCTTCCTGCATGTCGGGGATGTGCTGCCGAGCCCAGGTCAAATAGAAAATGGTCTTGGCCCCCTGCTTTTTGACCTCGGCATCCAGGAGCCGGGAGAACTCGTGCATGGACTGCCGGTCGATGACGGGACGAAGGCTTTGCTCCTGCAACACCACCACGTCCCATTTTTCCGCACGGATCTTGTCGATGGCTTTCTGGTCCTTGACATGCTTCTCCAAGGTACAGCCGCCTACAAGGTGCCGGTCCACTTCGATCTTCCGTCCACCAGCGGCTTCGGCCAGTCCGGCGACCACGGCGGGCAGATCGTTCACCGACGTGTAGCTGTTGCCGATGAACAGCACTTTGAGCGGTGCCGGGTGCGTCTCTTGGCCGAAAGCCGGGGCCTGGGCAATCAGGAGAACGGCTGAGGCGAGCAAGCCCAGGATTCGGCGTCGAGTCATCTGGATCACGGTGGTTTCCTTGTACTGTGTCGTTCTGCTGGCAGCGAGTTTACAATGTCGGCGTGTCGCTGGAAATGTAGGACGGAGGCCGTGAACTGAATCGTCCGCCTCAAACTGGAACCTACCCCGTGATCAACCGAACGCTTTGATGGAGTGCCCCCAATGAAGAAACTGACGCTGAAGATCGCAATCCTGTTGGTCGGTGCTGCTGTCCTGGTGCCGTTCATGGCTTCGGCCGCAGAACCGACGACCGGCCAGAAGCCCTGTGAACTGGACCGCACCATCAAGGTCCAAATGAAGTACCTGCTGGCTCTGCCGAAGGACTACGACCAGAAGGAATCCTGGCCGCTGCTCCTGTTCCTGCACGGTGCTGGGGAACGAGGAGACAATCTCGATCTGGTGAAAATGCACGGGCCGCCGAAGCTGATCGAAGCGGGCAAGGAGTTCCCCTTCATCGTGGTGTCGCCCCAGTGTCCGAACGATCATTGGTGGGAACCGGTTGAACTGGCGGCACTCTTGGACGAGATTGTCGAGAAGCAAAAGGTCGATCAAGACCGCATCTACGTGACCGGCTTGAGCATGGGCGGTTTCGGCACGTGGTCGCTGGCCGCCTACCAGCCCAAGCGATTTGCCGCCGTCGTGCCGATCTGCGGCGGTGGCGAGCCGATCATTGCCAAATTGTTCACGCCGATTCCGGCTTGGGTATTCCACGGAGCCAAGGACTTCGTGGTGCCCCTCGAACGGTCAGAGAAGATGGTCGAAGCCATGAAGCAAGCTGGTGGCATTGTCAAGTTCACCGTTTACCCGGAGGCGGGCCACGACTCGTGGACCGAGAGCTACGCCAACCCGGAATTGTACGACTGGCTGTTGCAGCAAAAGCGGGCAGCAAAGTAGACCGGCGACGGAAACGCCATCATGGATGCACGCTGACCCGCCAGTGCCATTTTGAGGAGCGTCTTGATGCTCGCCATTGTCCTGGCCCTCAAACTTCCGACGATCCTGATCCTGGCCTGGGCATTTTGCCGCCCGGAAGAAATGTTCCGTCCCGGTCGGCGTTACTGGGGCGTGCTCGCCATTGTCGTTGTCCATGTGCTGCTCGCACTGTTGTCCTTGACCGGCGAGAAGTCCGGTCTCTCCGAACTGTTCGTGGCCTATCCCTTGATTTGGTCGGTCCTGTTACGTGACCGAATTCGTGGCGTACTTTCCAGCCCGGCGTCGGTATGGCTTATGGGCACGGCGATCTGCCTGTTTCTCTGGTTCGAGGAGACGTGGGTGATCGTGGACCACCACAGCCCTCCGGTGCAGCACTACATCCACTACTTCGGCTTTTATTTCGGGGTGGCAACGACGATCCTCTGCTTCTTTTGCCGCTACCGTTACACGGCCCTCCAGACGTTCGTGGTTGGAGGACTCTGGGGCGTGCTTGTCGAGCAACAATTTGCCGGGCCGAAGATGCTTGCCTCCGGGGCGGTCGTCCAGGCCCTTGGCTTCGGGCTGTACATCTTCCCGGTCTATGGGCTGTATCTGGCGGCACCCCGGTTGCTCTTCTTCGAAGAGTTCAGCCGGTCCAGTCGGACGAGCCGTTGGCAGGGCCTCTGGCTGTTCCTGGGAATCGCCGTGCTGCCGTTGGCTACGTGGCTGCTCTGGTCGGCAATTCTCCAGGCATTCGGGTTTGACCGCACTGGCGTGCCTTGAGCCGGTTTTCCGGGTGACCATCGGAGACTTGACAACGATGAAACTGGCATGGATGACGGACATTCATCTGAACTTCCTTGAACCCGCCGACCGACGCCGGTTTCTGCAAACCGCACGGGATCAGGCCGACGCCTTCGTCATCAGCGGGGACATCGCCGAGAATCCCAGCATCACCGGCGTTCTGACGGAGATGGCGGACGTTTGGCAGAAGCCGATCCACTTCGTCCTGGGGAACCATGATTTCTACCGGGGTTCCATCGGCAAGACCCGTGTTGAAGTGGCCGAACTGGCTGAGGAACTGGAGTCCCTGAAGTACCTTACGGCAATCGGCGTCGTGGGACTGTCACCCCAAACAGCAATTGTCGGCCACGATGGCTGGGCGGACGCCCGGCTCGGCGATTTTGAGGGCTCGGACGTAATCCTCAACGACTACGGTCTGATCGAGGAACTGCACAAATGGAAGGGCAGTTTGTACCTGGACAAGCCCGCACTTCGGGACGCCCTGAACGTCCTTGGTGACGAGGCGGCCCGGCACTTCGAGGTTGTCCTGCAGGAGGCGGTTGCCCAGTACGCAGCGGTAATCGCCGTGACCCATGTTCCGCCCTTCAAGGAGGCCGCTTGGTACAATGGCAGGCACTCGGACGACAACTACCTTCCTCACTTTGCGTGCAAGGCAGTCGGTGATGTCATGCGGAAAGTCATGGAGGCGAACCCGCAATCCCGGCTACTCGTCCTGTGCGGACACACGCACGGCAGCGGCGAAGTCCAGATCTTGGAAAACCTCCAGGTCTTGACCGGAGGGGCGGAATACGGGAATCCCGTGGTGCAACGGATCTTCGACATCGGATGAAGTCATGCCCAGACTAAGTGCCGGATTGTTAATGTACCGGATCAAGGACGGGGCCATCCAGGTGTTGTTGGCCCATCCAGGCGGTCCATACTTTGTCAACAAGGACGACGGCCACTGGTCGATTCCCAAGGGCGAACCTGGGCCGGACGAAGACCTGATCCTCACCGCCCAACGAGAGTTCGAGGAAGAAACCGGCCTGAAGCCGACCGGGCCGTTCATCCCCTTGCAGGCGGTGAAACAGAAGGGCGGCAAGGTCGTTCACGCCTGGGCCTTCCAGGGCGATTGCGACCCAGCCACGATTCACAGCAACACGTTTACCATGGAATGGCCGCCAAAGTCGGGCCAACAGCAGACGTTCCCGGAGATCGACCGGGCCGAGTTCTTCGACTTGAAAACGGCTCAAAGGAAAGTCAAGGCAGCACAGGTGGGGCTGATCGACGAACTGGAAACGATTGTGGAACTCAAGTAAGCGAATCTTCTGGAGGTGTTTCATGGGAAGACGCATTTGGATCATGGCATTCGTCCTCGCCTGCGTCAGTGGCCTTGATGCGATGGCCCAGGTCTACGTTCCCCAGATGCCGATGGACGTGCCGATCCTGGTGGTCAAGTATTTCCCGGTCAAAGGTGACCGTATCGACCAGTCGGTCACCGGTGACTGGGGAGCGACACTGGCCGAGACAAGGCAGAAGACCGAGAGCCAAACGAAGGAGGTGATTGCCGCATTGCAGGAAGGCTCCCGGTATCACGGCTACAAGGACCAAGACGCCAAGCCAAGCCTGCTCTACAAGATCGTTGGGACGCTGGAGTTCCTGGAGCCGCTGCCCACGGTCGCCCGCACCGGGGATCGAGTCCCGATGACCGACTACAACAACATCATGGAACGAATCGGGATTCGGGAATGGGTGGAGAAGAAGGGCGTCAAGGAAGTGTGGCTGTGGGGCTACCACGGCGGCGTGCTGGACCTGTGGGAATCGAACATGTCCGGCCCCTTCGGCGACATCAGCAACAGCAATCGTGATCCCAAGGACTTGCCCTTGCTCGACAAGACCTACACGGTTTACCACTACAACTACCAGCGTGGTGCATCGGAGGCCGTCGAGGACCACATGCACCAGATCGAAGCCGTCCTGAACTTCGTGGACGGCCGGGACCGCACGCCACCTGACCAGTGGGACAAGTTGCTGTTCTGGGGCCGGTTCGTGGGCAGTGACCGCACACACAAGATCGTTCGTCCTGGCTGCGGGTGGGCACATTATCCGCCGAACGCCGAGCAGGACTACGACTGGGCCAACCAGCGGTACGTGGAGACGGACATCGAAGATTGGAAACCAGATGGCAGCGGCCAGAAACAACGCATGAACTGCGACCGTTGGGGCGGCGACAGCCTCAAATGGTTCGTGTACTGGATGCAGAACATTCCCGGTGCGGACAATGGGCTCGTCTACCAGGATCGTCGTCTGAGCAACTGGTGGATCTTCATCGGAGACTTTGACAATGCCATGCGGCAGGGGGTGGGGCTGACCGAAGCCGCAGGTCGTCATCGACAGCTACCGTGAACTCATGAGCAGGAACAGGGCCGCCATCATGGACGTGCTGTACGTGGTCGAACGTGACACCGGTGCTTTCGAGGCGGCCAGGATCGCCGTGGACATCGTGTGTGCCGGTGACAGTCTGACCGGCTGGAACAACTTCGGTCGTGCCGAGCAGTGGCCGTATCGGACGTACCCGGACTTCCTCCAGGAGCTTTGCGTTCCGCTGGGCCTGCGGGTCGCCAACGGCGGCATTGCGGGCGAAATCAGTGACAACGGCCCGCAGCAGGTTCGTGACTACCTGGACCTGTTTCCCAATGCTCGTTACTTCGTCATCGGCATGGGGACCAACGACCTGGGAACGTGGCCCGACACCGAATTTACGAGCCGCAGAATTATCGGCAACCTGGGCCGCATGGCTCAAATGGTGCGGGACCGAGGCAAGCAGCCGATCCTGTTCAACGTGCCGCATGTCAACGAGGGCATGTTCCCGCCCCGAATTGCCAGGGAAGTCCACGGCAAGCGGGACTACCACAACCCACAACTGAAATCGTTCTGCAACGAACACGGCATCCCGTTGGCCGACATCTGCTGCCTGCTGCGGGACGAGCATTTTGGCGACGAGTTGCACCCGAATGATCGGGGTGCGAAGATCATTGCCGAGGCCGTGTTCCAATCACTGCCCAAGGAGTAACCATGTTCCGCAACACGCTGCTGACCGTTTCCATCCTGTTGATCGCTCACCACGTCCTGGCCGCTGAGGGCGAAACGAAGCCCGCCGCCGACAAACGACCGACCAAGATCTGGAACCGGAATGGTCCCCTGGGCGAAACGCCCAAGCACGTCACCGACGCTTGCCCACTGTCCGATCAGGAAAACAAGGGTGGCTGGATCAAGTTTGAGCCGATGACGGACGAGTTCGACGGCCAAGAACTCGATCCCAACAAGTGGAACCGTGGCATGTACTGGTGGAAAGGACGCCAGCCCGCCTTGTTCAGCGACAAGAACGTCACGGTCTCGGAAGGCAAGTTGCACCTGACGATGCGGAAGGAGAAGTTGCCTGCCGAAGCGGAGAAACAGGGGTACAAGGACTACACCAGTGCCGCCCTGCACACCAAGGTTCGGTCGAGCTACGGCTACTACGAGGTCAAGGCCAAGCCGATGAACTCCGGTGGGTCCAGTTCCTTCTGGTTCCAGGTGGAGGATGTCCCTGGCTGGCTCACCGAAATCGACGTGTTCGAGATTGGTGGCAAGGCTAAGGGATTCGAGCAGAAGTACAACATGAACCTGCACGTCTTCAAGACGCCGCAGGAGAAAAAGCACTGGAGCGTAGGCGGCGTTTGGGAAGCACCCTGGCGGTTCGCCGATGACTACCACGTCTTTGGCCTGGACTGGGGCAAGGACGAGATCAGGTACTACGTCGATGGCGTCCTGGTCCGCTCCGTCGAGAACACCCATTGGCACCAGCCGTTGTTCCTGATCTTTGATTCGGAGACGATGCCGCAGTGGTTTGGGATGCCCGACGACAACGATCTGCCATCGACGTTCAGCGTCGAGTACGTGCGGGCCTGGAAACAGAAGCAGTGAATATCAAGGAACCATCCATGACACGAATCAGCATCGCATTCATCTTCGTGGGACTGGTGACTGGTTTGACTCACGGCCAGCAGGTCGTCGTCACCCCACAAGAAACTGACGAAATCCTGGCCAACCCAGGCATGGGCTGGGAGACGTTCCACCGCACGGCCAAGCAGGACAAGAACCTGCCGTCCTGGATTCCGTCCACCGTCCATTACGCCCGGTGGGGTTGGCGTGAACTGGAACCGCAGCCGGGCAAGATCGATTACGCTTTCCTGGACGGAGTGCTAAAAGAAAGCCGGGAGGCGGGGCAGACACTTGCCTTTCGTGTCATGTGTTGTTCCTCGTCTCCACGCCAGCCGTACCATCCCAAGTGGTTGCCGGATATCGGCGGAAAGATCGTCACCACCCGGTACGGGACCGGTCCCGAGTTGGAGGTTCCGGTGCTGGATGATCCGCAAGTCCTGGTCGCACACCTTGACTTCATCAAACGGCTGGGTGCCCAATACGACGGCCATCCTAACATCGACCACATCGATTTGGGTACGGTGGGATGGTGGGGCGAGTGGCACATGAGCCAGTCAACCAACGCCCCGATGCCCACGCTCGAAACCCAGAGGAAGATTGTCGATGCCTACCTCGCCGCCTTCAAGAAAACTCCCCTCGTGATGCTCATCGGCGGCGACGAAATGCTCAAACACGCCGTCCAGAACGGAGCGGGCTGGCGAGCCGACTGCTTGGGCGACATGGGCGGGTTTTCGAAGAATTGGTGCCACATGCGAATGGCCTATCCGAAGATGTTGCCCGCAGCCGACGCCGTGGACGCATGGAAGACGGCACCCGTCGCCTGGGAAACTTGTTGGGACATGCGAAAGTGGGTGGAGGAAGGCTGGCCGCTCCGCTTCATCTTCAACTATGCCTTGGCCCTGCACGGGTCGGTGATCAACAATAAGTCGGCACCGTTGCCCGAAGGCCAGAACATCCGTTCCGAGGTGGAGCGGTTCCTGCGGCGGCTTGGCTACCGGCTTGTGTTGACGGAACTGAGCCATCCCTCCAAGTCGCAGCCGGGGGCCAAGATCCAGTTGGCGATGAAGTGGCAAAACGTCGGCTCCGCTCCGTGCTACAAGCCGTACCGGGTGGCCTACAGGCTGTCGAACGACCAGGGCTACGGGAAGGTCTTTGTGGGAACGGCGGCTGTGAACAAGTGGCTCCCCGGCTCGGTTGAACTATTCACGGAGGAGTTCTTCAAGGAACCCAAGGACTTGCCGCCCGGTGACGTTCATGCCGTTGCCGACACCATCAGCTTGCCCGATGATTTGTTGCCAGGAACTTACGCTCTGTCGCTTGCAGTCGTCGGCCAGGAAGATACCAATCCGGTCGTGCAGCTTGGAATCAAGGGCCGATCCGAGGATGGCTGGTATCGGTTGAGCAAGGTGACGATTTCCCGATGAGCGAAAGGGCAGGACCATGAGCGGAGCCGTTGTGGTGATGTCTCAGAACCGGCTGATGCGGCGGTTTCAGGATGCCAAGGCAACGGACCCGAAGTCTGCCAGAACGCTCGCAGACATCGGCTGCCGGAATTCGTGGATCTTCCGCCGCATGGTTGTTAGAGGCGTGTTCGTCGAGACGGAGGATGGCCGGTTCTACATCGACGAAGATGCCGCAAGCCGGTTCGTGAAACGGCGATGGCGGGTGGCGTGGATCTTCCTTGCCCTGGTCATCGTTTTGTTTGCGATCTGGCAGATGTTCAGCTAGTTTGACTGGCCGCCGCTGGCGGAAGCGAACTTTGACACGACCTCAGAACCAGGAGTTGACTCATGAAGGTTTGGAAAAGCCTCGTTGCAGGGCTTGCGTTTGGATTGCTGGCGTTCAGCTACACGGGCCGGTGTGCGGCGGCTGACAACGGCCAGATTATCATCGAAGACAACATCACCTATGGCCAGGCTGGTGACACCGAGTTGAAGCTGGACTTGGCTCGGCCAGAAGGCGACGGGCCATTTCCCGCAATCGTGTTTATCCACGGTGGCGGCTGGTCCGGGGGCAACCGACAGGGATATCGGGGACAAATCCAAGAAGCGGCAAAACGGGGTTACGTTGCAGCCACCATCAGCTACCGGCTGATGAAGTTTGACGAATCAAAGAAAGAGACGACCACCGCAACTCCGATCTTCCCGGCTCAGATCCACGACGCCAAAGCTGCCATCCGCTGGGTGCGTGCCAATGCCAAGACGTACCACGTCAATCCAGACCGGATCGGGGTCACGGGCGGTTCCGCCGGCGGCCATCTTTCGCTCCTCGTTGGCCTGACCGATCCAGCATCGAATTTGGAGGGAGAAAGCGGGAATCCCGATCAGTCCAGCCGGGTGCAGGCGGTCGTCAACGTCTTTGGCCCAACGGACATGGCTCCCTGCTACGAGAAAAGCTCCGTGGCCTGGATCTTCCGGTTGTTCATGGGCGGGACACCCAGCGAAGCGGCTGAACGATACAAGGCCGCCAGTCCGCTCACCTACGTCAGCAAGGATGACCCGCCCGTCCTGACGCTTCACGGCGACAAAGACGCCCTTGTGCCGGTTGAACAAGCCAAGACATTGGACGAAAAGATGAAGGCGGTCGGGGCTGACCACACGTTGATGGTGTTCGAGGGAAAGGGCCACGGCTTCGGCGGGGAATCCGGGAAAAAGGCGGCCGACGCCACGTGGGACTTTTTCGATCAGCACTTGAAGCAGTGAAGCCTTTTGGCAAAGCCCCAGGACCAAAGTCTAGGAGTAATCGAACCGTGTCAACCGATCCCGCTTCCGAACGTGAAGCCCTGCGGCTGGATCAGTTCTTGAAATTCCGTGGCGTTGCAGATTCGGGTGGACAGGCGAAGCTGTTGATCCAAAGTGGTGAAGTCCGGGTCAACGGTGAGGTGGAAACCAGAAGACGCCGCAAACTGGTTGTTGGCGACGTTGTTGAGGTCGATGGCAGAGAATACTCGCCTGACGAGTTTCTTTCGGACGGCTGAGGAAAAACCGAAAGCCGCATGATCCGGGCCAGACTCTCGTTTTCGTGGGTCTGCTCGTCGTCGAGTTCGACGTTCCAGGATCTATGGCGGACGATTGGTGACCGGCCCGCCGATCACCAGCTTCGCCCGCCAATAGAGGACTAACGCCGTGAAGCACACGATCCAGCAGGAACTCTACGGCGTCATCGGTTTTGTGGCGGTGATCTGGGGCACGTTTTTCTTGGGATGCGTCCTGCCGTTCGACATCAACTCTTTCGGCCTGACACCCCGGACGCTGGTTGGGCTGGTGGGCATTCCCGCCACGCCGTTTCTCCACGCCAATCTCCAGCATCTGCTGAGCAACACCGTGCCGCTGTTCGTCCTGTTGACGCTGCTGGCTGGCTCCAACGCCCGGTCGTGGGAGATCGTCACTGAGGTCGTTCTGCTGGGCGGCCTGCTCCTGTGGACCTTCGGACGCAATGCAACTCACGTCGGTGCCAGCGGACTGATCTTCGGGCTGATTGCCTTTCTGATCGTTTCGGGCTTTCGGGAAAAGAGAATCGTGCCGCTGATCGTGTCCATGATCGTGGGCTTTTTGTATGGCGGCACATTGCTGTCGGGCGTTCTGCCTCGGTTCGGATCGCAAGTCTCGTGGGATGGGCATCTGTTCGGTGCCATTGGAGGCGGTATCATTGCCTACGTCCTGACCAGGGAACCGCACGGCACGTCAGCAGAATCGGTCAGTGGCACGCAGGATATGTGATCATGAGCGGCGGCCCTTTTATGCCGTGAACGCCCAATAGACATCCCCGTTTCCGTTTCCTATACTCTTTGCGTCCATTTCTTTACCACTTGAGGGAGACCAACCATGCCACGAAAACCGAAGACCACCGAACCCGAAGCCATGACCGTTGAAGCGGCACCCGAAGCCGCCAGGGGAGCCAAGACCGCAGCAATCAGAGCGGCCGTGAAAGCCAATCCGAAGAAGGGGCCGTCGGAGATTGCCGATCTTCTGAAGGCCCAGGGCTGGGATGTGAAGCCGCAGAATGTCAGCGTTGTGAAGTCAGCCATGAAGGCCAAGAAGAAGGCGAAGAAAGCCGCCGCAGCCCCGGCCCCGGAAGCCGGTCCCGTCGTCCCCAAGGACGCCGTGTCGGTCGGTCTGCTGGTCAAAGCCAAGAAGCTGGTGAAGGAACTGGGCGGGGTGACGGAAGCCAAGGCCGCCCTCAACGCCTTGGCCCAACTGCTGGACTGAAACGATGGCCGACGAACAACCCCGTTGCCCTGACTGTGGTGGTCGAATCGAGGACCACAACGCCGTGAACCGTGTCACCAACGGCTTCATCGCCCACAGCGGTCAGATGGGGGCGTGTTGGAAATCACTCAACACGCCATTCGTGGAACAGGTGCGAGATTACCTGCTCGGCCTAAAGGGAGCGGCACAATCCCGCCACGACCAGGAACGGCGTGGCGGGCAGGGCCAAGGCGGTCATCGATGCTCTGAGGCAGTTGGTGGACCGACGATCATGCCAGTCGAACGACAGCCGCTTTGTCCCGACTGCGGTGGTCGAATCGAAGACCACAACTCCGTGAATCGTGTTCCCAAAGGACTGGTCGCCCACAGCGAGCAGTGTGGTGCGTGCTGGAAATCGCTGAACACGCCGTTCGTGGATTTGCTGCGGGCCTACCTCCTTGGCCTCAAGGGAACGCAGCAAGCTTGCCACGGTCACGAACGGCGTGGAGTGCAGTGCTGACTCACGCCGCCTTTTGCAGGCTGTCCAGCATGTCTACGGCGGCGAGTGCGTTTTCCAATCCGCCGATGTCCTCGATGAATTGCTTGATGGCGGCGGCCTGTTCCTCGTCCACTTCGCTGCCTTGGTCCAGCAGCAATTCCCGGATCTCGTAAGCTTCCAAGTCCTGGATTTCGATCTCGTCGTCCATGCGGATCTCCTTGTGCAAGTCGGTGTGGGTCGGGCGTGGAAAACATCGGCCAGCGACGGTGCCGTCTTGCAGCGTTTTCCGGCCGAGACGCTCGTTCCAGTCAGGCAATTTGTGACGGTCATCGGCGAAGATTTGGGTCTGCGGGCCTCGTCCCGTCCACGCCACCGGACCATGTTGCCAATTCCGGTTGGCAAAACTGGGACGAATCCGGGAACCATGCTCCCCCGATTTTCGGCTTGGAAAGTCCGGCGACATCCCTGCCGATTTATCTCCCCATCACCAAGATTATCACCGAGGAGCCAAGGAATGGAGCCGAAAAGCCTGGATGGTTTGCCCACCATCGTTGCCGACATGGAATGCCTGCGGCAGCAGTTGAGGGAACTTCACGCTTCGGTCAAAGCACAGAACGCTCAACGCCAAGACCAGGCTCAAACGGCGGGCGTTGGCATGGTGATCCGGGGCAAGTGACCACGTTGGATTCAGGGAAGTAGCGGCACCTTCGGCAGGATGACGATCAGCAGCGTGGCAATCGGCCCGATGAACAACGAAGCCAGCCACCAGAGCAAGCCGCTGCGTCCTTTTGATTGGGCCAAGCCAGCGTTGATGAGGGACAAAGTGCCCCAGCCGACGAAGAACCCTGGGTCGTTCATGGTTTGGTCCTTGAAGTAAGCTGCAAGCAGATTCCAGGCAGCTATTCGTCGCTGCCGGACGTATCTTGGAACTTGGATCGCATCCTACCTCTGCACGTCGTAGTAGAACTCATCGGCGTCCTTCTGCGACTTACCGGTGAAGATCCGCCACACGAAGCCGGGATGTCGGATCAAGTACCAGTCGCCGAACGTGTCGAACTTCCGGCACGACGTGACAATGTGCCCCTTGGTGATGGTCTTGAATCGCTTCCCTTGGCTCCGGCCGTGAACCTTGAGCCGCTTGGCGAAATCCAGATCCTCGACGCTCACCCAGGTCTCGTTGAAACCGCTAATCGCCTCGAAGTCTCCCCGCAGGCACCAGAACAGTCCACCCGACACCCGGTGCCGCAGCAGGATGACTCCGAGCAGCAGGGCGGTTGCCACAATTCCCAGCGACCATCGTTCCGGCCAGACTGCTACGCCACCGCCGATGTATTTGCCTGAGCCCAAGAGCCGGTCGATTTCCGCCAACATGTTGGCGGACATGCGGCTGTCAGCGTCGATGGTGACGATGACCTCGCCTGTGGCCGCCCGTGCTGCGGCATTGCGGATCTTGGCCAAGTTTCGGCTGTCGTCATGGACCACTTTGGCACCCTGGGCCACGGCGATTTCCTCCGTGCGGTCGGTGCAGCGGTTGATGGCGACGATGACTTCGACCTGATCGGGGAATGGTTCGGCAGCGGCCTTGATCGACTCCAGGCAGCCGGGAAGGCATTTTTCTTCGTTGCGGGCCGGGATCAGGATGGAGAATCGCATCTGAGACTATCTCTCCGTTGGATGTCCTGGCGGCAACCGCACCAGCCTGTACCCGCAGGACCGGACGACGACCAGAGATGCAACAAGCACCAGGGCCTCGACGGAGGTTACGGTCGTCCAGAAGCCAGCCATACCACTCATCGGAGGAGACTGGGCAAAACCGAATCCAACACCTGCTGCCACAACGATCACGATCAGGCTGGGCAGGACCGGGTGCCTCGCTCCAAGTGCAGGCCAGACCGACAGGACGCCAACTGTGGCAAAGACAAGTCCGATTAGGGTCAGCAGGAGCAGTTCGGTTACATTCATCAGATGCGGTGCCAGCCATTTTCCGAGTGACACCAGACAGGCGACAGCAAAAGTCAGCACTAGCAACTGCCGAATGGTGAACTGCATTCGGTGTGCTGCCGCCTGATCGACTGTCGCCACGCAAATGCGGACTCTGAAACACCGGACCACCAGCAGCACTCCGATAATCAGTGCGGTGGCGACAGACACGATGAAGTAGTTCTCCTCCGAGGCACGTTCGCCAACGCCGACGGCCAACAGCAGACCGAGGGAGCCGACACCGACAACAACACCGATCAGCCTGCTCCACCAAGGATTCGTTCCGAGACCGCCCCAAATTCCTAACAAACTCGTCTGGGAGAAGACGATGCCGACGAAAACCGCTATCACCAGATCGACGTTAGGCGGTATACGAAACCACGCCGCCCAACATCCCGCAGCCAAGCCCATGGCGATATGGGCCAGGACTAGGACCAGGAGACGCAATCGTGGTTTCGTGCGTGGAACGGCCGAGGCTGTGTGAGCCTCGTCTGAATTGGGATTACCGTCCATGTTAGGCGGCTCCGTCTTGACTGAGCTGGCGACGTAGCGGCAATCGCACCAGTCTGTACCCACACGACCGGACGATGAGCAGCGAACCAACCACCGCCATCGCCTCCGTGGCTGCGGCGGTCGTCCAAATCCCTTCCTCGCCGACAAAGCCGATCCGTGCAAGGCAGTATCCTGCACAGGCTCCCACGGCCACTAAGCCGACGCTGTACAGCACGGGCTGTTTCGTGGCCAAGACAAACCAAACGGGCAAGATGCCGACCACGCTCAACATGAACGCAAGCCAGAACAACCAAAAACGCAAACCGCCGTGGGCAAATGGCTGTACCAGTTTCCCGATGGTAATCAAGCAGGCGACGACGAAGGTCAGGATCATCAAGTGACGTATGGAAAACTGAATGCTAGCCACCGAAACAACAGAAAAGCAATCCAGGTGAATGGCGACTCGGAGAAGACGGACCATCAGCAGCGGAATTGCCACGAAAGTCGTGGTCAGACCGACGACGATGAAAGTCTCCTGGTCGAGTTCGGAAATGCCGACTCCCAAGAGTAGGAAGAGATAGGCGACACCGATAACCACGCCGATCAGTCTTTGCCACCACGGACTCACTCCAAGACTGCCCCAGATTGCCAACAGACTTGTTTGACTGAACACGACGCCGACAAAGGCCGCAACCCACGGTGTTTGGGGACTGCCAGCGAAACACGCCAAAAAAGCCCCGATTGGCCCGACGACGACGTGGGCCAAGACCAGCCATAGAATCCTACGCCGGGGGTCCGTGGTGCCGGTGGTTGGTTCGTCGGATGACATGCTGGCTTCCTTACCGTTGCATCGTCCGCCACAGGTCCGGGCAGTTCCGTTCCAGCCATTCCTCGGCCGAATCGGCGGCCATGTCACTCACCGCCTGGTTTTCGATCTTCTGAGCCGCCGCTTGAATCCGTCTTGTCACCATCCGGCTTTCGATGGCTTCGTGTTCGTTCATGCCAAGTCGTTGGAGGACGTTTTGGACCCACTCGCCAGCAAACATCTGCATCATAGGATCTTCCAACGACACGTGGTGAACCAAGCGGCAGCGACATGGCAGACTTTGTGCGGATTCAGTGACGGCGGCGTCGTGGGCCTGGAGCGGATGCCGCTCGGCAACGATGATGACAACGGTCTGTGAATCGTCGGAACCAAGCCTCGATGCGGATCGACCCGTCAGGTTCTCCGCTGTGGTGGCGATCACGTTTTCGAAGCCACCCTGCTGGACGATGGCTTGGAGTTGTTCCAGGCAGTCCCGGAAATGGGCCACCAGCAGCACGGCAAACGGTCGGGCTGGTTCGGCAAGGCAACGACCTATGGATGCCGAAATTCCGGTGAACTTAGCCTGCTTGGTCAGCCAGATCACATCATCCAGCAAGTCCACAGTGGTCTTCGGCGTTTTCAGCCAGTCGAAGATGCCCATGTCGTTCCCTGTCAGTCGTCATGGTGGTTTCCGCAGCGGGATGACTTCATTTCTGCCTTACGATGTCGCCCTTCACCGGGGAGTAGTTCATCCTTGATTCGCTTTTTGCGTCTCGGGTCACGGTGATCTCCTCGAACACGCACCGCAATCCAGTTGCGTCTTGGGTGATGGGTGTGTTCTGTACGTGAAAATGGACATGCGGCTCAGACGAATTGCCCGAGTTTCCGCATAGACCGAGAACTTGTCCTCGTTTCACGTTGTCGCCACACTTGACCCGGATGCTTCCCTGCTGGAAATGAGCAAGGACGGACACTTCGTTTTCACAGTGCATGAGGATAACCGCATTGCCCCCGGCAAAAGTCGGGTTCATGTAACCGGGCGTGTTGTCCCGGACTCCAGTGATGACATCCGTAACGACGCCATCCGCTGGGGCGAGGACCGGCTGGCCGAAGGCAAAATAATCCTTGTTTTCCGTGCCTTTACCCTGATGCGTTCGGCCTGATTCATCGACAACCAGGAAGTCGAAAGCGAAACGTTGATTGACCGAGTCGTAATGGTGGTTGAGTTCTTTGCTTTCGCCACCCCAGAAGACCAACCACTGGCCATCGAAGGGTAAGCGGAACGAGGTGCTTAGCCTATCCGGCACAGGAATAGGCGGCGTAGATGGAAGGAACGTTAGCCCAGCGATTTTGTCGTGCTCATCCAGTGCGACCGTGATGTCCAGGTTCCTTCCAGAACAATGGGCGGCAACAACAGCCCGATTCGGTGCCATCAATCGTGGCACGTCGAGTTTCTCGATCTTTCCAAATTGATTCGCCAGACGTGAGAAGAACTGTTTTGACTCTTCCGAGGTAAGGTCATCCAGCATTGCTTCATTGAAATCCTGCCGGATGGCGGCATGATCCTGAGCATTGATTGCCTGCACCAGTCGTTGGACCACCTCCTCGAACCGTTGCGTGCTTCTCTGAGCAACAAACGCATCCGGCTTTTCGCAACCCAGCATCTCCAATGCGTTGCCAGCAGCCCGTGCGACTGCGGGATGCTTACTTTCCAGCAGAACCCGAAGCTCGGCTTCGTACTCCTTCAGTCCGAGGTAGCCGATCATGTTGGCAGCGTAAGCGTGGGTGTTGCCGTCGTCGGGCAGACGCAGCATTTTCAGAATCACCCAAGACAAGGGCCGTAGATCAATGTCGCCAGGGCCAGGCGGGAGAATGACGACCTTTTCCGGCTGGATTTGGTCCCGCCGTTTCAGTTGGTGGGTGGCCACGACAGCATTCAGGCTGAGTCCAGCGTGGATGCGGACGTGCTGGTCTTCCGAGTCAAGGAACGGGACGATCCAGGGGATGGCCTTTACTTCGTCCGTCGCCGCCAAAGTCTTGATTCCAACGGTCTGCATTTTCGGGTCGGGCGAATTTAGATTGCGAACGGCACCTGGGTAGTCCTCCGCCAAACGCCGGTGGTCCAGTGACTTCACGAAGGCGTCGTAGCGTTGTTTCAGTGAAGATTCGTCCGGTGGGTCTGCTGCCACAGGAACGGCGGCAGGCAAAGCGATCAGCAGCATCACGATCAGGGATTTTGCATACATGGCCATTGTTCTCCAACGTCATTCTACCGCCCCAGGCCAGTGTCCGGTAGAATTGATTCGGAGGACCACCAACATGTCCAAGAACCAACGCCAGCCCCCCCGAAAACCGGCGACCAAGTTCGCCCACCTGCGGAAGAAGATGCAGCAGGCAAAGGCCCAGAAGCCCAAGAAGAAATGAACCATGCAGCATCCAGGATGGATTCTGGTCGTGATTGGGCTGGTGATCGCCGGGGTCGGTGCGGCCTGGCTGCTGGCTCCGCACCTCCCCTGGCTCGGACGGCTGCCGGGCGACATTGCGGTCGAGCGGCCCAACTTTCGTTTCTACTTCCCCGTGGTGACCTGCATCCTGCTGAGCCTGGTGCTGACCGGAATTCTGTGGCTGGTGAGGTTCTTTCAGAAATAGGCAACGTCATGAACAGCAACGAATTCACTGGCACAGTCGAATTTTCCGTCTCCGCTGGAATCATGCCCTGGCATGATCCGGGGGAATACGTTCAGGCCGTGACGGGCAGGGCCTTTGCCGTGACTGACATCGGAGATGAGCAGGAGGCAGGGGAGATCACGCTGAAACTGGTGTGTGCGACGGAGGCGACGAATCGGGGAGTACGGCTGCTCGATGTCTGTGATGCGGACTCGGAAATCCTTGAAGCCGTCTATGCCACGCTGTTCGACGCCAATGAAGAGGTGGCGGAAGAACTGGACATCGAGCCGGGCTGGAACAACCTCGTCTTTATTGAAGGTGTGAAGATCGCCCCGGAATATGCGGACACATCCTTGCGAGTTCAACTGATCGAAACCAGCATCGCCACTTTCGGCCCTGACGGCATTATTGTGGCGGTGGAGGAAGCCTTGGATTTGACGGTAGATGACTGGCGACAGCTTGGATTCAAGCGGATCGCCGACTCCCCGTTCGTTTATCGGGATCAACTGAAGGTCAATCCGTATCGTAAACTCGGTCAGGAGGGGCCTGCGGTTGCCAGCGACGAAGCCAGCTACATCTGCGATTCATGCGGCGAAGAGATTGTAATCCCCTTGGATCTTTCAGCGGGATCGTACCAAAAGTATGTGGAAGATTGCCCTGTTTGTTGCCGTCCAAGTGTGATCCACGTAGAAATCGACGAGGACGGCGAATTCAGAGTGTGGGCTGAACCCGAACAGGACCACGACTGATCGCAAGACAAACAGGAGTGTGATGTCATGAACAACGCCATCTTCGTCATCAAGCCCTACAAGTGGAACGGCATGTGGGTCTTCGACGACGAGCGGGTCGGCCTGAACAAGGAACCGTTTGTCGCCGGTGCCGACACCATGATCGACACCGCCGTCCAGTTGAAGGGCATCCCGAATGCCGAGAACGGTTTCCTGATGGTGTTTTCGGCAGGCCCCTTCCCCGACGCCGACTTCGACCTTGTATGGCTGCGGGAGGAAGGCGGCGGCAACGTGTACAAGGCCCGGTTCGAAGTCGAAGGCGAGATGCAGGAAATGGAAGGCTGGCTCTGCCCGGCACTGAACCTGTACTACCCTGATGCCCCGCAAAAGCTGTACGTGCAGGTCCGAGAGGCGAAGTAGCCGCTACTTCTTCTCCACCAGGTCGTACACCCGCACGCAATCGACCAGGAATTGGTCCGGCATTTTCGCCTTGGCGATGTCTCCGGCCCAGTTGCCGATCTCGTCGCTGAGCAACATGTACTCCGGCCTTCGGACTTCCGCTACTCTTTACGGCCCCCGGCAACTTCCGCAGAACGAGATCACCAGGAGTGCGATGGAACCGACCAACGCACCGGCACCAATGGCGATGATTCCAGCCGGTGAGCCAAAGCGTGGCTCCTCCTGCATGGCCGCCATCAGGATGCCCCACACGAGAAATCCAGCACCCGTCCCCATCCCGATCACGGAAAGAATCCGCCAGACCAACGGTTTCCATGCACCCCAGATCAACAAACCGATCAAAACGACGGCGACCACGGCGACGACCGCAATAGAAGGAACATGGAAAACGGCTGACAACATTTGCATCGTCCTTTCGTTCTTCTGCTGACGTTCAGGAAACCCAATGGGCGGCCCTGTCGTCGGCCTTGAAAACCAACTCGGCGGGCTGGGTGACGGGTGCGGAGTCCGGCATGATTCGGTTCAGGGCGATCATCGTGACACGCTTCTGTCACTTCGTATTGTACAGGCTCGGTCGATCCCGTTCCACACAACTGCCCACTGCTTCATTGCAGCCGCAGGGCCAGGTATCCTGTCGTCATGGACGCCATGCCCAACCAACTCCAGATCTTCACCATCGGCCACAGCAGCCACGCCCTGGGCAGCTTCGTCTGGCTACTAAGGAAGCACCGGATCGAGGCCCTGCTGGACATCCGACGTTTTCCAGGATCACGGAAGCACCCACACTTCTGCCGGGAAAGCTTGTCTGCCTCATTGCAGGAAGAAGATATCGAGTACCACTGGCTCGAAGCCCTGGGCGGTCGTCGTCATCGCAAAAAGACCGATCCGCCGTCGCCCAATCCCGGACTCCGGGACCAGAGCTTCCGCAACTACGCCGACTACATGGCTTCGGACGAGTTCCAGCAGGGCGTGGCAAAGCTGTTGGCGATCGCCGGGAACCGCCGGACTGTCATCATGTGTGCCGAGGGCCTTTACTGGCAGTGTCACCGCCGATTGGTCAGCGACCACCTGCTGGCCAACGGCGTCGGCGTCCAGCACATCTTTCCCAACGGCGAGGTGAAGCCGCACATGCTGACGGCAGGTGCGAAGGCCGAGTCCGGGGCCGTGACCTATCCAGGCCAGCCGACCTTGTTCCGAATGTAGCCGTCAGCCCTTCGCCTTCTTCAACACCAGCCGGATCGCCAGCCAGGGAAAGAAAAAGAACAGGATCACGACCAGCTTGGCAAAGGCCATGCCGCAGTAATGGATCACGCTCAGTTCGTGCTGGCTCAGTCCGAACATTCTGCCGTGCCGGACGTGGGCCACGTCGCTCGCCAGCATGTAGATGCCAAACCACACCAGCAGGAGCAGGAATCCGAAGATCCAACATCGGAGCAGGATTCTGGCCAAGGCATCGAAGAAGTCGTGAGTCGAATCGGTCATGGTGGTGGACTCCGTAGAAATCCAATCATCTGTAATTGGCGAACTACGCCTTGAGATTCACCACCCGCCCCAAGAAGAGAATGCTCTTCGTTGGATTGTGCCGGATCAGGAACAGGAAGGGGTGGTCGGCACGAAACGTCGGCGGGGCCTCCGGGAAGGCCGCTCCCATCTCTCCCACTGCCGTCGCCGCAGCCGCCTCGGTGCCTAGTTCGTTGACATCGACGAACGCCTTGTGGATGACGAAGGACACGAACAGTTCCCCACTTGGGTTCATTCCTGTAAAATCAGCACCCGGCCCGAACGCTGACGGCATACCCATCGAGGCCAACGTATCCCCCAGACCGAACTCCGAGGTCATCGAAAACCTCGGCACGTACACCATCAACATCTGGGGGTTCATGGTAGACGACAGGCGGTTCAGTGTTTCCACCGTCAATCCCTTTTCCAGGTCCGCCAACCCGTCGATCCGCTTGGGAAGAAGGATGAGCATGGAAAGCGTCCCATCCCCATACGGCATGTCCAAGATCTGCACATTTTCGGCGTCACCGCAGGAGAAGAAGCCGGTTTGGCACATCAGCGGGACCATCACTTCCTGGTTGGTTGTCACCTTGAAGGGAGCATCCTTGGTGAGTTCCTGCTCGAAGGGACTTGTCCAGGTGCCTTTGAAGTAGATGGCGTTGGTCAACACGAGCCGTGTCAAATCGTTCAATGCGTCCGGCCCGATGAGATTTCTGATCTTCTTGTTGGTCTGTTGTTCGACCCAGTTGTTGATCGTCTGGCGAGCGGTTTCCCTTTGTTGTACGAAATCAACCTGAGCGAATCCTGCCCGGTAACTATCTCGTGTGACCTGAAGGAATGCTGGATCGAAGACGTAGCCAGTCTGCCCCCAAAGTCGATTGGCGATCTGAAGCTGGTAACCACCTTTCTTGTTGTCGCCATGCAGGCGGGCAACCAAACCGCCGAATGACCGATGCAAATCCGGCTGAGGAAGACCAAAGTGAAGCACTTGAGCCATTTCTTTTTCGGTCTGTCCCCTGGCACCGGCGTAGGTCATCGCCAGGGCCGTGGAAATGCTGTACGGCGAAAAGAAGATGTTGCCTGGATGCTCCTTGGCAAGCCTGTTGTACAGATCGAAAGCGAACGGGTTGTTGCCGTCGTTGACCACGGCGAGATCAGGGGCCGCCTGCGGGCCGGGATCACCGGGCGGCCGGATGGCGTCGGCTGCGATAAACGCCACGATGCCGTCCTCGCTCCGTATCCGGCAATAGCTGCCAGCGTCCTCGATCACCATCACCTTGGTCCCGGCTTTCAGCGTGCCATCCGGTGGCCGAGACTGCCGTGGTCCGTCACGATAATACTCGGTGTCGGCGGGAAGTGCGTGACCGGAGAATGCGGCTGATGCCGGTGCGTCGGCGGGCTGTTCGACCGGCACGGGGGCGGACGTTGGCGTTTCTGGCGGTGGAGCAGGTGACGGTGTGTTGCCTGAACATCCTGCGACGAAGGCGATCACGAACAAAAGCAATCGAGTGGTCATTAGTCTGATTCCTTTGCCATCCGAAACTTTGGGAAAGTCATCGTACACCGCCGATGGTTCGTCAAGCAGGCCGCCCCTGCAACCGCTTCCGCAACGCCGTGTACCTCTGGCTGGTATCCTGACGACGCACGGCCATGCCCAGAGCTTTCTTCGTTCCCACCAGCACCACCAATTTCTTGCCACGGGTCACGGCGGTGTAAAGCAGGTTTCGCTGGAGCATCATGTAGTGTTGCGTGTGGACGGGGATTACCACGCACGGGAATTCCGATCCCTGGCTCTTGTGGATCGACAACACGTAGGCCAGCGACAATTCGTCGAGGTCGCCAAAGTCGTATTCCACCAGCCGCCCCTCGAAGTTGACCACCATCTCCTGCTCGACCCGGTTGATCTTTTCCACCACGCCCAGGTCACCGTTGAAAACGTCCTTGTCGTAGTCGTTTTCCGTCTGGATCACCCGATCCCCGATCCTGAACATCCAACCAAATCGCTCCACTTCCGGGCCGCCGACGCTGGGATTCAAGGCCGTCTGAAGCACTTGGTTCAGGTTCCTTGCTCCCAGCACTGCCCGGTTCATCGGCGTCAGGACTTGGATGTCGGTCTTGGGGGCAAAGCTAAACCGCTTCGGAATCCGCTCCTTCACCAGCCGCACCACCATGTCCTGGATGGCCTCCGGCTCATCGGCCTCCACGAAGTAGAAATCCGTCAGCCCCTCGGCGGTGGTCAACTTTGGCATTCGGCCCTGGTTGATGGCGTAGGCAGCCGTGACGATCTTGCTTTCGGCAGCCTGCCGGAAGATCTCGGTCAGACGAACCACCGGCACCGCCCCGGATGAAATCAGATCGGCCAGGACACTGCCAGGGCCAACGGAAGGAAGCTGGTCCACGTCACCAACCAGGATCACACAGGCGTCGGAAGGCACGGCCCGGAAAAACTGATGTCCGAGGACCACATCCACCATCGACGTTTCGTCCAGCACGAACAGGTCGCCGTGCAGCGGATGCTGCTGGTTTTTCTTGAACTCGCCGGTCACCGGATCAAATTCCAGCAGCCGATGGACGGTCTTGGCAGTGCGTCCGGTCGTTTCCGCCAGACGTTTGGCGGCTCGGCCCGTGGGTGCCGCCAACACGCACTTGAGTTTCTTGGCTGTGAAGATCTCCAGGATGCTGCGGACCAGGGTGGTCTTGCCGACGCCCGGCCCACCGGTGATGACGAGCATCTTCTGCTGACACGCCTGCCGAATTGCCTCTTGCTGGCCCAGTGCCAAGTTGATGCCCAATTTCCCTTCGACCCAGTTGATGGCCTTTTCAACTTCGATTGTCGGTAGCGGGTGCGGTCTGGCCGACGCAATCCGGTGGACGGATTGGGCCAATCCAACTTCGGCACGGTGCAAGGCCGTCAGGTAGAGCCACGGTTCACCGTCGATGTCCTCCCGGACGACCGTCTTGGCTTCCACGCCGAACTGCACCGCCTCTTCAACGATTTTCTGGTCGATCTCGACGAGCTTGGTGGTGTATTCGACGACGCCGGGTTCCGGGTAGCCGCAGTGGCCTTCACTGGAAAGTTCCTGGAGGCTGTATTGGACGGCCGCCCTGGCCCGAAAGGGACTGTTCTTGTCGATCCCCAGCTTGCCCGCCAACTCGTCGGCGGTCTTGAAGCCGATCCCTCGGATGTCATCCGCCAGTCGGTAGGGGTTTTCTTTGATCTTGGCGATGGCTTCCTGGCCGTAGGTCCGGTAGATCCTGACGGCACGAGCGGGGGTGATGCCATGCTCGGTCAAGAAGAGCATGATCTTGCGGACTTCCTTTTGTTCCTGCCAGCTTTGCCGGATGCGTTTGAGCCGTTCCTTGCCGATGCCCTTGATGTGGAGCAGGAAGTCGGGAGCCGTGTCCAGGATTTCGAGCGTTCGTTCCTTGTAGAGTTCCACGATCTTGGCGGCCAACTTCGGCCCGACGCTGCGGATGGCACCGGAGCCCAGATATTTTTCGATGCCTTGGGCCGAGGCGGGGTGGGTGGTCTTTAGCTCGTCGGCCTTGAACTGCTGCCCGTGTTCCCGGTCAACGACCCAACGCCCGGTCGCTTCCAGGTGTTCGCCCGCCGAAACCGAGGTGGTGTTGCCGATGACGGTCACCAAATCCTGATGGCCTTTGACCTGCACCTTGAGCACGGCGAACCCGTTTTCCGGGTTGTGGAAGGTGACACGTTCGATGAGGCCGGTGAGCTTTTCTGGCATTGGGCGTCAGACTTCACTCAGCGTTAGATTGAAGGCGGATTCGCCAAAGCTGTCGTACTCTTCGACAATCACCTCATACTCGCTCCCATGAAGAGCCACCGGCATCTTTCCTCGTGATTTGCGTTTCAGCCCGGCTCGTTGCACGATTTCGTCGATGACGGCCTGTTGCAGGTGTTCGGGAATGGCGTCTGCTCCAAACCCTACCTGCCCACGTTGATAGAAGACCCGTAGGTCTGACCCTTTGTACTCCAGTCCGACGGAATCTACCCCAGCCTCAACAGCAGCTTCAAGAACTCGAATGATTTCCTGAAACGCTTTGTTCGTCGTTTTCATAGCTCATTTCTCCACTTCAGCACTCCGTACTGCATCCTTCTATCCTTCTCATTGCAACGGCGGGCCAGTCATTGTGCCATTTTACTCTTCGGCCCCACTCCCCTGCTTTCCCTTCCACCACGGGCAGAATGGGCAGTCGCCGCCGACCGGGAAGTCCTCTCCTTCTTCGTGCGGGCAGCCGATATTGCCTGGACTCATGCCCACGTGTCTGACACCGTGCTTCTTGAAAAACCTGTCGATTTGCTCCTGAACTTTCGGATTGGTCGTGACATCGCTCGCCATCCACCGTCTGAGAATCGGCTCTGCTCCCTCTTCGGTGATGACCCCAGCCACAATCTTCGTCGTCGTCTTGTCGTCAGGGCCGTAGTAGGCAACTGTGCCGATGGGGAACTGGGGCGACTCCACTTCATCGTCGTCTTCCTCTTTGTCAAGTGACTCCCAAAGCCAGTGGGTGTAGTCTTCAACATGCCGGACGTTGGGATCGTCCTCCCCGACCTGGAGGCCCGCCAAAGGCACCTGAAGCACTTTCTGCCCTCGCCGGGCCTCACATACGATACCTTCCTTTCGGTCCAGCGGCGGATTGGCAAATCCAAGAACCGTAACCTTGCCGCTCTGGCTGGGGCCACTGTCTGATGTAGGCCAATAGTCGGCCTCGAAGGGATAGGAAAGGTGGCCCTTCAGGTGCTCAAGGAACTGCCGTTGAGTCTGCTCGTCGGCCTTGGGCAGAGCATCATCCGTCGTCAGCCCGAATACCATCCTGATGCGGTCGTCGGGTTCGTCCGTCGAAAGTGGGCGTGTCACGATGTTCGTCGGCTGTTCCATGGCAACGGGCGTCTCGACACTGGCCAACTCCAACTGATCTTCATCCGCCCAGTATTTGTAAGGCTTCGTCTCGTCCCGCTGGCAGCGTTTGAAGAAGACCGGGTGGGCCTGATTGAGCGTTGGCTTTGTCCACCGGATGCCGTAGGCAATGGGCGTCAACCACGCAATCCGTTTGACCTTCCCGACCCAGCCACCTAAAGGGATATCAGGGTATTCGTCGTGGACGACCCCCGACTTCACACGCACCAAGTCGCCTTTGGCGAAGACCGCTTTGGAGACGTGTTTTCCTTCACGTTTCCCAAGCCAGGGACGGAGGTGGCGAAGCTCGTCGTTCACTGCATCCAGGTCGAACTCGTCGGGATCGAAATTATCGCCGACCCACGCCAAAGCCTCGTCGTGTTCCTCGTCTTCGGGGTCGTAGATCTTCTCCAGGAGGTCGGCGTAGCCCCAGGGACCGCCGCAATCTTCGGGTGGGCACGGATGCTCACCCTTCACGCATCGAGGGTAACGCACGCCCGGTTCGGCGGGGAGCGTTTTTTCAACGTCAATGACGTGCTCCCAGTTGTCCCCGAAATCGTAGTCGTAGCGGAAGCGGGTATGGCCTTCGTCCACAACCTCGCTGAGTCGGACAAAGCGGGAATCGTAGTCGGCCTCACTGTTTCGCTTGGCATTGCCATAGTCCTCACCTTCGATCACGAAGGCGTACATGTGCATGTCTTCCCAGCCCATCGTGGCCTGGATGATCTCGTGAAGTTCGTGCAGGGAACAATCGTCGATTTGCACCCGCCGCCAAATCAGCGGTTCGGTGTGCCGAAGGCTGATCTTGATTTGGTAAATCGGCAGCGTCGGATCGAGTTCCCTCTGTTTTGCGGGTTTCCTTGGCATTATTCGTCCTCCTTGTTCGCCTACATGACTCCCAAAATCCAGCCTTCCAGTTCGGCCACCCTTCGTTCCTTCCCGGTCATCGGGGGATCAAAGTACACCTCGTCCAGCTTCCTTCCCGAATCCATTTCCTTCAGCCAGCGGGCGATGGCGTAAGCGTCGTGCTGGTCCACCGTGCGGTTTTCCGCAGGATACCGTCTCCGCAGCACTGATGGAAAGACTTCGGCGATCACCGATCCTCCTTGTCGCACCTTCCAGCCGTCAAAAGGCCAGAAATGGACCTTCTTTCCGACCGCCTGCCGGATGCGGTAAAGCCAGGGAATCCCGGCGTGCGTGGATTTCGCCACCTGCCCCTGCACGTCGAACTGGAAATTGCTCTTGGCCGAGGATGTCCAGCGTTCGGTGACACGGAATTCGTCACTGGTGCCGGTGCGGGCATTGCCCGTTCGTAGCCCTTCGACCGTGGCGTCGTCCCGGTCGGTCGGCCAGTGTTCAACGAAGTCGGCCAGGAAGTCGTCCCAGTTGGTCAGCCCGTAGCGTTGGAAGTAGGACAGTGGCAAGGAAAACGAGAAGTCGAGCCCGGCGATGAACAGCTTGTCCGAATTGGCCTGCTCGATCAGCCATTCGGCCACTTCCTTGCGGCACCAGTTGCGATTTCGCCCCGCCGGTGTCAATGGCGGGTTCAGTCGCCTGGGCAACCGGTCATGGTTAGCGACGTAGACCTGCAAGCCCGGCGTCCTGGTGACCGGCGTCCCGCTGCCCGAATAGTCGATGCCGATGTACTTCTCGAACATGGTTGTGCCACCAGTCACGGTTGTCAGAACGTCAGCACCTTCCAAGAGCCTTTCAGCCTGTCGGTCAGCGGCACGCCCATCGGCTTCACGTCAATGCCGAGCGACTTCAGGGCGTCCGTCACGCCGTAGTTGTTGGCACAAGCCACGCACGCCTCGACGACCACACCGGACTGCTGCATGGCCTTGATCTCCGCCTGCAACTCTTGGTTCTCGGTCAACAGCTTGGCGGACGGCCCCCAGACCACAAGATGGACGACATCAAACCACCCTCGCTTCTTCGCATTGTGCGTGTACATGAAGCAGACGTTTTTCGCCACGCCAGGGTCGCCGCTCGACCAGACGACGCAGAGTTCTGACGGCGTTTCTTCGGCGGCACGGGAAGTCGGGGACGACGTTTCCATGTGGGTCACAACGGCAGCCGCACAGGCTCCCAGGACGACCGCAAGCAGGATTGGATTCCGCATTTCAGGCTCCTTGTAGTCAACAGACAGTCCTCGGCACCGCTGGCCTTGGTTCAGGACATGCCCGTTTCGCCAACCGTGCTGGCGAAACGGGCATGTCCCATCATCATACTGCCGTCTGCGGGCTGCCGTTAGCAGTGGCTTGCTGACTTCCCGCCTCCAACCGGCTATCATGGCCTCATGCCCCAGTCGATCCCCAAAGGTCTGACCCGTGACCACGTACTCAAGGCCCTGGCCGACCTTGATGCGGGGATCGACCATCCGTTCGGCAAACCCACCGGCTACGAACTGGTCCACGACGGAAAACACTACGCCCCCAAGGCCGTCGTCGGGATTGCTTCTCGCCACCTGACCGGCCAGATGCTTCTGCCTGCCAACTTCAGTGGCGGCGAGGCACCGGGGCAAGCCAACTACGAGTTGCGGCGGCTGGGCTTCAAGGTCGAAACTAAGCCGGACGACCAAGCGGAAGCGACCACCGTCTGGAGCGAACAGGAAGTTGGCCTGCTGATCGCCGACTACTTCGACATGCTGCAACTCGACCTGTTGGGCCAGGACTACAGCAAGGCTGACCACAACCGGCGACTGCGGGAAGTCCTAGCCGGTAGATCGAAGCCGTCCGTGGAATTCAAGCACCGAAACGTCAGTGCTGTGCTGCTGAAGCTGGGCTTCCCGTACATCGACGGCTACAAACCAGCCAAGAACTACCAGCGGTCCCTGGTGGATGCCGTTAGGACGCACCTGGAGGCCAATCCGACCTTGGTCACCATGCTTGACCAAGCGACCGACGCCACGCCGGATACTCTGCCCAGGCTCGACAACTGGCAACGCATGTTCGAGGCCCCGCCCGACGATACGCCGCTGCCGGATGAACCCGCCGAACCGTGGCGGACACGACAAGGCCGGAAGATCGACTTCGTGCGACGGGATGCCGCCAATCACCGACTGGGCAGGCTCGGTGAACAGTTCGCCGTGGAACTTGAACGTCGGCGACTCATGGGCTTCGGCCGGGACGATTTGGCGAACAAGGTGGAGTGGGTTTCAGACACCACCGGCGACGGCCTTGGCTTCGACGTGTTGTCCTTTGATGAAGTGGACGAGTCCGAAAGACTGATCGAAGTGAAGACCACGACGATGGGCAAGTTTTTTCCATTCTTCGTCACGGCCAACGAGGTCCGGTGTTCGCAAGCAATGGCCCGCCAGTACCACCTTTACCGAGTGTTTCGATTCACGCACCAACCCCGCCTGTACGTGCTGCACGGTGCGTTGTCGGAACTGTGCCGATTGGACCCCGTGCAGTACAGGGCGACCGTCGCAGGCAGGGAGGCCGAACAACATGCCTGACCGTTGCCCATTCTGCGAACCTGACGCCGAAGACACGACAAGAAATGAAAAACCCCGCCGTTGAAGCGGGGCCTCGCAGTGTTTAGCGGTCGTGAACAGACTAAACACGCCACGGGAGGAACGACCAACAGCCGCTCCTCATTGCTGACCACCAGGGGGATCTTGCATTGGCTTGCCCTCCTGTCACAAAAGTGGTGTCGTGAATCGTTGTCAATCGAAAGCGATCACTCCGACCCCTTGTGTCTTGATCTTCTGAAAAAATGAGACGCACTTCACGTGCCAAATGTTCCGCTGACCTTGAGCACATCCGCAACGCCTTCCGCAAGTTCCCGCTGCTCTTGTGCTTGTGGTTCTCCCAACCGACGCCCGGTCGTTTTGTCAGGTTTTCGAAAGGCCACAGTCTGGGCAACATCTGCCAAATTCATGGGCATCGAAGAAGGCGTTCTGCTCAGCCCAGCAGCAACGCCGTTTTCAGAATCAGCACGCAGCTTGGTCCGTGCGTGATGTGGCTGTCGATGACGTTTTGGACGGCTTCGGCTAGTGGGATTTTCAAGCAGCGGATCTGCTCGGTTCCTTCCGGTGCGTGGTCGCCGAAAGCCAGCTTGCGGGCCAAGTAAAGCCGGGTCGGTGACACGACGTTGGCAGTGAACGGATCAACGATGCCCAAGTCCGTCCAGTCGTCCGCCTCGATCCCCAGTTCTTCCTGCAATTCACGTTTGGCCGTCAGCAGCGGCTCTTCATCCGGTTCGCTGCCACCGCTCACGGCTTCCATGGTCGTGCGACCGACGCCGTAGTGGAATTCCTCGGTCAAGTAGACCTGGTGTTCATCGTCCATGGCCAACACGCAGACGCCTGGCTTGATGGTCACCACCGTATGTGTCCCAGGCTGGCCATCGGGCCGGATCACGTCGTCCTTGCGAACGGCGGTCCATGGATCTCGGTAGACTTCTTGGGACTGGACGATTTGCCACGGGCCGTGTTTTTGCATCCCATGTCTCCAGGGGCAAAGTGTCACCGCAACCCGTACAAGTACAACACCGCAGCCCACCCGCTGGGCAAGGAGTCCGGTGGTTCGTTCAGTTCCTTCCCGTACTTGCAGGCCATTTCCAGGAAGTAGCGGGCATGGAAGAACGCTTCGAGGATGGGCCGGGTGGCTTCCAGCCAACGCTGGTTCACTTCCGGTGAAAACGGCTCGGCCGTCCCTTCACCAACAATCTGCGTGAACCACGGATTCAACGGCAAGTGCGGAGCCAAATCTTGGAGGGCCTTGACGATTTCGGTGATGTCTTGCTGGAGGTGGTACACCTTGAAGCTCTGGTGGTAGAACCGGTAAACCGGATCTTCGTAGCCCCAATGGCCGTTGGCCTGCTCCCACATCTGCTCCAGCCGGGGCAGGGCGTCCTTGATGGCGGCCAGCAGCTTGACTTCTTCTTGTCTACGCTGGTCTTCCGAACGACGCATCGTGACCTCCTGCGGTGCCTGTTTGGCAACTTTTGTCTGCTGATGCCCAACGGCCAGATCGACCCACGCACCACAGTCGCAGTGAAGCCTGCGGTCAAACGTGAACAGAGTCACGTCGTACTCTGCACCGCAGTTTGGACACCTGATCGCCATGTTGCAGCCCTGTGGGCCAGGTCTGTCAGTTCATTCCCTGACCTCAACGACCCGCCCAACTCCCATCGTGACGAATCCTTCGCCAAAGGCTTCTTTCATTTTGACAATGGCCTTCTCGCCAGAGCAGTGTGTCGCTCCCACTTTCTGGACGCCCAGCCCTTTGATGTCGTCAACGACCCGCTGCAAATCTGCGTCCGAGTGGTTCAGCAGGTGCGTGCCTCCGAGGACCATGAAGATCTCCCGGCCGAGGTGCTCCTTAGCTGCCTTGGCAATTTCGACAATCCCCGGATGCGAGCAGCCGGTGATGATGACCAGTCCTTTTCTGGTGTCCACGACCAACGATTGCTCGACGATCTTGTCGCCCAGGGGGCCGATCACGAACACCCCCTTGCAGATTTCGACCGGCTTGGTCACCACCGAGACGCCATGGGCCTTGACTTCTTTCACGAACGATTCAGGCGTGGCTGCCGGAAGGTAGACGGCGACATGTTCGTTCTTTGCCAGGAACGGCAGAAGCCCACCGGTGTGGTCACCGTGGTTGTGCGAGATCACGACCAACTCCACGTCGGCTGGACGCAGCTTCATTTTCTCGAAATTGGCCAGCAGCAGATCGCCCTTGGCACCCGTGTCGAACAGGATTGTCTTCTCCGTCCCGGAAATCAGGCAGGCGAAGCCCCAGTCCGACCCGCACGCCTCGTCGAAAACGTAGTTGTCGTACAGCACCCGGATGGTCTTCGATGGTTCGGCGGCGAAGCCCTGATGACACGCCGACAGAATCACAGTCCATCCGAACACCGCAGCGATTTTCTTGTTCATGGTCGGTCGTCCCGGTTGCGTTTCCGAACTGGCCTGTCCCGCCACTTTCCCGCATAAGCCAAGTTGTGGCAATCAGTCCTTTCGTAGACGCCCCGAACCGGTCTAAAGTTCAGGCATCTTCCAGCCGCCCAACACACGTTCCAAATGACCGGCCACAGCCAGACAAACGTCCTCCCGCCACGGGCGAGCAATGATCTGGACTCCAATGGGAACACCATCGGGACTCGTTCCGGCTCGCACGACCGCACCGGGCCAGCCGGTCAGGTTGTAAGCGTAGGTGTAAGTGAACCCGGCAAGAAGTTCACCCAGCGGGTACTCAACGGGCAGACTTGCGTAGGCGTTCACCGGGCATACAATCGCATCGTATTGAGTGAACCATCGGTGCATGTCGGCTCGAAACTCCTGCCAGTGCCGAAGGAACCGGTTGAATTCATCGCCACGGAGTGGTTCAGACTCCTGATAGACTTCCAGGAAGCGGTGACACCGTTTCGTTCCAGCTTTCGCCAGCATGGCTTTGATCGACTCCCCTCCATCCGAGCGAAGCGAGGAATGCCAGATGTCCATGATCCTGGAAAGCGGCTTCGGGCAATTCTGCTCGACGCTGCATCCTGCATTCTTCAAGGCCGAGACCGCCGACTCGACTGCTGCCCGAACCTGGTCTACGGCGGCCAACACGCCGTTGTCGCTGTGGAAGGAAATTCGAAGACGAGATATGTCAACAACTTCCGGGTCGAGCAAAGGCATATCCACCACAGCCGGATCATCGTCATCGGAACCAGCGATAGTCTTCAGAAGAGGAAAGAGGTCTTCGACGTGGCGGGCAATGGGGCCGAGTTGAGTGAGTGGCTCGAAGTACCCAACCTCAAACCCGATAATATGCCCCGTGCGTGGCACCCTGCCCGAAGTCGGCTTGATGCCAGCCGTTCCGCAGAAACCTGACGGCACCCGAATGCTCCCTCCCGTATCGCTGCCGACATCGAACGGCGAGCCGCCCGCTGCCACGATTGCCGCCGCCCCACCACTGCTGCCACCAGGACTCTTGGCGATGTTGTAGGGGTTCTTTGTACTGCCGAACAGCAGATTATCGGTGCGGTAGTCCATGGTGATCTCAGGCGTGTTTGTCTTGCCGAGGAGGATCGCACCGGACCTGAGCAACCTGTCCACCACGGTTGCGTTACTCTTGGGAATGAAGTCCTTTCTGCCCTCCGTGCCCGCCGTGGTCTTGACCCCCGCCGTGTCCAGGGAGTCCTTGATGGTCATCGGAACTCCGTGCCAAGGCCCTCGACACACGCCCCGCCGCAGGTCGTCGTCTGCCTTGCGTGCCTGCTCCAGGGCTTCTTTCCTGCACAGGGTTACGACGGCGTTGATCTTCGGATTCACTTCTTCGATTCGGCGAAGACAGGCGTCAACGGCCTGTTCTGATGAGATCTGCCTGCTCTGGATCGCTCTGGCAAGTGTCACGGCTGATCCCCGGAGGTGATCGTTTTCTGATGACCTTGTGTCTGCCCAGATCTTGGATGTGGGGAGTACCTGGGTCAGGGCAGCGGTCGCCGAGGCGGCCAGAAACGTTCGGCGGGTCTGTACGCTGGATGACATTTTGTTGACCTCGATGACTCATGGATTCTGTCGGCAATTGGCGGCCCGTTCACTGGCATGGTCAAGGGTTCATGCCCGAACGCCTCTATCTCGCCCGTTCTCGCCACTGCCCTGCATACGCCAGATTATAACCGGTTTTCCAATACGGGCTGGCCCGGTCTAAGCAGTGTGCAATCCGGTGCCCTTCCGCTGGCCCGTGGTCGTGCCACATCCGGCAGTGCTTGCACCGGACAAACCATCGGACCACGCCTCGGTACTTTGCCTCGTAGGCCGAAAGGACCGGGGCCTCGATGTCGATCACGGCCACTTCGTCGATGGGGACTTTCACCTGCTCGCTCCAACTTGATCCGATCACCGGTCACGGGTATCCTGCCGGTTGCTGAATTCCCAAACCCCACGGAGCCAAACCATGCCCCGCATTTTGCTTTCCATCCTCGTCCTGCTCGTTGCCCAGCACGCCACAGCGGCACAACCAGCGGCCAAAAAGGCGACACCGGTAGCCAAGATTGTAGTCGTCCAGCCGCAGGCCGACCAGCAACTCACCGGCACTGCCGATGTGCGGATCAAGGTCGAAGTCCCTGAAGGTGCCACTGACCCCAACGCCGTCTACGTCGGCCTCGGCGGTGCTCCGTGGACCGGGCTGAAGCAGGACAGTGGTGAATGGACCGCACAGATCGACACCACCCTGGTCCCCAACGGGACACAAAAGCTGATCGTCACCACCGACAACAAGCGGGCCAACACCTCGATCAACGTCACCGTTGCCAATCCGCTCAAGGTCTTCTTTGCTGACCTCCACGCCCACACCAGCTATTCCGATGGCACGCTGATCCCCGCCGTGGCCCATGAGTACGCCCGCAACATCGCCAAGCTGGACGTCTTCTGCTTGACCGATCATCAGGCAGCCGTCGATGACAACGAGTGGCTGGACATGCGGGAAGTGGCCTTCGACGCCAACGAGGACGGCACATTCGTGGCCTTTCCCGGATTGGAATGGACCAAGAAATGGGGCCACATCAACATCTACGATCCCAAGACCCGCATCTGGCCCGCAGACCCGCAGGAGTTCTACAAGGCGGCTGCCGAAGCTGGCGTCACGACGAAGTTCAACCATCCCGGCGACGGCACGGTCAGCCACGACGGTTTGGCCTACTCCGAAGTCGGCGACAAGTCCGTGGAACTGATGGAGGTCCGTCAAGCCAAGGAAGAACAAGCCTTCATCCGGGCGTTGAACCTCGGCTGGCACTTGGCCCCGGATGGTTCCGACGACACCCACAGTCCGAACTGGGGCAACGTCAAGTCATGGACCGGCATCCTGGCCCCCGGCTTGACAAAGCGTAACATTTTGGACGCCCTTGCCCGCCGCCACTGCTATTCCACGCTGGACCGCAACTGCGTGCTGACGTTCACCGTCAACGGTGCGTCCATGGGCGACATCATCTCGGAGCCGGTCAAGGAAGTGAAGGCGGCAGTTGTTGTGGATGACGGCGACGAAAACGACGCCACGGCCAAGATTGAACTGTTTGAAGATGGCGTGGTGGTCCAGACCCATGAAGCCGACACAACAGACTGCCGGTGGGAGACCACCTGCACGCCCAAGCCCGGCAAGCATTACTTCTTTGTGAAACTGACCCAGGCTGATGGCAACCTGTTGTGGTCCGCCCCGGTTTGGGTGACGGTGGCCGAATGACGACGTGTTTCGATTTCCCTTTTTCCAAGGAGTGACGACATGAGGACATTGTGTTTGTTGACCATCATCAGCTTGGTTCCGCTGGGCCTTTGCAGGGCCGCAGACGATGCCAAGCCGGGGGATGCACCGGCGGCCAAACCCGCAGCAAACAAGTGGGCTGAAATGGCCGAGAAGAACTTCAAGGCGATGGACAAAGATCAGGATGGCGTGCTGACGTGCGGCGAGTTCGTGGGAAAGAAGAAGCCCGATGCCGCTGAAAAGGCCGAGCAGGTCTTCAAGCTGATCGACATCGATGCTGATGGCAAGGTCACGTTGAAGGAATTCGTCAACCGTTCGCCAGAAGCCAAGTTCAAGCCGATGGACAAGGATGGCGACGGCAAGTTGACATGGGATGAATTCAAGGGAACCAGGAAGCCGGAGGAACTGGATCAGGCGGAGCAAAACTTCAAGCGGATGGACACCGATGGCGACAAGTGCCTGAGTCTGGACGAATTCAAGGCAGGGCAGAAACCGCCAGCCAAACCGGCGAAGAAAGCGGGCGGCAAGAAGTTCCAGCCCAAGCCGGTGGAAAAGCAGTGATTCTGGATTTGGGAAACACGCCGCTGGCGTCATCCAGCGGCGTGGTCCGAACAAGTACACCGAGGCAAACGGCATGGGCATTCTTGGCAGACCAACACCGCCACTCAGCGAGGACGAATTCGGCCAGACGATTGCCGACCGCATGAAGCAGGCCGGTGAGCCGGGCGAGGTCTTCTACGACAGGGACGACTTTTGCATCGATGTCAAGGACGAGGACGGCGAGTTGGTCGGGCAGCTAAACCTGGAAAACCTGTACGAGGAGTATTGCCGCCAGCCAAGTGCCAAACGGGATGCGTTCTTGACCAAGATGGTCAGATTCGGCCTGATCCGCCACAAAACGCTCCCCGAAGACTTTGCCGACGCCAAGCCGGACATCATGCCAGCCGTCCGCAGTCGGTACACATACGAGATCATGTGGCTGGAGCAACGGGCGGAGGGGAAGCCGGTTGGTCCCGACCTGCCGTTCTCCTGCGTCGGGGATCACTTGATCGCCATGCCCGTCTACGATCTGCCGGAAGCCACGCACACGATTTCACGGGACCAGTTGGAGGAATGGGGCGTCAGCTTCTACGAAACCATGGAAGTTGCCAAGCAAAATTTGGCTGAGATCGAGTTCCCCGTCGCCAAGTCAAACGACCGTCTGTACGGCGTGATGGCCGGGGACAGCTACGATTCTGCCCGTCTGCTGCTGCTCGATTTCGTGCGTCACTTGGAGGTCCATGGCCAGCCCGTCGCCATGGTGCCTCACCGAGACCAACTGTTGATTACCGGCTCGGAGGACATGGACGGCCTGGATGTCATGGCTTCGCTTGCCAACAAGGGATTCGATGATCCCCGTTACTTGACCTGTACGGCCCTGTGCCTTGACGGCGACGAGTGGGTTTCGTGGATGCCGCCGAAGGACCATCCGCATTTCGGCAAATTCCGGCTGCTGGAAGTGAAGTCGATGCACGGCAGGTACGAGCGGCAGAAGGAACTGCTCGATGCTTTGCACCGGAGGGAGGATTCGGATCTGTTTGCCGCCACGTACACGGTCGTCAAGGACAACACCGGCACCTTCGTCAGCTACGCCCTGTGGTCCGAAGGCACAGACACGCTGCTTCCCAAGACCAACAAGCTGTTTTTTATGCGGGACGAAGACCTGGTGGCGAGCGGCGACTGGGACAAGGTGCAACAGGTCGTCGGCGACTTGATGGAAGAAACCGACCTGTATCCACCTCGCTACCGGGTGAGGGAATTTCCATCGGCCGAGCAGTTGGCTGCCATCGGGAACGAGTTGAAGTGACATGACCACCATCGACCGATTCACCGGCGACCACGACTTCCTGTCCAACTTTCACCCGTCGCCAGTTGAAGTTGACGGCATTTTGTACCCAACGGTGGAACACGCTTTCCAGGCAGCCAAGACTTCCGACCCAGACGAGAAGCAGGCACTTGCCGAAACCGCCACGCCCGGCAGTGCGAAACGCCTGGGCCGCAAGGTGCAGTTGCGGCCCGACTGGGAAGAAGTCAAGGTCGGCATCATGGAAGAACTGGTCCGGCTGAAATTCACGACGCACGCCAATCTGCGTGAACAACTGCTTGCCACGGGCGACGCTGAACTGGTGGAAGGCAATAACTGGAACGACCGGTTCTGGGGCGTCTGTCGGGGCAAGGGGCAGAATCAACTTGGCCTGATCTTGATGAAGGTCCGGTCGGAGTTGTCACAGGGGTAACTTCAGGCCCGCAGCCGTTCCCAAACCGCCCGCAGAATCACGTCGGACGCAGCATCCGGGTGCATGGTTTCTGAACCGCAGGCTGCAAGCAGGGCCGTGTTTCCGTCCCACAGCCCGCACTCGTTCCTGATCGTTGTGCCCAGCCCGAAGTGCAGCATTTCCAGGTCGGCCAGCGGCGTGTTGCGGATCACGTCCTTTTCCGCATCGGTCAGCCCTGCCAAGATCCGGCCGACGGCTTGGTCAATTGTCGTCGGCCAGTCTGGGACCGGCCTGCTGAGCATGATCACGGTGCGTCCCTCCTTCACGGCCGCCATCGTACCGCCAACGTTGGACAAGCACCACGGCGTGACAGGAACGTGATAAAATTGTCGCCGGGGAAAACATGACGAGTTTGGTGATCGGTGCAGTTGGTGCTGGATTGATTGCCGTCGGGGTGGCGGCCCTTCGGCGGCAGTCCAGGGCCACCAGTTGCCCAAAGCACAGCCATCTGGCAGGACGTGTGGCGGTGTTGCTGGCCTGGGCTTGCATGATTGCCGGGACCGGAGCATTGGTGGTTGGAGTTGTGGTGTACCGGGCGAATCGGGAAGCCGAGGGGCGTGACGTGAGCCGATTGTTTTCTGCCGTCAAGCAGTGGCTCGGAATCAAGGAACCACCGCCATTCAGAATACCAACGCTGGACCAAGCCGAAGCCGAGCGGGCCGTGGACCGCTTGATCGACATGGGCTTCTTGAAATTCGTGGCTGAGCCGCAGAAAGCAGCGGTGCGGCGGCAACTGATCGAAACCGCCCGCAACCGTTACCTGGACTCTGATTGGGACGACGAATGCGTTGCCGCTGACCTGCGGAGTTACCCTGCCGACGCCGAAGACCTGGCCGAGGGGCAGGTTGGTGCAACCATGCTGCTGATGAAACCGGTGCTGGAGCGGGAAGGTGTCAAGCTGGAATCAGTCGTGGACGACTTCGGCGACGAAAAATACGAGCTTGTCGTCAACGGAAAGCCCCACCTGATCTACGAAAAAGGTCAGGACAGTTGGACACTTGGACTAAAACGGCTACTGGAAATCAGCAACGGGCTGTTGGAGAAAGCCGGTTCGGCCGAACGGTTGTATGCTGTTTACGGTGGGAACGAAGGTCGGGTGATGTTGCTGACGCCGGAGATGCTGGATTACATCGAATCCATCGGCGACGTGCTGGACCACGGCTGGATGCCCAGGCGGTCGGAGGAATTTGGGAAATGAGCCACGATTGACGGGGACATAGCCGTGTACGACGAAGCACTTGTGGCAGTCTGCCGAACGACGTACCGCCGAATCGTGGAGGTAAAGCACGGGTCTTTTGCAGATGCGAAGGCGGCCGTCCGCTTCGAGCTTGCCCGTGCGGGCTACGAGGTGGCTACGGACGAGGAATTGCTGCAAGGGCTGAAGACGGTGGTGGTCATGCTTGCCGATGGGCGGTACGTCCAGCGTGATGCCTTTGGAGGATGGCATGTCCACCGGAATCCGGCAGCGTGCTGATGGGGTTGACGGGGCCGCCGACCACAGCCACGAAGATTGCAGCCATTTCCAATTTTCCAGAATTCCAGTTTTCTAAGATCTTCTGACTTGCGGATTGGCTCAGGTGGTCCGTGGAAAAGCCCGCCTGGGAAAATAACATCGTCGCAAATGCGATCTTGGTTGGCGTCCAAAGAAACGGCCCAGAAACTCGGCGGCACCGAACCGTCGAGGTCGTTCGGCAAAAGGAACATGTCGGGGTGATCAATCCGACCCCACGTACTCGAACCGTGGCACGGCCTTCCCAACCACTTCCACCGACTCCAGGAACATGTCCTTGGGCCGGACCCACAGCCCGTGGTTGCCGTACTCCTGTCGGTAGACGACGAGTTCTTCCTCGGTTTCGCTGTGACGGGCGACACCGACGACCGTGTATTCGTTGCCTTTGTAGTGCCGGTAGCGGCCGGGTTGGACGTGGTTCACTGTTCCTCCTGCTGCCGACGCCTCACCGAGGTGCGTTCTTGCCTTCCCATTCGCCCCGGAAGAATTGCAGAAGCGTTGCCGTGTAGCCCGACTGCGGGTTGTCTTGAAGGGGGAGATGCCCACCGTTCGGCACGATCCAAAGATACGAATTCGGTATCGACCGGTACATCTCCAGCGGAATTTCGACGGGAAAATACTTGTCTCGGTCCCCGTGCATGATCAGCGTTTTGGCTTTGATGGTCGAAAGTAATGGCGAGGTGAAGTTCATGTCGTCGTACACGTCCTTGAAATCGTTGAACTGCTGAATGATCGCCCGAATCTGAGCGTCACCATGTTTGTGGGTGCTGCGAAGAATTCTCCAGTCCTCGTCGGTCAGGCTGTCAAGCGTTTCCTTACGCATGTGTTCACGGGACTCCTTTCCCCAATACGATGCAGCCCCGACCAGGGCCATCGACTTCACTCGCTCCGGCTGCTGTGTCGCCATGTGCAGGAGCGTCATGCCACCGCTGCTGCATCCGATGCCACGGAATTCCTTGATCTTCAGCGAATCCAGGAGAGCGAACACATCCAGTGCCGACTGCCGGTGATTGAAGGTGGTGGTCAGAATGGACGAACGGCCATGCCCCCGCAGATCCGGGATGATTAGCCGAAAGTGCTTGGAGAACGCCGGAATGTACGGCTTCCAAATCTCGCCGGAACCGGCAAAGAAATGAAGCATCACGAGCGGTTCTCCCTGGCCATGTACCTCGTAGTACATTTCCATGCCATTGATCGAGACCAGCTTGCCTTCGGCGGGCAGATCGTCCGCAGCGGCCACCGCCACCGGGGCAGAGCACGCCAGGATGACGCTGAGGGCAATCGTCGAAAGGCAAAAGATGCGGCAGATTCTTTGCATGATAGTAGCTCCGAAAAAACTGTTCGATCAAGTCTTCGACAAAACGTTCCCATAGCATCCGTTGCACAGCAACTTGGCCCAGTCGCCGTCCTCAACCACGACCAATTTCGACTTCTTGGTCGCCCCGCAACGGGCACACTGGAACTCGTGTAACTGCCCCAGCCGGAACTGCTGCAAGCTGCCCTTGGGTGGAAACGTCTTCACGATTTTCGACGGCGGCTGTGTCATGTTTGACCCCGTTGAGCTTGCGTCTTCCGGTACGATGGTCCTCGGCCCGTTTGCCAGCCGGTCAAGCCATCACTTCTTCTGCATCCACCACGGCGTGTCGAAGTTGATGTCCTTGGCAGGCACTTGGAACGGATGCTTGCGGACGAAGTAGTGCCAGAACTTTTGGCGGTTGTCGGGGTCGTAGATCTCGAACACCTTTGCTTTCTCCATCTCCTCCAGGAATTTCCGGTAGGCACCGACCGGCTCGAACGGATTTCCCTGCTGGAAGATGACGGTCCCGCCGTATTTCTTGTAGAGCATTCGATCAAGCTTCCAGCCCTTCACGAACTGTTCCCCGATTGCCTTGAAGCCAAGCTGGTCGTCCTTCTTTCTCGCCTCCGAGGCATGGTCGTCGGCTGGGGAAAGTCGATTCATGGCAGCGACAAACTGCTGGATCTCTTCCGGCGTGGCCGTGATCTTGTGGCGGTCCATGTACCGTTGCCGCAACTCGCCGAAAATCTTGCCTGTGAGCCGTCTCGCCTCGTCATCAGTCAACTTGGAGGACGCTGCTTCTAGGTCGCTCACGTAAATGTAGTCGTAAAACAGACGTGCGATGGGGTCGCCTTTCTTGGGGTCGGCTGGTCGGACCTTTGTTGCGTCGAAGCCCAAGACATCGTTGCTTGGTTTTGGTTGGGTGTCAGCCGCCTGCGTGGGCAAGACGACTCCGAGGACGAGTAGAACTATGACGAACTGCTGCATTGTCCGTTTCTTTCTGGGTCAAGGTTGTTTGGCGTCCCGGCCGTCCGCCACCACGATCACTGTCGGGCTTCAGTGCTTCGTAACAGTTCGATGGCGACCGATGATGCCATCGCCCAGGTCATGTTTGCCAGTTTGTGCTGGGCTTGAATCATTGAACCGCATTCAAGAGTCCAATGGAGTGCGTTCCGTGAGCAGACCTTGTTATCGCCTTTCCTGCCTGGTTGCGTGTTTTTGCATGATCTTGTCGAACTTGCTCCAACCCATCTTACATCCGTAAGTCGTTCCTTTGGGGAACCAGACGAGTGAGCCATTAGAAACGGTCAACGTTCCTAGTACGCTGCCGTCTGCCTTCACCGTAAATTCGATGTCGGCCCGACCCAACCGTCGTTCGGGGATGTCGAAAGATACATCATGCTTTGCCATCTGATTCGCCCTTCAAATTGGAATGATCCGCTACTTTGCGGACATGATACGAATGCTCTTCACCTGCGGGCAGTCAAACTCCTCCTGAATATGCCGAAGCAGCTCGCTCTTATGCTCTGAAAGCCACTTTGGATCGTTCCCCTGGAAGAGTTCAACCTCCCACTTCGTGTAGAACCGGCCATTCCGTCGCTCGTGCATCCGAATCTCGCACACCGCCTTGCAGTGATAGAAAAGGTTGACCAATCGCATCAACGATCTTCCTACATATTCTCGATTGTAACACGGAAGAAGGTCCAGCGGCTTGGCACTGCGAAGCAGCGTCGCCGTCTGTAGAAAGTTCAGTTCGTTGATGTTCTTCACTCGATTGCAGACACTACAGAGTGTCTGCGAGTTCTCGATACTCGTTTCGCCTCCTATTGCATGGGAAACGATATGGTCAATTGTCAAACGGACTCCCTTGCCAGTGGCACCGCAGCAAAGACACTTGTTGCCGTCTCGCTGTATCACCTGCTTCTTTTCATTCTCGCTGAGTTCTCGTCGTCGTCTGACCTTCGGTGGCTCATTCTCCAAGACCTTCACCTTACCGTACTTTTCTTCTATTACGATCCTCCGTATAGAAGCTTGGACGGCAGTGAAAAACCTCTCAAACGACTTGAAGAAGACCTTCCACAGACTCCCAGCCTTGGAGAACTCGACTCTAAGAACCTCATCCAAGTCCTCCGTGTTCTTGCGTCGATGGGCCTTCGCCAACTCGTCGAGATTGTGCTGGTCACGTTCCTCAAACGGATGGAATTGCGGAGACACAAGTTTCTGTGCAAGATGTCGTGCAATACGTGTTACATCCAAGTCCAGGCATCTGCCAATGTCATCCTCGGTCGGGTCGAAAAACTGCTGGACCCAACCCTGCACCTGGGGTTGAACAAATTCTGGTGGAACGAACTCCCTATCCCAACCGGCTGGAAGCTTCTTTCGAGCCGACTCTATGTACCGCTCGAACTTCGGCTTTGTGTGTTCATAGACCATCACGAATTCGGTAAAGGACTGCGGCTCCTCGTCTTCACTGGAACTGGCGACGATCTCCGTCTGATACCACCCGATTGGCATGATTTTGGAGAATGGAGGAAGGGGAAGATCGCCACCGCTGTTGATGTGCTTCGAAAGCTCCTCGACGAGGCGGATCGAAACGTATTCCAGCGGGTAGTAACCACGGACGACCCGACCTTCTTCGACGCCGCCGTTCAGGTCGCCGGGATTGGCCCAGTCAATTAGGCGTTTCCAGTCATCCATGAACATGACGATGTTGGCTTCGTCTCCACCGCCTGCACGGCGACCCCGAAGTGCCCGGCCTATCATCTGGGCAAGGAGAATTTGGCTTGTCGTCTGGCGTGTCAAGAACACTGTTCTGACACTTGGGACATCAGCACCCTCGGTCAGCATTCGGACGTTGATGAGCACATCTAAGGCGTCGTTCCCCTCCTTGTCCTTTCCGTATTTGAATTCGTTGATTATCCGCTCGTTGTCGCTAGATGTTCGTCGGTTTCGGGCATCCGCCGAACCAGGGTCGGCGTCGATGTGAGAATAGACGGCATCGACTCGGACACCCTTCTCTTGGAGCTTGGTCTTCAGGTACACGCATTGGAACCAGCGGTCGGCGAAGATAATGGACTTTCCATATTTCTTTCGGTTTTCCCAGTATTCCTTTACGATGTAGTCGTTACGAGCGGCGTCGTTCGCAAGAACGTCTATGATTTCTTCGGGCAAGTCTTTGTGCTGACGTACCAGTCGGTCATATAGGGAGTCGTCAACGGTAAGTTCTCGTCCGGTTGGGCGGGGAATGAAATTTGGACGTGCCAGGATGCCTTCGACCATGAGTCTTGATCGGTCGGCGGCGAAGACCACGCCCTGCTCGAATATCTTGCCCAGCCAACCCCGGCGAGTCTCGTCGGTGTAAGTCGGCGTGGCGGTCAATCCGAGGAGATTTGTTTGCGGTGCCAGGGTTCGGAGTCCTGGCGTGTCCGCATCCCTGCTGACGAGCAGATTGCGGCAGCCATAGGCGGGTGCATGGTGGGCTTCGTCGAGAACAACAAACAGGCCAGTCCGCTTGCCATCCTCGATGAACCGTCGAAAGGCACTGAGCACGGGCGTTCCCGTGCGGTCCTTGGCGTCGATGTGGAGGTTCTTTATCGCCGTTTGCGTGGTCATGATTACCACATCATCGGTCGGCAGGATGTCAGCAGGAGAATCGTGCGAGGGGTTGCTGGAGACGACACGAACGTTCAAGGTTTCCCTCGGCTCAGGAATCCAGCAGGCGTATTCTCGCAACTCCTTGCAGGCTTGGTCGAGCAGGTAGAACGAGTGAGCCAACCACAGCAGCTTTATGTTGCGGGAAATGACGTTATCGCCCAGCCACTTGATCGTGGTGAATGTCTTGCCAGCACCCGTGGGCAAGACAAGGAGAGCACCTTTGCCCGGCGTGCCGTTGAATTCGAAGCACTTGGACAGGGCTTCGAATGCTCCGAACTGGTGCTCAAATGGTGACTTGCGTTGCCTTGCCTCGTCGGCAGTCCGTAACTTGTTTAGGTCCAGTGCGTAGAAGCCCATGTCCATCTCCTGGCTAAAAGTCGTGCGTTTGTAGCCGTTGCCCTCAGCGACGAAGCCGTCGTCGCAGCAGAGAGCGTACACGCTGGGAGAATTCACCTCCCAAATTCCACCCAATTCCCCGCCCGCACATGATCCGCATTGTACTCCACCCGGCACCGCACAACACCAGCCGGGTCGATCAGCAGCACGGTGTCGCCGTCGTTGTTCAGCGGCATCGTAGCCGCCGTCATCACGATCCGCAGCCGCCCCCTGGCCGCCACCGTCCCGGCCAGCCGGTACTCGTTCCCGGCCCGGTCCCGCAGTTTCCACCCACCCAAATCCACCGACTTGTCGGTGCTGTTTCCGATTTCGACCGCCTCGTGGCCCTCGTCCCGACCAACGGGATCAGGCAGCAGGTCAGTGACCTCCAGGCCGTTGGGCACGACATCGCCCAGGGCCGGTTTGGCGTTGTTCTTCTGTGCCGCCCGCCAATCCCACGGCGGCGTCGGATTCAGATCCGCCCACAGGCCCCGCTTAGCGGCACGGGCCTCGGCTTCCAGCTTGGCGAGCCCCTCGTCCTTGCTGTATTTCCTGAACCACCATGCCCAGCCCTGCCGGATGAGTTCTTGGTTTAGGTTCCGGCCATCGGGCAAGGTGACGTTTGCCAGCGTCCGTTCGTACTTGTCGGTGCCGGTGGGCAGGACCGTCACCGCCTTGCCCTGCGTCAGGCCGGACGTGGCCTGCTTGGCTCGCTGGCTAAAGGCTTGGTGCAGTTCTGGGCAGTCAATGCCCTCCAGGCGAATGTCGGTCTGGGTGGTTCCCTGAAGAACGACGATGGTATCGCCGTCTTTGACACGGACGACGGTGGCGGTGAAAGGCTCGGCGGCGGGGGCGAGGGCAGGGAGCAGCAACATGGTTGCGACCATCGCCGTCGTCGATCTGTGTTTGGTGTGGATCACGGGCAATATCCCGTCTTGGCTTTGAGTTCCTGCACAATCGTCGTCACAAGTCGCTCCCATTCTCCGGGCTGGGCAAGAATGAAGACGTTGCTCTGGCCGAGTGCCTCGATAATGCCACGCCGATACGGTTCATGAGTTTCCGAAGCTGTAACAAATAGATAGCGGTAGCCTCGTCCCTCGGCCTGCTCTCGGTACTTGCCGTATTTCTGCACGTCGGCCATGCCGAACAGCCCTCTGGTCTTGACTTCGATCAAGACGTGGGCCAACCGGAAATCGGCCTTCGCTCTCCCACCGATGCCAACTTGCTCTTCCACGTCCGGGCTCAGCCCGTGCTCGGCAAGCTCCTCCCTGATGCAGAACTGGAGCGTCTGCTCGAATACCCAGCCGTGCAGGCCAGCGATGCTGGGTTCACGTCCACAGCAGATCGGCAGTTCTGCCAGCCTCATCTTGGCGAGTCTCAGGTTGGTTTCCGTCATTTCGGAAATTTTCTTGGCGTCGTATTTCATGGTTGCCGCAACTTCCCCTGGCTGCCCCCCTACACGTTCTCGTCCGTCCATTTGTCGCCATCGAAGCTGGCAAAGATGGCGGCGTCCAACACGCAAGGCACGATATCGCACGCCTCACAGAGTCGCCGGAAACCATCCGACACGAAGTTGTAGTACACGGGGTCAGCCAAGCAGAAGGCGTTCAACTTTACGGGAAACCCGAACCGGTTCAGCCACTTGGTCACCCGGCTGTCAATGGGAATCTCGTATCGGGACAGGCCCAACCACTGGAGCAGATTCCGGGACTGTTTGGGGCCAAACCCCCGCAGGTGGCTATCCACGAACTCAGCCGCCTTTCGCTCGGTCTGGGGGCTGGAGTTCAACCGAACTTTATCCAGGTGGGCGAAGGTCGGCTCCCAACCACCAGCTTCCAGGTAGGCCAGGTTGACGGCCATCTCTTTGCCAATGGTGTTGGCCCGCCTGATACCGCCAAACTCGGTGAGCATGTTGCGGACGAACGACGCCAGATCCGGGTGGCCAACGCAGACTTCGTACCGGAGCGGGAACGGTTCCGTGAGGAACCGGGACACCGGGCCGTTGGGGCCAGAGCGTTGCTGGGTGGTCAGCAGGCACCCCACCATCGTGTACCAGAACGTCTCCCTGGTCACAGACGGCTTCTCGGCCCGCAGGTTGGTTTCAATCCGTTTCCTGACATACGCATTGTCCCGGTGCCGTTCAAGGAAATCCTTGACCTGGGCGACATCTTCGGGGTCTATCTGCCAAATGATCTTCATGGTGATGTCTTCAGACGGAGGAAAGAACTTCAATGGCATCCGATGGAATTCGCTCGACGCCGCTCACGATCAACCCGGAGGAACTCCACATGTCACGGTAAATCCGTGCAGACAGCCCTCGCAGCCGGAGCGTCAGAATTGCCCAGTGTGGGTCGTTGAACCGATTCTTGTGCCGGAAATGCCAGTGCCACCAGAACGCCGTGCCCTTTGTCGGCTCGGAATCGGCGTCCGTCTTTGGCTCCCCAATCTCAGGGCAAACGTAGATATTTCCTTCGCAGTCAGCCCGCCCCGTTGTGGAAATAGCGGGGTTCCCAGGCAGAATCCCATCCGTCATGATCGAGCCCAAGTTGACAGTCCGAGTCACATGGTAGGCAACGTCGCAGTCAGGAACGACCAGCATCGGAGCAATCATCATCCAGTTTGGGAGCTTATCGCATTCGGAGTAATGCCAGTTGATCGCTTCAGCCCGCCTGCGTAATTCTCTGCGTGCGAACTGCTCCGGCAGTTCCTTAGCCGAAAAACCGAAGACGAATACTCTAACGCCCGGATGTGAAAAGGCTGTGAGATCCTTCGTCGGCAATTCGATCAGCGTGCCGAAGTCACGTTGGAATTGCTCCAAGACGGCATCAACCCTTTTATCAGTTGTCGAGCACTTGCAGTCCACGTCAGGGTGTCTCCTTGGGTGGCGGGATCTCCTGTCCCCGATTACGGTCGAGACTCACGGTCTTCACCTGCTTGCCGTCCTCCACAAACACCGCCGCTTTGTACTCGCCCCTGGGCATCGACATGATCAGTGGACAAGCAAAGGTCGTGTTCGGCGTGGCCCTGGACGTGACGGCGTACCGCAACTGGACCACACCTTCCTCGACCGTCACGCCCGTCACCTTGTACTCCCAGACCGAATGTCCCCGTTTGATGGCAGCCAGGACCATGTTGGACTTGAACGCATCCTTTGGCAGCCGGTGCGACTTGTCCCCCATGACGAACGCCACGCCGAAAACCTGATCGAACTGTTTCTGGGTCTCGACGACCACGAACGATGCGGCGGCGTCCGGCTCGAATTTGTTGGAGACGAAGTAGCCAGAGTAAATGTCGAAGGGCAGCTTGGTTTGCTCGGCTGCCCAGGTTGAAGCGGCCAAAACCACCAGGACACCGGCCGTGATAGCGAAAGCCGTCATTGCGATGCCTTTCAGGCTAATAAGGACTCTGAAGCTGCTCATCAGCGATCACCGAAGAACATCATAACCTACGCCTAGTCCCAAGCTTCTTGCGTGCCTTTCTGAACCAGATCATTGATTCCGAAGTTCAATTTGTCTGACCCTCTTTTGGCCCACACCTGCACGATCAGATTCTCGTGTCCTTTCACCAACTCGGCTTTCTTCAAAATGTTTGTGGCGACCTGAATAGCCTGATCGTAGGTCAAGTAAACGTTCAGACTATTTTCACTAAGGTAAAGCCTATTCGTGTGAATCGGTAGTTGGCCCTGTTTCTTGTGATCCTTGAGCGATGGTGTTGGTCTCCGTTTAGCCATGATGTAGCTCCTGGAAAGTGTTTGAGAAAAGCGTCATCTTGCCAATGTCGCCGTTGATTTTGGGCGAATTCGTCGGTCAACATTCTCCCTGAGCGTCGTTATCTTAGCTCCGTGACGAACCCAACCGCCTTCTCTACAAAAGCGGCGGCTATCCAGCGTGGCGGACTTCGCTGAATCGAAATCCGTCCATCGAAGTCCCCAAACAGCTTCCGCATCGCTGGGGACAGCACCTTCAGCGGCTTACCGGCCCGGTCTGCTCCCTCCGCACTGATCCGATGAGCCGTCTTCAGCAAGCGACTTCCCATGCCGCCTTTCACAAGCACCAACTGGTCTCGCTGCACCTTGAACACGGACGAGTAGCGGACGTGGAAGTTTTGTCCGAATTTGGCCCGCAACGTCGCCTTGGAGAAATCACCAGCCATCCCTGCCATCTCGACCACGAAGTAACCGATGATGTACAGGGCCGGGGGATGATTGCTGCTCCACCCGGCATCGTGGTCCCATTCCTGCAATCCTGCGTAGAAGATTAGGAAATCGCCCTTCTCCAGGGTCCGCAGTGACCGTTTCGGCAGCGTCGGGTCACCGTAGGTGAACGTCTCGAACTCAGGGTCCAGATGGACGTGCTGCCGGGCGACTGCCTCCCGCTTTCTAGCCGGAAAATAGTCGGAGTGTGGAATTCCGTTCTTCCCGATGCACGTGCCGTACCTGTGGACGCTGACGCCCTTGCCGTCAGGGATGCAGACAAACTCAAAAGACCCATCCTTGAACAGCGGCCCTTGGATACCACCGCTGCCCGAATCGATCCCAACACGCAGCAAGACCGCTTTGGTCATCGACCGGCCTCCCGCAGATTGGCAAGCAATTCCTCCATCGACGGCCATTTGAAGAAATCACGGCAGTGGTTCCGGTTCAAGAAAATGATCGGCTCTTCCCAAAGGAACGTCAGACGTGGATCGGCCACTAGCAATGGTGGCTGCCGATCATGCCTATCGGCGTGGCAATAGTTGATGTCGTTGTGCCACCCCGTATCGCTGTGGTCCCTTCGGTGAGCATGAACGGAAGGCGTGTAATACCGACTGGGTGAGTACCGGGCATCGCAGGCAAGCCCTGACCTCTTGGGCTCGAACATGTCGCCAAGGTAGTGTTGGCGGGCGGCCTTTGCTTCTCTCACCTTGCCCGTCATGCCGTTCCACAGGTCGCTTTGGGACTCGAAAGCCCGCTTCACTCTTGCTAGACAAAAGAGCCAGTGTCTTCCGTCGTAGATCGACCGACTGGTAAGTCCGGCGATCCAGATGTCTTTCCAGTCGTCGGCGGATTGACTCGCACGCATCTGGTGCTTGCAAGTGCAAAGCGTCAACATGCCACCTTGAAAGTTCGGGGCAGACCCACGCTGGTCAAAGCAATGTCTCTTACTATTCCACCGGACAGTTCGGACGACGTATGAGACTGCACTGCCTCGAAGTCCATCCAGACGTGTCGGAAGTACGGCTAGGGGCAGATTCAGATTCTTGGCGAGTCGCCCAGTCTTGGGAAACGGCTGCACTTTTTGGATGGCCTGCGGCGTGAAGCACACAGTCGAAGTTGCTGGACTGAAACATGATTGACGATTCTTCATTTGTCTCTCGCAACGACCTCCAAGTAAACCTCGCTATGTGCCACTTGCTTCGTTGACGACTGCTATCGCCATGGATCGGAGCCAATCCGAAACGCATAATGGAAAACTGCCAACAAAGTCGTTTCCTCCTCCCCTGCGTCTCCATGCTGGTATTGTCGTTCATCTCGGCTTGCCCACGCTTCGGCGACTCGGTAGCACTCGCCATCAGGTTCCAACCGAAGCCGAAAAATGCAGTATCCAGTCCATGACCTATGAAAATTGACCCAATCATCCTCGAAGAACACGAACCAATGATCTTCCATTTCTCCAGGAATGTGACCTCGTTTCAATCGGGACACTTCATTTCGGGAGAACCGCATTCTAAAGGGAATTTGGGTCCTCCTTTCGGGCATGTCAACAGTATCCCAGGAAAGGCGAGTTGCCTGGGCATTCATCAGTTCCTTGACTGCATTCAAGACGCATTGATCCCGCCTGACCCCCACAGGATTCTTCGTGACAGCGATGGTCTCGGCGACCTCATCGAGGGGAACCCATCGGGTTGCCTCGGTGCGTGCGGAGTCGAATGGAAAACTTTCCCCAACTGGACACATAAGGAAGTACTCAGTTATGCTGTATCCGCCCTCAAAGCGACCGGGGATTTTGGCCAAGATCTTTGCGTCGTAACCCATCTTCATTCTTACTTCGTGCAACGCCGTCTCTTCCGGTGTTATACCCTGCCTGTGTTTTCCTTTGGCAAATGTCCAGACATAGCCGTCAAATTCATTTGTAGGCTTTCTGAGGAGGACGCCACGTTGCCGGTCCATGACGACACCGCCGTAGGAGAGCTTGCTTTTCTTGGTACTTGGGTCGTGGCTCCCGCTAAATGCCGGGGATTGCAGTTTGCGAAATTCGTCGGCAACGTGGTGGTACAGGTTTGATCGTTGCTCGCCTTGGAACGTCTTTACGGTTTCTTCGAGGCGTCGGTAGTCGATGCCGAGTGTGATTTCGGACAGGGCGGTGGCCAGTTCGGTACGTGAACACTTCGCCTCAAACTGGTAGTCTGGACCGTCAGCATCCGTAATCGGACCAATTGTGGGAAGAACCTGCTCACGCAGTGATTCCAGATCTTCCTTTAGATGAGCCTGGACCGTCAGGGTCGTCTGGTATTCGTCATCGGATTTCTCAACAACGCTGAAGAAGCCCAAACTTGTGGTGATCCACATACAGTGTTCCTCCAATTCGGACATTCCGCCTCATCCGCCAAACCCACTCGGCACCTTCTCCACCAACTCCCGATGCACGACGCTGCCCCGGCGTGGCACGATTTTTGGCACCGCCCGGCCATGACCAGTCCAGACCAAAGCCATGTGCGGTCGCCGGTAGTGGGGCACAACTTCAATGTGCCGTCCGACGTTCCACCCAACCTTGCCACGCCGGTGGGCCTTCTCCACGAACTTCTGGTCGCCGGTCTCGTCGAACTTTTCCTGGTCCTTGCTCAGCACGTCCGGGGAAATGATCGCCGGGTCGTTTTCCAGCAGGCAAAGGCAACAGCAGAGCCGTACACAGTCAGCAAGCAGCGACTCCGGCATGTCGATGTAGCCATTGGTGTTCGGAAACCTCGGCAGTGATGCCAACGACTGTTCAACCGTTTGCCCCGGTTGCCGAAGGAAGCTGATGTACATGCCAACGGGCACGTCAACCGTCCCAACTCTTTTTGTGTCGCCCTGGTCGATCAACAGCACGATGCTTTGACCCTCCCTGGCTTCGCCCATGAGCACCGAGCGGATCTGCGTGGGCTGGCCCTGCCAGTCAAAGGCAAGGGGGTTCTGTTGGCAGGGCAGACGGACACAGATTGCGGGCAGCGGAAGCCGGATCAGGGTGGAGTCCAGGTCCAGGTTGAGCCGGGTGAGCATCGGGATGATTGAGGGCGACACGTTGTAGTAGGGTCGGCGAGCGTGTTCCCACGCCTGCTCGACGACCAGTTGGCTCGTGAACATGCCGTCTTGCCTGCGGCGGGCATCGTTGAAGGCAGCCCGGTAGAAGGCGTCGGGATCTTCGACTCGCCCGGCCTTCTTGGCGGTGTCACGGGAGCTAGTGTACGTGTGGAAATCCATGAAAGGTTGGCTTCAACAGGACCGTCATTACTTGACCTTGACAAACTCATGACGATTGCGGCCAGGGCATTTCGTCGGTTCACCTGGGATCGCACCGCATACGCTGCAATAGACGGCGACGGTAGTCGTTGAGAACTCGTGTGTGTTGCGGTCGGGGCATTCCGTGGGGGTTCCAGCTACGGCCCCGCAAACATCACAGTAGACCATCTTGCCCGATCCCTCCACGATGATGACCTTCATTATCGGCTCTCCTTCGTCAGCGGTCGTTCCCTGCAATCCATGCTACTCCCCAAACCCACTCGGCACCTTTTCTACCAACTCCCGATGCACGATGCTGCCCCGCCTGGGAACAATCTTGGGAACAGCCCGGCCGGTCCCCGTCCACACCAAAGCCATGTGCGGTCGCCGGTAATGGGGTGCAACTTCGATGTGCCGCCCTACGTTCCAACCAACTTTGCCACGCCGGTGGGCCTTGTCCACGTACTTCTGGTCGCCTGTGTGTTCGTACTTGTCCCGGTCTTTGCTCAGTACGTCCGGCTCGATCACCGAGGGGTCGTTCTCCAGCAGGCACAGGGAACAGCAGAGTCGCACGCAGTCGGTAATCAGGTCTTCTGGCACTTGGACGCCCATGTCCGCCGTGATCCCTTTGCCAAGCCCGGCCAGTGATTGTTCGACCGTCAGGCCCGACCGCCGTGGGAAATTCCGGTAGGTGTAGATCGGCACCTCGAACGCCCCGTTGTTCACGACCTCGCCCACGTCGATCAGGATTGACAGTCCTCGGCCCTCGTTGATTTCGGAAAGCAGCATAGAACGGATGTCGAACGGCTGGCCGTCCCACTGGAACGTCAACGGGTTCTGCTGTTTGGGCAGCCGGATGCACAATGCAGGCATCGGAAGCTGAATGAGCCCCGAGTCCAGGTCGAGGTCCAGCCGAGTCAGCATGGGCACGATGGACGGCCACACGTTGTAATACGGTTTCCGGGCCTGTTCCCAATCCCGTTCCGTGTTCAGTTGGTTGAAAAACTGGGAGGAAGCCAAGGCAATCGCTTCGGTGAAGGCAAGTTCGTAGAACTCGTCGGCATCATCGGCGACACCAGCCTTGCTGCAAGCTTCTCGGTTGGTGGTGAAGGTGAAAAAGTCCATGGCGGCTTCATCTTGGCAAGTCGGCTCCCCGGCGTGCCTGTAGCCAAACCGGCTACTTCGGCAGATCGAGGATGTACGACCGCAGTCGCTTGTTCTGGGTGTCCTTGACAAACAGGATGAACTGGTTGCGTTTCTTGGCCTCAGCGAACTGCTGTGCCGTCTGCTCCCTGGTTCGCTCGCTGAGGCTATTGATGTAGTCGCCAGCCGGGTAGGAGTAGATCTTTTGGTCCGTCACGTCGAACTCGATGATCTGATCTTTGTTCCTGAACGTGTTGTACATCAGGATGATAGCGTCCCAGCGTTCCTGAATCATGTCCCAGTACAAATCATCGTTCATGGCGTCATCTCTGCGTAAAATGTCCGGTCATTTCCCAAATCCACTCGGCTACCATGGCAAGTTATTCGTTGAACAACGTCTTCTGGTTGTCCTTGGCCTTTGCGGCGTCGTACTCAGTGTGAAGCTCTGGTAAGCCAGGAAGTGCCTTTCTAGCAATCTCCATGAACTTCTTGTCGGAAAGGGACTCGTATGTAACGCCTTTGAAAACGACTTTCAGCTTCATTTCCCCGACCAACCGCTCGGGGGTGCCGGATGTCTGAATGATTTCATTTTCGAGCAGTCTTTGAAGTGTCTCACGGTCAGGATTGGCTCCGTAATGTTTTCGCCACCGTGCCGGAGGACTACTCAATATCGAAGGGAGCAGAGCACCAACCAAAGTCTCACGGTTTCGGTCCATGGCCTGAGCCAGCTTCTTCATGACTGATCGCTTGAATAGCTCGATACAACGTCGCAACTGCTCAACTTTCTCCTCGAACTCTGGCTTCACAGATCGTAGGACTACGTTTCCATACCCCGGCAACGTCGCCAGATAGGTCTTGACAAGCCACGCCTTCGCTCGATGCAGCCGGTTGCCAGAAAGAGCGTCTCGCTCATCGACAATGCGAAAGTTGGCTTTGAGCCGACGCTTGGTCTGGTCGTCCTTAGCAAGGCCCATCAGTTCTGCCGGAATTGGGATAGTCTTTCGACCAATGTGGGTGCCGGTCATCTCAAACTCAACAAACTCGAAATTAGCATTGAAAACTCGAACAGTGCGGGCAATGTCGAATTTTTGGGGCGGGTTCTGCTTCAATTCGATCTCAACCTTTTGAACATCCGCAGCAGTGGCTTTGTCCAAACCTACGACCTGGCTCTTGATACCATCGTCCCCATGCCCAAGTTCTCTTGCGATCTCGGGTGGTGTATTATCGATGATGACGGCGTTTGGTGTTTCTGCACATGCTGGCCCAGCCTCGATAAGTGCTGGCGTTGGCGAATAGACCATCGTTTTTAGGTCGGAGACGATCAATCCAATCCTGATCCCTGGCTGTCGCTGGATCATCGTGCCAAGCTCGGCGGCGGTAGCTTCCAGTAGTTTCAACCCGTCAAATTCCCCGTAGCCGAGGCGAAATACTTCTGGGTCAAGGTCAAGAATCACGCTGACTCGATCCCTCCCAAGTTGTTTCCATTTGTCGCAGAGGACGGCGGCAACTGCTTTGTTGACGGCGGGCGTAAGGACAATCAGACGATTCGATGCCCTTTCGATGAGGTCACACAATGTCTGATCGTTTGCGGCTGTAATTGATCGATGGCCTGCGTTCATACAAACACGTTCCTCATCTATCAGCATTTGGCTGCTGGCTGACCTGACTCCCCAAACCCACTCGGCACCTTCTCGACCAATTCCCGATGCACGACGCTGCCCCGCCGTGGTACGATCTTGGGGACCGCCCGCCCCGTCCCCGTCCACACCAATGCCATGTGCGGACGGCGGTAGTGGGGCGAAACTTCGATGTGACGGCCGACATTCCAGCCGACCTTACCACGCCGATGGGCCTTGTCCACGTACTTCTGGTCGCCCGAACTTTCAAACTTGTCCCGATCTTTGCTCAGCACATCCGGCTCGATGACCGAGGGGTCATGTTCAAGCAGGCACAGGCTGCAACACAGCCGCACGCAATCGGTGACGAAATCCGAGGGGACTTGGACGCCGATGTCGGAAAATGCGTCTTTCCCCAGCCCTGCCAACGACTGCTCCACCGTCAGGCCGTCCTGGCGGCGGAAGTTGCAGTAGGTGTACACGGGCATGTCGAACGCCCCGTTGTTCATGGTCTCGCCCACATCGATCAGGACCGAAATGGCCTTTCCTTCCCCCATGTCGCCCAGCATGATGCAGCGGATCTGAAATGACTGGCCCCGCCAGTCAAAGGTCATCGGATTGTTCTGCTTGGGCAGACGGACGCAAAGGGCGGGCATGGGAAGTTGGATCAGGCCGGAATCCAGATCCAGGTTCAGCCGGGTTAGCATGGGCACGATGGACGGCCAAACGTTGTAGTACGGTCGCCGGGCCTTCTCCCAGTCCCGCTCGTTGTTCAACTGGAAAAAGAACTGGGCCGATTGGATAGCCAGGGCATCGGCCAGAGCGGTCTCGTAGAACGCATCGGGGGCGTCGTCCAAACCGGCCCTGCTGCAAGCTTCACGGGTGGTGGTGTAGGTGTAGAAGTCCATGACAATGCCCCACAGGAATCGCAAGCCGCACACGCCCAACCGACAAAAAGGGCACGTTTCGCAAACTGGCTACTGCCGCAGCAAGTCGGCTGCGTTGTAGCCCCTGCCAGTCAATACGAAGACCCCGCCCGTACCGCTCCGATCCTCAAGCAGGCCGACAGCTACGAGGTCGTCGATTGCCTGCTTCCACGTCGCCGCTGAACGAGGGTTTCCTTTTTTGACGAAATTGCGTCTATTGGTTTGGAGTACCGATTCCGCAAGATTACAAGCGTACAATACCGTTCCCCGTTCATCCTTCGAGGCTTCGACCAACAGCGTGCGTGCCTCTGAAGTCAGCTTGTAGCCCGCCAGTTGATCGGCGTCGGTTTCAACGAAATCATCCGCCTTGCCGACATCCATCGCCTGGATGCGATTCAGTTCACGCTCGAACTCAGGCCATTTTGCCTCGAAGTTCCCTTCGAGAAGCCCTTCATTGTGCCGACTTCCGGCGTCCAAAGCCTTGTTCAGGGAACGAACGAGGCTCAACGTGTCATCCTTCGTCGCTGCTGTACACTGGTACTTTCCCAGAGGCCCGTCCGCCAACATGCTCGGATCAAGCCCAACAAGGTACGGGCATACACGGACATTTTCCCCTTTGCCCGCAATTGTCCCTGTCTCAAAATACAGCCATGGGGATCTGACGTTCTGTGGCGTAACGCAAATGATGCACATCTTGGCCCTGGTCAGAAGTCCCTTGAGTTCGTTCCACCAATCCGTACCCTTGTCGATGTCCTTGTCAGACATCCAGGGATTGACCCCTGGGAGTACCTTGGGTATCCAACGGTGGAAAAGGGTGGCCATCTCCCGGCTCTGTGGTTTGGACCAGCTAATCAGCACGTCCATACACGATTCTTCCTGAATCTGCGTGCCCTGCAGATCGTGTGCGGTAGTGAGTCCCTCCAGAAAGCTGACGATCCGTACGTGAGCCAGCTGACACAGTTGGCGGTCGGTGGCAACCTCAATGCTTCGGAGTTCTGCCGACCGGCGTTCGTTTTCCTGGGCGTCTCTGCCTAACGCCATTGGGAGCCCGGTCGGCGGCGGTCGCTTTGCCAAACGTCGAAAATCATCAAGATCATTCGGAAACCACTGCCGAATGACTGGCAGGGCTCGCTCACTCCATTGTTCGACCGGTTCCCACGGGTACGCTGCGATGTCTTCGAGTTGACGTTTGAGTTGCTGAAGAATTCCCTGCGGGTTCGTCGCCATTGCTTTGACCTCGGAGTTTCGTGTCGTCGTATTGCAGTCTGTGAAGCTGTTCTGGGATCTTGAAGCAGGGATGGTTATAGCCTCCCGGTCAGGAGTTTCTGTTGGTCGCTGCGAATGGCGTCCAAGTTGGGAGACAGCCACCCAAAGCACTCGGACAGCCACGCAATCGCCGTGAGAGAGTGTTCCAGCGAACCGGCGATGAGCTTCTCACTTGAAACACGCCATGTCTTGGTTAGGTGATTTTCGCTGGCAGCACAATACTGCCGCCAAATCCTACCCCATTCGGTCGTGAGGACGAATCCCTTCGCACCGTTCAGGTCGATGGAAATGTCAAGGTTGCCCTGATACACACCCGACTGACAGATTCGTGCAGCGAACTCGAAATACTCGGTGATGGTGTAAACGAGATTGACCAGAGAGACGAATCCGGGGACTATATCCCAGTCGATGCCTTGTTCATGCCGTAGATGGCTTACCGTCTGTTCTTGAAGTTTGATTCTCCACTGTCGTTCGGTTGCTTCACGCAATGCGGAGAAGTGGATGAACTGTCCGCTCTGGAATAGTCGCCAGTACTCGATGTTTCCCATGAAATTCGCCCACGAACTGACCCAATTCGAACCGTGCGTGCGTTCGTTGTCTCGATTTGAGAGATGAGGAAAGTCCCAACCTCTTAGCTGAACCCTTGCCTTTTCAACCAATTTGACGCATTCGGTAAGGCTGGAAACTCGATCAGCATCGTAGACTTCTGGACGAAAAAGGACCCGCCAGAAGGGAAAACTATTCACCGGCACCGGAAAGTCCTGAATCGTTGAAAGCTCGGCGTCGAAGTACGATGCGGAAGTTTCGCCCGGAACTAGCCCAACCCGTTTGCCAACTTCGAGCATCCGTCTCGCCCGAAATTCGGCTGCAAGTTCCAGGAGGTCGTGAAGCCTCGCTGCATCGGAGACCTTTTCCGTTCGTGGCCTTCCAGTGGTTGGCCGGACGTAGACTTCTGCCGCTAGGAGTCGCTCCTTTCCCTTCACGTCATCGGGAGAGTTGTTGCGGCAAACGACGGGGGCATCCTGGAACTGATGAACATGGATGGCGAGATAACGTCTGCCATCGTCGTGGTCGTGAACCACCATATCTACGGCCACTTGTGGTGAGGCGTACTTGCTGAGTTGGTCGATGATTTCGTCGTAGTCGAACGTAGATAAATGGTCATTCTGAATGCCAGTGAGTTCCCAGGTGTCTGCACGTTCTGCAACGCCGATGAGAACTAAGCCGCCGTCTCGAAGGTTCGCCATACCCATTATCGTCTTGAGGAGTCGCCACCGGAGTTCTAACCACGGCCGGGACTCCTTGAAGTCAAGCCACGGCTGCTCCTGACATCGCCCCAACGCCAGGGCAATGCGACTTCGGAGATCGGTGTAGCCAGACATCTGTGTTGTTGGAAAGGCCATGTTGATCGTCCCTCGATCCGCTTCAACCACCGTGTTTACACCGTGCCCAAAACCCCGGTCGAAATCAGCCGCTCAAACTGCTGTTCCACACGCCTAGGCATCGTCCCACCCCGGACCAGCATCCCCAGTTCCATGTTGATCGTGAACGCCTGCTGAGTCAGGTTGGCCGAGGACAGGAATAGCCACTCGCCATCGGCCACCGCACACTTCACGTGCAGGATGCCGACTTTACTGTTGTCGCCCAAGGGCCGCTTGTTCTTCGGCCAGAAGTAGACCGCCGAACACGCCGAAACCTCCTGCCCCAGTGCCCGGATCGTGCTGTACTCACCCTCGCCCTCGATCTTGTCCGGCGTTTCGACGATCACCGTCAACCGAACGCCACGTTTCGCCGCTTTGACCAGGGACTTGGCGACGTTGGGGATGCGGTACACGGCGAAGCTGACCAGGGTGATCCGCTCTTTGGCCGCATCCAGCAGTTGCAGGATGGCCTGTTCGGTGCGGCGGAACGGCATGTCCCCAACGTCGGGTCCGGTCCACACCAGTTCGACACTCTGGGAATCGTGATGGACCTGCTCGGACAATACGGCGGTTTGGAGGGCGACGGCAACGACCTGGGCGTCCAGGTCAGCAGCTTCAGCCCGCCACATGTCTACGAACTTCAACGCCAAGTCCCGGTGGTGATGGTGGGGAACCCGTTTGGCGATTTCGGCTCGCAGCCCAGCCACACCGGTGGTCAGGATTGCATCGGCCACCGCCTCGGCCGTGCTGCCGGGCAGGCTGCTCGCCAGTTCATGGGCAGCCTCGATGATGGTTCGATGCGATTCCATAGAACTACCCAAAGAACGCCAAGTTGGTTCGTTCAACCGTGGCAACCAACGCCGACCGGTCCAGATACTTGTTTCCCCGTTCACAGGACGTTTCCGGCAGGAAGGAACAGGCGTGGCAGGACGCCCCATGCAGCGTCTCCCCGGCTCCAACAAGATGTTCGGAACAAAGCGGGTCGGAGGCACACAGGCTCATTTTCTCCAAGGCACGCCGGATGTGCCGATTCAGTTTGTCCGGTTCACCAAGGGCACACAGGCCGCCCAGCGTCCCTTCACTATCTGGGGCGGCCGTGTAGATCAACACTCCGGCCATCGGTTCGCCATCGACCGGATTTCGGGAGTAGATCCGTTCGGTAATGGACGCACTGGTGTAGCCGCATTCAATGGCAAGCTGGCGGATCAGGGCGTGGGCGAAGGTGTGCAGCAGAACAAACCGAATTCCCGGATAACCTGATTCGGGATGCGGGATGTTCTTGGCTGCTTTCCACGCAATGTGGGCTTTCTCGAATTCCCGGTCGTAGGCCCGGTTCTTCTTGACCCAAGCCTGGATGACCTTCTCCGAGAACTGGAAGAAGATGCCTTCGCCCCGGACCTCCGATGCAGGAACCCACACCGGATCTTTGCGGGAAATCCTGGCTCGCCGCTCAGGAGGAAGGTCGGCGGCACTGTCGAAATCCCGTGGCGACATGATCCGGCTGAAGCCAACCAACGCCCGGACCTCCCGTAGCTTGTCAGCCAGCACGATCTTGTGGAAATACTGGGCGAAGTCTGGCGGCGGATCGACCGTCCGCAGCTTGAAGGTGCGGCTTTCCTTGGCCGTTGACGGATTGGAAAACACCTTCCACTCCGGGGACTTCAGGTCATTGGGCGACTCGGCCCCCTCCGCACCACCTTCGTTCTTTTTCTGGACGGCCTCCCAGACTTGTTGGTCGTTGTACTTGCTCAGGTCTTTCAGTTGGCCGATCTGCCGGAACGCCGCCAAGATGTCGATGCTGGTGGCCTTCCCCAACACCGCCCAGTTGTCTTCCACCAACCGGCCCAGGTCATCGGTGGCCTGCGGCACCGACAACGCCGAGATCAGCACGGGGAACCACAGGTTGGAAGCACCCAGGGCGATGGGCCGCACGCTGTCCACGGTGCAGCCGTTGGGGTCGATGTCCCGCAGGTGCGGTCGTCGCCCTCGACACGATGGCATTTGCTTTGCCCCCACCGGCCCAATCACCTCGGCCATGCGACGATGGACCCCTTCGCATTTGTCGCACACCACCTGCACATCGGCCATCTCACCGGATGGCCCAAATTCAAACAGCCTCAACGGCCCGTTGCAGTCGGTGGGACCACGGTGAACGAATTCCAGCCAGGGGAAGTCATCCAGATGCCCACATTCGCAGGTCACCATGAAGCGGGCAGGCACCACCAAGGGAGGACGCCCCTGGGTCGTGCAGTTGTGGACGTAGCAGGCCCGGTCGGGACGATACGGATACACCTTGGGCTCAAACAGGCCGGAACTGAGAGGAGCCAGCAGACGGCACCGGGAGCAGACCATCCAGCGGGGAAACGGGGCCACGGGGACGCCGATCTGCCGGGATTCATCAAACCAGTTGGTCTGAGCCCCCACGGATTCCGGTCCACGAGGTGGCGTCAACAAACGACGCACTTGACCACCTAGAATCGACTGGGCAGAAGCCAGCAGACGTTCTTCGGAAATCTCGGTGGAATGGGAAATGGGCCAATCATCCAGGCCCATGACGATCACCGACATGTTCGGCAGATCGACCAATGACCCGATGCCAAACGTGGTTAGGGTCTGGCTGGGACGCACTTCACCGACTTCCGATTTTCGCATCTGGGCGGAAGTTGTCATGGCTGGGCCTCCTGCGGCACCGAAACATCTTCTTCGGTCCCGCCCTCATCCAACCCGCCGTCGTCGATGATGAACTTGACGGGCGGTTCGACTTCACGCAGGGAATTCAGGCAGGTGAATTCTTCCCACCGCTCCATGCCGGGGCTGCGAAGCAGGCTCACCGTCGTCCCTTTCTTTGGGCCACCTGCACCGAACGGCTCCGTGTAGGTCAGCGTCCGTCCACCGGTGGTGTTCTGTGCTTCCGCCTGCCACAGATCGGCCTTGCCAAGTAGTTCGGCCCGGCAGAAGTCCCCGGTCTTCTGGCCGTCGCCGATCACCTCGGCCCGTTTGACAATGGTGTCGATGGCCTCCTGCACGTAGGGATTGCCTGTCGTCACCCTGGATGCTGTCTCGTTCGGATTGAACTCGATGCCCCGCAGCCGCACCAGGGAAACCAGCAATCCAGCCAAACCCCGCTGCAACGCCCCTGGGGAGAACGGCGTCACCGAAAGTGGTTCGACGTGCTTGTAGAACGTGGCGTGGTAATGCTCAAACGTTTCGTAGTGGGAAAGGTCACGGGGTCTTGCCCAGTTGAACACGGTGCAGACAAGACCAGGGAAGGTACGGCCGACACGACTCGTGGCCTGGATGTACTCGGCGGTGGCCTTGGGCTGACCGGCGACGACCATCAAGCCCAGCCGTTTCACGTCCACGCCAACGGAAATCATGTTCGTCGCCAGCAGCACGTCCAGTGGCTTCTTGGGGGCATCCTTGAAGTTCCTGGTGTCGAACGCCTTCTTCCTTTGTTCGGCCAGTGCCGGGTCGAAGATTGCTTCCAGCCGGTCAAGGATCAGGGGAATATCCTCCGACCGCATCCGGCTGGTCAATTCGGCAAGATAGTCGCCGCCAAAGTACCGTTTGGCTAGGCCCCGGCGATCCTGTTTGCGGCACCGGCTGAAAACATCGTCGTCAACCAGACGCCGCATCCCGCCGAGTTCCCGCATGGAATTGAAGTAGCCCACGACGGTCATCCAGGGATCAACACCCTTGCCGTACTTTTCGTACAGGGCTTGAGCCGAACACAGGTAGGCCACGTACACTCGGATCAGGGCTGCTTTGAGCCTGCGGCCCGGAGCACAGATGCCAAGATACCGGCGTCCGAAGTTCTTTTCATCCGGCTCCCGCTGCATGGAGAAGAAGTTGTCCCGGATGTCCAGGCTGGGTGGTGGGAAGATGTTGACCGTGCGTAGGAACAGGCTCCTCACCTGCACGTCGGCATTCTTGATCGTGGCCGTCGATGCGATCAGTTTGGGCCGGACTTTTTTGCCGCCGACTTCCCAGGTGCAGAGCTTGTCAATGGCTGTTTCGTACAGGCCCACCAGTGTCCCCAAGGGGCCACTGATGAGGTGAAGCTCGTCCTGGATGATGAGGTCGGGCGGACGAAGTGGTCCATGTTCCAGCAATCTTGCCGAGGGCAGGCCCAGTTTCGATTTGGGATGGATTGTCGAATCTTCGATCTCCGGGGACTTGAATCCATGCCGTTCACAGAAGCCGTTGACCATCCCGAACAGCATTTGGACTTCACCCTTCCACGGCATCTGGGCGAACTTGTCCACGGTGGCGATCAGCAGAGTCGGCAGTCGCCGGTAGATCTCTTCGTCCACCACCACAACCGGCAGCCCTTCGTCCGATGCCTGACGTTTGCTGAACAGGCACAGGCCATGCTTGTCACTGCAATATGTCAGCGTCCTGGCTGATCCATGCGGGTACTGTTTGCAGTCCAGGTGCTTGCCCGCTTCGATGGCACTGCCGCACCACGGACAGGCGGTCAGTTGGTATGGAGTGCCTATGCCTGCACCCCCGGCACCGAATTTGTTGCCACGGGCCTGCTTGATGGCCTCGGCGGCATCGTCGGTTCGGTTGGGTGTCGTTCTCCGTCCAACCCAAAGGCCGATGCGGAAGGGCGTCTTGCCCCAACGGCCGTCACCCTGCTCCAATGCCTTTCGGCGGATCGATTCACAGGCACAGATCAAGGCCGTGGCCCGCTGGAACTGCTGGATCGTCAGCAGGCGTAATGTGTACCGCATCAGCACCGCCACACCTTCGTCGCCCACTCGGCCCGCCACCGTACCTTGCAGCCGTCGCAGACCCATCGTGTAGGCCGACAGGCCCAAGTATGCTTCCGTCTTACCACCACCGGTTGGGAAGAACAGGAGGTCGGCCAGGGCATCGGGACCGTCGCTTCGTTCGGGATGGTCGAGCTTGGTGACACCCGGCAGGTTGAGCAGGATGAAAGCGATCTGGAAGGGATACCAACGGCGGTTGTTCGGCAGGTCGATGTCCTTGTCGAAGTCCGGCTGGCTGCCCCTGCGGATTTGCTCCGAGTAGATCGAATGGGTCCGCTGGAGCCACATCGCCCGGTTCATGAACTGGAAGGCTTCCAGGACTTGCTTGTCCTTGGCAAGCAGTTGCATACCGGCTTCGATCCGTTTCAGCGTCGTGCGGCAGTATTCGATGGCGACCTGGGGAGCATCACCGAATTGAGACAAGCCTTCTTTGGGATCAGTGACTTTGGCTTCTTCGCCGTCGATCCACTCCCGATATGCGGTGAGAAGCGGCTCCAGCATCTTCGGCAGCTTCTTGGCGTCCGCCTCGGCCAGTGCCTTCATGTCCAGCACCAAGCCATCCAGTTTGGCGAAAGCCGGGTTCTGTTCGGCGTCGGCGGCCGTGGGTGGTGAGGTACGGGGGACTTCGTACCGGGGGACCACTTCGGTCCTGCCCATCAAGGCCCGGTCGGATTCCGGGGAGACCTCCACGTGGACGCTGACGCCGTGCCCCACGGCGAATTCGACATGGTGGCGGTACAGCATCGCCATCAGTCGTTCTTCCAAGTCATCGTTGGCGGACGCCCGGTCCAGTCGTTTCACAAAAATCGGTGCATCATCCACGCCTCGGACGCTCAGTTCCGGCTGGAAGATGTGGTACTCGTCCTTGGGACGGCCTTCCGCCTGTGCGTTGACCAAGAACAGCGTGACGACGTAGTGTGTGTTGCGGTGACGGATCTGGCCCTGAATGTAGATATCCGGGAACTCGGCGTCGGGTGCGGTGGCTTTGATGGCCCCGTCCTTGAGCGGAACATCAATGACGCCGCCCCTTGGATACCGTTGCCAGACCCGGAGCGGTCTGCCGGTACGAGGATCGGTTTGGTTTTCCCGTACCTCCCGCTTGTATTGGCCCCAGGAAGCCGTCACCTTGATGGCCTTGGCGTCAGCATCGACGCTGAACGTCATGCCAATGGACGATGGCAAAATCGCCTGGGCGACCGGAACATCCTGGTCGGTGGTGCCATCGTCAGCGGTGTCGCTGCCGCCTTCCGACAGCGGATCGGGAATGAGCGGCGTGTCTTCGTCTTCCTCTTCTTCGGGCTTGGATTCGGTTGGTGTGCCTGCCCGGCTGGGTGCCAACACGCCAACGAGGTAGCGGTCCCGGACGGTGCGTTCCGTTAGTTCTTCGGTTGGGCCACCAGCGGGGCCGATCAAGTCGCCCAGGACCATGGATTCGAGTTCGGCTCGAAGCTGGTTGGGGGTGGGGACGGTGGTCAAAACAGTCTGGGGCGTCGTCATTCGTTTCCCTCCTTGTCAAAGAGGGGTGGTCCCTGTCTCGCTGCCTTCGTCCGTATTGATCTCTTGGCAGTTGTTTCCTTTGGAGCCGCCTGCCTCTTTCCTCCGGTCTTGCCGTGAAGCCCTTGCTTCACTTCCTCGGCGTAGCGTTCGTGGTTGAGCTTCAGCAGACGTTGAAGGACTTCACGGCGGGCGGGTTCGCTGATCGTGAAGCGGAGACCCTGCTTGGTTTCATGGAAGCCGTGGCCGAGGTCCAAGTCAGTCCAGCCGTAAGCGGCGGCGACAGCTTGGTCCATCTCAACGTGCAGTTCACGGAGCTTCTGGATGTCAGTGGAGGTCTCATCGGGATCGTGAAAGCGGTTGTAGGTCTTGGTTAGTCCTTCCTGCCGAGCAAGCATTACATCCGACCGAAGCTCATAGAATCGGCGTCCTGCATCTTCGACATTTGAGACGGCTCGTGGAAATACAAAGGTCTCAAAACACGTCATCGGAGTATACCTAAGCCTAGTCTCAAGAGATGATGAATTCTCAATCGTCCAAGACTCGTGAATACTCGACTGCAAGACACCGAAACTCCCGTAGTCCTGAAATGCAAAAACGAAGACCGCATGTGAGGGGACGAATCCAGTCGGTAGGAACGCAAATGCGTGGTACTTGCTTACACCGGACTTCACTAGCACACGCTTCATGCCTTCGATTGTGCGGAACAGAGTATTCGCATCTTGTGCATAACGCCACCAATAAGTAGCCCGGCGTGTTCCAACTGCATTTCTCCCCATAAGGGCTTCACGTTCCGGCTTCACTTTCTTGCGAAGCCATTCAATGCAAAGTGCGAAGTCTTCCGCTTGTTCAAGCGGCCAGTTGAAAAAATTGATGATCCAACGACTTGGTGAACAGTCTGGCCTGCTATTGATGTCGTCGCCGTTGACGTGAGGAAATAGGACACTCCTGTTCTTGTCGTCCTGACTGATAAGCTGCGACGCATCATCGGGAGACATGGTAAAACCGACGCCCAGTACGGTCGCACCCATGAATGCCCTGTCTTTGCACTGTGCTAACCGGTGTGCCTCGCCTACCGTTTCAACGTAAGGAGCTAGGCGTGGAGTGATATTCGCAACCGCTTTATCGTCAAGAACGGAAGGTCCGTGCCATTCGCCGTCACGGAGCCAAACAAGTGCGACCTCAAGATTTGCGTCGCCCGGCCACTTGTTACTAGGATATGCACGGATGATCCGAACCCCACGACCAACAAGTTGTTGAAGGCCAACCTCACGGGTGTCACCTTCTGAGATTGAATTAGTGGTGATCAGCCCGACATCGGCATGGTCTCTAAGACACATTCTGGTACGTAGGAGAAAATAGGAACAAAGATCAGCCGTTCCCCGCAAACCACGAACGCCATTGGCGATGCTGTCAACAACATAATTACGCCAGTGACCGCCGTAAGCAGTTTCGAGTTTCAATCCGCCCATGAACGGTGGATTTCCCACGAACGCATCAAATCCTCCCCGTTTCACGATCACTTCGGGAAACTCAAGCGGCCAGTGGAACATCAACTGAGCCAGACGTTCCTTGGCGGCGATTTCCTGGAACTCTTCCGTCGATCCATTCTCGATGTGCTTGCCAACGACAACGGCGGCGTGACGCACCTTTTCCTGCTTGTCCCTGGCGGTCTCCCCCCAAAAATCAGCGGCAACCAGCAGGTCAGCCGCACATCGCAGCCGGGCAATCTTGTCGTTGGCTTCTTTTAGCAATTTTTCCTGGGCCTCGACATCCTCAACCGAATTTGCGGGCATGTCTTCCAGCCGAAGCCTCAGCTTGATCGCTTCGTTGACGGGACCATCCAACGGCCCCTTGAATAGTGGTGTGTCGTCTTTATCGGGCTTCAAGCTGAAATGCCGCAACTGGTCGATGTCGTGCAGGCCGACCAGGGAGTCGCCGCACCGGATGGCATGGTCCAGAAACTCGAATGGCTTGTCCTTGGCAACGGTGAGCAACCACAGTGACAGTTTTGCCATATCCGCTGCCAACGGGTTCACGTCAACACCGTACAAACACCGCTGGGCGATGATCCGCATGGCGTATGTTTTCCGCTCATTGGGATCGTCGGGGATGAGCACCTCGTTCGGCTTCCCGGTGGACGGCTCACCTTCCGGCGTGATGCCCGGAGTTTTGGGATTCGCCTGCTTGGCCGCATCCCACGCCTCCAACAGCCGCTCGGCCATGTACCGGTCGGCTTGGACCAGAAAAGCCCCGGACCCACATGCCATGTCACAGATCTTGAGGTCAAGCAGTTCCTTGGCCGATTTCAGTTTCCACTCGGCCTTCGGCTTTCCCTCAGCCGGACCAACGTAGACCAGCGGTTCCAAGGTGTACTGAACGATGGGTTCGGTCAGGCTGCGGGGCGTGTAGTGCGTGCCGCTGCTGCGTCGGTCAGTTCCCGCCGTGACGAAGACGCTTCCCTTTGGGATCACAACCGGGTAGCCGAACGTATCAGGTCGGACCAATTTAGCCAGCGGCTCGACCCGCTGCCAGAGTTCGTCGTCCCCCTGGCAAACGGTCCTGAACTTGGCCGCATCTTGGCCATCAATTTCGGCATCCAACGCCTTTTTCAACGCAGCCACCGACCGGCCGGTTTCGTCTTTCAGGTACTTCAGGAAGGCATCCTCGCCCTTGTCCCGCATTTTCTCCAGGTCAGCCAGCAGGATTTCCGGTTCCTTGTCACGGGTTCCAGCGAGTCCGAGGAACGGCTCGGTTGCACGCTTGGCGGTATGGTCGAGCAGGCCCTCGTAGACGTGGCCGATCTGTTCGATGTCCAACGCACGGAAGCTCAGACGCCGAGCCTCCGCAGGCCCGCCACCAGGAACCTTGACTTGCAGCAGTTGCAGGGCTTCCAACAGGTGCAGGACCGTGCGGTTGTTCACCGGCAACGGCGTGGCATCCGTGTCCCGCCAATTTGTCCCCTGTTTGCGGCCTTCAAGGAAAGGGAACCGGTCAGGGTCAAACAGGCGGCCACCGTAGGCAGGCACGTTGATTTCATCGTGCCGGATGCCGCCAAAGACGATTCGGAAGGCGGTCAGCAGCCGGGGCCACGCATCGTGGCGACGTTCCAGGAGTTCTTCGCCGTGCTGGTCGGCCAGTTCCCGCAACTGCTTGCTGATGGTGGAGACGGAGTAATTCTGTTCGTACACCGGGAACGGTCGTGTGGGGATCAGTTCCCGTTCTTCGGCACAGAACAGGAACACCAGCCGCATCATGACCGTCAGGGCCGACTCGTACAGCACCTCTGGGCTGACCCCAGCCAGCAGTTCCCGTCCGTAATCCTGATCGGCCCGATCCAACGACTGGATCAGCACTTCGACCGCCCGTCGCACCTGATAACCAAGCTGGTCGGTGACTTCCTGCTGGTTGGACGCACTCTTGGTCAGCAGGGCTTCGATGGTTTCATTGTCCGCCACGCCGAAGAACCTGGGGGCCGACAGCAGGGTGCGGAATGCCCGGAGTGTGATGTATTCTTCCAGCCACAACGACGCATACCAGGAGGCGTAGCCCGTGGTTTCGCCCTTGGGGGCATCCACCAGCATCCAGTGTTCACCGTTGGTTACCAAGCCGAGCCGGACGCCGGTGGCGTGCAGCAGTTCGGTCATGCGGGTGTCAGGGGATGCCTTCCACGGCGAATTCACGACATAGCTGGTGAGTTCTTGCGACCGGGGGCAGGTCTGGACCAGCAGCCGGGGCTTCTTTGTCGCCGGGTCGTTGACGACGATGTTCGGCTTCAGCAGTTCGCTGTGTTCAGGCAGTTCCACATGGAGCGTTTGTGGGATGGACTGGCCTTCGACCAGCAGGTCTTCGTCGAACTCCAGCGTCTTCGTCAAAACGAACTTGATCCAAGCCCCGTGAGTGGCCGGATCAGGCCGCCTGCGGTCGAAGTTCTCATCCCACTGGCTGTAGGCCAGCCGCAACAGGCGAGCGTGATCTGGATCGTGGGCGTCCAGACCTTGAGGAAAGGCGTCCAGCAGTACCGGCAGACTCAGGAACGGGCCTGACACCGGCACGAGGGACAGCCATTCAGCATGGTGGCGTGCAATGGACATGGCATGGTCTTTCTACACTAGTCTGTCCTTCGTTTTAGCCAACGCCCGCCCATCTTCGCATCTCAGTTACGAGAGAATCGATGAATCGTGACTCTATTGTGGGTCTGAGTGGAGAAAGCCGAGGAAAGTAATGGGGCCGTTTGGCGGGCTGAAAGTACTTTGCCAATCCGGGAGAAGGTCCATTCGACCAAAATGCCTTCATCCTCACGTTCCCGCAATCGGCGACAAGACCTACGAATGTTCTGCCGAGTGCTGTACCAAGCCGTGAATCGTAGAACTTGCATTCAAAGGCAGCGTCCAACTTCGAACTCTTGGCAAATTGACTGGGGGAGCTTCGAATTCTCTCGGCGGCTTCATGGTCATAGATGGAAACATCGACCTCATGAATGGCCCCGGAAGTGCCCTGGTACTGAACATCAAGATGAATCTCGAACTCCATGTCCCCTAGCTGACAACGAGCATAGGCGTAATCGCTAGACTGTGATCCAAGCGTCCCTGGGCCGCCCCGAAATACGACGGTGGCGGGGTTCTCCCCTGACTGAATGCCCACGATGACTGCGGTTCCGCCTGCCCGCCTTACGACCTCGACAAGCAACGAAAAGACGTAGCCCTCAAACGCCCGCTCCCTAGTGTTACTCCGTAGCTGAAGCGTTGCTCCAGCGGCAGGCAGATCCAGGACAGTCTCGATAGCGGTTCGGAGGTCGTTTAACGTTGCCACTACGGTATCTCCGGTATAGGCAATTGCATCTCGTCAATGATGCTTATCAGCTTCTTGACGGCCGAAACGTCGTGTTTGTTGTCGAGTGATGACGAAGGTAGATCGATATCGTCTCCATCCACTTCCACAGTCCAAGTAATCTCGGAGCACTGAAGTAGTTCTCTGCAACGGGCGAGCATGGCGGGCGTATCGAAGGCTGTCACGACATACTCAAGCGACACTGAGAGCTTTTCAAGGTCGGTCATCGGGCGAAGGACACTATAAGTTTCCCCTGGAACCGATGTCACGACGCCTCGTGCAATCGAGCGTTCGATCTGACGCACCAGATCCGCTGCTTGCAGTCGAGTCAATCGGCTCATGACGAAATGGAACAGTTCATCGGGTGTTGGTTCGTCGCCGTTCGGCATGTTGTGTCCTTCTGCTGCGTCAGGCCAACTTCTTAGGCACCAAGAACGTCACCGCTACCGGGAACATCCGAGCCTGTGGGTCTGCAAACCTTGCCCGGATGGCGTCCGTTTCACGTTTGACTTCTTCCGGGATCTCCCTGACCCTGGCCTTCATGGCGTCCTTGTTCCGCTCGAACTGCTCCTGCTCCGGGTCGCTAAACAACAACTGCTGGACGTATTCGGGCGACTTCAGTTCCGCTTCGATGGCCTTCTTCAACTCGGTCAGGATGGCCTCGATGTCCTTGGCTTCCTTGTCGGCCCGTTCCGCCAGCCGTTTCTGCAAGCCAGTCACCCGATCTTTCAAGCGGGCCTCCAGGGCAGACGCCAACGAAGAAGTCAAGGATGGGTAAAGTCCCAGCAGCTTGGCCTTCACGGCCGTCGATGGCTCGGCCTCCGTGACACCGCCCAAGGCCGAATCTAACTGTCCCACGTTCAGCCTACCGCCCCACTTGCCTTCCTTGATGAGCCCACCTGCAGCGATGATTTCTTCGTGCAGTCGATAGGCGTCACCGCCGATCACGACCAGTCGGGCATGGGCGATCATGGTCGGTGTGTCCAGAACGTCGTTGGAGACGATCCGGGCGGTAACCCGGTGGAGCTTGGACCGGCCTTTCTCAGCCCACACTTCCGCCCGCAGCAGCCGCAGGCACATTTGGACCAGCCGGTGGTTCAAGTGAACCAGGACCACATCGTCACGGCCACGGGACACGCCCTCATCGAACGTTATCGGCCGGATGTCCTTGGTGTGTGGATGTTCCAGCCCTTCGGCACAGGCGGCCCAACTTCCCCGGAGCGGCGGCAGCCGAAAACACGGCTTGCCGTCATCGGTCTTGGTTGGCATCAACGCCGGTTGGCCCGCCAACGCCAACGCCACCTGGACGACCTTCTGGATGTTGTCGGGCGACAGCCGCAGTTCCCTTCTGGTTTCCCGGTACTGCTCCATCAATGCCTGGACCTGTTTTTGCAGGTCACGCTCGAAGCGGAGCATCTTGCGGATCGGCTGGGCATCACGTTCTGCATCTTCAATGTGCAGAGCGGTGCGTCTTCCCAGCATGGCCTCTTCGACCTGCTCGGCGATCACCGGCCCAACCTTGCCCAGATCTTCCCGGATGGTCTCGATCTTGATCGCAACCCGCATCAGGAATTCAAGGTCGGCCTCCATGTCGCCAACGTTGCCGACGTTTCCGCTGAATTGCCGATTGGCCCGGTCCTTGTAGCCCTCGCCGACGAAGTGGTAGACCTGAACCTTGTCGGCTTTCTGGCCGTGCCGATCCACACGACCATTCCGCTGTTCCATGCGGTTCGGGTTCCAGGGGATTTCGTAGTGGATCAGCCGGGAGCAGAAGTTTTGGAAGTCCAGACCCTCGGATGCGGCGTCTGTTGCCAGCAGTATCCGAACGGGGCTGATCTCCGGCGAGGCTTGGAATGCCGCCTTGACCTCTTCACGTTTCTGGCTGTCCATGCCGCCGTACATGGTCAGGAGACGGTCACCGCCGCTGAAGCCCTCGGTCGCTAGGACTTCCTGGAGCCAATTCTGGGTCGCCCGGTACTCCGTGAAAATGATCACCCGCACGTTCGACCATTTGCCGCCCGGCTTGATGTGCTTTTTCAACCAGTCGATCAGTTGCAGGGCCTTGGAGTCCCGTTGGGCACAAGCACGCTGTGCCCATTTCTTCATTTTCTTGAGCAGGGCCTCTTCTTCTTCGGTCGGTTCGGCAAACAGCCGGGTGGCCGTGTCCAAGGCATCGGCCGTGGCTTCGTCGTAGTCAGTGTCGTCGGCGTAGTCCTCGTCCATGCGGTCAAGTTCACGTTGGAGTACGCCAGGAGATGGCTTGGCAACGGCCTTTTTCCGTGCCGTTTGGAGCGACTGTTCATGCCGTTCCAAGGTGGCAAGGAACGCAGCCGGGCAGGAGAACATGCGTTTTTTCAGGGTCTTCAACACGAAATCCGTGGCGAACTTTTCCGTGTTGTCCTCGGCTCGTCCCGCACGCAGCTTGGTGTACTGTCTCAGGGCGGCGTGGATCTCCCGCTCGTCGTCGGTGTACGGGACTTCGATGGGTTCCAGGACACGTGGCGGGAACCGGGGTGTGCCGTCCCACTTCTTGGCAAATGTGGGATCGCTCTTCAGTCGCCGCACCATGACCGCTTCAAGCTGCTTGCTGTCTGGTTCGGTTCCCCGTGAAAACCGCTGGTTGTCCAGCAGTTCCAGCAGGGCACTGAAGCTTTCCCGGTAGCCGTTGTGCGGCGTGGCGGTCAGGAACAACTTGTGTTCGAAGTGTGGGGCCAGTTCCCGCAGGGCGTGGGTTCGCAGGGAATCCGTGGCGTACTTGCCTCGGCCTGACGGAGCACAGTTGTGGGCCTCGTCCAGGATCAGCAGATCGTATTTCCGTGGGTAGATCGGATCGCCGGGTGCGGGCAGCGTTTCCCGGAATAGCCGCAGTGGCCGTTCCCGTTTCAGGAAGTCGATGCTGGTGATGAGTCGGGGGAAGTGGCTCCAAGGATTGACGTGGATGCCACGTCGCCGCCGCAGTTCCCGCATCAGGTTGGAATCGACGATGCGGAAGTCCAGCCCGAACTTGTCCCGCATCTGGTCCCGCCACTGGATTTGCAGGGCCGAGGGGACGACGATCAGGATCTTCCTGGCACGGTGGCGAATGTTGAGTTCCTGGCCCACCATGCCCGCTTCGATCGTCTTGCCCAAGCCCACGTCATCTGCAATCAGCAGGCTGACCCTGGGCATCTGGATGGCACGGACCACGGGGTCAAGCTGGTAGTCTTCGATTTCGATGCCGCTGCGGAAGGGCGATTGGATGTTTTTCAGGTCGGCGGTGGATGCGGCCCCCCACCGCACGGCATCCAGGAAGGCATCCAGCTTGTCGGGGTGATCGAAGTCCGTGGGCTCCGGCAGGGCCACCTTTTCGATGACCGTGGCCCCCGGCTCGACCTCCCACACCACTTGTAGTTCTTCACCCAGGCCGTCGTCTTCCACGGACGAGAGCGTGATGAGGTTTTGTGCCCCGTCGAAACTGGGCTTCATGGCGGGCGGCGGCAGGGTGCTGGGTTTGACTTCGTTGACCACCCATTGCCGTGACCGAACCCGCACGAGTTGGCCTTGTTCCGGTACATTCAGAACCGCTGTTGCCATGTCTCGGCCTCTAGGATCAGTGTTTCATTTGTCCGGCCATTACCTCGCCACTGGTCAGGCTCACCGCCAGAAAGCACGTCCGCTCCTTGTTGACGTAAAACTGCAAATAGCCTACAATTTGCGGATAAACAAAGCAAGTAGGCAGAGCCATGACTTTCGGCGACCGGATTCGGGAACTGCGGAAGGCGAAGAACCGGACGCTGCGTGACGTGGCGGACGAAGCCGACATCAACTTCACGTACCTCAGCAAGATCGAAAACGGCAAGCTGGACTTCAGCGACTTTCCCAGCGAGAAGCTGATCCGCAAACTGGCAGACATCCTGGACGGTGACGTGGATGAACTGCTGCTGCTGGCCCAAAAAGTCCCCGACGAAATCAAACAGCGGGTGCTGGAACGCCCCGACGCCTTTAGGAAAATCGCCAAGCTCGACGACGAAACCCTGGACCGGATTCTGGGACACATCGAGGAGGAGGAGTGAGCAAGGCCCGCCTCAAATACCTGCGAACTGGGGTCATCGAAGACATCACCGCCCAACGGATTCGGGACTACGAAGCCAAGGCGGGCGTCACGGTCGCTCTGCCGGTCCCGCTGGACCAAATCGTGGAGCAGGTGTTGGGTTTGGATTTCGACTGGGACGTGATCGAGGAGCAGCCGGGGGAGCAGATCCTCGGTGGGCTGGATGCCGCCGCCAGGAAAATCCTGCTGAACGAGGCCCACACTGATCTGTTCAACGAGAAGCCGGGCCTGCTGCGGAGCACCATAGGGCATGAGGCCGGTCACTGGGATCTGGATGTGGACCGGGCCAAGTTGGCTCAGCCGATGTTGCCGGGGATCGACGTGGCCCAGTGCTTTGTCCACCGGCACGCAGCCAAGTCCGACCGGCTGATCGAAGTGCTGTTCACCAGGGCCATGACCGACGACCGGGCCTACAAGGTCTATCGGGATCTGACGGCTGGAGAGGATGCACCCGAAGTCAAGAGTGCCGTGGACCGCTACCAGTCGTGCCTGCTGATGCCCAAGTGGCTGATGCTGGCGGCGGCCGAGCAACACGACCTGACCAACTGGCCGCAGTTGTACCGGCTGGCGGATTTGGCCCAGGTCACGATCAGCAACCTGACCGTGCGGTTGCAGCGGCTCGGCCTGATCTACCTGCGGGACGGCGACCGGACGATTTATCGGAGCAAGGACGAGGTGACGGGGCAGAAGAAGTTGTTTTGAGCCGAACCATGAACGAAACGAAGACGAGACGTGCCGTTCCCCAGAAGGAAGTGAAGACACTTTGTGTGATGTCGGGAGGCATCTGTGCATTTCCCGGCTGCGGCAAGTTGCTTGTCGAATCGAGCACCAGCACCGACGATGCTGTCTTCCTTGGAGAAATCGCCCATATCGTGGCCGACAGCAGGCAAGGCCCACGGGGCAACTCTCCCCTCTCAGACGAAGACCGAGATAAGTACCCCAATCTCGTCCTCTTGTGCGGCGACCACCATAAGGTCATCGACTCCCAGCCTAACACCTACAGCGTGCCGGTGCTCCGTCAAATGAAGGCGGATCACGAATCTCGCAATCGGCCTGCCTCGTCTTCTCCACCCGTGGATGACAGGCCAGCGTACACGCAGGAGGTCATCCACAGTTCCCTCTTGCCCGTCACTCATCTGCCTGACGCCGTATTCGCCGCTCCGTGTGACTTTCGAGACGGTCAAGAAGATCAGGTCAAGCAGCGTCTCAACTACCCCCGTGATCGCAGCATTCTTGTCCGTTTTCTGCTACGGGACGAGAAACTATTCACGTTCCACAACCTCCACGATCCAAAGGGACCGTTTGCCGAAGTGATCGATAGACGTTCGGTCGAAACGCTTCGGGCAATCGACTTGTGGGCTGCCCCGGAAGGGAAGCGGCGGTATATCACGCTCTTGAATCGGGCGTTGTTCAAGTTCACCAGCAATCTCAGCATTCGCTATGACCCATGCCACTACCGGTTCTTCTTTCCCGTGGAAAAAGCTGGCGAAGAGCGAGAAGTCGAGTATCGCCCGCTCAATCTCAGCAAAGCGACTCGAAAGGTGGCATGGCAGCCGCAGCAAAAATCCACCGGCGAGAAGAAGAAGCACTGGTGGCACCTCGCCGCCGGTATCAGATTTCACCAGATGGCTGACAGGCAGTGGTGCCTCAGCCTACGCCCGGAGCGTCACCTGACCTCCGATGGCACCACGCCGCTGCCGCCGAACCAGATTGGCCGACGTGTGACCAGCATGAAGTCGAGGATGCGGAACATCCACTATCTGACCGAAGTCAACTTCTGGCGGGACTACCTTTCTGGCGGCACACCCCGGATCGTGCTGAACTTTGGTGATCAGTCCGCTATCGTCAGCACAGAATGCCTCCGTTTTGACCTGCTCTGGCCCGGCGTTCCGGGGGACGACGAGCCGTTCACGAATGTTGCCTACGAAGAGGATCTATTCACACAGGCCGAGTACCGCCAAGCCCTTGACGGTGAAACTCTTGAATGGGACGAATTCGATGAGGATGAAATCGAAGAAGAGGCAGAAGAGCAAGAACTATAGGATATCGCCGCTCTGCTTGACAAATCCTCGGCGTTCTGCGGATTTCGTTGAAGAGCCACACCTGTTATTCGCAGGCGGAAACCGTCACTGCGACCCGAAGACCGGTATTCCGCTCTACGGGCCACGGTCTCTCGGTACAGCCCGACACAAGGCCGAGGTCCACATTGGATTCATCGGAACCGGCGAGGCCGTCGATCACGCCCGGCAGTTCTACGAGGCATATTCCGAAGGCGTTGATGGGGACGATGATCACACTCCATTTCCCGGCTGCAAGCGTGACAGGGGCTACCGTTGTGACCTGAGAACCGATGATGCGTTGGTCGAGCCGATCACTCGCCAGGAGCAGCGAGATGTGCTCGCCATCCGGCAGGGGCGTGATCGATTCGAGGCGATGCTGGCCCTCCTCGATCAGAAAATGCAGATTCTTACCCAACGAGATCACCCGCTGGATTACGTGGTCTTGGTTTTGCCCGACGACTTGTACCGCCGTTGCCGCTCTGTGAATTATTTCGAGAAGGGGCACGGCAGCATCCATCGAGATCTTCGCCGTGCGTTCAAATCGCTCGCCATGCGTTACCAGAAGCCAACTCAGATCCTCCTGGAGACGACCACCGGCATGACGGATTCCCGCCGAAAGCTCGACCACCCCTCCGTCGTTGCCTGGAACCTTTTCAACGGGCTCTATTTCAAGGTGGATGGTTTGCCTTGGGGGCCGACAGATCTGGCACCAGCCAGTTGCTTCATCGGCATCAGCTTCTTCCGGCCATTGGGGTCTGCATCGACGCTTCGCACGAGTGTCGTGCAGGCGTTTGACGAAAACGGAGACGGGTTGGTCCTGCGAGGTCACCGTTTTGATTGGGATGAACGGGATGGGCGGACTCCGCATCTGTCGGAGGAAATGGCGGCCGAATTGATCTCGATGGTCCTTGAACGATACCGCCAGGAACGCAGCCAACTGCCGCAACGTGTGGTCATTCACAAGACATCCCGTTTCGAGCCGGAGGAGCGTGCAGGCTTCGAGGAATCGCTTCGGGGTATTGGACGATACGACTTGGTGTCGCTCACTCCGACGAGCCATTCCCGTCTGTTACGAGCCGGGAAGTACCCACCGCTGCGGGGCACGGCTTTCACCGTTGGCGACGTATCGTTCTTCTATACGAGCGGATACTTGTCGTCCATTGGCAGGTATCCACACGGGCACGTTCCATCGCCTCTACAAGTGGCCGACCACATCGGGGACACGTCCCGCCGTCAGTTGCTCCGAGAAGTCATGGTTCTAACAAAGATGAACTGGAACTCCGCAAACATGGCGGGACTGATGCCGATCACGCTCCGATTCTCCCGGCTCGTTGGTGACGTTCTTCGGGAAGTGCCGGAGCACCAGACGCCGCAGCCCAAGTACAAATACTACATGTGACGGTTCACCCAACATGAACGCCGACAAGGAACGGACAAATGAAGGGAAGCGTAGCTCACATTCATCGGCAGCGAGGAATGGTGGCTGTTGAAGACGAACACGGCGACTATTCGATCATCGAATTGTTCGGTGACGATGTTGAGGAGGGCGATGTGTTGGAATGGCCGGGAAACTACCCGCTGGGGTCGCAGACCATTCGGAACATCACCCAGGGCGTTGCCATCAGGGTTTATTTCCAGAATCATGGCGTGCCAAAGCACCAACTGAGGCAACAACTCCTGTACTCGTAGTGCTGAAACGACGAGGTTGAACTTGGACGACCAGATGATGGGGCAGTTCGGAAGGGCACCTTCTTGGGCCACGTATCTTGCCGAACCGGAGCCAATTCCGAGCCACGCCCGCCCCTGGGAAAACCGCATGACCACCGACACCCAGCCCCGAACCGACCGGATCACCCGCTGGCTCCTGGTGGGAATCGGCATCTACAGCGGCCTGCTGGTCACGCTGCTGAACGTCGTCGTCCTGTCCTCCGGCAAGGTAAAAGACCGTGCCATCTTCCTGATGGCCGATGGCCTGATCCTGTTTTGGATCGTGATCGGCGGCTCGGTGACGCCCATGCTGCGGCGACGGCTGGTCCCCCGGCTGGCTGCCATCCCGATGAACTGGCGGGTCCGGTTTGTGCTGTTCTGCACCGCCATGGCCCTGCTGGAGGAAGTCATCACCACGACCATGACCAACTTGGCACCTGTCTTCGGCACGACGCCCGAAGAGGCCCACATCACGGCCTCGACCAACTACCTCAAGGTCGTCTGTTTCCACAGCGTCGTCGTGTTCGTGCCGATGTTCATTGCCTGGGCCTGGATGCTGAGTCGGTGGGATTTTTCGCCGCTGAAGGTGCTGCTGCTGTTCGGGATCACCGGGTGCATGGCCGAGGCCAGCATCAACCCGACCAGCCTGATCGGCGGCTTTTGGCTTTTTGTGTACGGCCTGATGGTGTACTTGCCAGCCTGCACGGTGCCGGGGGACCGGCCAGCGGAGTCGCCACGCTGGTGGCATTACCCGCTGGCGGTGGTTTTGCCCTTGATTGCCGCCATACCTGTTGTCCCGGTGGTGATTCTTCTGCGACAATGCCTGGGCGTGGAGTTGTTTCCCGGAACGTAGTGGTGGCGGCACGAAAGCCTGCATTTTGAATGAGGATGGCAATGACCGAGGAAGCCAAAACATCGGGACGGAAGAAGTTGGTTTACGTTTTGCCAAGGGTACGAATCACCAGTACGGCACACCCGGAAAACGATGTGACTATCGCCAAGGCCACGTTTCTCTTGGACGAGCCGTCGTCTTGGAGTAACGTCCTGAAGTTTCCACGCCCTGCTTGGCTCGACATCTTTCGAGACTTCCCGCCCCTCCACGGCAACACTGAGCCCGCCCCGGCTCACGGCACGCTCATTGTGTCCGACGACGAAGACTGGTTGAAGACTCATATCAGCCGAATCATCTCCCTGGCGTTTCTGATGGGGGTCGAAGAGAACTGGTGGCGAGTGCCCGCAGACGCATTCCAATACTCATTCTTCACGGCTACAGAATCGCCGCATGATCTAGTGAGCTTGCACACGAAGACAAGGGGCAACATCGAAGAACCTCGCTCACTTCAGCTATATCCTCCGCTTGAATTGCGAGGAATCTCCGGCGGCTTTCGGATCAGATTGAACGAAGAATTGCATCGGGAGTTGATCCGTCGATTCAGCCAAAATCCTTACGACCGAATCGTTGCAGCGTGTTACCACCTGTTTCGCACACAATTTGACAATCCAATCGTTACGTCTGCGGAACAAGATTTTGCAGCATACTGTGCGTGCCTCGAAGCCGCACTTGACATACAAGGGCCGGATTGCTCGAAGGAGCTAATGGGTCGCCTGACCTCTCTTTACGGGCAGCACACCGCAATGGAGCGATGGATCAAAGGTCTTTACTCTGAGCGATCCGTCTTCAACCACGGAATTCCGGCAGAACCGTCTTCCACGAGCACAGACGACCGCCTTCGAGCACTCACCGAGTTCCGAGAGCGGAACCTGAGTTGGGACGTACTTCGGAAACTGTGCCTTGATGTTATCCAGGACCAACTTAGAAAGTCCGTCGATGCGGAAAGAGAGCAACTGGCTCGGATGATGCGACCGATCACGAAGCTCCTACGCCAATTTTTTGATTCGGAGAAACTTTGGAACGAAATAGCGAAAGTTTTCACACAGCACAAATCAGTTCAGACAATCCTCGCCTTGTCCGGCAAAGAACACGACGACTTTCTCGAATTGTGCTGTGCGTTCCTGAACGGTCACAGTTGGCAGGCGATGAAGGGCAAAGCCGATCTCAACAAAGTTTGTGATGCACTCATGGCGATGGCAGCAGTCTTTGGCGAGAAAGCCAAGAAAAAGGACGTAGAGAAAGAAGTGCGAGCAGCGGACGAACTGTTCCAATCCGCTCAGTCCAGGGATACCGACAAGATTGATAGCTGGGCACGAAGACATGCCGAATGGCCCGAAAGGCTGTCTGTAATGAATACTGGTGACGCCGCAAAGGCTGTGGCAGCCCACACTGCCATGTTCTTTGTGCGGATGTGAATATGCTCATCCTCTTCCTCCACGGCTGGCAATCGACCCCAGGCGGCGTGAAGCCGACCTTTCTGAAGGACCACGGCCACACTGTCCTGAACCCGGCCCTGCCCGACGACGACTTTGATGCCGCCGTCAGGATCGCCCAGGCCGAATTCGACCAGAGCAAGCTGGACGTTGTGGTCGGCAGTTCCCGTGGCGGTGCCGTCGCCATGAACATCAACACCGGGGTCACGCCGCTGGTCCTGTTGTGCCCGGCCTGGAAAACAGGGGGCGGTCATTTCGTCGTTACACGTCTTGAGGAAGTGAGGGTGAATGATGTCCGATGATCCGGAGCCCGACGAAATTATATATCACTATTGCTCTCTCGATACGTTCGTGAGGATTGTTACGGGCAAGAAGCTCTGGTTGAGCAATGTATTCTGCATGAACGATTATGAGGAGCATCGCTGGTTTCGGCGGCTGGTCCGAACCGTCGAAAAGGAAATGGTAAATGCTGGTGAAGTCTCACAAGATGAGTTGAGGAAGGGATTGATCAGAGGGGACAGCATACTTGAAATCGAAGACGAGAGGTTCAGCGATGGCCTCAATACTTGGAAACAGGTCTATTGCGTTTCCTTTTCCAAGACTGGTGACTCACTCAGCCAGTGGAGAGCCTATGGGGACGGTGGACAAGGCGTTGCGATTGGCTTTCGGCGTGAATACCTGGAAGAGGTTGCCCAGAAGTGGAGTCCTGGCGACACTCAGGTAGTTGACGTTCTCTATGATGACCAGTCGCAAAGGGAGGCGGCTCGGCAGGTGGTCTTGATAGCAGCAAACAAATGGGACTTGTTGGGCGAAGACGCAGAGAAGGTGGAGCAAAAGATCGGTTGCTTCTGGGCGGCGGTGGCTCTATTCAGGGAGTCGGCTAGTCACAAGAGCCCAGCTTTTGCTCATGAAGAAGAAGTGAGGCTTCTCTACTGTCACTCCAGGTTCATGGAACGTTCTCCGCAGTACCGTGCCAAGGGCGGGATGTTGATACCGTACTTTGAAATCCCAATTTCGCCAGAAGGACAGCCCATTCGAGAGGTTGTCTGCGGCCCCACCAATTACTTCCTGCAAAACCAACGATTCATCGGAGATTTGTTGCAGGAGAATGACTACGGGGCGGGAATCGAAGTGACCCAATCGAAGGCCAGTTATCGGACTGCGTAGTGTTGCGTTCGGACCTATGATCCATGGGTTGCGTTACCTCAGTTTTCCAACAACCACTCCCTGGCCCGTTCCACCAGAAGCAGGTCACGGGTGCATTGGCGAATGTCGTCTTTCCGCATGTCCTCGATTTCCTCGGCGTCGTATTCAATTTCCTCTTCGCCGAGTTCGGGGTGCCATCTTGGCACGAAGAGGTCTGGGTCGAACGGTTCTGTTTCCCGTGCCGTCTCCAGGTATTGGGCCAGTTGCCACGGCTCGAAGATCTTTTTGATCTTGGCGACGAAAGCCGGGATCTCGGCCCGAAAGTCGGCGTTGGCTTCGGCAGCTTCGAGGAAGTTCAGGAACTTCTCGCCGACCAGATACTCCAGGGCCTTCTGCGTGCCGAACTCGTCCTCGATCCCCTGTGCCGCCTCACATTGCTCGATCCAAATCTTGTGGAACCTGGGCGGCGTCGAGTCTCCCTTTTCAGCCAGATACGCTTCATACAGGTCGGCGTCTTCCGAGGGATCGTAGGCCGCAAGGTCAGGGCTGAAGTCAACGGTCACCCGGACAAGGCAAGTCTCCTTGCCGCCAGTCTTGATGGTATGGAACTTCCGGCCTCGAAACTCCGGGTGGCGTTGCAGCCACTTTTCCAAGATGCCGTCGATGTCCGGTTCAACCAGCCTGCCGCCTTTGCCGAGTTTTCCGTTGAGAAACGGGATGATCACGATCCGACCTTCTGTCATGGGGTTTCCTTTTTTGGGTTTTGGTGTTGCCTCGCCGATTGTTGCTGGGCCGTCCCCAGATTCCCACGGCCCTGGTCAGCACGTCACATGGAACATGGCGATGGCTTTGCCCTCGGCCTCGTTCCAGGTCGTGACTGCATCGGGCGTCGGAAGTGCCTGGACCGAGCAGCCGTGATCCTTGAAGAACCCTTCGGCCCCCTCCGACAACTTCAGCACGCCGTGCTGCCCGGTGCCGACGATTACCTGCTCAGCACCATCATCGTAGATGTGCTCGGCTTCTTCCATTGAAACCGTGTGCGATGTGCCGTACCGTTCCCTCGACAATTTCTTCTTCCGCTTCTTCACGTTGCCGCTCAGTCGGATCACGATGTCGTGGTCGTACATTTCGCCGTCCACCGTGATGCTGCCAAACTCCGTTCCGTCAATGTGCGGCTTCATGTCGGCCCCTTCCCAATCAGAAGATCGTCATGCCAAGGGTGACTGCGGCCAGGACAACTGCCAGCACCACGCCCAGGCACCCGGCCCGCTGCGTCCCCAGCCCGTGCCTTGCCGCCAGCGACTCGACCGCTTGCTTGGCTTCGAGCAACGAGACGCCCTTCTTCTACTCTTACAGTTTGATTGCATAAACCTAGTCACCTTGCTAGTAGCCTACAAAGCCATTCACTACAAGCTAGGAGGCAACAAGATCGGCGTCGAGAGCCAGGATGTCATGTGGAGCACGAACGCCCCGAACGCAAAGAAGAACAAGATTCTTACCACACGATGCGGCCACATCATCCAGCCATAGGAAGCCCTGACTTTTTCAAGCAACTCATGTGGCGAAACAAGTGTGTCCATCAAACGCTCGCCACGAGACTTTCTCAGTTCTTGCCGAGGACGGTGCGGTGGTGAGTGTCCAGACCTTTCTTCCTCGTCTCGCAATGGTGCCACCAACATCGTCAGTAGTGTTCGCAAGACGTTGTATAAAACCAGGGCCACCGCTGTGAGCCAATAGGATGGTGACCGATCCAAGCCGATCACGACCTGCCATAGAGAGTAACGTCGCCAACCGTTTCCTTCATTCGGGGCACGTTTAGCAAGTTCGTCCGAAAAGGATCGCAAGACTCTGGAGTTCACATCCTCAAAATCAGTAAGCGTTTCGACCCTCTCAGCCAATCGGGAGACGGTTGTGTCAATCGCAGTCTCTGCTTTGTTGACGCCAATCCACCCAACGGATTTGACGAGGTACGGTACGAGAAATGCGACGAGGAACAAGTAGTTCAGGATTAGCCTCGGCCCGGTGTAGCTTTTCCTCAGAATCGACCAGGGATCTTTCGCCGTTGGCGAGAATCGAGCGTTGCGAAGTCGGGTCGAATCCAAAACAAGTCCCCGCACGCCCCGAATATCTGCGTTGTCCAACAAGACATCAAGGAGGTTGGTCCCTCGAAAGTCCGCATCCCTCAGATCAGTTTCTCGGTCATCGAACCAAGAGCCTTTGAGATCTACTCCCCGCAGGTCGGCACGGATCAGATTGGTCCCCCGCAAATTTGCATCCCGCATACTTGCACCACGGAGAACAGCCTCCTGTAGATTGGCATTGACCAGATCGTATCCATCCAGGTTGCAACCCCGCAAGCTGAATCCCATCAACAATGGCACCGCTTTGCCTTTCCGAGTTTCCCGGTCCTGTTCCCGCCAAGCGTTCCAGGCGTCCATTCCTTGGTGCAACTTCTCTAAGTGCTCAGGATCGCCCGTCAACGGGCTTGGCTCACGCATCGGGCGAGAGATCCACCGCTTCCGCACCCAGGAGCACACTAGGCGAGGAAGAAAACGATGAATCCTGCGGACCATACGCAGGGGGATTGAACGGGTGTTTTTGCCGAAAATGATCACGGACGTATCTCCTGAAGTCGCCGATGCAACTCGAATTGTACCGCTCTTGCTTGCCTCCGCTCAACATGTGGCTTGGAACATGGCGACGAGCTTGCGTTCAGCCTCATTACAGGCTTGACGGCCCTTGAGGCGTTTCCTTCGTCAAGCTCCCGCAAGTCCCACCGGCAACTTTCCCCGCATCACTTGAAACACCGCCACGGGCACCGTCATGGTCGCCACGGGCGGTTCGCCGACTGTCAACATCGGCACTTTTTGCCAGTATAGCGTTGCTTGACCAACGGCCTTGAATTCGGCCCACGGGATCAAAGCTGTCTTCCGCCAGATCGAAACGTACAGCCCCTCGTCGGCCACGGCCAAGGTGACGCACCGCTTGTAAGTCACCGCCCCGACCTGGACGGTCTCCCGCTTCGTGACATGGCCGGTGGGCGGGTTGTTGGTGCCGTACACTTCGGCCAGTTTTCCCCAGCCACCCGTGGTCCCGCCCAGTGACTTGACCAGGAATAGGACGAAGAACACCAGGCCGACGACGAAACCAGCCAGCAGCAAGACACTGAAGACGATCAGCAGCATCAAGGACATGGGCACACCTCCGTTTCTGCCATTCTACATTGAGATGGCACGTATTGTCCGCAAGCAAGGTGAATTCCTTTGCGGTACAATCCGGGACGCTCGGATATTTGCTGCTGAAAAGAAAGCGGAGGTCACCGATGAAACCACGCCCCGGAATTATTGTCGGTCTTGCTGGTTGGCTCTTGGCGGCTTCGGCATCGGCTCAAGTCGAACGGATTTGGCTGACGCACAGGACCAGCGACCCCAGCAAGATCGTCGTGAACTGGGAAACCACTGAGCCGGGCAATTCCGTCGTCCGTTATGGCCTGAGCCAGGATTACACGGAGACGGTCGCCGTCGAGGAAACCGTCACGCTCCATCATGTCGAGATTCCACTTGCCAAACGGGACACGACGTACCACTACAGCGTTTCCACCGGCGACCAGACATCCAGTGATGCCACCTTCAAATCGTACCCCACGGACGTATTGCGGGTCGCCGTGGTGGCGGATTGGCAGGGCAAGCCGAAACTGGATGCGATCCTCCAAGACAACGTGCATCTGCTGCTGACAGCCGGGGACAACATCGACTGCCTGCATCGGCTGTGCGGCGTCGGCGTGAAGGACTGCACGATGCCCTACGGCGAACTGATCGACCGGTATCCTGACCTGTTCCGCAGCACGCCATTCATGCCGGTCCTGGGAAATCACGACCGGGAAATCCGGCCACGAGGTCCAAAGCCGCCCGCCGAGCCCGTGTACGACATCGACGCCACTGCCTTCCGAGACTTCTTCGAGCTTCCCGGCGACGAGTGGAATTGGTATTTCGACATGGCAGACTTCGGCGTGCGATTCGTCGCCTTGGACCTAAACCACATCTCGGACATGGGCACGACATGGCAGACGTGCCATCCGTTCGACAAGGACTCGGCCCAGTACCAGTGGTACGAAAAGCTGTTGGGCGGCCCTCAGCCGAGTTTCGTCGTCACGCTGTACAACGAACGCAACGCCAGCGTGCGGTCGCAGGTGGGCGGCTCGTGGGGCAAACTGCTGCGTCGTGGAACCATCGCTATCACCGGGTTCGGCTATTTTGCCGAGCGTGCCGAAGTGGACGACTTCACGTACTACAACACGTCGCTCAGCGGCAAAGGAGACAAGTACCCGGACCCGAAATCGAAATTCCTAGCCAGCGAGAACAGCTACGTCCTGATGACGTTCACGAGGAATCCGTTGAAGATGGCCGTCGAAATCAAGAACCTGGAGGGGCAAGTCCTCGACCGAAAGGAATTCAGGGTGACCCCGTGAAGTTCATTTGCTCGACGTTTGGCAGTTCCGGTGATGTTTTTCCCATGCTGGGCTTGACGCTCGAATTGCGGCTCCGTGGCCACGAGGTCGTGTTCGCCACAAACCAGCACTACGAACCACTCGCACGCAAGCACGGGATTCCCTTCGAGGCCCTCGGCACGGAGGACGAATTCGCTAAGTCCATCAGCAACCCCGATCTGTGGCACCCGCAGCGGGCCTTCCGGCATGTTTTCCAGAGTCTTTGCCCAGTTTTGAAACGCCAGTACGAGATCCACGCCGATCATGCCTCGACGGGCAACGCCGTTGGGATCACGAACTGCTTTGGGTTTGGAGCGTTGATGGCACAGGACAAGCTGAATCTGCCGGTCATTACCCTGCATTGCCAACCGGCAGTCATCTGGAGCGACAAACAGCCGCCGCTCCTCCCCGGTTTGTTCGGCCCACGTTGGCTGAAGAGCCTTTGTTACCGCATCGGGGAACGCTTCTTCATCGACGCTGTGGTGTGCCCATTCATCAACGGCTGGCGGCAGGAACTCCGTCTGCCCCCTGTCCGCAAGATCACCCGCTGGTGGCACTCGCCCTATGCAATCGTCTGCCTCTTTCCCGACTGGTACAGCACTCCGCAAGAGGACTGGCCCAACAACCTGATTCAGACGGATTTTCCCCTCTGGAACGACCGGAACGAGGATGGGCTGTCGGCGGAAGTGGAGGAGTTCCTAGCTCACGGCGACCCGCCCCTGGTCTTCACCCCCGGTTCGACGAATCTGCACGGGCGAGCGTTCTTCGACTCGGCCGTCGAAGCCTGCCGGTCGCTGAACCGGCGAGGCGTTCTGCTAACGGAATTCCCTGAGCAGATTCCCGACCGCCTGCCAGATACCGTTGTCCACTTTCGGTACGTGCCGCTCGACGTGCTTCTGCCGACGGCGGCAGCGTTCGTCCATCACGGAGGCATCGGGTCCACGTCGCAGGGATTGGCAGCGGGCATCCCCCAAGTCCTCATGCCGCTGGCCCACGATCAATTCGACAATGCGGAACGGATCGCCTGGCTGGGCGTTGGAGGCTGGATCAAGGCAGACCGATTCACAGGACCACGGGTGGCCCGCCACCTGGATAAGCTGCTGACTTCGGAACCCGTAGCCGCTTGTTGTCGCAAACTGGCACAAGTTCTTGAGCCACGAGATGGCCTCCGGCGTGCGGTAGCGGCGATTGAGGACAGGGTGACACGGGCCTGAACAGGAATCTACCGAGGCCAAACGATTGCGAGGGCAGCCGATCAGTTCAACCCAATCCACGCACCTTCCCCGCAATCAGCGGCGACAACAGCAGCACCAGCATTCCGAACGGCAGCAGCCCGCCTTTCAGCACGTTGTAGTCCACCCACAGCCGCTCCCAGGATGCCCCCACGACAAAGCGGCCGAAGGCAACTTCAAAGGCCAACGTCAGGCCGAGCCACAGGAATCCAACTGCCAGCAGGTCAGTAGTCCGGGATGCACCGATCCACCGGACGAAGATCAAGGCAATGACCAGGATGATGATCGAGCCGGTGAACACGCCGATTTGATTGGACCGGAATTCGCCGACGTGCGGCACCAGGAAGACGCCACGGGCGATGCCGTGCAGGATCTCGGCAACGATCAGGACCAGCCAGACGGCAAAGGCCCTGACAAGTTGTGTTGGTTGGGGTGCGGGTGCCATGCTGTTGCTCCTGGTGTTGGTCGAATTTTAGCAGAGCGGGCGGCTCGCCGGTGCGGGCGTGTCGCTGCATCTGCCGCACGGACCCTCTGGGGCAGGGTGACCAGACTCATGAAAAAATCGGAAGGAATTCTCCCCCCCAGATTGCACCGCAGCATCCGGGCCAGCAGAATGAGGCCAAGTTCGGTAGGTCTTTTCGCAGTCCACTTCAAGGAGCAACGAGATGTTGACTTACGCCGCCGTCCTTCTGTTGGCACCGCTGGTTGCCGGTCAGGTCGAGAAATCGACCAAGCCCAATGATCTTGGCAAGCTGAAAGCCTTCATGGGCAATTGGGAAGCGACGGACATTGAAATCGACGGGACCAAATTCAAGGCCGCTGCGACCTGGCAGCCCGCCTTGGACGGGCGGTTCATCGAACATCGATTCATGCTCAGCGATTCACCGGATGGACCGGGCCTCTGGCTGCTCGTGATGATTGGCCATGACCCCGCCGACCAGCGAGTCAAGTTTTGGGGATTCCACAGCGACGGGGGATGTTCGCTGGGCATACTTAGTAAATCCGAGGGGAAAGAGATCGTCTTGAAATCGGATGTCACAGACTCGGCGGGCTCAAAGCGACAGGCCACGGTCACTTTCGTGTTCCCCGACAAGGACAGCTACAAATGGACCATCCGCTACGCTGACGGCGAAAACGCCGAAGCGACATTCAAGCGTGCGGGCAAGACAAAGGTGCAGAAGTGGCCGGGCTTGACATTCGACACGCCCCAGGACGCAACTGAACAGCTAAAGGACATCGGATGGTGGGCCGCCAACTGTACTTTCGAAGGCAACGATGCCTTTACCGGCAAGACAAGCGTGGGGCAATCCATGTGCGGCTGGACCCTCAACGGCAAGTTTCTTTTGTCAGACCTCGTTTTTGTTGAGCCTAATCTGACTGTCGGACGCTACCGAGCGATTATCGGAGTTGATCCGTCCACGAACAAGACCACCGGGTGGGAGTTCGACGCCTTGGGGACCGTTGGGAAGTACATCGTCTCCGACAAAGGCCAAGATATCGTAGGCACGGCTCTGTCCCCGAAGGCTGGTCAGCTTGAGTACAAGGGAAAGATGACCCGAACCGACAACGGCTTCGACTATCGAGCGACTGGGAAGCTCCCGGATGGAAAAGAAATAACCTACTACTGGCTTTGGAAGAAGCACCCGGCTGGGAAGTGATGAGGTTTTCCAGGGCAATGCAATCAGCAGCGTCTCCCGTCCCAAAGCAGAAGCTCAACTGGTCGAGTGGTTTTGACCGCCGTTCCAATTTCCTTTTCCACGTGGAGGACTTTTTCATGAAACTCGTTTCTGTCTCGCTGTCCGTCTTGTTTGGTTTGTCTGTCGCCTCAGCTTTGGCCGCTGCGGAACCAACACGGATTCCGAAGGACGCCCTGGAGGAAATGGAGTACCGTGTTGGCACATGGGAGTCCACGCTGCTGATCGACGGTGTGGAGCAACCAGAGAAGAGCCGGGAGGTCACTGGATGGGCTCCCGGAGGAAAATTCGCCCTCATAATCACGGACGTTTCCGTAGAAAACGGCATCAAACGTCACGGCTCCTGCATCGTTGGCTGGAACCCGGAAAGGAAGCAGCTTGTCGAGCACTGGCACGTTTCCGATGGCATCTGCGTATCGTACCGCTACCACATTGACAAGGAGAAGAACTCCTGGGTGGGCACTCTCAGGTATGCCGACACGGAGGGCAAGACGTTTGAGGGCAAATCAGTCGTCGAAAAGAAGAGCAAAGACGAGTGGGTGTGGAAAGCGACTTGGGTCGAGGACGGAAAGGAAAGGACGAGAAGCTCCGTCAACCGAAGGGTGAAGTGACCCACGGCCATTCCCATCCTAACTGCTGAGCGAGTTCGGATGTTGGCCTTGTCCGTAAAACGGCAGCGTGGCGGCATCGGTTCGGTCCTGCCACGCTGCCCGCAACCATGCGTATCGGCCCACCCCCGATTCAAAGCCAGCCCGCAAGCCACCATGTCCACCCCGTGGCCCAAACTGCTGCTCGTTTTCGTCCTGCTCACAACTGGCCGCATCGTGCTGTCGGCCGAAGAGTCCCACAACTTGGCAAGCCTGGAACGATCCTTTTGGCTCCACGCCTCTCTGGCTGCCACGGCACAAAAAGGCTACTGGGGACCAGCCTTCCCGGCGTCCCCAAGTCCCACCGAACCGGACATCCGAAACGCCGCCAAGCTGCTGACCAGCACCTACGCCGCCAACCGGCTGTACCTCGTCTACCACGCCGAGATCCCCGTCGAAGACGCCGTGCAGGTTTTTGGCTGGTGGCGTCGGCACTGCCCAGACACCGTGACACTTGTCCCAACGCTGGTGCTGCGGATGTACGACCAGCAGAAGACCCCAGTCTTCACGCCGGAGCAACTTCGTCGGCTGGTTCAATTCTTCCAGAAGTCCATAAACGCCTACCAACTGGCCGTCTACGATGTCTATGGCAATCGTGACCAGGGCGAGGCGTTGAAGATCCTGGCGGAACAGTACCCCAAGGGGCTGATTCGGGTCGGCATCCAGCCTGACGAAAAGCTCGGACCACCGTTCATGGGTGCCGTCCAGGACACGTGGAGCGGCTTGTGCCACGGCAAGAGGAATGCCGATTGGCAAGACAAGGGCTTCGGAGCGGAGACGCTGTGGAAATGGGTGGAAAATCGGAACCAGCAGAACATGCCGGTGGCCTGGGATCTGATCGTCGTGGCCTGGGACTATTCGGTGACGGAGCGGGGTGGCTACCCCGGCTACGATGACGCCGCCAAGAACATGCCGCTGCCTGCGAGACGGAATCGGCTGGCGGCCCAGGAGATCCTCCAAACTGGCCGTGTCGGCGGCGTGGCTGGATTCAGCAGCGACCTGCTGATCCTCCAGGCCAATTCGGAACACCCAGCCCACGACGGTCGGCAGGCGAGTCTTTACGAGACATTGAAGCGGGGCGAACCGTACCGGGGCTACTACGGCGAGCCGTTCCAGGAAATCGTCGCCATCTACAGCGACCTCAAGAACGGGAAGTCACCGGGCGGAAAATGACGTCGGGCCGATGAGTGGTGACGCAGATCTGCTTTTCAGACGGCCACCTTTTCTGCTGCAAATCTTCGCTTGCGTTCCTCGTACCACCTCGCCATCTCCTCCATTCCAACGTGGCGATACGCAGCAATCCATGCCGCCAGGAACTCCGGGCATTTGATGCCTTCGCACCCAAACCGATTCAGGATCGGCAAATCTTGGGCATATCTCGGTTTCGGAAGTTCAATCGCCTTCGAGATGCCGGGACCGCCTGTGAACCGGAGTCCCGGAAAGTAAACAACGTCGTCCTCCAGCAGTGTGGGGTCCACGATCACGGCGTCCATTTCGACCCAGCCATGCTCGGTGACCAGATCTCCCAAAGTGACAATCACGCCTTCAACGTAATCGGCGTCCTCGTACTCCGGGACATCCCAGACCACCCGCATGGCATTGATGAAACACTCCTTCGGCTTGGCCCGTACCAATCGACGGACCCTAGCAGACTCGATTCTATCTTTTGTCATCGACTCCCCCTGATCCCACCATTCTCGAAACATCATCCCAAGACCCTGAGTGCCAGTCAAGTGTTTCTTTGGCTTCCCCCGTAGGCCAATGGACGGCAGAAAAAATCTTTGACGAATTCCGAAAATGCTTCACGAAAATTATGGCGGCGACACTACTTTACTTTGGAACATTTTTTCGGGAGGAAACCATGAACGTTACAGCAGGAGTCAGACGCAGCGTACTGAGACTTTTCAACGTGTCGGAGGCGGCACGGCAAATCGGTGTTCCGGTGCCAGTGATGCACCGCTCGATAACCGCAGGTTATCTACCAACACCACAAGTGAAACTTGGCAGGCGACATTACTACACGCAGGACGAAATCGAAGTTCTGACTCGGAAGTGTGCTGAAATAAGAAACCACCCGTGATTTGTGGTCACGGGTGGTCTGAGAACATTCACCTTTTTACCAACCATCCGGCTGGGACAGACTGCCATGCCGGAGAAGGAGTCTAATGTATGATAGTAACCAAACGAGCATTTTGCTCGACGACCAAACAAAAATCCAAAGAACCGAAATCCTCGTCCGTCTCTACGGCCTGGGCTTCAACCTGATCCCGATGAACGGCAAAAAGCCGTGCATCGAATGGAAGGCGTACCAGACTCAGCGAGTCGCCGTCGCAGAAATAAAAGAATGGATGCGAGGGAGCTTCCCAGCCAAGGACGGAAAAAATCTCTGGAAAGCGAAAATTCTGAACTTCGCCCTGCTGACCGGTGCAGCCCCGTGGTCTGCCAGCAATCCAGGGACCGTTGCCATCGACTCCGATGACGACGAAGCTGACGACGTGGCCAGACGACACTTCCCGCCGACGCCAATGATGCAAGTCACCGGCAGCGGCGGGGTGCATCGAGTCTATCGGAGGCCACGGGTAGAAGACATCCCGTACATCGGCAACCGCCAGAAGACCTGGATCGGCGGCAGGCAGTACAACCTCGACGTGCGAGGCGACGGCGGCTACATCATGGCCCCCGGTTCGATCCACCCGGCGACCAGCCAGCTATACCGGGAAGAAGTCCCGTGGACACTGGATCTCCTGATGCAGTGTCCGGTCTACGACCCTGGCTGGCTCATCTGTGAACATGCAGGTAGGCCCACAAGCCGCCGAACAACCGTCGTGGTTTCTGCCTCCATCGACGCCACCGACCACGACGACTTGATTTCGGTAGTCGAGGTGTCGGCGGCGGAACGGGAACGGCAAGCACGGATCTACCTTGAGGCCGTCCCCGGCACGCAGGAAGGCACCGGTGCCGACCGGTCTTGCACGGCCCTGACCATGCGATTGCTTTACGGGTTCGCCCTGCCTGCCGACACCGTGCTGGAAATGTTGGCCGAGTGGGGCCAGAAAACTGATCAGCTTGATGCCAGCGGCGGCTGGTGGCCCTGGACCGAAGATGAAATCAGCCGGAAGATCGAGTGGTGCCTGACGCACGTGTACGGCGGCGAAGTTGGTGACCGGCTGCACGCTTGCCGTGATCTCGGCGAGTTGGAGGCCAACGTCGATGACATCGTGGTGCCGTTCGACGACCACCTCATCCACCACGCCGCCAAATCTGTCGATGTCGTGATTTCACCAAAGGACCAACTGGATACAGCCGCCCAGTTCTTCCAGTCGGAGTTCGACGGCAAAACCCTCGTCCACCATCACGGCTGCTGGTATCGCTGGACTGGCCAGCGGTACGAACTGTTCAGCGACGACGACATCAGAGCCCGAACCTGGAAATGGCTCGCCAAGTGCCGCTGGTCGAAGCCCTGCGGCAAGAACAAGAGGCGGTTGGAAAGATACCAGCCGAACCGCCCAGCAGTGACCAGCGTTCTCGATGCACTCAAAGCCGTTGCCAACCACACGTCGGCAGTTGAGCCGCCTTGTTGGCTCGAATCGGCTGATCTGCCTGATCCGACGAACGTCATCGCCTTTGCCAACGGCCTGCTAGATGTGCAGGAATACTTGGCTGGTTCGGTGACCCTGCTGGATCACACGCCGAACTGGTTCTCCTGCAACTGCCTGCCGCACGGCTTCGACCAGAATGCCGTCTGCCCACGATGGCTGGAGTTTTTGGATCAGGTCTTCGATGGTGACCAGGAGCGAGTCAAGGCCCTCCAGCAGTGGTTCGGCTACAACCTGGTTTCTGACAACCGGCAACACAAATTGGCCCTGCTGATCGGCCCGCCACGAAGTGGCAAAGGGACGACCATGGCGGTGATGTCGGAGTTGCTTGGCAAGCACAACGTCGCCAGTTCGTCGCTGGCCTCGTTGGGCGGAAGGTTCGGGCTGGAGCCGTTGGTCGGCAAGCTGGCGGCGTTGATCGACGAGGGCCACCTTGGCAAGTACAGCGACACGTCCCTGGTTCTGGAACGGTTGAAGGCGATTTCGGGCGGGTCGGAACAGGCCGTGGACCGCAAGGGTTTGGCGGCGTTGCCAAGCGTGGCCTTGAAGGTCCGGTTTACCATTGCGGTGAACGAACTGCCCCGCTTGTCCGACTCTTCGGCAGCCATGCGGTCTCGGTTATTAGTCCTGCCGTACTTCAACACCTACGAAGGCAAGGAGGACTTTGACCTGGTGGACCGGCTATTAGCGGAGATTCCGGGCATTACTAATTGGGCGTTGGAAGGGGTTCGGTTACTAAAGGACGCCGGACGGTTCAAGAATCCGGCTGCGGGCGACAAGATTCTGCGGGATTTCGTCTACCTGTCGTCGCCTGTGCAGGCATTTCTGGACGAGTGCTGCGAGGTTGGAGACGGCAAGGAAGTGCGTCGAAACGATCTGCAACTGGCTTGGCACCGGTGGTGCGATGACAACGGCCACATGCGGGGCAGTGTTGCAGATTTCGGCAAGAAACTGCGGGCGGCGGTTCCACGGATTGACGACGAACGTCGCCGTGTCCACAGCGGGCGGGAGCGGTGGCACACCGGTCTCGGCCTCACCTCCGACGCACTCGCCGACATCGCCAGAGCCAGGAACGGTGCATGATGGGCCAAGCGGTGGTCCAGGTGGTCCAAGGATGGTCCAAGCAAATCGAATTTGCTTGGACCACTCTTTTCCTTGTTTTTGCGGGGTTTCTGCGTGGTTTTCGTGGGGTGGTCCAAGTGGTCCAAGCAAATCCTCACTTCTTTTGGAAAATCTGAGACAAGCATGAAGTGAGATTTTTGAAAGGAGATAGAAGTGCTGTTTTGCTTGGACCACCTGGACCACCTTGGACCACCCTGCCAAAAAACCACCTCTACCTGGGTCAAGGTCGGTGCTGGGGAAGTTGGTGCTGGCGACGGGCGAGCCGGTGGCGGGGCCGAGCGTTAGTAACGGATTATTAGGAGCCGATACGCCCCCCCTCACTGTCGCCGAGGCGGGATCTTCCGTTGCTGGGGCCGTTTGCAGGTTTTGGGCTTGGGAGGGCGTTTGAAACGTTCCCTTGCCGCCTTAGCCTCGTCCCGCAAGATCTGCATCTTGACCCGGCCGACGAACCTGTCGCTGACTTCCAAGCCGTGGCTTTCCAAGTCAGCAACAACTTGCTCCGGCTTGGCCTGCATTCCCAGCCGGTCCAGCGTGTTGCGGATGGCTCGTCGTTCGTTGGCGGTCACGTCGGTCCTCGTGGGTCAGCCACTTCATTGCCCACCGCCCCTGGTGCCGCATGGTCCGGTCAAGTGCCGTCCGGTGCCGTTCACCGAATCACCTCTTGGCCTCGACCTTGCGTTCCTGCTTCACTTTGCGGAAGACGACTCTGCTCACGTCGCCGTTGTCCATTTCGGCCTCCAAGACAATCTCGGCTGGCCCCTTTTTGATGAGATCCGCCTTGCCCGTGATGGTCGTGCCGCCCTGAACCATGGTTATTTCGCCCTTGTAGTGCGTTGGCGATACAACGGTCCAACAGAGCGTGGCGTTTCCCCCGTTGGCGTCAAAGCCACGGTCTTCAATGCACTTCTTGGCAGCGTTCCAGCCGATCAATGTCACCCCGCTCCAAGAAACGTCACCCGTCTTGTAGGAGAAGTTTCCCATCAGGCAAACTTGCTTTTTGTCTTCGGTGCGTGCCCACCGGCACGTGAATCCGCCGGTGTGCTCCTTGCCGCCGAGTTTGCCCTCGACCTTCCAGGTGCCAGCAAGAGTGTCGATTTCCTTGATGATTTCATCTGGAATCCCGACCGCTTCCTGGCCGAAGGTCACGTTGCCCAACAAGGCAACCGCCAGTACGACGAAAGCGATGGTCAAGCGTTGCATGGTTCATCTCCTCTTCAGATGTGGTAAAAGGAAACTTCAACAGAACTGACTCGGACTGCACAAGGCCGCTTCGGATCGGCGGCCTAGTCCTGGATGGCCTCGGCTGCGATCTTCTCGTACTGGGCAAACCAGACCGGAGTGGCCTTCTCATCCCACACCAGTTGGGTCATCGTGACGAGAACCCAGTCACCATGTGGCGAAATGCGAAAAGACGTGGACCAATGCCCAAACCAAGCGTAGGCCCCCCTCAGTTGTTCGTGATGCCGTTGGTCGCTGGAGTACACGCTGAAGCCGAAACCAAACCGGTCTATCACGTCCACGTCAGCGAGTTTCATGTCGCCGATCTGATTGGCGGTCATCATCTTGATGGTTTCAGGCCGCAGCAAGCGGACGCCATTCCATGCCCCGCCGCTCAAGAGCATCTGGCAGAATCGCATGTAGTCGCTCGGCGTGGAGCATAATCCGCCGCCACCAGCAAGGTACTTGTGCGACTTGGAGTACGGGTAATCGCTCGTGAGGTTGCCCGGCCCGATCTCGCCGCCAGCCAACTTCCGAATTCCGCCTTCGCCTGGAATGTAAACGGAAGCCAGTCGGCCGACTTTATCCTGGGACACATGAAAGCCCGTGTCATTCATGCCAAGGGGTTTGAGGATCTTGTCGTCAAAGAACCGGTCCAGCGTCATCCCCGAAACGACTTCGATAACTCGCCCCAGCACGTCCGTGGACATTCCGTACTCAAACTTGTCGCCGGGATCAAACAGAATTGGCAGCCCTGCAAGTGTCTTCATCATCTGTGCGAGATTCACTTCCGACGTGCTAAGGCCACCGGATATTCCGTGTTTGTCGTAGACCGGTTTCAAGGACGAGCCGTAGGTGAGCCCCGACGTGTGCGTCAGCAGGTGGCGGATCGTGATCTCCCGCTTAGCGGGTCTGGTCTCCAGCGGATCGACGCTGACCAGCACCTTCATTTCCTTGAATTCCGGGATGTACTTTGACACCGGATCGTCAAGCCCCAGCTTGCCTTGCTCCCAAAGCATCATGATGGCCACGCTGGTGATCGGCTTGGTCATTGAGGCGATGCGGAAAATCGAATCCGTCCGCATCGGCTTCTTCTCTTCCCGATCCGCCATGCCCACGGCCTTCAGGTGGATCACTTTGCCGTGGCGGGCCATCATGGTCACGCCACCGGCGATCTTGCCATCGTCCACAAGGGACTGCATGAACTTGGATAATTCCTCGACCTTTGCCGACGAGACGCCGACATCTTCGGGCTTGGCGGTCGGCAAGTCCTGCCCCAGCGAAGGGCACGTCAGTGCCAAGACGACAATGAAGCACGCCCATCCAATTTGTCGTTTCTCGATATTCACGGTCTTCCCCCTTGAAGAAACCAGACCTTCGCCGTTGAATCAGTCTTTACGAAATCCAGCAGCAATTCGGCAACCTTCCGCCTTCCACTGTCACTGGGATGCGTGCCATCAGGGCCGAGATCTTCAGGCTTCCAAACAAGATCGTCGATCTTCCGCCCCTTCTCGCCGTCTGCCCACAGGTACGGCCCCCAGAGCAGCAACGGGGACTTCACCGGTCTTTTTGGCGGGTCGTAGTTCAGCGATGGCTCGCCTTTGATCTGATCTTGGATCAGCCAACGGACCACGAAGGCTGACTCGTAGGCGTAGGGCTCCGGGTTCAATGTGGACTTGGCGTACCCGGCGTAAATCCGGCTGGACAGGTAGGCGATCCGCAGGTTGGGGAATCGCTCCTTGAGCATGTTCAAGATCGTGACCATGTGGCCCTTCATTTCCTCGGCGTGTTTGGGGAACTCGCCGATGCTGCCTGGGGCGATTCGAGCTTGCTTGACCCACGCCACCTGCACCTGCTCATCCGACACGTCAGCTAGTTGGAGCCGGTCGTCCAGCACTTCCCACGGATTGCGAGAACCGGTCCTGTCGGGTCTCCCAGACACGGCCCATGCCTTGGCATCCATCCCGCCCTGTGCCCCATCGACGATGACGACCTTCGGCGACTTTGCAGGATCGGCGTTGGCCAATCGGACAAACGCCGAGAATTCCTGGGTGGTGTTCGACATCCCCACCGAAATCATGACGATCTTGCCGTTGTCCGAAGGCTTGCCGTCTGCATCGAGTGGCTGGATCAGTTTTGCCTGTTGCAACGCCGCTTCGAGGTGTTCCTGCGGCGGTTCGTTCTTGCCGCCACCGTACAGCCCTCCGTCCTGCCCCTTGTAGCCGTCGTTCATGTCCGTGAGCGGATTGAGGCCCACAGGCGGCTTGATCTCGACGGGACGGCGTTGCTGCGGCTTCTGTTTCTGCCGCAGTTCGATGGCCCGTTGCAGGTAGGACTGCTCCTCTTCCGTCAGCTTCTCGCCCTGAATCCCTCGCTGGCGAAGTTGTTTGGCACGATTCCAGTCAATGTCACCTTGTTGGGCGATGGCCTGAAAGGCAGTGATCAGAACGAGGCAAATCCCGACGTAGATGGTCATCCGGTGCTGCATGGTTTTGCTCCCGTTGATTGCACTGAACAGTCCAACCGGCACGCCCGAACCGCCATTTTCGCATTCGAGCAGCCGGAAACAAGCTCTCATGCGAGAAGATGGTCTCGATTGTCAGCATCACCGGCATCTCCGGCGAGGCCCCCAACCTCCACCGGCTCCACCTGCCACGCCATCAGAATATCCAGCGTTTGGAACGACTCGGCATCGCCTGCTCCAAACCCAGCCTCGCTGACGAGTATCTCGTTGCCAAGCTGACGATCATCGGCGTCGTCGTCGTCGTCAAACACGTCGAACATGGCTTCGGCCTGCCGCTCGCACCACCACTGGAAGGCCGTGATGGCGGCTTGCTCGGCGTTCTGGGCTTCCAGGATGACTTGGACCTGACCGGATTGGACGTAGAACTTGGGCATGGTTTTCCTTTCTCAATGATTTTGGCTTGTGGTCGGCGGCGTGCAGACTGCAACCAGGACGACGAAGACGAAAACGGTAGTGCTGACCAAAACCTCGGCCACGGTACGGCTCCTTGCTTCAGGATTCTTGACGGCTGATCTCCGTCGCCGTTTCTTACATCGCCGGTGCCGTGACACGGTTGGTCAGGGGAACAGGAAATCCGACGATTCCCGGAGCGTCATCAAGGCACCGACGTAGCTCGCCGGGGACGGAAAGTGCGGATCACCGAGACCACAAGCAGCACCCAGCCGACGACGATCCCGCCTACCCAGAGGACCACGAATATCGGGATTTTCAGAAACACAGCCAACGGCTGGAAGGCGGTGGACGTAAGGGAGAACACCACGGCATACAGCAGCCATCGTTTCCAGGGCAATGGTGTCCGGCACTCCGCTGCCACCGCATCAACCTGGGCCACCTGTCGCTTCAAGGACAGCAGAAGCAGCAAAATGAAAACACCATAGCAGCCCCAGATGTTCGCCTGGGGAACGATCCCCGGCAGTTTTTCAGGCCGCAGCAGGATGCCCAGCCCGATGTACTGGGTGGCAAGCAGGAATACCAACACCCCCAACTCTCGGCCTCGTGGCAGCAGTTCCGAAAGCGAATACAGCCGTCCCCTGGTCACCCGCTTCCACAACAGGACCAAAATCAGCACGAAACCGGAGGTGGAGATCGTGGAGCCGATGGTGTGCAAGATGGAGGGCGAGTTGGCCGTCTGGACCACACCGCAGGCGGCGGCAAACACCACCGTGAACCATCGTCCGTCGATCCAGCGTGCCAAGCGGGGCTTGAGTGCTGCCGTCACATGCCCGGAACTTGTGAGCAGTCGCTCCGCCGCCACCAGCGGGACGACGAACGCCATCAGGGCGTGGTAGAACAGGACCAGCATCATCGTCTCGATGATGGCAACCCCGCCGACCATGACCGGCTTGTCATTCCAGGGCGGACTCCACAGGACTTTGGTGATGTACGCTTCGTACAAGCCGAACAAGGCACCGGCAAAGAACAAAGATGCAAACAGCGGTCGGGGATGCCGCAGCACAATGGCAGCCAGCACCAGGATGTGCAGTGCATACAAGGGGCAGGTCACGAGGACGCTGAATGGCTCGAAGAAGGGGAACATGGACGAGCCGACCGTGACCTCAGCAAAGAACACCGAGAAAGCACCCAGGATCACCCAGAAGAACAGCCGGAGCTTCCGGGACGGGGCTTCCGGTTGTAGGTTCAGGGCGTCGGCCTGGGGTTCGGCAAGATCGGTCATGGTGCTTGTCGCTTCCTCGACGTACAGCCCTTTGGTGTCCCCTTGTTGGCCCCTCGGATCATCACCAACTTCTGCCGCCGTGTCAGCTTTTTGATGGCCGCTTCCCGCTTCAAGGCCAGACTTTGGCCCCGTTGTGGCTCCTGGTACACCAACTTGACTGGGCGACGGCTGCGGGTGTAGCGGGCGGCCGTCCCGTCGTTGTGCTGCTGGCAACGGCGGGTCAAATCCTTGGTGATGCCGGTGTACAACGTACCATCGGCACACCGCAGGATGTAGACGAACCAGATTTCAGCCGCCCTTTTTGCCACGCCGTGTCCTCGCCAGTTCCCCGTGCCGGAAACAATCGACCACGTGGTCGTTCACCATCCCCACGGCCTGCATGTAGGCGTAGCAGATCGTGCTGCCCACGAACTTGAAGCCACGCCGTTTTAGGTCGGCACTCATGGAGTCGGATTCCGGTGTCCGGGCAGGCACTTCCCCAATCGACGCCCAGGCGTTCTGTACGGGCGTGCCTCCGACGAAGCTCCAAATGTATTGGTCGAAGCTGCCGAATTCCTGGACCGTTGCCAGAAACGCCTTGGCGTTTTGTATGGCAGCGTCGATCTTCAACCGGTTTCTCACGATCCCGGCATTCGACAACAACGTCTGCCGCTTCTTCTCGCCGTACTTGGCGACGATGGCCGGATCGAAGTTGCCAAAGGCGTGCCGGTAATTGTCCCGCTTGTTCAAGATCGTGGACCAACTCAGTCCGGCTTGTGCTCCTTCCAGGACCAAGAATTCAAACAGCAGCCGGTCGTCGTGGATCGGTACGCCCCATTCCGTGTCGTGGTACTGGATATAGTTGTCGCCCTTTGCCCAGGGGCAGCGGTGTGGTTCCATGACTGGCTCCGTTTCGTTTTTGGCATCTGCGGTGTCCCACCGTATCGAGATTTCTCACCGCTTTCTAGCCCGCTGAGACCGGGGGCGGCTGGGCATGGCCGATTTCGTGAAATTTGAGACTGGGCCTTCTGGCCTTGCCGCAACTGCTTTTCGCTAGCCGAGTTGCGTTCCGCTTTGGTTCGTCGCAAGCCTGCCGCCGTCTCAATTTCGATTTTGCGACAACCACCCGTCAGTCGGGCTTTGTCGCAATTCTCATGTGACGGGCATTGTCCCGGCGAGAACCCCGCAGCACAGAAGGACACCGCATACACCAGATTTTGCCCGAACCGTTCCCCGTCCGGCCTACCGCCTGCCACGGCTGAGTGGACACCAGCGGCCCGGTCGTTGACGAACACGACGGAAGAACGACGCACACAGGAAAGGAACGACGATGCCGAGCCAGAACGAAATCCGCCAGACCATCACCAGCACCATTGTGGAAAATCTGAAGAGCGGGACGTTGCCTCCGTGGCGGCGACCGTGGGCCTTGGACAAAAACGCTGGAAACCCGGCCAACGTCGTCAGCAAGCGGTCTTATCGGGGGATCAATCCTCTGATCCTGGGCGTGGCTTCGATTCGCCACAATCTCCGGTCCAAGTGGTGGGCGACCTTCAATCAGTGGAAGGAACTGGGTGGCTCTGTCATGAAACGCCCCGACGACTGTCCGCCAGGGAAATGGGGGACAGCCATTATTTACTGGCAACGGCTGACGAGGACCATCCAGGACGAGGCCGGTGAGGACGAAGAGCAGCGGTTCTTCTTCTGCAAGATGTACACGGTTTTCAACATCGATCAGGTGAGCGGCGACCACTTGGATCATCTCCGGGTCGGCAACGCCCCGTTGGACACCAACGAAGTCCAAGCACGGTACGAGAAAGCCAACGAGGCCATCTCCGCCACGGGGGCAACCATTTTGCACGGTGGCAACCGGGCCTACTACGATCCGCACGAGGACACCATCACCGTGCCTCACCGCCACCAGTTCACGGACGGTGAATACTACGAAACGGTTTTTCACGAGTTGGCCCACCACAGTGAGCATCCGACCCGCTTGAACTGCGACCGCAGCAAGCCGGAGAACAGCTACGCCTTTTTGGAACTACGGGCCGAACTTGGGGGCTGTTATGTCGCCGCCGAGCTTGGGCTGCCGACCGCCGAAAATCTGGCGAATCACGCCAGCTACCTGCAATCGTGGCTCCAGCAGATGGAAAACGACCCGAAGTTCGTCTGGCGGGCCGCTGCCCAAGCCAGTCAAGCCGCCGATTTCATCCTGTCCTTCTCCCGCCAGCCGGTTGAGGAAGAGGAAACGGTGCTGGCCTAAATGGCAGGCACAGGGGCGGCAAGTTACTTTGCCGCCCCTCCGAATCGGACACCACATCCAAACTTGTTCCTGATCGGGACGAGCCGAGCGGGAACGTCAGACGTGATCGGACGCCGCTTCAGCTTCGACGACCGGACCAGCAGTACGGGACGTTTTCCTGGACTGGCCAGCAGGGAACGCCACCGCTGCCTGCGAAGTTCTTGAAGCCGCACATCGATCACCGGCGACGGTCCACCTCGGCTTTTTCTTCCCCTCCACGCACCAAGAGGACACCGAAAGGACACTCGCATGAACCTCGACGGCATCGACAAGGACGAGTTGTGGCACCTGCACAATCTGCTGCGGCAACACCCAGTCGCCGAAGCCCGCAGATGGTTTCCCGACCGGCCCCGTGGCTACGTGGCTGCTACTCGCACGCTGGGACACTACGCCGCCAACAAGGCCACCGCCATGAAACTGCGGCTGGAGGGGAAGGTCGCAGATGCGTTGCAGTACGAGGGCATCTGTGACCGGCTGTACAAGCAACTGCCGGAGTTCGCCCGCTGGTAACGACCACCGGGACACCACTTCAACCACCAGCAACGCAAATTTTGGATTGGCCGTGTGGCAGTCCATCGGACACCGGAGCAACACCACCATGAAACGTCATGACTACTGGCAACTGACCGTACACTTCTGGCCTGCTGCAACCGAGGCCGGAGTGCAACCAGTCAAGGCCAACGGATTTGAGGAAGGGCCGCAGTTCTACCGGCCGGACACCATCGACTTCGACCACCCGCCCAGCCGGGACGAGTTCCTGGCAGTGGTTCAGACCATTCCGTGGATGAGCGTCTGGCAGGACACCCTCTTGCCAGTCGTGGCAAACAACCCCTGGCCGATGATCGACTTTGCCCACAAGGCAGCCCACATCGATCTGAAAAACGAGCAGGGCCAGATCGTCGGACAACTGGAAGTGCGGCGACAGGAACGTTGGGCCAATGCCGGTTACTGTGCCCCCTTCATCACCACCGACATGATTCGTTCCGCTGCTCGACTTCACAACGGCAAGATGGCAGCAGCGATTGAACATGTGGAGTTGCACCGGCACAGGCTGATGGAGCGATTAGCCATGCAACCGGGTTCGAGCCAAGCAACGACGGACACCGAAATCCGCAAGCTGCTGGTTGTAGGCGGATTCTTGAAGAAGGTCTGACCGGACACCGCCCCAACCACCATGACACGCCAATTCTTGAACGGCGTGTCAGCCCCACGGACACCAGAGGAAACACAATGCCCAGCAAATCCAAACAAGAACACGACAACTACTGGCAGGCCGTCACCGACGTGGCGGAAGGCATCGTCGCCGAGTTGCAGGACACCGATGACGAAGACGACGAAGACCGGGACGAGCTTCTGACCCGACTCGTCCACGAATCCACCGATCAGCACGACTACGTGATTTTCAACGAGTTGCAGGTCTACACCTTGCAGCACTCGAAGCACCCCTGTGCCGCTTTGTTCAACGGGACGTTGCTCGGCAGCCGCTACCGTCCTGGCGACAGCTTCCCGTTTGCGGCCTTTGCTGCCGACGCTTTCGAGATGGACGTGACGCAAAAGGTCAAGGAACTGTTAGGCACGGAATCGGACGACTGATGGGACACCATCAAGACCACCGTAAGGCAGACCTTCTGACACGGGAGACAAAACATGGCCTGGGGCATCAGCATCGCTGCTGACGGTTGGCAGCAGATCCGGGACGAACTGGAAAGGTGGAGCGAGAAACGGCTGACCGACGCCATCTGCGATGACAAGTTTGAGGCCGTCTTGGACAAGGCCGGACACCACCACGCCGGACGTGCGGCGGACGCCGAACGGAAACGGCTGGAAGATATGTCGCACGAAGTGTTGGCGGATCGGGCCTTCGAGTTGGTGCAACAGAACGACACCTGCGACAACGGCGGCTGGGCCTACTGGATTGACCGTGAAGGCTACCACAAGGTCCATCTGCCCGACGACGACGAAGGGTAAACGGACACCGGCCAGGACCCTGAACAACAAGACAACCCCCTTGCCGAAAGAACAACATCATGTTGGCCGTTGCCGAGAAAAAGCTGTTCCGCCCCAACGCCGTTTTCATCCCGTACAACCACGGGAAGGAAGGCAGGGACTTCGACCGGACGGACTGCACGTTGCTTTACGTCGATGGTGACTACAGTCACGCCGAGGTCTACACCGAGGCGGCGTGGCAGCACGGCGGTGAACCCAGCTACATCCAGCAGCGTGGCGATTTCTTCCTGCCGGACGGCTCCGACATTCCCGAAGGCAAAGCCCAACTGCTCCCGGACACCTGCGTCATCAAACTGCCGGAAGGGGACTACTGGTGCGACGACGTGCAGGCCAAGACGAAACGCCTCTTCGGCGTCTACGCCTTTGACCGGCGGCAACACCACCACCTTTGCGAGTTCTGTGCGTCCTACGAGCTTTGGTTCCTGGAAACCCAGTACGAGGAAACCGATGACGTGGCCGACGACGAGTACAAGCGGGACGAACTGAACGAAATGATCCTAGCGGGAGATCGGGACACCGAGCCGGTGAGCTACATGCACCGCAAGGAAATTGACCCACTGTTCCTGCGTGGTAGTCGTTGCCGTCCCGGCTGGCTGCCGACAAGTGACAAGGGCGGTGGCTATCGGGTACGTGGGATTACTGCTGTGACCTGGGACGGCGTGATGGACGAGATCAACGAGTTTCGGTGCAACGGTAGCCTGTAGGCGGACACCACAGGACGGGCCGTGGAAGTCAACTGTAACGCAAGCACGATTGGGGGAAGACATGCACGAAGAAACCGGAACCGAAACCACGGCCCTTTCCGCCCTGGAGCAACGCCAGCAGTTGTTGTCGCATCATGTGCGGATGGTGGCGAGAAAGCTCAGCCACGCCTTGTTTGTGTTCGGGGCACAAGGGGGCCTCGGCAAAAGCAGAACCGTGCTGAAAACGTTGGAGGCTGAGGGCGTGGAACCCGTGCTGATCAACAGCCACATCACGCCGTTGGCCTTGTACTCGACGCTGTATCAGTACAAGGAGGATTTCGTAATCTTCGCAGACGACGTGGATTCCATCTTCGGGTCCATGGCCCACTTGGGCCTGCTGAGGTCCGCTCTGTGGGGGACACCCAGGGTCGTGACATACGGCAGTTCCCAGTTGCCCAGCGAGTTGCCGCCACGGTTCGAGACGACCAGCCGGTTCATCTTCGCCGCCAACGTCATTCCCAAAAAGAACGACGCTTTCAAGGCGGTGCTATCAAGGTGTGACATCTTTGAATTGAGTGCGACCAACGAAGAAGTTCTGGAACTGATGCGTTGCATTTCCGCAAAGGGCTTTCGTGACCTGACGCCGGACGATTGCCAAATGGTCATCGACTACATCGGCGAAAATTCCGACGACCGGCAGATTTCGGTTCGGCTCTTGGCACCGTCGCTCCGTAAGCTCCAGTACGCCCGTGCCGAGGGTCTGGACTGGCGGATGCTGGTCAAGTCCCAACTTCAAACGCTTGGACGAAAGCCGTTGGCAACGAGGCGTCTGGACACCAAGTCGAATGATCGACGGATCTTGGAGGAAGCCCTGGCTAGGCACCCGGAATCGACGCAAGAGCAGCAGTCCTACTGGTGTTCCAAGACCGGCAAATCAAGGGCGTCGTTTTACCGCACACTCAGCCGACACAACGACGACTGAGGACACCAACCCGGAAAGGGACCGCATGGCCGAGGATCACAGTCTGCCCGGCTGGCCGAAGAAGAAGCTGGTTCGGGACGTGCGGCGGCACTTGTCCCACTACGGGATTCGTCCGAGCCAGTTTTCGATCTGGCAAGCCACGTGGTCCTGGGCCAGTGCGATTGCCAACTCCTACTGGCACACCCACTGGCCTTTGCCATCGGAAATCGCCAGCCAATACATCCTGCTGCTTCTGGCCGAGATGCAGCAAAGCCACCAACTCAAACTGCCGTATCGGGCCAAGAAAGTGATTCCGCCCGAGGTCAGGGCCTTGTTGCCCGCACAACAGCCCGCCCTGTTGGCGATTGCTGACGGGAGGGGCAAGGACGGCAAGGACCGAAAGGACACCACAAGAACGGCTGTCGATCACGAGTGATGACCGACGACAAGCACCCCTCATACAGGAGTCTGGCAATGGAAAGCACCCTGAAAGCCCTGATCGCCAAGGTGTGGAAGGACGAAGACCTGGACCTGGAACCCGGCAGCCACTACCTGGACGAAGTTGTGACGATCCATGTCAGCGGCGTGGTGACGAAACAGTCGGACACCATGGTCGCCCCCACGGCGTCAATCCCCCTGATCCCGACGCTGGCGTTGTTCTGGGAGAAGTCCGGCATCGCCCAGGACCATGCGTTGCGGATGTTGAGGGAGGCAATCTCCGAAGCCATGACCAACGGGAAAAACATGGACCAACAGATCGAAGCCCGCATGAAGGACGTGGAGTCGGCCATTCAGGCGGTCAAAGACGACCTGATTTCCAAGTTGCCGAAGCAACGGAGGTCAGGCAGCGTGGTCACCAAAAAGCTGTCGGTCGAAGTTGTGCCGGTTATGGACGAGATGCTGGCGGTGGCGTGAACGGTAGCGTGAACTAACGAGGGGGCAGGCACGGATGCCGACCGCCGCTTCTATTTCTTGACGGACACCGGCAACGACGACGGCCTGCCCCCGCCACTGGACAGATTATCCACCTGGGGACACCAACCACGACGCAGACGCCCCTCAAAGCTTTTGGAGACCCTAAACATGGCGACAAAACGAGTCAGTATCAAAGCGACGGACGAAGCAAGAAAGCTAGCGGCCAAAGCCACGGAAATCCAGGACGCCTGCAACCCGCTGGCCGTGACGAATTTCCTCCTGACCGTTCTGCGGCATTTCCTTGACGGTCGTGAACACGGCCAAGAGTACAGCGGCAGCGATTTCGCCCTGCAAAACCCAGTCTCCATTGCAGTGCTGAACAAGCTCAACCACTTGGCGGACACCGAGCAATCCAAGACCGAGTGCTTCACCGCTTGCATGGACTTGGCTGATGGCAGGGACGTGGAGTGGGAGGTCAACATCGGCCCGTAGTGACAATGGACACCACCGCTCTCGGCGTCAGCACCAATCCAACTTTTGTAACGGAGCAGAACCACCAATGAACAAAACACCGCCCAGACTCCGCAAAGGCGACCGACAGAACTTCAACACGTTGTTGCGTGCCGCTGGCGACGGGGCATTGGCTCTTGTCAGTGCCATTCGCAAGGCCGATCAGCAGCCCGTGGCCCTCGTCTGTGCCATGCAGCACAACCCCGACGACAGCATCACCCCGGTGCCGTTTGCGGTCATGGTGGAAGGGAATCCCTTCGACCTGTTCTGCGACCCGACCGTCTGATCGGCGTCGGCACAGGACAACACGAACGATTCCAGCTTTGCAGTTCTGGTCGAACACCAGGGAAATCTGGAAAGCCGGTCAAAAACTCATTTGAGATCTTGATCGGACACCGCCACCCCAAGGGTCAGCAGCCCAATCCAACTTTTGCAACGGAGGGACTACGTGTGCCAAGTCACAGCCAAAGCAACATTTCAAGGCCAGCAGTTGACCGACATTCCGGTGATCAATCCCGGAGATTGGTTCGGCAAGTCGTGGCTGATCGAGATCGGCGGCAGCTTCACCCCAGTCTATTTCGTTGTCGAGGCAGACAACGTTTCCGACGCCATCGACGAATTCGCCGATCACGACCAGTTCGGACACCACATTGTTGTGTCGGAGGCGGATCAGGGGGACTACGACCCTGAGACCTGCCACTACGGCCCGCACGGGCAAATCCTGGATCTGGACCACCTGCTGATCCACGGCCAGGAGGGAGCCAAATGCCCGTTCCCGTGCCGTTACTTCGGCGATGGACTGCCCCAGGACGGCATGTTGCCCACAGATTACTGGCAACGTGATGACTGAGGACACCTACGGGGACAAGACCATGACCAAGTTTCGACTCGGCACTGCCCAGCACAGCCTGCTCTGCGAAGCACTTCGGCGTTTTGAGTGCTTTGGAATTCGGCGGGACGGGAGGAAATGGACACCGGATGACCTGTTGCGGGCCTGGACGGGGCTTGGCACTCGCTCCGAGTATCGGCCGGTCATCGACGCCGGGCTGATGAAACTTGCATCCTGCACTGCCCCACGTTGCATCGGCTGGTGGTCCTTGACCGAAGCTGGTGCCGAGATCGTCTTGGCGTGGCATGAAGCTGGGTTCGGCTGTGGCGACGGCTACGAACTGACCGCCATCCCGCCCAGACGAAGCTAGGCTCGGACACCACGGACTCAGCTACTTCCGAAACGCCTCTTCTGGAGCATTGCAGATGACCGAGGAAGAACCCAGGATCGTGAATCTGTCCGAACTGACTGGCCGTGTGGACATCGAGCCGGACTACCACGTTGACCTGCCGGACACCGACCAGTTCGTCGTAGTTGCAGGTGCGAACTATCCGGCCGCCGCAACCCGTTACGATCATCCCAACGTGGCGGCAATGCAGGACAAGGTGTTCCACACTCGTGCCTATTGGCCTGACGGTCGGAAGAAGTGGTTCCAGCACGCCGGACGTGATTTTTACTTCGTCATCCCCCGCAACAAGATCAGCCTTGTCTTTCAGAAGGGCTATTCCTACGTGCCGGTGGTCATCAACGGCCAGACGTTTCGACTGAGCGTCACCGGTGGAACGTTCAACGGCTGGACCGATTTTGTAGGTCAGAAGGCCCATATCGGCATCGACGCCACCGTGAAGGTTTTGAATCTGCTGGCCGAAGTTGCCATGCCGCCCGTGGAAATCAAAAGCGGGACACTTCTGGAAATCGAAGCACTGTCGCAAAGTGACGCTGCCCAATTCGTCGAGTTGGTGGCCGGTCACCTATGCCGCAGCCGTCTCCAAGAGGGACACCGGCTGATCTTGCATGACGGTTGGAGCTACGACGGGAGCCAGGGTTCGTTCCTTGTCGCTTCCAAGCCAAAGGGACGGCAATTCTACATCGCCAACAATGGACATGGGGCATTCCGGGCGACCTACAAGGCCATCGACTGGACGAAGACGGCGGCGGAAAACGGTTTCGTGGTGGAAGGTCCGGCACAGGAGAACAGGATCGGGCCAATCACGCCCTGCGACACCGATTAGGACACCACGGCAACGACCAACAGCCGGTCCTGAACAACGGGCTCCAACGCCATGGCCTGGGGCCTCAACACAGAAAACGGAAATGGTGCATCATGATCCAGGTCGGCAGCATTGTGTCAATCAAGGCCAGCAGTCGGTATGGTCTGGTCAAGGAATCGTTCGTCCATGGCGACCGGGCCATGTTTCACGTCCATTACATCGACCCGCAGACCGGGAAACTGATGACCTGCCCGGATTCCCGCTGCCACGGGCAGCACACCTGTCCGATCCACGGGCAGAATTGCACCGAGGCCCAACTGGTCCCGTTCACCCACGACGAAATCAAGCATTTTATCCAGGAAGGCATGATTGACGCAGAGTTGCTGACACGGACACCGCCGATTGGGAGCGTGACCAGTTGATCCAGCCACAAGGAACAAACTCATGGCCGTCGCAGAAACTCTGGAAACCGACACCAAGGACACCAAGTCACTCGCTGACCTGATGCAAGATGCCGTGGAAACGTCTTGGGACTTGGCGTTCGAGACGGTGGCCCCCAACGACCACTACTTGGACCCACGGGACACCGGATTGCCCGCAGAACACGAGGACATGATCTGGGGCTGGGCCGATGGCCTCATGCACAAGTATTACGAACGGATGGCGACTGGCCGTTGCAGTCTGCGGGTGCTTGCTGACTTTGATGTCGGCGAATTCGAGCAACAGGTTCGTCAAGATTTGGACACCATGCAGAACATTCTGAAACAAGTCGGCCCGCCACGGAAACTCACAATTGCTGAGATGCAGGCCCGTGGTTACCGTGGTGCCTGGGCAGGTCTTCCAAACTAGGACAACTAATGAAAACGAACAAAGCTCGGATTCGGATGCGATTGCGGGAACACTTGGCAGATCCCGATGCCACGCTCAATGACATCGAGGTCGAGAGGCTGTACCGTCTGTGGCACGATCTGACAGAGGACCAGGACACCGACCTTGAAGATGTGGAACAGTGGGCCGTCAGGACGGGCCAGAAGGACAAGTGATCAGTTTTCTCTACGATGGGGCTGGCCTACCCAAGAGCCACTAATAAGATTTGCGACACAAAATTTGCTCTATTAGTGCTAGCAGGTAGCCAAGATTTTTCAAAAAAGCCTTGACGTAATATGGAGAACCTGGATAATACATAGACTACATCAAAGCTACTTCGATCTACTGCACATCTACCACACATCTACCTTGTCCTACCTTTCTCAACCGTGATTTACTTGGTCTTTGAGGACGAAGTGTGATCGTTGTTGTGCCGGTGGCTTGCACGGGCTACGTCTGACCAACGTAAGCAATAATCCTGATGTCAGTTAGTAGGGACACCAGGGAAAGATAACCGGAGGATCGGAAACGGTCCAATCAACCGCCTTGAAACCTCGGCGGGCCTCACTAACTCTAGCAGGTCATGCTGCACCGTACCAACGGCAGAGGGGGGAGTGAATTGTTTGACGAACTGGGCTTCTTAGTCCACGTGACTAAGTTTCCGGGCAACGGGTAGATGAAGATCCTACAAGAACGACTACGCCCCGGCAAAATCTCAGAATTACAAAAAGCCCTTGCCTTCCTACGGAAGGACGAAATCAAACAAAGTGAGTTCAACGTGATATACAAATCACACTTCAATAAAGAAACGCCACCTCATCAGAAATAGGAATGCTCCCAAAAACGAGACATCTTCCTATTTCTGAGGGGGGAAGCCCGTTTCGTATCTGTACGCAATGCAAATTGTGGATTTGGGGCTTTCTGGACAAAATCTATCGTCCAAAAACGATAAGAAACGCCTCGCTTGTTGTCGTTTTGATTGCCCATGAAAGAAAAAGCCATTTCGGGACGTTAGGAAGCGTTCTGACGCATTGCGGTAAATAGGACGGTCCCAAAGCCAAGAAGAAATTTCCTATTTGCTGTGGCTCATCTGACGCAATTACGGGGCTGCTGGGCTGTCTTGGGTAATTTCCCGTAAGGCTCCCGGAATTCTCCCAAAGCCGTATCGGCTTCTTCTGCTTGGCTCTGCCGGACACCAGCAATTCGGCAGATCAAACCAAACCCCTTCCGACTTGAGGAGCCAAACGTGAAGACGGTCTTTGCTTGTACGTTTATCGAAAAGCGGGCACAGGAAGATGACTTTTCTCACGGCTGCGACCCGGACACCCTGGTCGTCACGATGCAGGAGCGGGTGAGCATTACGGCCCCGTCGTTGCCGGAACTGCTCCAGCAGATCGGCAGGACGTATTGCCTGGACCTGGACGACGTGTGGATCGACGACGACGACACGGATGGTGTTAGGCGGATCAGCTACAACCGCCTGGAATTGGCGAATTGCGACGAACCGGACAAACGGCAACTTGGACTTTGGAAGCGGGGCAAGCTGACGCTGTATCTGGTCGATTTCGACTTCTGTATCGAGCAGCGGCAGGTTTGTGCGGTCCCGGTGGATGCGTTCCAGAACGTCAAGCACCACAGGTAACGCCCGTGCCGGACACCGGTCATGGTGGCGAAAGGAACAACCATCATGACAATCGAATTCTGGCCGAGACGTTGCCTCACTCCCAAGCCCGCCCCCAAGCTGAAAAAGCCCCGGACGAGGCGGCCGAAGTTGCCGATCCCAGTGGGCAAGGCCCACCAGAAGTTGTCCCAAGCCATCATCTGCGGCGATCACGAATTGGCCTCGTGGCTGGACGCTGTAGCCAAGGCCGATCTCGTCACGGGTAATCCCGATTCTATTCGGCAACTTCGAGAACGGCTCGACGCTGCAATGGCCCCACTGGATGCAACGGCTCCGTAAGCGGACACCTCCAGGAAGCAGGCCAACTTCTGGGCCAATGCCCAGAGCTTCTCGGCTCAGGGGACACCAGCCCGTTCCATGAAAGGAACCCAACGATGCAAGACATCAGAGGCTACAAGACTGCGGTTGCCAAAGCCCGCAGGATGGCCCGTGGCAACGATGGTTGGATGGTTCCCACCACCGATGATCCCCGTGAACCCGAATCCAGGACTGACTACGGCCACTGGATTCAGGAAGAAATCGAGGGCTGGGAACAGACCGACCACTTCACCCTTCTGTACGGGACACCGATGGCGGAGGTGGCTCGTGACCTTGCCGACAAGAACGGCCTGGAGGGCGAGTATTGGATCGAAATCTGGCAGAACCTCAAGGATGAATTCTGGGATGCGTGGGCCGAGAAGCAACAGGCCGACAAGTTCTGGTCCGACAACATCCGGGACCAAGCTGTGTGCGTGGCGTGAGTTGCCGGTGGCGACGGCCACCTTGTTGTGTTCACCAAATACCGGGGATCAGCCTGTAGTGGACCCGACCGGCGTACTCCCTGTACCCGGTGAGTTCGTTCTGGAGCGTCCGGTCTTCCAGAGCGGTTCGCACAATGAGGACAAGGGCAACTAAGGCAGCCGGAATCAAGGCCCAGAACGACCCCAGTGCCAGGGCAGTGCCAAAGAACAGCACGAAGGCAGAAAGATACATGGGGTGCCGCACGATGGCGTAAGGGCCAGTATCGACGACCTTGTGACCACGCTCCGTCTGGATACGGACACCCGGCTCGGCGAACTTGTTGACGGCTTCAGCCCAAACCGACAGGACGAACCCCGCAGAGAACAGCACGTAGCCGAGAACGACGAGCCACATTGGCATGGATGACCAGTGGAAGCGGCCGTTGTCCAGCCCTGCCACGGGGAAGACCGCCAGGAGGGAAATGAACAGGCAGGCCATCAGCACCTTGTCCCATCGCTTGATTCCTTTTTGGAGCTTGCTTCGTGCGGCAAAGATGGCGGGGTTCTTGTGCCAGAGGTAAACGCAAGCGACAGCCGTGTAAATCATGAAAACCAGCAAGAAGACCCAGCCCTTTGTCCATCCGATCCCAGCAGGCACGAACATGATGAGGGCCATGAGGAGCAGAAAGAAGCAGAGCGAACGCATCCCCCGGCGAAATACGGCGGCCGTCACTGGTTCTTCAACGTCGTTGGGATTGGAAGGCAAATCCGACATTCTCTTGTGCCCACAAGTACCTACCTGAATTGTAGCGAATCAGGCGGACACCACCGCAGCCTCCGTCAAGAATCCTTGTACGGAGAGCCACCATGCCCAGCCGCTTCCACGCCATCACCAAAGATGAAATGGACCAGTTCCTCATCGGCCTCGGCTTCGTGCCGTTGAAGCTCAAGGGCGTGGTCGAACTGGTTTACGGCAAGATCGTTCCGGTCGGTGGACACCGCTTGTCCTTGCGGTGCTACACGGCGGTGGACCCCGGTGGCGAAAGCCGGGAGAAGGGAACGGATGCCATCCGGCTGCAACTGTTCCACAAGCTTCAGGACCAGATCGTTCCTTGTGGACGGCCTCAGAAATGCCTGCGTGTGGAGTCGTGGCGGGACAACATCGGCAAAGCCATCTGTCGCATCACTGCCGCCGAGAACTTGCATGTCTGCCCTGCCTGCGGACACCCGATGGTCCTTCGCCGAAACGGGGCGACCGGCCAGGAGTTCTGGGGTTGCTCTGCTTTTCGGCTCACGGGCTGCAAGGGCAGGTGGAGTCCACGGCAAGGACAGTTGACTCCAGGCGATCTGAATCGTGCCGTAGCGGGGACACCTACCTCAGCGTTGCGGCCTTAGCTCTTTCTTGGAGACACCGCCGATGGAATACCGAGTGATCGACTGGACCAAGATGAAAAGCAGGGCTGTTGATGGTCCCCGGTTCACGGTCGTGACCATCTTTCCGGGCCATCTGACGGCGGAAGTCATGGAAGCGACCGTAGCCGTTAATCGGCACGCCTCGCTCGCAGATTCGGTTCGGGCAGAACTGATGCAATTCAACCAGACGGAAACGGCCCAGCTTGATGAAGCGGGACACCGAGAACGGTGTTGGCTGGAATCGAAGAGCCGAAGCCAGTGGACCTTCTACCCGGATTTCTTCCGGGAGCGGTTCGTGTCTCCGTTCGATCAGTATGCCGACCGGATCGGCCAGCGGTTCAAAGTCCTCGGCCATGATGAAAAGGCCGAGAACGACCTGGAAAATTGGGAGCCCCTTTATCGCATCGGCTTCGGGGACGGCACCGAGATTTCTGCGTGGGGCTTGGAGGTCTGCATTCCGGTCGAACCCTTTGAGCCTCCGTGCCATTCCGACTTGGCAGAGGACGTGGGTCCGAGGACAACGGTCACGTGAGTGCCGCAATTCAACGGAGAGAACCAATGCCAGCCACGAAAGACCAATTGACCGTCACGACCGGTTGGGGACAAGGCCACAAATGTCGCTTCGTCGGCTTTGCCGATGGCGATGGCGGCCTGTCCTTCCAGCATGTTGGCCGCAGCACCACGGTAATCACCGCCCTGCCACGCAAAGGTGACGCCATTGTCGAGATGGATGGGAACCAGTACGCCTGCTGGTTCAGGAATTTGGACCCCATGCCCGCTCGTGTTGTCGTCGTCCACGACGATCTAGGCCAACTGGATTTGAGCCGGTTTGACGATCTGGACACCCTGGACAAGATCGCCGACCTGGGCGTGAAACTCTTGCCCAAAGGCCACAAGAGGGTCTGTGCCCGGCTCAAGCGGATTGTCGCCAAGCACGGCGAGTTCACTTGGGTCCACTACGGCTACCGGACACCGGTCCTTGTCGTCGGGGTAGTGCCGCACAATGAGGACAACCCCGCACGGGCATGAGTTGCCGGTACAGTAGGACACCACTGAGTGAGCAAGGGGGAACGTATGAAAGTTGGTGATCGTGTTACTTGTGCTTTGCCGGTCAAGGCTTACTATTCCGATGCCATGTTCAGGCCGGGAGACGTTGGCACTGTGGCGTCGATAGCACCAAAAGTGTGCAAAGTCAAAGGGCCTGGATATGACGGCAGGGATCACTTCTTGGTCGTCGATTTTGAAGATCCGATTCATGGTAAACAGCGTTGCAGCCTCAATTACTGCAATGCTGTTCAACGGAACGAATAAGAAAAACAGAGTAAGGCCACCTGAAGATGGGTTTGGTCCCCGGAGTTCATGTCGTCGGCGTGATTCCCCACGGCTAAGTCCAGCGGACACCAGCCAGCATCCTGCATAGGAGTCACGTGAAAAACTCAGAATCGGAAGGGCAAGATCATGAACGCTCAACCCAAATGGAAAGCCATCGCCAACATCGGGGACGTTGGCGTTCTGGATTATGGGGCGATTTTCGTACTCGTGGACACCACCGGCCAGTATGACCCAGAGATTGAGTGGCTTGACGTGGAAGACGACGACGGCAAACGACGGTACACCGTCTATCGGTTCACGTTGGACCCTTGTACTTGGATCAATGGGATTCTGAGCGACAATCCTTTCCACCCGGATCAACCGGCGTGGTTCTCCGCTCATCTTGCCACGCTGGCACGCAACTCCGACATGAGCGTAGCGGAGTTGGTGGCGTTGTTTTGCTCGGATGATCCGGTGAAGCGTGCTCTGGCTTGGCGGGAAGTCGCCCTATATCAGGGCGTAAACTGCTTGGACCCCGACCCGCTCACCCAATTGAAGCTGTGGGAACTGAAACGACGCTACCGGACGAAGAAATTCAGAGCGGAGGGGACGCACGTCTAACAGTCGGTGGATGGCACTGGGACAGCAAGTCCGGGCCGTCAGGCCCGTCCACCAATGCAGCCCGCAACACCGGTCCTTGTCGTCGGGGTGGTGCCGCACAAGTAAGCCCAGCGGACACCAGCCAGCACTTCGTTCCAACATCACCCGGAGCTATGTCATGCAGCTAAATCAACGCCCGCAGCGGGTCAAGATCAGGAAGAACAGTCTGACCGACAACCGTTACCTGGACCGGCAGGGCCGGTGGGTGCCGTGGAAGCAAGCCGCATGGTTCTCCAGCGACCGGGCGGCCGAACGGTTCGCCCAGCAGCACGGCGTTCCGGTCTTCGGCCTGTTCACCTGCGAGAGCTACGGCAAACCGTGATCAAGAAAGGATGGACACCATGAAAATCGAAATATCCGTGAACTTCATCGGCGTCGTCAGGGTTATGGTGCCAGATCACCTATCCGCTGACGACAGCAGTCTCTTGGCCGAAAAGTTGGCGTTGGCCCGCATCGTTGCCACCTGCGACAACCCCGATGCCCCGGAGGATAACGCCTGCTGCGAGTACGCCGAAGAGTGTTCGGACACCGCCCAAGCCACTGCGGAACAAGATTGGGATGCGTGCGAGGTGGAGACAGTCAGCGGGGCTTGGCTCGCCACGGGCGGGTGAACCAAGACACCGACAGGCCAGCAGACGTAACGACCACCAAAACAAGGGCTGAACCAATGTGCAACATCCACACCGGTAGCGGGACAGTGAAGTACACGACCGTGCGTAAGGCGATGGGCGGTGAACCGTACACCATGAGCCTCACGGACACCAACGAGATCCGTGCGGTCGTCGAAGCCGTGAATCAAGGCATCGACGGCCACCTGGAAGCCTGCTACTGCCCTGATCGTGGTGACAGCTACGAGGGTGGCGAACGAAAGGCGGGTAAGCTCGTCCTGTGCCGCAGCCTGGATTGTGCGGTCAGCCCGGAGTCCCTCCCCGTCCTGCTCCGTCGCCTGTTCCACTTGGACACCACGGATGACGCCGTTGCAGACGCCGCCATGAGTCTGGCTGGCGACATTTTGTTGACTTTGGGATTCGATGAATGCGGCCAATTCGTCGGCTGGGAAGCTGTTACTGTTTAGGACACCAACCCGTGACCGAGTATGAACGATTTTCCAAACAACACCCCTGGCTCATGCGTTGGGCCAGGTTTCAGTTGTGGTGTGAGGAACGGCGGCTCAATTTTCGGGAGTGGATCGGTTGTCAACGTCCGTCTGCCGAGGATGAATCATGAGAATAAGTCAAGTGCAAAAATCCCTGTTTGAAGTCACCTTGAAGGGCTGGGTTGCGGACAAGGCTACCGCTCAAACCGAGAACTGCGTGAAATGGGTGAAAGCCGACAGTCGAGAACAGCTTGACAGTTGGTTGAAGGCCAATCGGCTTACGTCATTCGTAGATGGCGTGCAGAACTTGTCCCGTGGAGAACGTCTTGGTTTCAAAGATGGTGTGGATGTGATTCTCCAAGACGACAGTGAAGTCTGGAACCCTTCCACCAAGTCCGATGCTCCGGTGACACGATGGATGAGTGATTCAATTGCTGCATTGGGGTTCACGCAAGAAAGGCCATTGGGCCAAAGATAGCCCAGGAAAGGAAAACCATGAACTTGATCTCCCTCTCGGACACCAGACTGGCTGCTGTACATCGGCAAGTGACCAATGAACTTGAACGGCGGGCCAGGATTGTGACGACCGGCCACGACGCTGCCGCCATCATCTTCGGCAACGAAATGGCAAAACGAACGGTGGTCGTTGCGGCGGCTGGCAACCACACCTTATTGCTGATCGGCCCGTCCAATTGCGGCAAGACGATGATGCGGGCCGTGGCCCTGGAGTTTGGCCTGTCGCAAACGTTTGAGGCCCGGCCCTGCCCGTGCGGACACCGCAACAACCCGTATCAGGACTGCTCCTGCACGGCCCGGCAGATCGAACGTCACGTGCGGAAGTTTCCGCAGGCCGACATCAACGTCGAAATGGTGCTACCTGCCGAGCGGGATCGGCGGACACCGGGGACGGGGTTGGCAGAAATGCAACGGCAGGTTGAGGGCAGGACGGACCATGCTTCGTTGGAACTGGACGAAGCTTCCAGATCGTTGTTTTCCACGGCCGTGCGGGAAGTGGGCCTGGACCCGGACCAGCAACGCCGGGCCATTGCAGTGGCCCGCACCATCGCCAATCTCGACCGGCAAGAGCAGATCGGCGTTTCGCACTTGATGGAAGCCATCAACTACCGGGCGTTGCGGTTCTGAGGGACACCGGTCCAAGCAGCAGGGGGACAAAACAGTGCAGCGGGGACACCGTTCACTTCCTCGGACACCTAAAACGCCGGAGACAGCCATGATCGACCGTGCCAAAGCCTTTCCCAAAACGGAACAGCAGATCTGTGCCGAATCTGTCACGTGCCCAAAGTGCCGGGGTGCATTGCACCGGATGCAAGACGGTGAAGGTCGCCTAAGTGAGATGTCGGGCCGCATGGTTCTCAAGTGCGACAAGTGTCAGCAGCGGTGGTCCGTCCCCGTGCCGACCAGTGACGTGCTTCGGCCACGGCGTTAGGACACCCCCACAACACAACCAACCTAAGACACGGGGGCAAAACACCATGCTGACTTTGCTGCTGGCGGACAGGTCGAACTGGAACGAAAGCAAAGCACGAGATGCCTTCGGCGTGATTGCCGAGGACGGCGAGGTTGTTCGCCACTGGGTGATGAGCGGTTCCAAGCTGGACAGCGGCTGTCTGGTTGTGCCGCACGAAGACTGCTCGTTGTTCTGGCAGCTTGGCAATTACCGGGTTTCGACCCGCAGCGGCCCAATGCTTTACCTCGTCCCCGTGGACATGCCTGTCGAGAGGACACCGAAAACACCCCCATGAACTTTCAACGCATCTGTGCTTTGGCCGCCGCACGTCGATGTTTCGATGCGGGACACCCGGTAAGTCGTATCGCCAAAAGTGCCAAGCGTCATCCATCGACCATTTATCGGTGGCTCAGAACAACCGCCCAGTTGGGACACCGCCGTACCAGTCATCAAGAAACGGAGATTGCTCATGGGCCTGAAACGTCGGCCACGAATCGCAACCGTCGTTGAAATCAACAATGGCCGTGTCAGACCGGTGGGCTACATCGAAAGTCTGTCGGAAGACGACGGATACTGGTGCCACGTGCTTCCCGGTCATTTCTTCTGCTTTTGCCCCAACTTGGAACAGGCCGTCGATGCCATCCTGGAACGAAGCGGAGCCAAGCACCGGAGACTTCCCGCCGTGTCAATGGCAGACGTGACGATCACGCCCGGCAAGATGATCGACACTTGCAGGATTGGCTGCCGGGGCTGGTATCGCCAGGACACCTTATCTCTGGACGGCAAGACCATCGGCCGAGTTCAGGTCAAGGTCGAGAACGGCCGCACAACCACCATCACCATCGACGATGCCGGTGGCTGCGTTCTCGGCCGCCACTGGGAATGGCTGCTGGCCCAGCATGGCCGCCGTCTTGTGGCGTAGCCGCCACGACGGACACCAATCAACACCTCAGTAATCACCTTGACCTTGCCGTCACCCTGGGAGCAATCAAATGAACCCCGGAACCAAAGTCAGCACCGAATACCGCTGGCCTTACGATGCTGCCCATCCCGACTGCTGGCAAGAGCCGTGGAAAGGCATCCTGCTGGCCCCCAACGATCCACGTGCGTGGAAAAACACCGTCCGATTTCCAGGTCGTTTGCCGGAACAAGCCGAGGTCGATCAGCACTTGGATGACCTACGGCAACGGGACACCCCGCTCACCGGCGTTCCCGTCCTGTACGACTTTGATGGTGAAGCGTCCGTCCAGTGGGAAGCTACCGACAAGGTGGTCCCGTACCAGCAATGCCTGTTGCACTGGCGGGCTGCAAGATCTGAGAAACGTGGAACGTACAAGCCGGTCTTCAGGGTGGATGAGCACAGCAGCGGCTTTGAAGTGGAGCACATCCCCACGGGCAAAACGCACTGGATGGGCGACGGTGTGGACACCTTGTCCTCAGAAGACGGGCAGGCGTGGAAGCCCGGCACGCCCGGCTTTCTTGAAGCGTGGGAATTCATCCTGAACGAGGATGCGTCCACGACCTACGACGCCTATTTCCTGGACCTGAACCCCGATGATTTCGACGATCCAGTGTTGGACTGAGCAGGACACCCCGGCGACAGGCAGTGGCAAAGCCGCCTCAGCAAAAAGGACACCCACGGAGCAGCCATGAACACATTGACCATCACCGCCACCGACACCGTGGCCGACGTACACCGCAAGCTTCGGGACGTTTTGCAGGCCGAAGACCTGATCGACGAGTATTTCTCGCTGGCAATCGAGACCGACCAGACTTTCTGGAAATTGCTGGAAAGCTGCCGTTGGGTTGCTTGCTATGCCGTGACCGGCGACTCGGAGGGCCATTTTGTCCACGTCGATTTGGTCTGTGGCTACGACCAGGAGTGGACGGGCAAGGCACTTCACCTGATCACGGGCAAGACGTTTCTGGGCTTGGCCCACGCTCAGAAGATCGCCAATCGGTGTGCCGAGTTGTTGGGGGCGTAGACGCCGGAGCCGTACTGAACCCACCGAAAGGACACCGATGAGCAACTTACCGGAGCTTTGGGTTCTGCGAACTTACTTCAGCGGCCCGACTTTTTCCGTCCCCGCTGGCACGGTGGTGAGACTGCTGGACGGGGAAGCTGACGGCGACCCGGAATATGCCCGGTTGGCGGTGTTGGACGGTACGGCAGAACTCACCATGCACTGGGACGACTTGGACCCGGAAGAAGATCAGCAGTGAGCCGCACTCCGGCAGTCGGACACCAAGTCCTGCCAAGTCAACCAACACCTGGAGGACTGACCGATGGTCGATGTCGTCGTTTTTCGTCGCTGGCAGGATCAAAGCGGGGAGATCATTGCTTTGTTCCCGGAGCTTCCCGCCGACATTCACGGCCGCTACTGCAACAGCTACATGCACGTCGGCCAGCATGGTGGGGCCGATTACCACAACGTGATTCAGCACACCGTTCCCGTTGGACCGAAGCAATACGCCGAACTGGCCGAGGAACTGTGGCGAATCGGCTACAACCTGCGGCCGGTGAAACACGCCTCTCGGCGGCACCACGACCAGCGTCGTGCCACGGCCCGACAACTTGCCGCTGCGGACACCACGTCACCCAACAAGGACAAACCATGAAGAGCTACTTTGCCCGCTACTGGTCCACCGATGGCCAGTGTCTCGTCGGTGCGGTGATGCAGGGACAGTCGTCTCGTTTTGGTGACCGTGCCGACGCCGAGCAGCGACTGGCGGACACCCTGGAAATCAACGGGCCGCACTGCACCGGCGAGGTTGTCGAAAGCGACAAGTACCCGGAGATCTTCCAGCATTGCCCCGGACACCCGGCCCAAGCCATCGGCGGCCGGTGTTTCGGCTGCGGCAAGATCTTGACCGTACAGGACGCCAATCAGGGCTGACCGACACGAACAACCGGAGATTCAAGAAATGCCCCAATACCTTGTGTTCATGCAGAGCGACGAATTCGGCCGGGAAACCTTTCCGAGGGACAGCCTGGACGACGCCCTGGACACCATCCGCAACCTTGTCGCTCAAGCCGAGTCCCTGAATGACGGCATCGAGCGGGAGATCGGCATCGTCGTCAATGCGGATCAGGACGACGAAGCGTAGCTCAGCCGCCCCGGACACCGACAAGTCACCCAGTACAAGAAAGGACACGCCATGTTCGACGGTACATCCAAGTTCCCCCTCGGCCGCCTGCTCGCCACCCCTGGTGCCTTGGCGACGTTGGAGGAAGCCGGTCAGACGCCCTTGGAATTCATCGCCAGACACGCCCGTGGCGATTGGGGCGACGTATGTGCTGACGACAAGCAGGCCAACGAGGACGCCTTGGTCGATGGCAGCCGTCTGCTCAGTTCCTACAAGACCAGCAACGGTGAGAAGCTGTGGATCATTACCGAGGCCCAGGACGACAACGGCTGCCGAGCGGCAAGCACGATTTTGAGGCCAGACGAATACTGACGACGGGACACCGGCCGGGCTGCTGGGAACAACCGACCACCAGCCCGAAAGGAATCCAAATGTCCCTGAACGTCACCGCCTTCAACCACGTCGAATGGGACCGCTTCGGTCTCGCCAACTACGAAGATTTCGCCGACCAGATTTCGGAGTGCAACGTCGGCCAGGACACCTTCTCCGGCTCTGGGGAATGGTTCTTCATCCCCGATGAACGCCTGCCCAACAACGACGCCGTGATCTATTTCGGCACGTGGAGCGACGACCATTCCCCCGGTGCATCCAGCTACACCTACGCCGAAATCTTCGACATGGACGACCCCGATGATGCCGCCGAATTCCTGAAGCGGGTCCAGGAATGGAAGGGGGAATCGGAGTGCCGATTTGGCCGGACACCGGTTGAGAACTCGTGAGATTTCACGAGTCCAAGTGAGACGGGCGGACACCGACAGTCAGCCAACAGAAGGGGACCATCATGGCCGAAGTCAAGATCGTTTACGCCGACGACGCTGTTGGACCGTACACATTGCACCGCCGCCCGGTCAGTCGGCGTGGCGTTCTCCAACTGTTGCCGGGCCAGAGTGCCGAGGGCTACGGCACGAAAATCACCACTGATCTTGTGGTCAAGTTCCAGGGGGACACCAGGGAACACCGTGTCTACGCCACCTGCTACAGCAATGCTGCATCCCACTGGATTACCCACCACGGGACGAAGCTGTGGCTCAAGACGCATTTCCAGAATGAGGTTCTGGACTGACGAGGACACCTTGTTGGCGGGCTTGCATCGGACACCTCATTGCTGGAACGACCAGTCCTTTCTCTGGAGTCAATCCCATGTCGGTAGTTTGCATTTCGGTAGAGAAAACCCTGGTGGCCGTGGTCCAAGATCCCAACGATGGGACACCCACGAAGGACATCGTGCAACAGTGGCTACGGGTCAATGGCTACACGGACGCCATGTTGAACCAGTGTCAGTGGTCAGGGGCACCGGTGATCCCCTGGACCAATACGATGGCGAGCCACCCCGCAATTCATCAGGGCTGAGTTATGTCGTGGGACACCTGGATGGAAGGTAGCGATTTGTACTCCGCACGCCCTCAGCAGACAAGGACACCAGTGTCAGCACCGGCAACGGCAACGACCACATCCACAAGGAAACGACCGATGACGATCAAGCTTCGACCCCTCCAGGCCATCACCAACGCCCCGGAAAACTACGACTACGGCTGGATGAAAACCGTGGTGGACAACGTGGCTGTGGACGAACGGGGACGGTCTTGCCGCTTGGTCCAGAACGACGACGAGTGGCATTTCCGCCAGCAACTCCTCCGGTACGGTTCCGGCCTGAATTTGGTCATCTCCGATCAGAAGCAACTGGACGACTTCCTCCGGCACGGCTGGCTCAAGCTGACGGACACCCCGGTTCGTATCCACCGGATCAAGCTTGACCTGCACCAAGCTCTGGGGTGGCGAGATGAACGGCGGGATGCACTTCTGGAGTGCTTGGACCAATGGCGTGATGGCCCGCAGATCAAGTACAGCACCGGCCACAACTGCGACTACTACCTGGAATGTCGGGGGGACGACGCCGCTGAGCAAGTCCGGGCCAAGCTCCGGGAATTTGGCCTGAGTTTTGAGCCGTGGGGACCGCAACCGGACGCCGTTTTGCAGCCCGCCTGAGCACTGTCCGGGCCGGACACCACGTGAGAATCCGTGAGACAAAACGATACCGAAACGGAGCTTTACCATGCCACAGTACCGAGTCGAAGCGTTGGAGAAATTCGAGGTCCGAACCGTCTACCACGTCGAGGCCGACGACCCACAGCAAGCCGAGGCCCGCTGCAAGTCCGGTGCCTACGCCTACGATCAGGCCAGCATTCAGGAAGGGAACGAAGTCTGGCTGGAAACCGTTTCGGTGGAACGGTGCGGGTGACGGACACCGGCACGTTCGCAAGAGTCAGTTCGGTCTTCCTTTGTTTCCAAAAGGTGACTGCTATGATCGTCGTGGTACGAATGTTGGCGTTCGGTGATGGGGAACTTCGGCCGGTCAACGTGCCGGATGCCGAGGTTGATGGTCTGGACACCATGTCGGTCCTCGAAAAGGTCTGGCACTACGGACAGAACGACATCCAGCCCGTCGAGGACCGCTACTCGGTGAGCGTTGGTGATGTGGTTCTGTACCGGGGCGAATTGTTCATCGCCCGTCCTTGCGGTTGGGCGTTGATGACTCCCGCCGAACTGGAACGGTACGAGAAGCTGGACCACACGGGACGGCTGCGGCACGCCCGTCAGGACACCCCTGAACACAAGCGGTACATCAATCACTACCGCTGCTCCGAATGCGGAACGTCCTGGGACGACGAGTGGGACTGCACGTGCAACGACCGTTGCCCCAAGTGCAACGTCGAGATCGAGCCGCATTCTTCGGACGAAATTGAAGCCCCGGCGTGAAGTCGAGGACACCGCCAAGTGAGGCAGTGAAAACCTCCCCCTCAACCCAAGTATCGGAGAACGTTCGATGCTGTTCTTGGCCGAGACGATCCTTGCCGCCGCCGGGTTTCGACGTGACCAGAATCGGGACACCTGGGTGGTTCCTGCGGTCCTTCGCCCCGTGGTGACCGTGGACTGTGGCGAGCTTGGTGATTGCCTGATGGATGCCCTCCTGCAAGTCCACGATGTTCTGGAAGCCTGGGGCTGTACCTACAACAACTTCGCCATCCGTGGCGGCTGCCTGTCCATCGTCGGTTTGACGAAGGCTTAGTGACGGACACCGCCGTATCCCACGTACAAGTTGTTCACGCAAGCCAGCAACGCCAAAAGCGACGAGCACCTGGATCGTCGTTTCCGGCGTAGCCGTGACACTCCGATAACCCTGCCCCAACGGTACGCCTAGTACGGGCAGAGAGTTGGCTGCGAGGACACCTTGTCTGCTTTCGGAAACAACATGGATCGTTCGAATTCCAGCACGACACCCGCTTCTTCAGTTTTCAGCCGGAGTGACGGGCCACTAACCGTGTCATGGCCTTGTCTCGTTGCGACCGGCTGAGACCGGACACCGGCCCCGTCAGAGCAGGCCAGGGAGGACAACATGCCGCCGATTGGAAGACATCGCTTCATCCTGGGCTACACTCGCCCCGACGAAGAAATCCTGTACGGACACCAGCCGATCTTTGGTCAGCGGCAGCAGTACCTTCCGCTGGTCGGACGCATGGCCTGCCAAGTCCTCATCCTTGCGTATGGGGACTACGTGTGGATCAACGTGGACCCGCAGAACATCTGCCTCAACTGAATTGTTTGTGGGGTGAACAGGCCGGACACCTGACCGACGCAAGGACACCGGAAAGCACCTCAGCCACGACGGAACATCAAACGCAGGAGATGACAATGCCAGCTTTCCAGATCGAACAGTACGAGCTTCACGTCATCAAGTACAGGGTTACGGCCAGGACCGAAGCCCAAGCCATCGTCAAAGTCCTGAACGACGAGGCCGAACCGGTGGACGGCAGCTTGGAATACGTCGAGGTTGCCGAGGACTTCGGAATGCCCGCCGACGACGATCAGCAGCTTGCCCGTCAGCTTCGGAAGTTGGGCGTGCAGGTGGACGAGGTGATTCCGAGCATCCGCAGCGTCGAGCGGGTGAAGTAGCGGGCCGGTCCCGATCCTGGACACCTCCAAGCAAGCCGTTGAAAGGGGTTTGGAAGCCGCTTTTTCGTCGCACAGCCGGTGTTAAGGAGCCTTCGACGTTCGTCGAAGGCTTCTTACCACCGCCCAAATCGGGAGAAATCCAAGTGAAACTTGTACCGTACTATAGGGTCTCGACTGCGAAACAGGCCCGGTCGGGGCTTGGCCTGGAGGGGCAGGACGCCACCGTGCAGCGATTCGCCGAGATCCACGGTGCCACCATCCTGAAGTCCTACGTGGAGGTCGAAACCGGAAAACGATCCGACCGACCCGAACTTGCCAAGGCGATTGCCCATGCCCGGCGATCAAAGGCCACGTTGGTCATTGCCAAGCTGGATCGGCTCGCCCGCAACGTTCACTTCCTCAGCGGTCTGATGGAAGCAGGTGTGAAGTTCGTGGCGTGCGATCAGCCCAGTGCCAACGAGCTTACGATCCACATCCTGGCGGCGGTGGCCCAGGACGAGGCCAAGCGAATCAGCGAACGAACCAAGGCGGCCTTGGAAGCCTACAAGGCCCGTGGTGGCAAGCTGGGGGCCTCACGGCCGGAATGCCGCAACCTGACCTCCGAGGACACCAAGAAGGGAGCCAAGGCCGCTGGTGATGCCGCACGCCGGGATGCGGATGACGCCTACACCGACTTGTATCCGATCATGCGGGCTCTTCGGGACGAAGGACGATCTTTGCGAGCCATCGCCAAGCATCTCAACGCCGAGGGCTACGAAACTCGCCGTGGGAGATTTTGGAATCACATCCAGGTCCGGGCGGTGTTGAAGCGGTACGGGGAGTGACACGGACACCAACGACCAGGGCGGCGAGTGGATCAGACTCGCCGCCATCGGCAATCCGAGTTGGATCTTGGGAAGAGCGGAGGTGCCGCAAAACCAAAAATTGAAAAACTCCTGACCAATCCTGCCGGGGCTGGGCTCCCGATGGATACCTGTGGGCCACTACGGTGACGTTTCTTTTTATTATCAACTCGATTTCCCACGTCCTGGGGGAGGAAAACGAATTGAAGTCCGGGCCGTTGTAATACAGCGGCGGCTGAATTTTATCCAGAGGCAATGCGATTTCCGTCGCCGGTCGGGAATTCACTCAGCGAGCACCGAACGCTCCATTGTCTTGTCGCCACGCTGAATGTTGATTACTGCTTTTTCGCCAATTGGTAACAAGCTGAGCAGATTCATAGCCTCCACAAGCGTCGTAGGCTGCTTCGCATTGATTGCCAGAATCACATCTCCCTGCTGAATTCCTGCCTGCTGTCCCAAACCGTTTGGAAATACGGTCTTGACAAAGACCACTCCCTGCTTCTCGTCTAGCCCAACGCCAAGCATTGGAGCAACCCGACCACGTACCTCCAACCTGGAAACGGTCGTCGGCGGTACGTCCACCTTTACGCCAATATGCAAATGAACCAGAAAGGCGTCCGTGATCCTGGCGTTAGGCAAAGGCAGTCGGAACTGTTGCTCGTATGGCTGTTTCAGACTCACGGTCATCTCGTCGCACAAGTCAGTGACCGTCTGCTTTTGCCCTTCAACCCATGCTACTTGAACTGTAAATGGGCCGTCTCTGCCCTTGTCTGACCAAAACCTGCATTGCAGCCCCCCGACCGTATGATGAAACACCTGAAAGCCAAACTGTCCGCCTCCATATTCAACTACATCGGCTATTACGCTGAGAGGCGGGCGAAGGCGTTTAGAATAAGGGAACGTGGCACGACGAGGCCCTTGCGGGTCATTGGGCTCCGATCTAGGCGTGAACACAGCAACTTTCGTATCCCGCTGAAGACTCACGTTCTTCACCTGCAATGCCAACACACTCAGGTCGTCTGGATCAGAGAAATCGTGAACAAGTCGAACCACTCCATCCTGGCCCTTTGTTGCTTTTGTACGTGGCAGACGAGACAACGTGAAAGCCTCGCCTGCGAAATCGTCAACTGCCGGGTACGACGTTTTCTCAATTCGGAACTTGCCGTCCCCAAATTCCGAGAGGGAAAGGGTGAGCCGGTAGACCATTTGGCCCATCATCAACCTGCTCCCCGTGGATTGGATTTTCGTGACGATCTCCAATGCCCTATCGTATTCGACGGTCGCCTTCATGCCCGGTCCCAATGCCCCCAAATCCGCCTTCTCCCCGTTCAAGGTGATCTCGGCTTTCCTGCTGACATCCAGCGTGATCGACTTCTCGGCAGTCCCGACCGTGTAGGCGACCGTGACTGAGCGAGTGAGCGGATCGACTGACTTGATGGTGCATTGAACCGAAGCCACATCGGCGGCGAAAGCGTGGGCGGTCAAGAGGCACGCCAGAGTTGCCAACGAGGACAGTGCAAAAAATCTGCGGATCATTGTGGTTCCTTCAACTAAAGCGGGGCTCGTTTTGGGCTGGTGACCTCGGCCGGTGTCTTCAATCCAGGACGTGCGGTGATGACCGGACACCTGGGGCTAGTCGGCTGGTTTGGCAAGGGTGAAATTTTTCACCACGACGACTGTCATTGCCGAACCGGTAAGGAACAGTTCGTTCGTTGCTGGCACGTACCGTGGTGATCTTCCGACCAGCGGCGGCACGCCCTCAAGCTGAACGTACTTTGGGTTCCCAAAAGGCTCGGAGGCACTGGCCCTGGTCCACACCATCAGCCGTCCACCTTTCAGATTGGGTGTACCCTCGTTCGTGCAGAACATGGTCAGGCCATCCGGCGTGAGGCATGGGAACGTCAAGATGCCTTGGATGGAATCGCTGCTTATGGCGAGTCGTTCCGGTGTGCCCCAGGCGTCTTGCCGAGTCCGCCTCGCCGAGACCACGATTTCGATGTTGCTGTTGTCGGTGCCACGGTTGAAGTAAAGGGCCAGTCCGTCCGCAGACAGGAACGGGTTCTTCGGGTTTGACTGCTTGCGAAGGGCCACGATTTCTTCGGCCCGCTTGAAGGGGCTGTCGATGGTGTCACGGGTTGCCGAGTGCAAAGTGGGCGGTTCCGTACCACGGGGCGACATCAGGAACACGATTTCGAGGCCGTCCGAAGACAAGGCCGGATGTCGCCCATCAAAGAGCTTCTTCTTGTCGGTGAAGTACGAATCGGAATCCGCTCGGTGAGCAGTCCAAATCGTCGCCTTGTCTTCCCAAACCACGGTCAAGCCGTCCTCCGTCAACGATGGGTACATCCCGCTGAGTTCAGTGAGTTCGACCAGCTTCGGCCTGCCGAGCGTCTGACCGTTGGCCGTGATTTTGGTGACGACTTGCAGTTCCTTGTGGAACTCTACCGTCGCCTTCTGGCCCGGTCGAATGGATTCCAGTTGCACGGTTGTCCCGTTCAGCGTGATTTCGGCCCTTCGGCTAACGTCCAGCGTCGTTGTTTTCTTCTCGGCACCTACGGGGTAGGAAACGGTGATGCCACGGGACTCGGCTTTCACCTGCTCGATGCTTACCTCGACGGTGACGGTCTGGGCGAAGCTGGCCGATGCCAACAGAGCTACTACGAAGAACGCTGAAAGTCGGATCATGGGACACCTTTTGCTGCGTTGACCGCCTCGGTCGCCATCAGCCCGCTGACGGTATTAGCGAAATCCAGACACAAACCGGCTCACGAAAATCGAGCCGCTTGGTGGGAGCAGCCGCAGTGGGTGCAACAAAAAAGGGAGCGTCCGCACCACGGCTCCTCCCTCGGCCCCCACCACGGGGCGTACAAGAAAAGCACATGGCCGACGCCCCCAGGGCGGGGGCGACAGACCAGTGCCGCTTCTTGTACTCGTGGACCCGAAGGTCCAAGGTGGTGGTTTCGAGGGAAGCAGAACTGACTTTCGCAAGTCGTCGAGTTGTAATCGTGGTCCCGGCGGACCAGTTCGGTGTTTCTCCTGCGTTGTTGATACGTCCCCCTGCTCGTGCAGGGCGGAAGCTTCGATGTTAGCCAAGCGGCAAGCCGCTTGCAAGCTGAGTCAATTTGCTAATCGAGGCCCACCGCCTGTTTACCTGGGCCTTGGCGGTGACATGCCCACCGCAGCACGGAATTCAGCATGTGTTGGACGCTCGACAGACCCTTTTCGGCCCAGCGGAAATCGCCGCCCCCGGTCCAGCGATCAGGACGACCAGACAAGGCAAACAGACGAACCAAGCAGACGACAGGATGGACGCCGGTCGTTTGCAGGTGAACCGTTTGCCTCCAGCCGTGTCTTTACTTTGTTAGGCACAGTCCCTTCCCGCAGGAGGTCAGGCCATGTCCGTTGGATTCCCCCATGTCAAGGTTGGTGAACCCCTCCGCTACCAAACCTTGTCCGTGTTTCCGTTGTTCGACGGCTGCATGACGCCGGTTGAATACGCACTTGCGGACGAAGGGATCGGGTCGGGGGCCGTGACCGTCCAGGAGGTCTCCGAGGCCGGGTCCGTGCCGGATCTGCTCGTCGAAAACAAGGGCGACGTGCGGGTGCTGTTCATCGAGGGCGAAGAACTGGTCGGGGCCAAGCAGAACCGGGTGTTGAACACGTCGGTCCTGATCGCCGCCCACAGCAAGATCAAGATCCCGGTGAGTTGCGTCGAGCAGGGCCGGTGGCGATACCGGTCCCGACTGTTTGGCTCCAGCGGCAGCCATTCGTCGTCGAAACTCCGTTACTTCCTGAAAATGTCCGTCAGCAAGTCGGTCACGGCCCATCGTGGGCACCGGTCGGACCAGGGTGCTGTTTGGCAGGAAGTGGCCCGCCAGCAGTCGGCATTGGGAGCTTCTTCCCCCAGCGGTGCGATGTCCGACACCTTCCAGGCGTATGAAGGCAAGATGACCGAGTTCAAGGAAAAGATGGGGTACGTAGACGGGGCGTCAGGGATGGCCGTGGCGGTGGGCAAGAAGATCGTGGCGGTGGACCTGTTCGACAAGGTGACTACGTGCCGGAAGGTCTGGGATCGGTTGCTGACCGGGTACGTGCTGGACGCCCTGGAGGCCGAAGCCGAGCAAGGTCAGGCTGAAACGGCCGACGTGGAGCGGCTGCTGGGTACGGCCAACGCATTGCCGTGGCAGCAGGCCGAGCCGGTTGGCGAAGGTGAAGAGTACCGGGCAAATCAGGGTGAAATGGTCCACGCTTCGGCATTGACGCTGCACGATGCCCCGGTGCATGTGAGCGTGGTGGTTGCGGGGTAGGATCGTTCGTTGACTTCGTTCAAAGCCGCTACGGGCCGATCAACGGGCTGTGGCGGCTCTTTCTGTTTAGCGTCCGGCACGTCCCCGATGGAATCCAAGACGAGGATGCCGGTCCCACCGCCCGGCTGGGTCACGGCGAAATACCCGACAAATCGAGTCCGCCGAAGAGAATCGCCGGACGATTGTGGGCGTCCGAGTCTGGACAACGGTTTTTCCACGTGGCACCATGAACACTGTGCCGAGTAGTGAGGCGGGGCCATGTGACACGATTTTGGGCTTTTCCACATGGACGAAAACCCCTACGAATCACCCAAGCACCTGGGTGTCCAGGACCGCTCCCTTGAAGCAACGCTGGAGGACGGCGAGACAATTCTCGTCCAAATCGCTGCACGATCATTCAGTGGACGAGACCGTCTTTTCCGCCTTCGTTCGCCGGTGATCGGGAAATTGGTGGTGACGAATCGTCGGGTGTTCTTCCTTTCTTCTGGCAGAGGCGAACAAATCGGCCTTTACTCTGAAGCAGCAATGATCGAACGGATCGCAAAGTCGTTGGACATCACGGCCCTGCAAAGGACAGGTAGCTGGGAATTCACGATTTCCGGCGTTCGATCTGCTGAAGCACCAAGGAGATCGTTTCGGCGAGGAGCTTACCTGCGAGTGGTCGGGCTTGACAGTCACGGGAAGGAAGCCAGCCAACAGGTCTACCGGGTCGGAATAAGGCGGCAAACGTGGAAGGATGTCGCAGCAAAGATCAACGAAATCAGGCGGGGTGGCACGGCGAGTTGAGGCAGCATTCAGGTCAAAGCACAATTTCGGCCACCGATGAGTGCGAAATCCAGATCCTCGGCACCAAGAAGACCCACGCCGAAGGTGGAATGGCAAGTCGCTGACGACGGAGATTCGGACTACTCGTCGCCCAGCCATCGCCAGAGCAGCAGCACGGGAGCCAACGCTCCAACTCCAAACGTCGCTGCCACGATCAACGTGCCCTTGGAGCCGCTGGACAAAAGCTCGTAGTTGTCTTCAAGCCAAAGGCCGATCCCCATCAGCAAGAAAACGACCAAGATCACCGCCACGACGCCGCAGATCGGCATCAGGGTGAGCAGGACGACGAGTTTCACCGGCGTTGGGAGCTTCCGTCGCATGTTGCCCACCGTCTACAGTAGTTGAAGGTGGCCCGTAATCGCATCGATCTTGTCGGCCTCGTCGGGGCCGATGGCAAGGCAGGTCCGAGTCGGCTGGCCGTGGAATTCCGTCCGGCCGCTGTCCGTGATCAGATGCACTTCCAGTCCGGCCTCCAATGCTTTGTCGTAAATCTGCATCAGTTCCTCTTCGCTGTCCACCCGGCAGCAGACCTTGGCGAACGCCCCGGTGAGCCAGGCTCGTTGGGTTTCGGTCAGGTCGTCGAGCGTCACCAAACCCGCCTCCTGCAGGCGACGGCAAAGGAACGACATGGAGGCGTGGGCACCCTGAGCGATCTGCTTGCCACGACGCATTTTCAAGTCGTGACGCATGACGATGACCTGCTTGATCCGCTTGTCGTCGCTCATTTGGCCTCCCCATCAACCAGCGTCAATCCGTGACATTCGGTCCATGTCGGCGGTTCGCACTTGGCTGCCAGCTTCCGCACGACCTGCTCCGGGACAGGATTCTTCCGGTTCTTGTTCTGACGCAGCAACCGGTCAAACGGCGGTTCCATGTAGACCAGTTCGATGCGGGCGTTGTAGTCAACAAACAGGTCGATCCACCGTCGGCGGGTCTGTTTCAAGATGTTCGTAGCGTTGAAGGCGAACGACCTCCCGGCCCGCAGGAATTCCCGGCATCGTTCACGGGCCAACTGCACCACGGTGCCTTGATCGTCCGTTGGCTCGACTTCCAGTTCGCCACGGATGTCATCCAGTGACACAACCGGCAAGTCGCTTCGGTTTCGGGCCAGCCACGTGTCCTTGCCGCTGCCGGGCAAGCCGGACAGCACGGTCACCCGGCAGGCAAAGGCTTCGTGCGGAATGTAGTGCAGGTTCGGCTCCCGCTGTCGGAAGAACAAGAACCGGGCGTGGTCATTGGCGAACGGGTAGGGCTGATCGTAGCAGCCGCTTTCTTCGGCCAGCAACTTCCAGTAGTGGAGGTTCTCTTCGGGCCGAGTCATGGAATCCGTGTCTCGGCCACGGGTGTCGGCCAGGGCAAACAGGTACAGAAGCCGATTGTTGACCAGCCATGACAGCCGGACCACTTCATGAGTCGGTTCCGTCCGTTCCAGCAGGAACGCTGGCCGCCCGTGATACCGGACCAAGCGGGCGATTTGCTCACGTGTCGCCAAGTCACAGCCCAGGTCTCGCAGGACTCCACGGGTCAGGTGTTCGCCCTTGACGGCGTGCTTCGGCGAGGTGATCCGTCCGGTTTCGGGATCGGCCTCCGAGGTCAGTGGCTTGGCGGCGTCGTGAAACAGTGCGGTGAAGACCAGCACGGCTTGCTCGTCCGAAGTCAACGTCGGCCACGCCTCAAGTTCGGCAAGTTGCTGGCACACCATCTTCGTGTGCGTCCAGACATCGCCCTCCGAATGCCACTCGGCATCCTGGGCACAGTCCGCCATCGCCCGACACCACGGCTGGGGTTCTGCCCAGGCCAGGATGTCTTGGATGGATGCCTGTTTGAGTTCTTGCCAGTTCATGACCAGATATCCACGCCGGAAGCAAGCTGATTCGGCACCATGGCTTGGTGCTGCCAATGCGTGCTTTGCTTGATCTTCTCCACGAACTCGGATCGCACAAATTTGGCCCGGCCTGTGACGATACCGTCTGCCTCCGTTCGCAGGTACAATCCTTCCATCAGGTTGTCAGCCCGATGCGTCAGCGGATTCTCGAACTGGCTGTCGAACTTCGACGGCCCGATCAAGGCTTCGAGTTCGGATCGCTTCAACGCCCCGGAGTGAAGGACGGGCACGGTCTCGATCCCGGCTCCTGCCAATAGATCGACCCGCCGCTCAAGATCCAGGAATGCCTCGATTTCCTTGTCGTAGATGTCGAACTCGAAGAAGTAGTGGGTCAGTTGCCGGTAGTGGACCGAGTGCCGTGCGTAGACCCATTCCCCGAACAGCAGGAAGCGGTTTTCGAGCCGCTGTTCCAGGACGTACCGCTTGACCGTCGCCCACTGCTTGAACAGATCGTACTGCGGGTGCATCCCTTCCGTGATGAGGTGGCCCCGGCATTGCAGGACCAGTTCGCCTTCGTCCGAAAAGTGAATGCCGACGTTCGTGCCGTCGATCTTCTCCTCGACGATCAGCGAGTCATCGGCGATGAACTGGTTGGACTCGGCCTCACCGAGGTGCTTGTCGTCGTCGGTCCCCTTGGAGCCAAACAGATGGGGCGTCCTTGGGTACTTGATGAAATCGCCATGTGACGCACCCATCAGAACGCCCCTTTTGCTCTCGGCTGGACGGTGGCATGTCGAATGTCCCCGGCAGGCAAACCGCAATTGGCCAAGGGAATCCCCACAGGAGACACGGCTTTGGTCTTCAGGGTTCGCCTCAAGACCGCCTTGACGATCATTCTGCCGGAGCCTTCTTGACGGTGGAATCCGACTCAAAGAGACTCCACCAAGACGCCGCAAGAACTCGGCCATCCGTGAGCCGGACGATCTTGTGGATCACGCCTTCGGGACCGACCGGCCGTTCGATCTTCTTCGAGGCCCAAGTCACTTTCCGAAGTCCGTGATAACGACCCCACTCCGTACCGTCCACACCGATCAAGACGACACCTGGCTCCACCTCAGCAACGCATCGTGCAGGGCCATCAACGGGATGCGTGCCCCAGCTTTGCCCGTCGAATCGAGCCAACGCCGTGCCGTGTTCACGAGAAGTCAGGACTGCCCAGATACCTTTGTCCGCCGCAGCGAGGTCGGCCACCCGGTCAAACTCGCAGCCGATTTCTTTCGGGCCGATGAAGCTGAACTCCGTGCCGTCCTTCTTGTTCTTCTCAGGTTCCCGGTTGTGGTACTTGCGGGCGTGAGCATTCAGGCGGACCAGACCGTCCCATTCCGTTCCGATCCAGAGATTGCCGTCGCCGTCCTCGGCGATGCAGGTCGGTCGGCGATGTGGCACGAGTTCCCTTGTGTCCAACCAAGCTGAATTCGCTCCCCAGTAGTGCGGCAGGTAGTGGTGCCAGACACGACCGTAACCGCCCCAGGAAAAAAGGCCGTGTTCCGTCGAGATCACCAACGGCGAATAGGCTGTCTCGCCGGGCGGAACGTAGATGTCATCGACGTAACCCCAAAGTCGAACCGCATCCTCACCAGGGATGTACCCTCCGCTGACGAAGCTCGGATGGCCCTCGTAGTAGTCCCGAAACTCGTTGATTCGCCACGGCTGGTCAGCCTCCCGGTCCAGCCGTCGAATCCCGTCGCTTGTGCTGAGCCAGACTTTGCCTGCATTTTCCACAGCGATCCCGGTGATTTGGATGCCATCCAGTCGGCCCTGCAAGGTCCATTTGTCTCCCTGCCGGGTCAGCAGCCTGCCGTAGCTGGTGCCGACCCAGAGATCGTTGCCATTAGCCGTCATCGCCGTTATCCGCTCTCGGTGGGCCACCACCCCTTCCACGTCTCCGATGGAATCCCACCGTGTCCAGCCGCCGCCGCACGGTTCCGACTTCAGTTCGATGGCAGTCGGAGCCAACGTCTTGGGGTCTTCGGCTAAAGCTGGCCCCAACAAGCCGCCCAAGACGGCGACGGTCAGGCCCCACGCCACCACGCATTTGCAGAGCATATCGCACCTCCCTGCCATTCGGCCTTCTTGCGGCAACCTGAACAGCGTACCATGACCGCAGTGCAAATCGAAGAGCAGAAACTCGGCTGCGTGGAGGCCACGGAAAAATGATCCGTCCTTGTAGCGACACCGATTTCGAGTCGATCCACGCCATCATCAACGACGGGGCCGAAGCCTACCGTGGCGTCATCCCCGCTGACCGCTGGCATGATCCCTATATGTCACAGGATGAACTACGCCACGAGATCGAAAATGGGGTCCGCTTCTGGGGCTGTCAAGACGGCGGGGAACTGCTCGGCGTGATGGGCATCCAGGATGTGCAGGACGTGACCTTGATCCGTCACGCCTACGTGCGAACAACAAATCGCAGCCAGGGAATCGGCGGGAAGCTGTTGGCAGAACTTCGGACGCTGACGGCCCGCCCGGTGTTGATTGGCACCTGGGCCGCTGCCACCTGGGCAGTACGTTTCTACGAGAAGCATGGGTTTCGGCTGGTTACGCCGGAAGAGAAGAACCGGCTGTTGAAGAAGTATTGGTCGATCCCGGAGCGGCAGGTGGAGACTTCGGTGGTGTTGGGTGACGAACACTGGTTCCGCTACCGGCAGCCCCTCGTCCACCACTGTGACGAGTCGCCGCCCATCGACTGCCCGTTCGGCCATGTCCAGCGGATCGTGACCGGCGGTGCCGGTGGCGTGGCGAATGTCCATGTGGTCAGGATCACGAAGGGGACGCCACATCTGCATACCGGCTACGACGAGGTGTACTACGTGCTGGCAGGCACCGGCACGATCACTTTGGGCCAGGACACGCATCCCTTGCGGCCCGGCAGCGTGGCCGTGATCCCGGCCGGAGTGCTGCATTCGTTGGAGGCTGAGCCGGGACAACAACTGGAGTTCGTGATCTTCGGCACGCCGCCGATGAGCATCGACGATGAACGGGCAAGGCCGGTGAAGCCGGAGGGCTGACCGGTTTCAGGCCACCGGCAATGTGCAACGCAACCACGCCTCCACGATGTCGAACGTGTTGAACGACTCGCCGTCCCGGCGGCCGAGAACTCAAGCCGCTCGACATCAACGAGAACCAATTGTCGCACGAAGACGACCAGCGGAATGCAGGCGTTGGCGACCATACTGGCTGGACGGGACGATCTGGGATAAGCTGTCCAGCACTGGATGGTTCTCGCTCAGACGGGGGTGGTCTCAACGACGTGGAGGATCAATTCTGATGCAAGCAGACATGGCTTTTATACAGGCCCTTCGTGGGGCAGCGTTGGCGGACGCTGATCGGAAATCGCTTGACGCCGACCATCTGTTCGTGTTGGCCCTCCGAGGACTGGTCGAGTTGCTGCCGAAGGAACGGAAGCGGCTGTCGCCCGACCATCTCTTTATCTTGGCGGTGCGAGGGACCATCAAGCTGACGGCTGAAGACAAGCAAAGCCTGCCGCCCGACTACCTATTCTTGCTGGCGTTGCGTGGCACTGCCCACCTGACGCAGCAGGACAAGCAGCGGCTTACTCCCGATGATCTAACGCACTTGCAGATGCGTGGCGTGGTATAAGGACAGCCTCAACTGTCTCTGTCATCGTTTCGCATCCTCGGAGAGTGCCGACAGGTCTACAGCGATTTTTCCTTTTCCCGCTGCCGCCTTTCTGCAACGCAGTACATCCCTTCGCCTTTGACGATGGGCACAAAGCACATGTTACAGGAGCCGCAAGCCGATTTTTCGGTGTCACCGCTCTTCCAGCGAGCGACCAGATTCGGTTCCCGGATGAAGGGGCGACTCAACGAGATGTAATCAGCAATGCCCTCCTCGATCAGCTTCTCGGCGACCGTGTAGGACCGAATCCCGCCGACGAGGATCAGCGGCACGCCGATGGTCGCCTGGAACCGCTTGGCGGCTTCCCGGTAGTAGACCTCTCGATCCTCGGTGGGCAATCCGCCCCGCCTGACCGGCTTGAACTTGCTGGCGGCGTCCATACTCCCGCCGCTCATCTCGATGCCGTCAATTCCCGACTGTTCGAGCATTCCCGCAATCTGGAGCATTTCTTCGACCGTCAGGCCGCCGTCGATGAAATCTTCTGAGTTCAGCTTGATCAGCACAGGGAAGGTCCTGCCGCAAGCGGCCTTTGTGCGTTCGAGGATGTTCAAGAGTACCCGTGACCGGTTTTCGAGGTTGCCGCCGAAGTCGTCTGTCCGTCGATTGAAATACGGCGAAAGGAACTGCGAAAGCAGATAGCCGTGGGCCGCATGGATCTGCACGCCGTCAAAACCCGCAGCCTGCGTCCTTCGGGCAGCGGCCACAAACGCCTCCGTCGTCCGTTCGATTTCGTCCGGCGTCATCGCTCGACCAATCGGGCCACTTGTGCCCGACAGGCTTGAGGGGCCGACTGCTTGCAGCTTCGTCAGCGACGTATCCGCCTGAACGCCTGCATGGGCAAGTTGCAGCACGATCCTGCTGCCACCGTCGTGGGCAGCCTTCGCCATTTCGCTCAATCCAGGAATGAACCGGTCATCGTAGATCGCAAGCTGCCGTAGACCAGCCTGCCCTTCGGGGCTGACGAAGGTGTGGCTGGAAACGATCAGGCCGACCTCGCCTTTCGCCAGTTCGCTGATCACGTCAACAAGGTCGGGAGTGCAGGAGCCATCGTCACAGGCCATGCCTTCCCAAGTGGCCGAGCGAACAAACCTGTTCTTGAGAACGACGACACCAAGGCAACTCGTGTCAAACAGCTTGGAATTCATCAGACTTTCCGTGTCGAGGGCCTGCGAAAAAAGGTCCTTCCCCTGGTTGCCGTTTCCGACACAAGGCCGACTGGCTACTCGTGCAGGACGGACGCTTCGATGTTATCGAGGCGACAAACCGCCTGCAAGTCAACCACCAGGGTGACGAGTGACCGGTTTCACGCCACCGGTAACGGGCAACGCAACCACGCCTCCACGATGTCGAACGTGTTGAACGACTCGCCGTCCCAACGCCCGAAGCCCTGCTCGTTGACGGCAATTTCGTCCCACAGTTGCCAGCCCCGCTCTTCGGCTTCCAGCATGTGGTCCAGCGGGGACACGGCCTGGATTTCGGCTTGCTTGTCGCAGGTCCACTGGAACGCTTTGACGGCAGCTTCTTCGGCGGTGGCGGCGTCAAGGATCAAATGGATGGGGCCGGATTCGACGTAAAACTTTGGCACGGCGGATTCCTTTCGTGGTCTTGGGCAGTCCGTTGTTGTTTTCCTCTCGACGTTTTCTACATCGGCGGGCTGGTGACACGGTTGGTCCGACGTGGAAAAATCAAGGGTGCGGACGGCAAAGCCGTGGAGGCACCGGAGGCAGCACGGAGCCAGACGGAATCGACGTAGGCTGTGGCACAACGAAGGCACGACCATGAGCAGCAGCACCGAACTGATCCCCCTCACGAGAGCAAGCATCCCGGTGGCCAGCGAGATGCTTGCCCGGTCGTTCCACAACGATCCGATGACGTGCCATTTGCTCCCCGATGCTGCCAAGCGGCCCAGCCTTTCGGCCCGGAGTTTTCAGTGCCTTCTCCGGTACGGCATCCACTGTGGCGAAGTCCTGGCGATCTCAGAAAGATTGGAGGGCGTGGCGATCTGGCTTCCGCCCGAAGCCGCCCAAGGTTCTCTGGCAAAACTACTCCGAGCGTGCCTGTTCACGCTGCCCTTGACCGCTGGACCAAGCTTCTTTCTGCGTTTCCTTGCTTATCATCAACACCTGGACCGCCTGCGTCGGGAACACACGCCGTTTCGCCACTGGTACTTGCAGTTGCTCGGCGTCGATCCAGGCCATCAAGGACGGGGATACGCCACGGCCCTCGTGAATCCCATGCTCGCCCGGTTCGACAGGGAAGGGCTGCCGTGCTGTCTTGACACGATGAACGGCGACAACGTGACGTTCTACGAGCGATTTGGGTTCAGGGTGGCAGCCAAGAGCTTGGTGCCAAAGACGCAGATCGGCCTCTGGCTGATGGCACGAGGGGATTGACTCGGCAATCGATGTTTCGGCCGCAAATGCCGCTTCAATTCGAGTTGCGGCCGATACCTCCGCCGCAAATCAGATCAGCAATGAACCGTCCGTAGTCGTCCTTCATCGGCAGGTCGAAATCCCGTTTCAGCCGACGCCTTTGACCAACCACCGACTGGCCGGTGACCGGATTGGTGCCGATCTTGTCGAACTGCTCCCAGTACAGACCCACGCCCCGCTTATGCCAGTTCGGCAATTCGTTGAAATTGATGCCGTGGCCGAAGAGCAATTCGTTCTTGGCGGACGATGACATGCCCAGCAGTTGTTCCGTCGCCGCCTTCTCAGTAAGGCCCTGCTTGCGAAACAACCAGTAGCAGTGTCCGTTCAGGGCGTTGCGGGCTGCATCGGCACTACGCCAGCGGAAGTAATCGCAGACCAACTCGACGTTGGGAAGCTGCGAGATCCGGCAGTCGAAACACGCCACGTCTCCCAACAACAGCGAGAATTTGGCACTGGCCTCGCCTGCCAGCACCGAGTTGAGTTTACGCAGCTTGCGTTGGAACTGCTGCTCGTCCCGGTGGAACAGCAGGGAAATTTCGTCGCTCTGGGTGCAGCCGTAGAGCGTCCTGAATCCGCAGTCCATCAGGTGTTCGGTCGTGGCAACCATCAGGTCACGAAATCGTTCGTCGAAGGGGGCCTCGAAGTTCTGCTTTTCCTTCGTCAGCCGGGTGAAACTGCGGCCATCCAACCGGGCCACCATGTACATGTCCGGCAGCACACAGAAGTCCAGGGCCGTTTCGAAGGCACGCATCCTGGCATCCAGGTCATCAAACTTCATCTCGCCACTCCTCGACCACGAAGTCGCCTGTGGTCATCCGCACGTAGTACAACTGGTCGAAGCCCTCAGCCCGTGACGGTCGTTGCAGCCGCCGGGAGGCTCCCAAGATGGCTACGTCCGGCACCCGCTCCGCTTCTGTTCGGGCTGCATTGCGGGCCAGACAGGCGTCCCGGTTCGACTGGAAGTAGTAGCCCACGACGTGGAATCCAGCCGCCTTGGCAAGGTGGATGTACGTCGCCCTGTCGGCCGCAGCGGCATTCACCTTGTCGATGACGAACGACTGCTTCCCGGCGAGACAAGCGTCCAGCAAAAGCCGTTCCCGATGCTTGGTCCTCAGCATGTCCATGTTGATGCGGACGTGGGTGCGGAAGAACCGTTGGACGTAGAACGTCGATTTCCCGGCCGCTTGCAGGCCGATGAAGATCACGGCTTCCATCACTCGGATACCGCTTCCAACTTCTGAACACAGTCCAACAGTTCCGCCTTCAACTCTGGATCGGCGTCACCGATCACGTCGGCCAGAAGCCGAGATTCCTCGCAATACTTCCTGCGAAAGTTGCTGGGGGCGTCCCCCATTTCCTGGAGGTTGTCGATGCGGTCCAGCAACTTGATGACCTTGGCCTCCACGCTGACGACTGCCAGATGGTCACGATCAACCTGCTCTCGTTCACGCCTCGGTGCTTTGCTGCCCTTGGACGGATTTGTCAGTTCCTCCACCAGCCGAGCCACTTCAGGGCCGAATTCTGCCAAGATCTCGTCCAACGTGTGCGGCGTGTCTTCCACCACATCATGCAGGAACGCAGCCGCCACCATGACCTCCGTGGCCTGCGGACGTGCCGCCACTCGCCCAGCAACACGGGCCGGATGCTGGATGTACGGTCGGTCGTTGTATCTTCGCCGCTGGCCGTCGTGGGCTTGGCGTGCAAAGGCTGCGGCTTTCAGAATCAGGTTCATGTGACGCACCGTACCAGGAACGTGCGGTGCCGGTCAAGAATGCAAAACACCCCGCCGCCCCGTGCAGGGCGGTGGGGTGCTGTCCCACCGGACTCCCACCTGCTTCAATCGAGAAACGCCACGGACGCCATCGCCCTGGAACGGTTCTCCGTGTTCATTTCGACCCGATGCCAGCCGTCCAGCCGGATGGTGGCGTGGTCGGGGTGAGTGATCTTGCCTCGGACGTAGACCACCGGGTTACGTGCCATCGTCCGCCAGCCCCACTTGGCAGCGGCCGGGTCCTCCTTGAGCAACTTCCGGTACTCGTCCCCCGTCAGCCCGTTGGGATGGCGGCTGCACACGTAGACCGTGGTGCCGCCGTCCCGATACAACTGCTCGCACATGTGCGGCTTGCCGCCGCCACGACGGATCGGCTCGTGAGGCAGGATCAGCTTCTCATTGACACGAATGCCGGGGGCCGGGATGAAAAACCACTCGCCTTGGCGAATGAACACGTCGGTCTTCCGACGCAGCCGTTTCGACCGCTTGCCCCTCTTTCCCTGTTCACGGCTCCGCACGAGATCGGGCTTCAACGCTTCCTTGGCGGTCACGACGGTGCTGACGGGTGCTTTTTCGGGAATCCCGGCAACGAACCAGTGTCGCTCGTCGTGGCCGCAGAGCAACTTGTCCTTGATGTCGGGCTGGTGGGGGCGTTCGGCAGCCCGGCGAACCATCAGCAGCAAGTGGCGGTCCCTGGGCTGCACGTCCAGCACTTCGACATCGGCGTCATCGGCGGCCTGGATGTCGAAGAATTCGCCGTGCCGGTCGTGGCCGATGTCGATCACAACCGGACCAGCAGCAGGTCGCCAAGGATTCCGCACCAGCGGGCGGATTGTGGCCCTGGCTCCCAGTTTCTCGAACTTGGTTTTGATGTGGGTGGCGTCCATGAGCTTGTAGACACCATCGACGGCGAGATGGTTCGCTGGCCCAAGTGGCTTTTGATTGGGCGGTCGCTGTACAATGCACCCTGCAATCCGTCCCAATCACAGTCAGCCAACTGGAGCCAACCATGACTCGTTTCGCAATCGCCTTTGTCCTGGCCGCTGCAATCCCGCTCGGCAACGCCGTGGCAGCAGACGACGCCGAGCATCCCGCCGCCACCGAGTTCAAGGTCCACCCCATCGGCCACATCAAGAAGGCCGACGACCGCATGTTGATCGTCCTGGACAAGAAATACCTGGACGGCCTACTCGGACTGGAGCAATGGTCGCATGTGCAAGTGATTTGGTGGTTCGACAAGAACGACACGCCGCAGCAACGGTCGATCCTCCAAGTTCACCCACGGGGCGACCCAAACAACCCAGTGACAGGCGTGTTCGCCTGTCGTGCCCCGGTTCGGCCGAATCTGATTGGGCTGAGCCTGTGCAAAGTGCTGGCCGTGAAGGACAACGTGGTGGAGGTGGAGACCATCGACGCCTTCGAGGGAACGCCGGTGCTGGACCTCAAGCCGTTTGCACCGGGCCAGGATTCGGCGTCGGGTGTCAAGGTGCCGAAGTGGGCGGGGCCGAAGTGAGCCTCAACCGACCAACGAGTCCAGGGAGACGAGCGGCCAAATCGTGTCGTGTTCGGCCTTCATTGCCGTTCCAGGCATTACGTCGCCCCGGAAAGGGCCTTGATATCTGCCGAGACGATGTGCCGCAGATTCCGGGTGACCTTCTCGATGCTCCAGTCCCACCATGCGATTTGGAGGAGTTCCTGGACGATCTCCGGTGCGAACCGTTCCTTGAGCGGCGTGGCCGGATTGCCGCCAACAACCGTGTACGGCTTCACGTTCGCTACGACGACCGACCTCGCTGCCACAATCGCTCCATGACCGATTTGGACGCCAGGCATGACGAGCGACTCGTAGCCGATCCAGACATCGTTGCCGACAACGGTGTCGCCTCGGAAGGGGAGTTCATCGGGCTGAGGCATCACTTTTTCCCAGCCGCTCCCAAAGATACTGAATGGATACGTCGAGAAGCCCGCCAGCTTGTGGTTAGCCCCGTTCATGATGAACTTGATGCCCTGGGCCAACGCACAGAACTTCCCGATGACGAGCTTGTCACCGATGAACGGGTAGTGGTAGAGGACGTTCCGCTCGAAGTTCTCCGAGTCGTCGGGGTCATCGTAGTACGTGTAGTCCCCGACGATAATGTTCGGGTTGGAGATCGTGTTCTTGATGAAGCACACCCTCGGAAATCCAGCCATCGGGTGTTTGTTTGTCGGATCGGGACCGTTCATAAACGTCCTTCCACAGTCAATCGGGACGAGTTGCCAAGTCGCTTCGGGTAGCCACGGCATCTCCCGGCTGGCATCACGCCAACGCCGCCCGCTTCTCGTCAATGAATTTGATGTGGTGCGGGATGTGATCCGTGATCTGCTGGAGCAGCTTTTCCAAGGCCACTGGTCCTCTCACCGAATGGATGCCCGTCCGTTGGAAGTCCTCCGGGCTCAAAGACCGGAGGATGCGAGCCATCTGGCTTCGGACCACCTCGATCAAGGCAAATTCCTCATCCAAGTCACGTTGATTGTAGGCAAGGCGTGCCACGAAGGCGTCGGGGCTTCCGGCCAGCAGCGTCGGCTGGTCCTCGGCGATCACCCGCTTCATGCGGTCGGCGTACACCGGTTCGTAATCGGCAACGTGGCACACCACCTCCTTGATGGACCACGTGCCAGGGATGGGCCGGGCGTCGAGTTGTTCGGCGGTCATTCCGGCCACGGCGGCACGAAGCTTCTGGGGACCGGCCAAGTAGTCGTCGATGAGTTGGGCGTAGTCCATGTGGGTTCTCCTGTGGCGTCATCATACCGCATTCCTGGCGGCCGGTGGCTTGGCGGACGTTATCAAGAACGTGGCCCCGGCGTGTTTGCCCTGAGACTCACGAGAAATGAGACTTGGCGGGCGGCCAATGCGTCCGGTTTGGGATCGTGCCAAGTGCCGCTACGCTTGATCATTCGCCCAACGGAAACGCCATCCACGTTCGGACCCGCTCCTCGTGTTCCCTCCGTAACTGCTCGCATCTTGGGTCAACGGGCCGGTACTCGGCTTGGACTTCCCGGCCAGTCACGACCGTTTCTTCGACGTACCGCTGGGGTGCGTCGTGGACGTGGATGTGCGTTTCGTTGTGCGTGTCGCCGCCCTTGATGACCACAATGTTGTTCGTGACCGCAGTCGGCTGAGGTTCCGGGGTCACCCTCACCGGTGGTGGCTTCGGTTGGGGAACCGGCTGTGGTGAACGGGGCTGAAAGTCAAGTTCGACCGCCGTCCGGCCGAACTCGGTGCTGCTGATTTCCGTCCCCGTGGCCGATGTGTCGCCTGCCCGCTCGACTTCGACCCGTGCCGAGCAACCACAGGCAACCACGGCCAAGGAAGCCACCAGGAACATGGCCGGGACTTTGAGCAAGCTTTCGAGGTCTCTGAGGAGCCGGACTGCCTGAGCCTTTTTCAAGGCGATGTTGTGTGGGTGAAAGCAGTTTGGGTCGGGCCGGACAGTGATCACCACGACCGGTTCATCATCGGCCATGGCCTCGGCCAAGCCAAGCAATTCGACAAGCTGGGTCATCAAAGGTTTGTCGGCTGACATGATTCAGGACTCCACGGGGTTGCGGATCGGGGCCAACCGGTGTTGGCGACGGTCGGTGCATGTGGTGTCCCGTAGGCCGGAGACTCGTCCAAGATGTTCGATCCTACAGGTGAGCAAGTTGAAGATGCGTCGGTCCCAACAGATCGGGATGGGGTTCGGCGGTTGGAGGGTAAACTTGTGTCGGATTGTCGGATTTTGTGTCGGATTTCGCCGAAGCCTGTTTTCGTAAGTCGTTGTCGCATAGCCACTTACGAATTCAGATTCAGACTCCCCTAGGGGGTACTCTAAGATAGCCCTGTTTTCCCCGAGAAAACAGGGCTTTTTTGTTGCGAGAGCTGTTCTTGGCAGTATTTTTGGCATAAAATCAGGTCCGCCTCACGATTTTCGCAATCTTG
>JAAYAY010000377.1 GCA_012719125.1 Planctomycetaceae bacterium | reverse complement strand
CGTAGAAACGACGCCCAGAACGACCCTTCCCCCGGCTCGATTTCCTTGTCATGACACACTCCTTTGCTCCCCAGTATAACGGCTGGAATAAGCACTTGGAGTGTCTGTCAAACTGGAGCCACCTCAAATTGCATCTCGCTCGGGCGCGTCGGCCGCGTTGCTCCGAGTAGGTTACGGCTTCCAGCGGATCTACTCGGCGATGGGCCACATGAGTACATTAGCACTCCCAATAGCAGTCGCCCCGCTCGACTTTCATCTCTGTGACCTTCCTGGTTGACCCAGCTGCCGTAACTTGCCAAGGTCAGTCTTCCGCGAATCTGTTGACGATATAACCGCGAGTTTGCCCATTAGGAAGACATTTGAGATTGGGGCAGACAGGATTCTTGTGTAAGTTGGCTTCAGACCGCCATCGGCATTCCTCCTATCCATGTCAGCAGGCAATGGATAGATGCCAATCTGCCTCTCAATAACATCGCTCTCCTTTGCGGAGAATTTGCAGATGGAACTCCCTGCGCGTCAGCGCGGTGATGAGCAACTACATCCCGGTGAGATGATTAGCTTACGGATGCGGCTGCGAAACCTAGTACCAGGAAATGACTTGGCCACCGTCATCGCGTGCGCATTCGACCATCGCACAAGAATTCTGCCGTTTATTGGCAGCGATTTGCGTATGGTCCCCGCCGGCGTGCGCGCTATTGGCTCAGCGATGGCGGATGTCGGGCTCACCAAGACGCGCATCGTGCTCCAGCAATGGAACAAGAACTTCCGACCCTCGAAAATGCGCCTCGATGGTCGATTTCCCGACTTGTTCATGGTGTCGTCCATGCTCCTTCACTCGGCCGAGTGCGACCGAATGATCCAGGATGCGTGCCAAATCGACGACAAACGTCGACCCTTGATTGTTGTTGGCGGCCCCCGCGTTATTTATGAACCGTGGAAGGTCTTCAGCGACGACCCCCAGAAACCTTGGAGCGCCGATGTGGCGGTCACGGGGGAGGAGTACGTGCTGCTCAGTCTGTTGGAAGTCCTGCTGTCGATGCGAGCTGGCAACGAATCTCTCCGGTCGACATTTCTCCGAGCGCGTGACAGCAACGCATTGGACGAAATACCGGGGCTGGTCTACAGCCGTTCCGAAACCGCCGACGGTCCGATCGAAGAACTGGTGGATACCGGAATCCAACGTCTGTTGGCTGACCTCGACGAGTTGCCCAATCCCATTCTTGGATATCAGCTTCTTGAGACGCCCAGCGACAAATCGACACTCGGCTCCCACGCCCTACCCGAGAACCGCGTCCGCAAGCACTGCATCGCCTCGTCCATCGTCTTGACCTCAGGCTGTAAATTCGGGTGTTCATACTGCCCTATCCCAGCCTACAACCAGCGGCAATGCCGTGCAAAGAGCGGCGAGCGTGTAGCCGATGAGATGGAACAGATCGCGTATAGGTATGGTATCACCTATTTCTTCGGCACGGACGACAATTTCCTGAACGATTCGAATCGCGCGCTCGATATTGCGGAGGCATTGGCGAGAAGAACAAGAACCGGTAGACGGCCGTACTGCAAAATCCGATGGGCCACCGAAGCGACGATCCATGACACCATTCGCATGCAGGAACATCTACCGGTCCTGCGCGAGTCTGGACTGAGGGCCTTGTGGCTGGGAGTGGAAGATATCTCAGGGTCTCTGGTGAGCAAGGGGCAGAGTGAAGACAAGACGTTCAAAGCGTTCCGCTTGTTGCGAGAGAACGGCATCTATCCCGTCCCGATGATGATGCACCACGACTCGCAACCCTTGGTGACCTGGAAGAACAATCATGGCCTGCTCAACCAATTGCGAAGGCTACGCAAAGCAGGAGCGCTGTACACGCAGGTGCTGATGCTCGCCCCATCACCGGGTTCGAAGTGGTACGAGGACACGTACACATCAGGACTTGCAATCGAGAAAGTGAATGGAATACCAATCGAACCGTACGTTACGGATGGGAATTACGTCATTGCCTCGAAGCTGTCGCGACCTTGGAGCAAGCAGTTGAATCTGCTCGTGGCGTACACGTACTTCTTCAATCCCATTCGAATGCTCGCATCGCTCGTTCGTTCAAAGTCGGCCATCCCCTTTGCGGATGCCGAAACGCGACCGCCCGAAGAAGTTCGCCACTACTCTCACTGGAAAAAGGCACGGCGGTGGGCCTATCGCAAAGCTCGCGCCATAGCGATCGATGCGGGTGTGCAGGTATTCGGCATGTACGGGCTGCTCCACACCTACCGCCGCACGCTGGGCTGGGCATGGCATCTGTTTCATGGCAAGATCGAGCGATGCTCCAAAACGCCCACCAGTCGAATCCCCATGCGAGATCCTCAGGGCAACCCGGCAAGCCACGCGCTTCCAGGCACGCCGCCTTCAGAGCAGATTTCAATATCGCCCGACGGCTTCGCCCAGTCTACGCTGCGAAAAGTCGCGTAGCCTCGTCATCTGCCACGGGGGTGCCCTGTAGCCCACCGTTGGATCAACCGCAGTACCTGTCGGCTCGTTAAATCACTGATTTTCAAAGGCCCCCTTTTGGCGTTTTTGTCGCCGGCCAACCTGCACAGGTCGCCCCGATTGTGCCAAGCAAAGCTTGGGAGAGGAGGATGAGATGTAGGAAGCAAATCTGAAACCTCTCAGCGGAATCTTGTGGGTGAAAAGCCCATTCGGTAGAGCCTGACCAGCAACCGGAAGCGAGTCTTGCGTCGTGGTGAGGTAACGAACCCGGCGAGGCGTAGACAGCGAGTCCGAAAGCCATGCTATTGGGCGTCGAAAGACCCAAATGTGGGAGCCTTTGCACCTCGGGGTCCAGGGGCCACGCCGCTGCACTGTATTGGTCTGGTGCAAGCAGTCCTGCCGGCGTCGGTAAGAACACGTGCAGACGGACAATGGGGGTCCCCCAGGAACTTGGGAGATCCTGTCGTCTCCGCGGAAGAAACCCCGGCTGGAGGTACCGGGTGACCAACTCCAGGCCTCGGCGGTGCACTCGTCCGCCGAGGAGCGAACGCAACGAGTGGAGCCGAGGTACCGCCAAGCCCAGGTATGCATCCCCCAAGTGAATGGGTGTATCCCTGCCAAGATCTTGGTTACTCGTGCTTCCCCTGTGCGCGTTGCGATCTTCCCGCTATTGGGTGGGTTTGACGCGAAGGATTTGGTGTTCGCGACCAGTTTTCCTTCGGCCGACACCATCGAATCGATCACCATCGTGAGTCACAAGTTCACGCGGAGCCGCAAGATCTACCATAGCAAGCAGTCCGCTTTGAAGATCCTGTATATGGCGATTCACGCGGTATCGAAGCAATGGACGATGCCGATCCGCCACTGGAAGCAGGCACAAAGCCACTCCGCCGTCCTCTACGAGGACCGCATGCCCGAGTTGACCAGCAAATGACCTGCCCAGGTCGTGTGGCGCAGAAACTCGTACAGGCCCATGTCGTCGCCAAGCTGAAGCCAACCAGAGACTGCAATAACTCAGTTCTTGATAAAACGAATTGCGATCTATCCGGCTGACAGTCCTTCAGGTAGCGTTGAAGGCCTGTAGGGGAACGGAAACGATACGGTTGGGAGAACGTTTTGGCCGTCAGCCGGATAGATCGGGCGTTGAACT
>JAAYAY010000376.1 GCA_012719125.1 Planctomycetaceae bacterium | reverse complement strand
TAACGATTATCAACGCTACCCGTACGCGCTATCGAAGCCCCGAATCGTCGATCAGCTCTCCTCTGACCCCGCCACCCCCTCAACTAGCCCGTTGCAGAACCACTCGATTTATGCAACAGTTGGGTAGACATAGAAGGGAGCCCTGCGAGCCTTGGCCAACTCCTCCTTGAAGTGAATGGGATTCAGAATGTCCTCGATGAAGATACCATGGACCGCATCAGACGGTACGGCCTCGGCAAAGGTCGGCCGGCAGCGCGTCGATACGAGGAACACCACCACCTTTTCGCCGGAGTTCAATGTGGTCAGTCTCTCGGCAAGTGTTTGCCCCCGAGGCTCCGGCCCGTGGTCCGTGTCAAAGAACAGATCTAGAACAAACACGTCGAACGGAGTATCTCGGAACTGCTGGTCGATCAATTCTTCGGCCACTTCCACAGAACTCGCTTCCTCGATTTCCGTTATCCCGAGCTCATACAGGCAATCACGATACTGCTTCCGGTTGAAGTCCTCGTCATCCACGATGAGCGCCCGGAGATCGCCCATGTCCTTGCACCGATAGCGTCTAATTAGTGTTTTCAGGTTGTCCAGAGTATCGTTGCGACCCTTGTAGAACACGGGAACCTCCTGCTCCAAAAACCAGCGAACCAATTCGCTGTTCTCGGTCAGACTGGTCCAGACGGCAACTGCAAGACGCGAATATGGCTGGATCGCCTTGATGTACACGTCCCGGCCACTGCCATTCTCCAATCGTAAATCCAGTACAACGAAGTCGATTTCCCCGTCGACGATAGCATCGATGCACTCGAGTTCATTGCGAGCACAATGAACACAACAGTCGTCCGCTTCGAATTCCGATTTAAACAAATCGTGGTAGTATTCCTCATCGTCGACAAGTAACACGTTGCTCGGGTATCGCATTAGCTCCACAACCTCCTTCCTAAGTGTTTCTGGAAACGAAGTTCAAAGAGCGCTCCTCCCTGTTCTTGATTGTCGGCGCGTATCTCCGCCTGCAGCAACGCTGCTAGGTTCTTGCAGAGGAACAGTCCGAGGCCGAGGTTCTTGCCCTCAGAGACCTTCCTCTTGGTTGACACAAATTTCCGAAACAGGTTACTTCGCACCCCATCAGGGATTCCCGGACCGTTGTCGGCGACGCAGACACACGGCCGCTCCTCGGATTCATACACCGAGACACGAATGACGCCCTCGCGTTGGCCACCGCTTTCTCGAATTGCTTCTGCCGAGTTAAGGATGAGGTTATAGAGAATGACTTGGAATGTCTCCTTGATCAGAAGAACGGCTGGGCGTATTGGCTCGTAATCCGGTTCCATGCGAATGTTCTCCAAGTCCGACTTCAACTGTCGCGCAATCGTCACGATCAGTTCACGCACGCATTGACAGAGATCTACAAGCTCCATGTTCCCGACGAGAGAATTCGTGATGCTCTGAATCGCATCGGCGGCTTGCCGGGCTCGTTCGTATTGTCTGTTGGTCTTTTCCGCATTCGTAAGGATGCATTGTCTGAGTTCTTCACTGGCACCACTTCCGGTCGTTCGGAGTTTCTTCAGAATCTGTTGCGAATAGATGTTCATCCATGCAACCGGGCCACTCAATTCGTGCATAAAGAACTCTTGCCGCATGGCATCCACGATTGCCGTGGTTCGCTTGACACGTTCGTACGCATCCGATAATCGATACTGTGAGTATCGGACTATATCCCGGACGGCGAGGGTATAGAATAGCGTTTTCAGCTTGGCCGGAAAGTGGATGCAGCGTTGTCCCTCGTAAAAGCTGGCCAGAAGAAATGCGTGGGCACTGGAGCTATGCTTCTGTAGGCTTGGTTCCATGGGAGCCGTCAGAAGAAAAGCCACTAGGTTGCCTGATCCCAACAGCATCTCCATGAGTGGTGACAGCCGGCTCCGCCGGTAGAAGGCCACGCTGTCGACGTTGAATTCCGCCGTTGGCTCCGCGTACTTGACCACCAGGCGTCCAACTTCTCTGAGAGCGTTGAAGTCGACGTCGGGAGAGGCATTCTCGAGCAGTGCTACCAGTTCGTCACTCCCGCGAATAAACCAGTTAAGTGGCTCGCCATCCCGCGGAGCCCAAAGGTATTGAAACTCGCCCCGCGAGGAAGGATCGAGTACCTTCTTCAGCCAGCCGATTGCCTCGTGATAGTCTCGTTCCCCGGAACCAAGCAGCCGGCGATGGCGGCTCGGGTTTTCATAGATGTATTTCCAACATTCCTCGATGAAGCCCGGCTGAAGAACGAGGCTCGCTGCATGTTCGCGCGTCGTACAGTCGTATCGATGTAGAATGGTCAGTAGGGCCCATTCGAAGAAGAAGACTGCCCGCTCACCGTGGGGAATCAAGACCCAGTTGATTCTTTCCTCCAGGCGGGATCGTCGGTGCCGCTCGTCGGAGAGAATCCGGTAGCAGATGTCGGCAGTCGTGCGATCATCAAGAGAAGTCATGATCTCTGAACGGGCCCTCGCAATGGCCTGTCGCTCTTCCGCAGGTCGCTCCGAAACATGGAACCGGGTGACTGGAGTATTTGGTGACGTCCCGTGTTCATCCGGCGCGTTCGCAGTTCCTATCTCTTGCCCCGGGGGTGCTACTTCGTAGTGCGGCATCTCGAGCCCGGCCTTCAACGCAGTACTGAAAGCACCAAGTGTTTCAGTTTGCGGGTCCGCAAAATAGAGCACTCCTGTCTCAAACCCGAGTTGTTCGGAGGCCACCTTCCTGAAAAGATCGCCGCGCACTACCTCATTCAGTTCCTCGGGATTCGACGAGAACGTGATGTCCAGAAGCATGGTCACCAATTCCTCGTAACCGGGGATGACTTGCTGATCGCAGGGGCCCGCTGCTGCAACTGCAGACGTTGGAGGCCGCAAATCGCTGTTTGGCATGGCTAGGTTTACGTATCACCCGAGGGGCCCGCACGAAAACGCGCGCATTTGGCGTCGCGCTGTAACTGACCGGTCCGAGATGACCAGGATACCCCCTGCCCTGCCGCAAGTCCACACCCCATCGGCGGACCGTATCGGAGTCATGAAACTGGGCGATGTTTGCGGTTCATGACGGCTGCAAAGCGTCACTGACTGGGACAAGCTCCCCTGTTAGAGTTCTACGATGATCGATTCGGGCTGACAATTACGTGTCCGGACCCTAAACGATACGTGGGACAGGCTTTAGGTCTCGGACAAGGTACTGCGAGCAGCGATCGGGGCATGCGAAGTAACGCCACAGCCACCAAGCACAAGGCACTTCCGGTCACTGTAATCGACCACCTCTGGAGCGTTTGCTTTCGGCAACCTTCGTATCCCGCGTGCTCCATAGTCCAACGCTCGCACTGTGACGCTAACGCGTTTTCCAGTATAGGGAAGTACGAAAGTCGGGGTAATCGGTGAAGACGTGACGGCACTGCTTACACCGCCAACGGGCCAGCCAAACCGTCATCAACAGTACCGCGTGGCAGGAAATCACTCTCAGGCCCCGCCGCCGGAGATCATGGGGCGAAAAAGTGTCCTCTGCGCCGCAACGGGCGCAAAACTTTCGGTAACGCTTGCGATCCGCCCGCCGGCGCACCAACCGGTTGTGTCGCTCGATTTCGCTTAGAGTTCGGCTGGCCGACTGATCGATATTCATGGCTGAATGTTATATTGACGAGGAGCGAGATCCGTCCGCTAACTTCGGTCTCGCTCCTCTCTTCATGCGCCCAAGCGCCCGCCAGAATCCAAAACAAGAGGCGGGGTTCCAGAGATAATCTACACGGGCGGGGTAGCCGGCGGGGTACGGGGCGAGGTCAAGCCGGACAAACAAACCGAGAATTCAGCCGCCTGTTCCGGTCAGATAATCTGCGACGGGGCAAATGGAGTTCTTACGACGACAAAGTTGCGGCTGGATGGGACCGCGGTTTGGGCAATCCCCCAGACTGGGACCGTCGGCAGATCGAGTTCTCCGAGCGCCTCAGTGAAATCAGTCAAGCCATTCGGGAATTGCCACGTACGAAGGCTGCGAAGCTCGGCTACGCTGCAGCCGCTGTTGTGATCGTTGCGATTACAGTCGGAATTGGGTTTTGGCTTTTCCGATAGGTCCTTTGGAAACGAAAGGAACAATCGCCATGAGTTGGTTTGGTCGGCTCTTTGGTGCTGGTGACAAGACGCCTCGCTCAGGAACGAATCAGCACTCGGATGCGATTCAACACAAGCAGCATATAGGGATGTCCATCACCGTGACCTGTCCGCGATGCGGAAATCAATACAGGGCAAGCACAACGACGATCGGCAGCCCTGTAACGTTTGCCTGTTCCCAATGCGGTCGAGAACAGATGCTTCTTTTCAAGGACAGCGGTGAAGTTCGCTTTCTGTCGCCGCTCTGAGCTCCAGCCGTCTTGAGGCCGAATGTGCGACGAGCCAACTCTGGGAAAACAACACTTGCCGATGCACGCGACCAGTGGGACTCACCCACGTTTGGCGCGTGCTGCTGCACTGCGGATCCGTGGGATGCAACCAACTTGTGAAAGCGGTTCGAGATTCTCCGGCTCCGCCGCAGTCCATTCAGTGTTCCGGAGATATCGAGGAGACCTGAGGATGTGTGATTTCGATCCGTACGACAATGGCGACAGCGACAGTGGTAATGAGGCTTGGACTGACTATGGCCCCGACGGAAACGGCCCAACTGGTACAGGTCCAATCACCTATGATTCGGGGGGCAACATCGTTCCGGACAAGGATGACGACTGAAGTGCCCGCGAATGGGTGACTGGATGCGAACATGTAGCTTACATCGACAACAGTCCCAGCACTTTGGCCTCCGAGGGGGCCGAAGTGCTCGAATTGCGGGCCCTGGAATTCGACGATCGCAAGTGCTTCCTGTACGCCGATTGGCCTAGCTCGTGCCGGCAGAATCACTGTATCATCCGGCCGCCATGCAACCAGCCAATCGCCAGCTCCAACAATTGCTCCTTGACTTGGGATTCGAAGGACGCGAGGGCGTCGAGCCGAACTGCCTCGTATTCGAGCACGCTCAATCGAAAACCCGCATCCTGATGCCGGCGAAAAGGGATGAGGAACCGGCCCGAGAAGCGGATGTCATCTCGATCCGGACGCACCTGATGCGTCGTGGCCATCTGAACGAGGCCGGCTTCGAACGACTCCTGAAAGAGGGCCTCTGAAAGCCTCATGGAAATCGCGAGCGACGGGGCGGATTTCAGGAAGTGCCAGGCAGCGACAAACCGAGCCGCTTCAATTCGGCGTGGACAATCCTCGGTACTTTCTGAGCCTTCTTCCGCATATCAAGTGCCTGCGCCAGTGCGGCCAGGGCGTTTTCAAGGTCCCCCGCGTTCCTGGCTCCCTCGACGAGGTACCGAACAGCCAGAATCACGTCGAGTTCGTCGAAGCTGGCGTAATCCAGAAGGAGATACTTGATGCCCAGCAACGATACTCGCCACGCGAACGACGGATGCGACTGAAGCGTATCGCGCGCCGCCGTGGTCAGCGTTCTTGGATCGACGGTTCCACTTTCGGCACACTGCAGTGCGATATCGTACATCTCGCATTTTCGGGCCGAGGAGAACCAGGACTTCATTGGATGCCCTGATTTATCGAGCAGGTCCATCAGGATTTGTCTCGGTTCGTATTCCGGATAGCGCCGCGTCAGTGATTGGAAGTGTGCGAGATACGTCGAGCTCGAAATCGCCTGAAGCGAGTACTGTTCATAAGCCTCGCGCCGTCGCCCGGCTTCGTAAAGCACTCTTTCGCAGAAATCGTCGATTTCAGCCTCCGTCGAACCATACCAGTACAAGCGTGGTTCGTCATGAGACGTCTCGGGCAGGAGCGACCGGGCGTGTTGGATCGCCTCATCGACGTGCCCCTGGCGCAAGAGAGCCTCCGCCCAATAGACTTCATAGGACCAGAAAGGCGGGGCCGCCAGATCGAGCAATCGTCGAAGCTCCTCGAATCGCTCAGACTCAAGCAAGCATGAGAGGCACGCCGAGGTGCCAACGAAGTAGTAGTGATCCTCGCGTCGACTTCGGAGCGCCTTCTCGGTCCGAGGCAACAGCTCCTCAAACCAGTACTCCCGTAGTGAATCGGTCACACAGAGCTGGCCCCATTGGCCGGTAACGAGCGACAGGTACTCGACGCCATCGTCACAGATCGCATCGAAAAGCCGATCCGTCCATTTCCTGCGGAGCTGCTCATCCGCTGGCGCCTCGATGACGAGCGGCATGAGTTTTTCGATTGCATCATTGACCGCCCGCCCGAGTGCTCCGGAGGAACTATCGATGTGCTCGAGCGCCGGCCAGAAGCGTTCCATCAGGTAGATAGTCGCGTCGACCGCATCGAACGGATTCTTCTTGTACGCCTTCCGGATCTCCGAGGCCGAGGCTCGCAGATTCTTCGTCGCCTTGGCCGTTCCATTCCAGGAATAGAGCCCGGCACGAAACTTCGACTTGAATGCCCACTTGGGCTTGCTCTCCTTTGCCATGCCGTCTGAACGTCAGCCTTCTGTGTAAAGCGTTCGAATCGGAGACGGACGCCTCCGCTCTTGCATGATCGTCGGCGGTGTTGGCCGCCACCCCAGAGTCGATGTTGTCAATCGGTCCAGCCATTCTTGAACTTCCGGGCCACTAACGCAATAATGCCCATGGCATCACAGAAGGGGTACCAGAGATTGGCCCTTGGCCGAAGTCCGCCCGACGTTGGCCGGATTTCCCAACCGGAGCTACAATTCGATGCCAGCCGATGTACATCGTTGAGGTGCCCACAGTGGTGCCGAGGTGCCCAATATGGTGCGCCAAACCTCGCCGCGTACTTGCACGATTTGCATTGATTTGCCGCGAAGCGGTGGGCGGAAGAAGGCTCGCGGAGGTTTGACGCAAGCCCAAAGACGTCTACGCCTTGCGGCGTATCTCATTGCGAAAAAAGGACTTCGGCCCGAAAACTGAAGTCCTTTCCAACAGTATCCCCGACAGGATTCGAACCTGTAACCTTCGGCTCCGGAGGCCGACGCGCTATCCAATGACCACCAGATCGGGGGAAGCAAGATGGCGACAGAACATCTCTTCATCGCGTCAGCGGTCGGGTCGCCATTCAGAATGCCCGCATGCTGGGAGGTCACTCGCCCAACCAATGGCTCAGCGGCCCTGGCGGGATCCCAAAAACATGTCCTCGCCCAGAATCCAGGGGCTTTCGAATTCTATTGCCAGCGAGTGGTTTTTGCACCCCTACCATATCAAAGGTCCCGCGAGCGAGGATGGCGTTGCACGTGGAATCGAATGTGCCTTGGTAAATTCGGGTGCATGCATGCAGCCTATCTGAATTGGCCTTCCGGGGGCAGTTTGGTGGAGGGGCGAGACGAAGCCCGTGGACGCGAAGGAGTCTTAAGTCGAGGTAACGTCATCAGTTGCGTCCTGAAAACGCGATCAAGGTTTTGCATCCATCTTCTTCCGAGGGCGCGCACGATACCTTGATCACGTTGTCGCCGCAATTCCTGACTATGTTGCTCCGCCCTCAAAACGCCACTGTGATTCGTGAAGCCACTTATAGTATGCCGCCGACGTTCCCTACTCAACGCCATTCCGCCACGATCTAGTTCTCGCCCTGTCGTACAGCCAGTCACCTGACACGCCCCTACCGTGAAACAGTCCCTTCTTCTGGCACGACTGAGAGCGAGCTAACATCTTGGCGAAAACGTGGCATATTCACTTGGGGATCGGTTATCTCTTGTGATCTCCACCGGATGTGGAACCCGATAGGTCGACAAACCTCTTCCTAACTCGATGGCGTTGGCTCATCCTGGCATCGTATAGGACACACACGATTCCGCCAATCTCTTCCGAGCCCTGCTCCGAATTTCCATCAGGTCGTCGTGAATCCGCCGGTAAGCGACGATCAGTATCTTTCAGAAGGCGACTTCCAGCCTCTCAGGCTTTCGACAGATGGCAGATACGTTTCGTGTCGCCCGCAACAATTCGACATGCGTTGGCACCAGTGTGGCTGACAATGCGTTCCGACTTGGCATGCAGCTCCCCAGCATCGGATTCTTGTCGGATATGAGGCTGAATGGATACAATACGTAAACCTCACCTTCCCGCTCCGCGACTCCCGCGAAAGAGGAGCATCTGCCATGCCGTCCACTTCATCAGCTCCGGATGTTCTCCCTGCAAAAATACGCAAGAGACTCAGCGAATTGCTTGACAAGGTCAGCAACAATACCTTCGCAATCCGCATGTGGGAAGACGTGATGACGAGTGAAGACCGCGAGCGACTCCGAGACAAGGTCAATTCGGAACCGGTAATTCCGAGAATTGACCACGATACTTATCCGGCTCCGCCTTCGGGGGTCGACGAAATGCAAGATGGTTGGCCCGGGGAGATCTTGCACCGCTGCTACCGCCGGTGGCGGGCAGATGGCATGTGGATGATAGCCAAAGGGATTGGGCAACCACAGGCTATTGCAGAGCTCGCCCGTGAACACGGCTTCCTCGGTGAACGTGAATACCTCCGGTTGCTTGAGGCGATCGGAGGAAGTAAAGTCCAGAGGCAACGATCAAAACTTCCCGAATGGGATCGGGACGAGCGAACTCTCCGTTTTGAAGGAACGGTGATCCGCAAGATTAGAAGCTTGACAATTGCCCGGAATGTCGTTGCCATCCTGGACGCTTTTCAAAACCGGCACTGGTGCTCTAGGGTTACTACGCCAGCAACACTCCGTGAGCAAGGCTTGCACGATGCCGTATACACGCTCAATCACAACCTCAAGAAGCTGAGGTTTCATGTGGATAGCGATGGCTGCCGGGTTCGGTGGACTCGGCATCGCTGACCGTCGAGTGACCGTCGAGTCATCTTCGATAGCCAACTTGTTGGGGCCATGCAAGAATTAGAGGCGCTGACGCGGTCAGACCGCGTTTGCTGCTTCGCTTTGTTCGCCATTACACCGATCGTGCAAGTACCGGGACGGAGTTATTGAAGATGATAGCTTTATCAACTTCCGATGTTTCCTTGCCTCTACCCAACGCGCTCGTGCACGCCGCTGTTCGACACGCCGAGCGGCAAGCCGCGTTGACGGCAGCCTACCTGAAAGCATCGGACCTCATTGTGAGGGTGAATGGACGCCTTCCCGCAGCTTTCCTGTTGGAACTTGCAGCCGTACTTGAGTTGGCACTCTGGGAGCAGCAGGATCTCCGCCGTCACATAGATGTCGACCTGCCCACCTATCGTCAAGCCGCAGATCACCTTGCCGCCCGATGTAGTAAGGGTCCAGAAGAGTTCGCGGACCTACAGGCCGCACAACTCTCACTACAAGTGCTCCGCGTCTGGGCAGAACACTTCGCCTGGGACGCGCCCGATTTGCTCGGAGCGGAGGTAGTCCTCAGCGACGTCGACGACGATTACCTGGACCTGCTTGCACGGTTCGTGTGGACCCACCGAAACGAGTTAGCCTATATTGTTCTCAAGGATTGAACGTGATGATGAATCGCAAAGAGAAGGGTCGCGCCTTATTCTACACGCGCGACTCCGGTGGCAAGCATGAAACCACGCCCGGCGAATATGTTGGATGGGCACAGCGTCAAGCCGAACAACTCGAGCTTGATTTCGACGGCACTCCCGAGACCATCGAGGCGATGATCCGCAATGGCCAATCGGCCGTCGGCGATCTGTTTCTCGACTTCGGAGTTCCGGGAAACATCCTCTCACGCAAAGGGCTCGATGCTCTGCTAAAGACGGTGCTCGATGACCACGATGTTTCTCACGTATTCACCCCGCGGAGGAATCGATTAGCACGACCAGACCACCCGATGGACGGTGTCAAGCTGGAGGATGCGCTGCGTCGGAAGGGTATTACCCTGGTGTTCATGGACAAGACGCTAGCGCCGATGCGGCGAGGCAAGCGTCCAGACATCGCGGAGTTGATTGTCGCGGCCGTCGACTACGACCGCTCGTCGGAGGACCGCCGTGAGCTGGCACAGAAGGTCCTTTATGGGCAACTGCGGTTAGCAAAAATGGGGTTTTCCACAGGCGGTCGGCCGCCCTTTGGTTTTCGTCGCTGGCTGGTGAAAGAAGACGGCACAAGCGTCCGCGAGTTAGTGGAAGGCGAATATGTGAAGAGGCACGGCCATCATGTTGTCTGGCTGCCGGGGCCTGAGGATGAGTGGGCTGTCATCCGCCGTATTCTGCGAATGCTCGAAACGACGCCCGCCGCACAAGTGGCACGGGTCTTGACTGCCGAAGGGGTCCGCTCTCCGGACAGTGACCGGTACCGGACCGACAACGGCGTGAGACACCGGACAAGCGGGGTTTGGCACCAGACAACCATCGTTGGTATCGCTCGTAATCCACTTTTAGTGGCGTTGGTCGAGTACGGGCGAAGGTCGATGGGGGATCAACTCCGCTGCACGCCAGACGGACCACGCGAGTTGGCCGACGCGGACTTCCGAACCGACGAGAACAAGCCAAAAGTTATCATCAATCCGGACGAAAACCGCATAATAGCTCCGGCTCGATTTGAAGCACCCGTTGACCCCGAGCGTCACCGTTGCTTGCTAGCGAAGCTAGACCAGCGTGCGGGCACACAACGCGGTAAGCCGAGGTCACGCGATCCAAATGTGAATCCACTAGGTGGTCGAGTGTTCGACATGAACTGCGGCTGGCCCCTCTACCGCCAACCATACGGCAATACGTATCGGTATCTCTGCGGCCTGTACCAGCAGAGCCATGGAGCGCAATGTGCCCACAATTACGTTGACGGACAGACAGCGACACGGTTCCTGCTGAGTTGCGTCCGTCAACGCGCCCTTTCGCCGCAGCGTTTGCAGAGACTGGAAAGCCGCATCCGCCAACTGGCCGCCGCTGACCAGCAGGACATCCGACTAGAACAGACAATTGGCCAGACGCGCGCCCAACTTCTGGAGGTGGAAACTGAGCGAGACCGGGTCGCGCAGAACCTCGCCCGGGCTAAGAACGACGAACAGTACCAAGCCATCGAGGCCATATTCGATCAGCTTGCCCAACAGGCAAAGTCGTTGAGGGCCGAGATCGCCGGTATGGAATCTCAGACGGGCGCAGTCGCCGAGGCGGATTCTGCCGTCGACATCGCAATGCAAATCGTTCGTCAATTGACCGAATTAGCGGGAAACGCAGAGAACTTGGCGGCGCCGCGTCAGATCTTCGATATGCTCAACGCCCGACTGTTCCTCGGGTTTCATCCCGTCCAGGGAAGGAAGCGTACCTTGAACAAAATCTGCCGCGGCGTGGTAACGTTTGGCGATGCCAAGCCAGCGGTCGAAATCTATAATGGACCCACGTCCCGAAAAAAAATCAAAGGCCCGGCGACATCAAGTGCCCCCGGGCTGGGTGATCGGCAACTGCCCTCACCCCCCAAAAGTTGTGTTGATTCCGGGAAGGAGGACAAGTCGTTAGGAAATGTAGGTCGGGGCGAAAGGATTCGAACCTTCGACTTCCTGCTCCCAAAACGGAGTCCCCGTACCGCGTCAAAAAGCCAAGAGGTCATTTGCTGCCAATAGGATACGCGAAATCGCCAGCCTTTGCAAACGGTACTGAATCCAAGCAAAATGTTGCGAATAATGGGGGTATTTGAAGGCGAAAGGGGTAGTCGGGGGTAGTCCGTCCATCGCCCCGAAACCACTGCCACCCCTTTCTCTTTTTTGGCATCGGAGCCGCCAGCCCGGGCCCAATCCCTAACAGTCGGAATGGGACCATCTGATTGACGCGATCCGGCAGGACAAGCCGCACAACCGGTGCGGAAGCCAGCCTGGTCCAGATCATGGGACGGATGGGCGTCCATACGGGGCGTGTCGTCACCTGGGACGAGGCCCTCAACCACGATCACGAATTCGCTCCGAACCTCGACAAGCTCACGATGGACTCGCCGGCCCCCCTGCTGCCGGGCGGCCGGGAGAAGTACCCGCTGCCCCAGCCGGGCGTGAACCCGCAGCGCGAGTACTGAGGCGTCGGCAAGATTAAGCTCCGCAGCACAAGTCTTATTTTTACAGTGTGTTGCGGATCGAAGCCGGTCGTCTCCACCGAGGCCAAGAGCAGAGCCCTATTGTCGACAAAGCGTCTGTCACCTGCTACAACGACCATTGGCCGGGACGTGCCGGGGCTCACGCCCTGGAAGGCAGCAATGCTTACCGTCCCGGCCACTTCTTTGTTGACGCTAACGGTCGTCTGGGCCGATGAGCGTCTTCCCTCAATCCTCGCCCAGCATCGACCGCGCCGTTCCACGGATCAGCCCGCCCCAGGCTCCCATGTCCTGAAGCTTCTCCTGGGCCACCGGCGTCAGGCCGCCCAACGCACCCAGCGTGCCGCCCACGATCTTGGAGGTCGCCAGATCCACGCCAGCCGTCGCCAGGCCCCGTACGAAATGGGCCGGGCTGAGCACTGACTGCCCGCCGTACATCTCCTGGGTCCCCGTGACCAGCCCCGAAGTGGCTGCCCCGAGCTGGGGCGGCGTGTGCATGTCCTGCGTGTTGTCTCCCCAAGGGCTCTTGGTGCCGTAAGGGTTGCGAGAAGCCGTCATGCCGGCCCGGACGTCGTTCCAGATCGCTCGGTTGAAGGCGTCCATAGGCACCGCACGCAGCCCAACCCCGCTTGGATTGTCGAAGGCTGTCTTGAGCAAGCCTGCAATGCTGGCGGATAGATAATCGGGGAGTGGCGGAAATTTAGCCAGGCCCGCCACAGCAGCCTCGAGCACCTTATTGGGGACGTACTGGCCAGCCTCCTGGTCGTATGTGGCGCCGTGGGGCCCTGCTCCCGCCGCCCGGTTCTGAGCTCGGTCCAGCGCTGCAGGGTTTACCGTGACCTGCGCTGTCGGTGTGACGAGGCCCTTCCACCAGCCCAGCGGCTTCCCAGCCTCCCGGGCGTTGGCCGTGTTGGCTGCGTATTGTGCCACGCCGGGAGCGGCACCGCCCAGCAGCCCTGCCAGCCCCAACGTGCGCCGCAGCTTGCCACGCTGCACATAACGCTCGGGAAACAGATGCTCCAGCAGCCAGCCCGTGCCGTAACCGAGGCCGCCCGTCAGCAGGCTGCCGACAAGAGCGTTCGACAGCGGTGACGGCCCGCCCGTCAGCTTGCCGCCCCATTCGAACGGCTTGTTGAAGAAGCCCAAGGCACCGCCGGCCCGTTTGATGCGGATCCATTCCCCAGGAGCGTCCGGCAGCTCGCAGTCCGCAATCGTGACCTGGCAGCCCGTGGTTTCCAGGGCGTCCCGCCAGGCGGCGTGGTGCTCGTCATCGCGGTCGCCAAGTACGGCGTGGAGAGCTCGCTTTTCGGGATGGTAGTAGACTGGGCAGCATGAGGCGACTTTGCGACCTTGCTGTTGCCTGGTCAATCCGCCGTGACCGCCCCGCCGATCATTGGCCTATTCATGCCCGATGGTCAGCGCAAGTGTGGAGGAAGAATCTGCGATGAGTTGCCCCAATGCTGAATGTCCCAAGTCCATCCGCGCCGATCTGCCCAGGCTGCTGGCTGAGCTGAAAGAGTTGTCGGCCAGGACGAAGCCTCGTGGCGGTTTGCAGCGTGACCGGTCACAGGGAACGAGGCTGCCCTGCATCGTGATCCGAGGAAAGTAGCGTAGCTGGGGATCACGGTCCGCAAGCGTCGTCTCACACGACCAAGATGAGCCTCGCGGGCAGGCGTTCAAAGAGGTGCCGCAGACGGCTCACGACTGTGTGCTTCCGGCACGCTGCTCCACGACGTCGTTGTCGCGAGAGCAATGTGTTCTGGAAGGGCTGATCGGTGCATTAGTTTCTAATGGCACAGTTTTCCAGCGAGCCTGCTGCGAAGTCTGACTGCCAGCCGTTTCGAGGACGTCGGTGGGCGTCGCTCGCTGGAGGCGTGCGCCGAGAGGACCCGTTTATACAGCGTGTCAGAGACGGTATTCTCATTGGGGCCGCACGTTAGTGGCCGGATCCGACTTCGGCGCTCGGCGTGAGTTTCCGTGCCATTGCCATCGTGGATTGGAGAAAAGAGGACAATCAGCCATGCGTTCC
>JAAYAY010000375.1 GCA_012719125.1 Planctomycetaceae bacterium | reverse complement strand
CGAGTCCAACGGAACCTGGCACGGCGAGCTCACGAGCTTGGCCTGAAACTCGTGCCGATCAACGGCTTAGGCGCTGATGCCAACCGAGATGGTGGCGGTGGTTAATTGGAAGAGTTGACCCCGTATCGCAGTATCGCAGCAAGAAAGGAGCGGGAGCAACGCGGGATATCGGCTTGTTCACTCTCTTGGGGCTTATGCGTTCGGAGCTTTCGCGGCCCGACTTCGTGCTCAGCACGATCCAACCGACGGAAACCAACTTCAGCAGCGATCGGAGTCTACTCGTCGGCGACGTCAAACTGGCTATGAGCACGATCATTCGTTCTTACAAGAAGAGCGGTGGTACTAAACTAGACCAATTCAAGGCCATGAACCTCTACGCCAGCAACCACGGCACCCGCGTCGTGTTGCTGATCGCCCTGGCCAGAAACGCTGGAAAGGGATATGGAGACGCAGTCGAAGAAACGCTTATCAAAGAGATGCTACTCCAGATGGGCGACTACAAAAATGTCATCGTGGTTGCCACAATCTTCGATGATACGGATATTCCTGGCTTTGTCTTCCCGTCGGGTTCGTGATTCCGAAGCCCCGTATTGAAGGCGCATAGTCAGAACCACTCGATCACTCACTCCGAGTCCAGTTGATCCAAGGGAGTAAGAATGGCCAAGAAAGATATGAAGGCGATCGAAGCAATCTCGTCGGCGGCATTTAACCACCGCGTCGAGGAGGTAAGGGCCCTGCTTGAGCAGGGCGTTGACCCGAACTCCAAGCTCCATGGATTTTCGCTCTTGTACAGTGCCGTTCTCGGTGGGGGGGATGAAACCGAGGTGGTTCAGATGCTTTTGGACGCCGGTGCCAATCCGGATGGCGGTCCGAAGGGCGACGAGGAAGTGCTCCAGCACGCAGCATGCGTCTTTCCAAACGTGCTTCGCGTTCTTCTAGACGCGGGCGCCGATCTGCATCGCGTCAACGACGAGGGCCGCTCGGCTCTGTGGTACGCCATCCATCATGAGCAGAAGGAATGCGAAGCCATTCTCCGCGAGTACGGCCTCGACTACACCGAGCGCGAGTTGAACGAGCACGAGAAAGGCCGCCGGCTGAAGAATCAGCAGAAGATCGTGACGAACCGGATCCGCTCGACGCGGACGAAGAATGCCGAGCAGCTCGCCTGGCTGATGAGCGAGGCGCTCAACGTCGACCTGCCCAAACACGTGGCCAAGCTGCTCGAGCGCGGCGCCGTCCCCAATTTCCGCGAGGAAGACGGCCTCCCCAGCCCGCTCGTTTGGGCCGCTGACAAAGGCTACCTCGACGTCGTCCGCGCCGCCATCGCCGCCGGCACCGACGTCGACGAACAGATCTACTACGAAAAGTCGGCCCACCAAGGCACGGCCCTTCTGTTCGCCGCCCGCGCTGGCCACCTCAAGATCGTCAAAGCCCTCGTCGAAGCCGGCGCCGACGTCAACGCCCCGGCCATCGGCCAAGACGGCGAGGGCCCCCCACTTCTCTTCGCCGAAAAACACGGCCACAAGGAAGTCTGCGATTACCTCCGGCCTTTGACGAAAGAGGCATAGTTACGGCCACGATCATCGCGTGAAGTCAACAGTCACCCGCAACGACGGTTCCGGGCCGGTGACCGAAACCAAGTTGTTCCTCAACGACACTCAATCGCCCTACGGATTCACTCGCGTCCTGGAAGAACGGACCGAAGGCGGCGTGATTCTGGCCTCGTTCGTCCATGGGCCGGAACCGATCTCGCAAACCCGTCCGGAGGGCACGAGCTACTACCTGAGCGATGCCCACAGCGGCGTCCGGCACCTTGCCGACGCGAACGAGAATCTGACCGACGGCTATCTCTACGACGCCTTCGGCAATATCATCAACTCGTCCGGCGCGACGGTGAATCCGTTACTGTACCGTGGCGAGCAATGGGACGACGCCATCGGCCAATACTACCTCCGGGCCCGCTACTACGACCCGGCCACCGCCCGCTTCCACCGCCTCGACCCCTTGTCCGGCATTCCGTCGAACCCCGTTACGCTCCACAAGTACCTCTACGCCGGTGCCGATCCGATCCAGATGATCGATCCGAGTGGGGAGAGTTTGCTGACGGCAAGCATGGCTGGAATGGGAATGCAGGCCGCTGCCCAAGCGGCAAAGATGAAGGCCGACATGGAGCAAGGGGAACGAATAAAGGGATCGAGATTTGGATACGGGGTCAACTCTTGACTCTTGACAAACTCGCCGTCTCGGCGTAGAATCCCAGCATGGCAAGACCCGTCCGAGTCGAATTCGAGAACGCCGTCTACCACGTCACTGCACGAGGAAACGAGCGGAAGGACATCTATCGCGACCCAGCCGATCGCCAGCGTTTCCTCGAAACCCTCGAAGAAGCCGCCGGCCGGTTCGGCCTCGTCGTCCATGCCTACTGCCTGCTCGGCAACCACTACCGCCGCCTGCTCCAGACACCCCGCGCCAATCTGACCGGCGCGGCCGGCTGGCTCCAGACCACCTACAGCATCCGCTTCAATCGCCGGCCTGGTTGTGCACCGCTCAGTTATTTCGGCCCGCACCCGAAAAGCGGCCCAGGCGGCCTGCCGCTTCCAGATCGCCCAGATGTTCGCCCGGGTGGCCCTCCTGTTCAAAACAACTTCCCCTCCAAATCCACCCATCCAAGCACCCGCCCACTTCGTACGCATCAACCGCCCCGATCAGCGTGGATCAGCGAACATCAGCGTTCCCTCTCTCCTCTCGCGTGAAACAGCGCGACATCCCCAGTTTCGAATTCCCCGTCCCGCTCAACTCGTCCGCCGCGACCGATGCCGCCTTCGCTCTCATCCTCTCACTCATCCGGGGGTGTTCAAAAAACCTCTTGACTTTTCCTGTCCACTTGATAACCCAACTGTTGCATACGGGGTCAACTCTTGACTCTTGACAACTACGGCGTTTCGGCGTAGAATCCCAGCATGGACGGGTGGCCTTGATCGATCGTCAGGAGCAACCACCGTATGCCACTGCTTGCTTCCCAAACAGTGCCGACCGACGATAGACTGTCCACCCCATCACGCCCCGCATGACCACCGCGGTCCTCACTCGGTCCGCTTGAGTCCCCTTTCGCCCATTCAGAAGACCCCTGCTTGGCAAGCAAGCACAGCCACACGACGACACTCGCCAACAGCCCACCAGCGAGACAATTCCCCTGCCCAAACAATTCCCCTGCCTGTCTCCCCGTCTCCGATACCTCCGCTAACTCCTGTTCAAAACAACTTCCCCTCCAAATCCACCCATCCAAGCACCGGCCCACTTCGTACGCATGGGGCACACAAACGGGACAGGTCTAATATCGAGCCGGACGTTGATGCCGCGGGTCCCGCCGGATCTTGATCCGGGGAGCGGACGTCATACACAACCCATAGCCACCGAAGTGACATTCGCGTATCGCGTCCCCAGAACCGCCAACCCTTCTCGTCATCTCCCTTTCCCCCATATTCTTTTCTCCCTCCTTTACCTCCCAACGCGGCCTCGCTTCGCATCGGGGGCGCGTGGCCCTGTGTCAGCGTACAGACCACTCCCCAACAGCCCACCAGCAGCCGTTCCCCTGCCTGTATCCCCGGCTCCGATCTCTCCGTCAACTCCTGTTCAAAACAGCTTCCCCTCCAAATCCACCCATCGAAGCACCCGCCCACTTCGTACGCATGAACACGCCCCGATCAGCCGGATCAGGGAAGATCAGCGTTCTTCCCCTCCTCGTCCGTGCAATAGTCCAACATCGCCAGTTCCGAGTCCCCCGTCCCTGTCAACTCGTCCGCCGCGACCGAATCCCCGCCTTCGCTCTCATCCTCTCACTCATCCGGGGGTGTTCAAAAAAGCCTCTTGACTTTTCCTGTCCACTTGATAACATCGTATCTGTGTACGCATGTATAATATCAAGACAATCAACGCCCTCTCAAACGCACGAATTCATCACCCATCAAGTGAGCCAAAAGTACCCAAAAACTGCGCGCAACAACGTCAACAACGCAAACTAGGTGACATGCCACTGTCGGAAAGTGCATTTTCCTCGGGAAAACAAGCATATTCCTCATTTTCGGAACCCAAGGGGATTACCCTGTTTATCCCCGCTTTTCCCCGTTCTCGGGT
>JAAYAY010000033.1 GCA_012719125.1 Planctomycetaceae bacterium | reverse complement strand
CTCCAGAGGGGTAGGTGTCCCGCGTCTCCTGCTCGTGCTCATCGGCTGTCCTCCATCATGTATCGTCCCGACAGCCAACGATACCAAAACCCTCAAAACGATTCATGCACGCTTGCCGGAAGGACACAGCTAACGAAGGAATCGGAGACGGGGATACAGGCAGGGACATTCTCCGGGCAGGGGAATTGCCAATGGTGAGATGTCAGGAAGTATCCCCGTGTGCCACTGCTCGCGAGCAGGCAGTGTCCGGGATTTCGCCGTAGCCGAATTCGCCAGAATTTGGGCGTCTCGGTGGACATCCAAAGCCTGCCGAGTTCGGCTACGGCCCGAAAACGCCTCTTCACGAGGTCGGTTTCCGGACACGCTCTGCGAGCAAGCAGTGGCACACGGCTCGCACGTTGTATCAGGAACAGGCTAGGCGATTTCCCAGCCTTTGCGGTAGGGTTCTTTGATGATGGCTTCGGCTTCTGGGACGCCCGTGGCTTCCATCTTCTCGGGGTCCCAGTAGATCTTCTTGCCGGTGCGGAGCGAGAGGATGCCGAGGAGGACGATCTCGGTGAGGCGGGCGCCGTATTCGAAGTTGGCGCTGGCCGGCGGGCCGCCCTTGCAGGCATCGACCCAGTCGCGATGATGGCCGTTGGAGCGAGGGATCGTCGCCTCGGGTTTCTCGTAATCGCGGGTCTTCTCGTAAGGGAGCAGCTTGGGAGCGCCGCCGGCGCCGCCGCAGACCATCTTACCCTTGTCGCCCACAAACAGCACGCCGCGGCTCGGCAAGGCCACGCCGGGGGGCATCTCTTCGGGGCAAGGCGGCTGCAGTCCGCCGTCGTACCAGGTCAGCGTGACCGCGGGTTTATCGCCGCGGGGCCCGAACTCGTAGTAGCAGATTTCGCCGTGCGGCGCGAGTTCCGCGGTGTGGTTCCCGACCGGAAGCGCTTCGACGGTCGTCGGCGCTGCGAGGTCGAGAGCCCAGCAGGCGGAGTCCATGTCGTGGCAACCGAAATCGCCGATGCCGCCGGAGCCGAAGGCCCAGAAGTCGCGCCAGGTGACCGGCGTGTAGGCCGGGTGATAGGGCCGCATCTCGCGGGGACCGATCCACAGGTCCCAGTTGACGCCTTCGGGCACAGGCGGGGTGTCGGTGGGCAGGTCGGTGAGACTCTTGTTCCAGCGGCTGGCTCCGACCCAGGCATGGACCTCGCGGACGGTGCCGATCGCGCCGGCCCAGAGCCACTCACAGGTTTCGCGGATGCCGACGGTCGAGTGGCCGATGTTGCCCATTTGCGTGGCGACGCCCGTTTCTTTGGCGACCTTGGCGACTTCGCGGGCTTCCCAGATGTTGTGGGTGAGCGGCTTTTCGCAGAAGGTGTGTTTGCCGGCCTTCATGCAGAGGATGGAGACGTAGGCGTGCAGATGGTCGGGGGTGCCGCACAGAACCGCGTCGACGGCCTTCTCTTTCTCCAGCATGACGCGGAAGTCTTCGTAGGCCGCACAGCGGAAATTGGGCGTTTTCTCGGCGTAGTGTTTTTCGATCTCTTCGCGAACGGGTTCGCGGCCGGCCATGCCCTTGTAGTAGAAGGGGCTCATATCTTCCTGGGCGATCGGATCGGCAACGGCGATGACCTGGGCGTCGGCCTCGCGAAACAGGCTGCGGATATTGTGCCGCCCCTGGCCGCCCACGCCCACGACCGCAACGTTCACCTTCTCGCTGGGCGGCACGAATTTCGGCCCACCCAGGACATGACGCGGCACGATGGTGGCGGTGGTGACGGCAGCGGCTGCCGAGGTCAAGAAAGCCCGTCGGTTCGTTGGCATGGGAGTTTCTCTGTTTCTGCTCGGTGAAGTGTGGATCGTTTCCATGGTCCTCGCTGACGCGTCGGGTTGGCGTGGGATGGGGAGTCTGCTGTCCTTGCTTGCGCGTCGGGTTGGCGTGGTGGATTGTTTCCGCCATGGATTCATAGTGTAAGCGGGCGAGGGGGGCGGCGAAAGCGCCGCTGGGCAAGAAACGAAGAAAGGGGCGTTCTCCGGTTCTGGAGAAGACCCCTTTCGGGTCAGTCGCGGAAATTGCCCATTTCGCGGGCGAGCTATTGTTCGGACTTCTTCGCCTTTCCGCCGCGGCCCTTCTTTTCCCCTTCGCCTTTGCCGCGGGCCTTCTTCATCTTTTCCTCGACGATCTTTCGCTGCTCGGGCGTGAGGATCTCGATGACCTTGTCGCGGATCTGCTTCTGGACCTCCGCAACCTTCTCCTTGGCCTTGGCCATCTTCTCCTGCTGTTCCGGGGTCAGCTTGAGGGCCTCGTCGACGGCCTTCTGGGCCTCCTGCGGCTTCTTGCCTTCCTCCTTGGCCTTGGCCATGGTCGCTTTGCGGATCTCTTTCTGCTCGTCGGTCAGCAGGCCGTCGACCGCCTTGCGGGCTTCCATCATGGGAACCTTCATCTCCTTCGCGATTTCCTCCAGCGTGGCCTTCTGCTTATCGGTCAGTTCGAGGCCTTCGAGCAGTGCCTTGGGCAGGACTTGGGCCTGCGGCCGGGCTTTTTCGCCCGCCTGTTTCCGCTTGCCCTTGGCCTTTTCCTGAGCCATCACGGGTACCGCGATTGCCAACACCAAGACCGCGACCAGAACAACGGACAACTTCTTGAACATGGATGCTCCTCCTACGGGGGTCCCCAACAACGTGACCAGCACGGCCTCACCTGTCGCGGTGAAACAGCGGTGCCTGGCTCTGGAAATACTAACAACCTGGGGCACGGAATCCACCATGCCCCGATGGTTCCGATCCCAGGATTCAACCCCGATGGGAGGCCGGGGTTTCGCTCGGGGCCGTGCAAGGCGGCTTGGGACCGGAATGGCGGCATCCTCCGGTTTGACAATCGAAGTCCATCTCCCTAATCTGGTGGGCAGCATGACCAAGACCAAGGTACTCTTCATCTGGGTCGTCCCGGCCACGGCCGCCCTGACGGTACTGGGGGCACTGTGCGCGCCGCCGGGGCGGCAACTGGCACAGATCGTGAATCACGAATTGTTTACCGACCTGGTCGGAATCTGGACACTGCTCGCAACGCCGGTGGCGTTCATGATCCCCCGCGTGCGAGCCATGTGGGCCTGGCGAGTCCCTGCGGAAACGTACTTCTTTCCCCCATGGCAACTCCGCCTCTGGCTGGCTTGTCTTTGTGGATCCGCCTTGGGATTCTTTCTACTGGCGATCTTGCAGGACCTTCGCATCGTCTGGCTTGCCGGATCGTTCCTGGCGGTTTCGGCGGCATTCTGGTTCGGGGCCTCAAGACGTCTTCGTCACCCGTCGTCTGAATACACGATACCTTGGACTCGCTGGATCCTCCGAAGGTCTGGCTGGCGGTTGACGCACGAGGCCGAACGGGCACAGGCAGACGGAACAACTCATGACACGTGAGAATCCTTACCGATCCCCCACCAGTCCAAGCATGCAGCCTTGTCAAGCTGAAACGGGAACGGACGGGCTCTGGCGTGACGGGAAGCTGCTCGTCATGCGGAATCAGAGTCCGCGGTTCCCGCAGCGGTGCATCAAGACTAACCTGCCCTATGCGGGCCCGCCCACGCGTCTGAAACTGACCTGGCTCGAAAACGAAACGCTATGGGTTCTCCTGGTAGGGGCGATCGGGCGTGCCGCCGTCATGGCCACCGACGGCAAGAAGATATGGGTGGACTTGCCCATCTCTCATGCCTGGCTTGCCAAGCGGCGGCGATCGGCAATCGTCGGCTGGGGACTGCTTCTGGGCGGGATCGCTTCTTTCATCCTGGCAGTGGTCGGCTACGTGGCCGCCACGGTCTCCGGGATAAACGAAGAGTCGGTGGTATGGCTCATGGTGTTCATCCTGGGCGGTCCCCTGGTGGCACTCTACGCCGTTAACCGAAATTCATGACGTTGGCTCTTAAGTTTTGTAGCCGTCGCGATTTGTTGTTTGGTTGCATTGGTGATTTGTGGGGCCCCGATGTGTTCGCGTTTCTTCTTTCGT
>JAAYAY010000374.1 GCA_012719125.1 Planctomycetaceae bacterium | reverse complement strand
CTCGTTGACCGAAGACGCGGTCTCTAAAACACTGCGCGCTCGCCGAAGAAAACAGACTCTCCGACGCTCGTCCTATCCCAACAATTCGCCTCTCCCCTCTCTTCTCTCCAACCCCACCCCACGCTCCGCCTGCACGCGACGCAGACGCTTCGTCCAACAGGCTTTGTTCATCGGCTTCGCGATGAACAAAGCCTTGTCTATTCGCGATGAACAAAGCCTTGTCTATTGAACAAAGCCTTGTCTATTGTGTCGCTGCTGGGCGGTGGGGAAAGAGAGAGTGTCGACGGGTTTGTTCGGCGCGATGGCACGCGGCGATGGGGAACAGAGGGGCGTCCGGAGCGGGTGGAGTCTGGCTGGGTGTGGGCCACCTGTGCAGGTTGGGCATGAGGTTGTCCCGGGTCTGATCTGCCCTCCTGTCGGGGGAATGATCCGCGATTGGGGGCGTCTCATTCGCGCTCGGTTTTCACGAGTTCTTGGGACGTTGATTTCTGAGACGGGTATTTGGGACTCGCCGGGCCGGACTTACGATTGCAGCCCGAAGAGGAATGCCATGCACCGGCAAGGGAAGGATCTGTGAGATCGGCGGCCCTGACGTTGGGAGCCCACTCGGTCGCCTATGATGTAGCGACTTGGCTAGGATAAAACTCGAGCGAAATCGCGGTTCGCTTCCAAGGATAACGCGCCGACTTCGCTGGATTGCTGGCCAGTACTCGTGAAGCGACAAACATTTGCAGCCGATGTGCTACGGCGATATCCTGAGTTCTGTTCGGGGATATTGGCTTTCATCAAGAACGGAATATCAACAAGTTCCCACAGCAAAAGGATTTGAGATGCGACGAAATCGAAAAGTACAATTTGGAATCGGATCCCTGCTTTTCGCAATGCTGTTGGTCGCGGGGTATTTCCACGGCCTGAAGTGGGGCGCTCATGCTCGTGCTAATGCGGTCTTTTCGGTTAGGGCCTATTCCGTCGCCGATCTTATGGATGAGAACCAACCCTCTGAAGAGCAACTCGATGCGATAGCAACTCTAGTGCGTGATACGATTGCTCCGCATTCCTGGGCCAATCGCGGAGGCCAAGCGTCGCTGGAGATCTATCCAGCCAATCGGAGTATCGTGGTGGGTCAGGTCGGTTCGGAACATCAAGAAATTGAAAAATTGATCGAGACGCTTGCTTCAATGGCGAAGGAAGAGGTCCAGCTTGTTAGATACGACGCTTCGCAGATAGTCAACAGCGATTCGGCCAAGCCTGTCGAAGAACAACTGGCCACGATTTGTTCGCTCGCGAATCAGATGCTAGAACGGCAGGGGCTAACATCCTCGTCACTTTCGGTTGACAAGGAGAATCAGGTGATCGTCGCCTCTGCTCGGCAGCAGACGCATATCTTGCTCGATTCCTACATAAAGCAGCTTCGATTTGCACGCGAGGCAATACGAGAGATTGATGGCTAGGATGTGGGAACCAGGCAATGCACCCGAGTCGCGAAGTCGGGCGTTTTCAAATGGACAATCTCTTGTCGCGACCGGGTGATTGCGGACGTTACGTGCTTGAAAGACATTTCGCTGTGTCATCAAGTCGTCGAACTCGGTTTTGATTCTTGCGACAACGCAGCAAACGACCGATGTCTGGGAACGATCTGCCCGCGTTTCTGCCCGTTTACAACCTACACGGGTCGGCCCTTTCAGAGAGTCAGAGGGCAATCTGCTATGTGCTCGAGGACGCCGCGACCTATGGAGTTCGCGAGTCTGAGCAAATCCGATTGGTGTTGTCAGACCGATGGCGAGAAACGGTCCCGACCACTGTTGCCGCTGAGTGACCAATGACTAACCGTCCTGAGTCAGAAAGACCCGTCCCCGGGGCGACGGCACGGCTCGCGGGGCTCGCCTTGGCTTTGCCCCGGGCTGATATGTTTGGGCCGCTTCGGGGCGGAGGATGGGAACCGCAGAGTATGGAACAAGGAATAATGAAGGGCGAGGCGGGTTGGGGGGGCGTCTTGCTGTTGCTGATGTAGTACGCCTTCGGCGTACAGATTGGCGGGGGATGGGTACCCAGGGTGGCGCGAGCGCGGCGGGGTCGCGGGGCTGACCCTGGGCTACGGTGTTCAACCGCGGTGCGGTTGGTGGGACGGCGGAACGGGCGTCGACAGTGAAGCGGCGAGGTCGCGAACGGTGTTTACCATTCTGCGTCGGTCACATCGACCTGAACGACGACGGGGCCGTTGAGCGTGGCTTGGGCTACTCCGTCCGTGTTGAGCAGCAGCTCGTTCAGACCTGAATTGCTCAGTCAGGCTGCAGCACCTTGCCGGTTCGACGAATCTCGTCGATTAGCTTGGAGATCGAGTCTTCCGTGTAGAGCTGCACTTGATGCTCGGTGAGAATTCGACGCACGTCGGTGCTCGTGTCCGTGGGCTGGGACAAGAAGCGTCCCACCACAACAAGCTGCAAATCGCCGTACTCGGGGTGCGGTTCCGAGTACAGGGAGCGGCCTTCGACTGCGAACCGGCAAGCCTTGCCGATCGCGTAGCTTGGCTCCTGCGACTGGAATGTAACGGGCTGAATCAGGTTGAATCGCCCGTTCTGATAACCGTAGGGGACCTTGAGGCATTCGTTGGAAATCGGAACGTGGACACTCAAATCCCTGGCGATCTTTGAATCCAGTCCGGCATTGGAAATACAATCGCCCACATACCGCCGAAAGGGTCTGCCCTCATCGCCCTGCTTTCGTGGGGTTCCCCCAACCAAGTCTTGAAAAAGTTGATCCAGGTCCTCCGACGGATTTAGCACTCGCATCGGGCGCGGCGCTGTGATCTGAATCTGGTTGGCGCGAAGCTGGATGAAGCGCTGCAGGTCCTCCAGGCTTTGGATGTTGCGGTGCTCCACTTCCAAGCGTTCTTCGATGCCACGCTTGAACGAGTTGATCTGAGCCCAATCGTGGTCTTCCGGGCCGAAGAAGTGTCGGATTCGGCGATTATCGCGCGCCGTGCGAGCCTGGAGAAACATCCGGTCGGGGCAGAAAAGCAGTACGCCGATATTGGCCGCTTCCAGGCGGGAAAGATCGGGGCAGTACTGAATCAGGCAGTAGTAGCCTTGGGCCGGTTTCATGGTTCGTCCTCCGCCTCTTTCATGAACTCGAATTCGTCCTGAGGCCAGATCCAATTCATTATATGCTCGGCGACATAGGCGGCTCTACCGATCAGGAAGTCTGCGAGGGCCGCCCTCGTCCGGTCGTTCACTTTCCATTCGGATGGTATCGAATGGATAACGTCTTCCACCTCTTTTCGGGGGATTCTGTGTAACGTATCACCTGCCGCTTGCACCCCATCCTTGCCCAAAAACCGTCGGAATTCTGGAAAAAGGCCGTATACCACAGAATCGCGTATGTGGTCGATATGGGATAATCTCGGCGTCAATTCGCCTCCGCCGACAAAGCAATGGGTGTGGTCCATCGCGCGCAACAGGAGCTTTCCCGACGGGGCCTCTCTGCTCAAAAAGACATTGTCGCGATTGCATCGCTCGTTCGGTGGGGGTGTGTATCGGTCTCGATTCCGGATCCACGTATCGAAGACCACGAGTCGGCTGATATCGGGCACGTTCACCAGGCGTTTCAGTTCACGCGGCTTGCCGCCCCAACTCCCACCTTTTTCGCTGCGCGTTATAAAGGCGGGTCCGGGCGTTGCGACATCGCCGTTGGGCAGCCAGATTTCCGGCACCCCGGTCACCTCAATGAGGGCGTAGTCGAATGTCGGCAGAGCGAACAGTCGAGCCAACTGTGTAGCCACCAATTCGCATGCGAGGACATGCTCGCCTTCCGGATTCCCCATTGCCTTCAAGTAACCTTCGCCTGCATCTGTTACGACAATCGCAACTCCAGTGCTGGAAGGCTTACTGCAAACCCATCGCAAAATCTCTGTTGGCTGCCAGTTCGATTGCGGGAGAGCTAGGGGCATCGCATGACCCGTCTCTTGTTGGCTGTGGTACGGTACGAAGCCAGCGAAACACTGTAGGAGGCATTTTGCGCCGCGAACATCCCGTGGGGTCTTTATCGTACTGTGGCGGGAAACGTCGTGCAAGCAGTTGCTGGACTGCGCATCCGACTAGCGAGGATGGGCGAGGTGGGTTGGGCAGCCTCGCCTGCGGCAGCGGGTTCAACCAGGGGGGCGGTGCGACGGGGGCAATTCAGATGGAGTGCTGGATGGGAAGTCGCTTCTGGATTCCCGCCATCGCCGCAATGACGGACGCGACGACCTGGCGGCACCCATGTCGGTTGCAGTCGCAGGCGGATGGCCGGTGGATTCTTGCAGGAGGCCGTCTGCGAGCACACCTTGACAGCTTCTCGAGAGGGTCGGTTTCATTGGGCTTTGTCATTGGTGTAGAATTCAGTAGCATTGCTTGCGGACCTGCCGGCCGCGGTGGCAATCACGGAGAATCGTTGGAGGGCCTGACATGCCCAAGATCGACGAAATCGAAAGAGAACTGGAATCGCTCTCGCGAGCCGAGAAGGCACGCCTGCTGCAGCGGATTGTTCAGGACCTGGGCGACTCGTTTCCGGGCATCGAAAGCACACCGGGGGTCTGTGGGGGCGAGCCTTGCATCGTACGGACCAGGGTTCCCGTCTGGATTCTGGAGCAGATGCGGCGGCAGGGGGTCAACGAGG
>JAAYAY010000373.1 GCA_012719125.1 Planctomycetaceae bacterium | reverse complement strand
TGGGGACGGTCGCGCCATCGTGGACGGCCTGCTGGATGTCGTAGACGCTGATGTAGTCGCCGAAGACGGCGCGGGTGTTGCGGTCGGCCAGCTCAATGGGCGTGCCGGTAAAGGCGATGAAGGAAGCGTTGGGCAAGGCGTCGCGCATGTGGCGGGCGAAGCCGTCGATGAAGTCGTATTGGCTGCGGTGCGCTTCGTCGGCGATGACGACGATATTGCGCCGGTCGGAGAGCAGCGGAAAGTGATCCTCGTCCGCGCCGGGGAAGAACTTGTGCACGGTGGTGAAAATAACGCCACCGGAACGAGTGCGCAGCAGGTCGCGCAAGTGCGGACGGCTTTGAGCCTGCACCGGCGACTGGCGCAGCAGTTCTTGGCAACCGGAAAAGACCCCAAAAAGCTGGTCGTCCAGGTCGTTGCGGTCGGTGATGACGACGAGGGTGGGATTCTGCATCGCGGGATGCAGGACGATGCGCCCGGCGTAGAAGACCATCGAGAGGCTCTTGCCCGCGCCCTGCGTGTGCCAGACGACGCCGACGCGGCGGTCGCCGGGTTGCGCGTCGCGTGAGGGGCGAGCCAGATAAGTGCCGCGACCTTCACTTACACCTGTGGGTGAGTCTTCTGGCATACAAGCGCGCACCGTTTCGGCCACGGCGACGTTGACGGCGTGGTATTGGTGGTAGCCCGCCATCTTCTTGATCAGTGTGCCGCCCCCCACATCTTCAAAGATGATGAAGTGGGCGACGAGGTCCAGGAAGCGGCGTTTGTCGAAAACCCCTTGCAGCACGACTTGCAGTTCCGGCAGGGAGACCGGAGCCAGCGTCTCGCCGGTGACGGTGCGCCAAGGGAGGAACCACTCGCGGTCGGCGGTGAGCGTGCCGATGCGCGCCTGCACGCCATCGGAGACCACCAGCACGGCGTTGTAGACAAAGAGGGAAGGAATCTGCGCTTTGTAGGTTTGCAGTTGGTTGTGCGCGCGCCAGAGATCGGCGGCTTCGTCGGCGGGATTCTTGAGTTCGATGACGGCGAGGGGCAGGCCATTGACGAAAAGCACCACGTCGGGCCGGCGCTCGCGGCGGTCCTCGACGACGGTGAACTGGTTGATTGCCAGGAATTCGTTGTTTTCGGGATCGTCGCCATCGAGCACGCGGATGAGGTCGCCGCGGAACGAACCGTCGGGCTGCTGGACTTCGACCGGCACGCCATCGACGAGGTAGCGGTGCAGGGTGTGGTTGTTGGCGACGAGGGAGGGCGAGTCGGGGCGGGTGAGGCGGCGGAAGGCTTCGTCCAGGGCGGCGGGCGGGGTGTGGGGATTGAGGCGCTGGAGGGCCTGGCGCAGCCGCGCGGCGAGGACGACCTGACCGTAGTCATCGCGTTCGGCGAAAGGCTCGCCGGGGGCGATCTCCGGGCCGTGGAGGACGGTGTAGCCCAGATCGGTCAGCCATTCCAGCGCAGCCTCTTCGACGACGGATTCGGTAAATTCGGATGCGGTCATCGTGCTACCTTTTCGGGATTTTCGTTATCTGTGTTCCATTGCGCGGGATTGTTGGTGATGTAATGCCGGATGCGATTATGGGCGTTTTCGTCGCGGATGATATGTTCGTAATAATTACGCTGCCACAATTTTCCGGGGAACGGCGTCCATCCCAGGGTTTTCACCCCACGGATGTATTCGTTGGTCGTCATCGTTTTGAACCATTGTACGATTTGCGGCACGCCTGCATCGGGGCGGACACGTAGGGGCACACCTGTGTGTGTGCCCATCGCCGCGTGTGTGTCCAATGCGTCGTGTGTGTCCAATGCGTCGTGTGTGCCCATTGCCGCGTGTGTGCCCATCGCCGCATGTTCGCCCAATGCGTCGTGTGCGTCCATTGCGGGCATGTTCGCATCGGGGTAAGGGCGGACACGTAGGTCCGCCCCTACGTCGTCGACGGGACCGTCGGTGATGACGATGATACCGTGGAAATGGTTGGGCATGACGATGGCGGCATCGGGGATGACGTGCGGGAATTTGTTCGCCAATTCCGCCCACCACCGTGCGACCATCTGCCCGGCGTCATTCAATTGCATGTCACCATCAACGACGCGGCCAAACAGACATTCCCGCCCCTGGGTGACGATGGTAACGAAATATGCACCGCATTGGGCGTAATCATATCCCTTGAGGCGGATCGAACGACGGTGATGAATCGCCGGGTTATACGTCACACACACCTCCCAACGATGCGTTCAGCATCCGGCACACGCAGTTCGCCGGAGATGAGTTTGGGCAGGAGGGTGTCACGGAGGACAGCGAGGGTGCGGGATTCTACAGTATTGCTCCATTGTTTTTCAATAAGCTGGCGAGCAACTGACTCGAACTTAAGCACGAGCTTTAATGGCGGAGCGATAAATTCAAGACCCAAGACTGCATCGCGTGGCAAGGCGAGAACTGTCGTACCTGTGGCAAAGCCAGTTGCTCTATCGCGAAATTTATCCTGAAGAAGCAACATGTACATAAAAAGCTTCCATGCGGTTTCTTCTTGATGAAAACGCGCCGCGAAAACATGATGCGTGAAGATCATTTCTTCCGCGTCTTGGGAAGGTGGAATTAATGCTGGGCTGCCAAGCACCTCTCTTTTTTGTGTGATATCCGTATTAGCCAGTACAAGATCACCAGCATGGACAACGTGTCGTTGCCGATATTCCCCTGAGTAGTATTTGATCGACTTTTCTAAAAATCGGCCTCGCCCCAGGAAACAACCAAGGTTAATCATTGGCGTCCCCTCAGTTGTGAGAAACGCACCTTTATACGACACCCCTTTGTCCAGACTCATAAGATCACCTAAGTATTTCACCTCCCACCCCTTAGGAATTTCCCCCAACTCCGACTCCACAAGTTCGTCCGGGAACAGATCGGCGATGTGGGGCGCGAGGCCAGGCGGCTGCTCACCGGCGGCCTTCGCTCGCACCGGATCGAAGTCCACGAACCAGGATTTGAAGAGGGCGCGCGCGATGGCTTCGAGGGTCTGGTTCATCTGCCGGTTGAGTTCGATTTTGTCGTCGAGCGCGCCGAGGATGTGGGCAATGGCGCGTTGTTCACTCAGGTTGGGTACACGGACAGTTGCCATATGCAAGTGATTGCGATTTACTCCTGGAACTGCGGCTTTGTCGGAATATGCCAAGAAATTCAGTGTTTGAAGAAAGTAACTGATAAAGCGGGGATCATTGCCCTTAAAGTCGCGGACATATAACGCAGTATTGTGTGGCCAAAAATCTTCAGTGATGTAAAAAACTTGACCAATCGTACCGTAACGGCCTGTCACGACTCCGGGAGCTTTAACTTTTGCTTCTGCATGATAGCCACTGATACCTGAAGAGGAAATAACTGGATATGGGCCTGGCCGACGATCCTTAGTGGTCAAGTCATATCCTCTTTTTAACTCAATAATCTCGCCCAGAGTCGTGTTACGCCACTCACTCGCCATACCCAATCTCCTCCAGGTTCGTCCAAATCGCCCGATCGAGCTGCGCGGCGCGGGCCATCTGCTCGCGCAGGGCGGTGGCAAGGCGTTCCATTTTGTCTTCGAAGGGTTCGCCGTCGTCCTCCACCTCCGCCGCGCCCACGTAGCGGCCAGGCGTGAGGATGTGGTTGTTAGCGCGGATCTCGTCGAGGGCGGCGGATTTGCAGAAACCGGGGATGTCCGCGTAGGGGGCGACCTGTGTGTCGCCCCTCGTTGGGCGGACATGGTCAGGGCGGACACGTAGGTCCGCCCCTACGGGGTCCCCGCGCCAGGCGTGGTAGGTGTCCGCGATCTTGGCGATGTCATCTTGGGTCAATTCACGATGAACGCGGTCAATCATTGTGCCCATCGCGCGGGCATCGATGAACAATGTCTCGCCGCGCCGGTCGCGGAACCGCCCGTTGCGTTTGTCACGAGCGATGAACCACAGGCAAACGGGAATCTGCGTGGAGTAGAACAACTGTCCCGGCAGAGCGACCATACAATCCACCAGGTCGGCCTCGATGATGGCCTTGCGAATCTCGCCCTCGCCGGATTGGTTGGAGGACATCGAACCGTTCGCCAACACGAAGCCGGCCATGCCGGTGGGAGCCAGGTGGTAGATGAAGTGCTGCACCCAGGCGAAGTTGGCGTTGGACGTTGGGGGAACGCCGAACTGCCAGCGGCGGTCGTCTTTGAGCAGCTCGCCGCGCCAGTCGGAGTCGTTGAAGGGCGGGTTGGCGAGGACGTAGTCGGCCTTGAGATCGGGGTGCAGGTCGCGGTGGAAGCTGTCGGCG
>JAAYAY010000372.1 GCA_012719125.1 Planctomycetaceae bacterium | reverse complement strand
TCCAGTGCCTACTGAAAGATCTGGCGACCCTCTGCAAAAACCGAGTGTGTTGGGAATCGTCACCGGACGCCCAGTTCGACCAATTGACCCTGCCGACCGATCTCCAGCGCCGCGCCTTCGACCTCCTGGGCCTGGCCATCGGAATGTAGCCAGAATCGCGAATTTCAAAATCCGCCGTTTTCGGCGTATTCTCCCCGCCTCAGGCCCAAAATCTTGTCCACGAGAAGAGAAAGTTCGGCCTAGAGAAGGGGCATCGGATCGCCGATCTCGCGAATGCGTTGAAGTTTGCCCGGACTTTCATCCGAAAGGAAGAAGTTGGGCAGGCAGGTCCCCATCCAGTTTGGGAATCCGAGTACTGCCTTGTCTCCTGCAGACGAGCTATGGCCGATTCCCGCCGAAAACGCGTCAAACCGAAGCCGCTGAAGCCGCCCAGCACCAAGCGCATGTGGCTGGAGGGGTTCATCGACTACGCGGCGGGCGAGTGCCATCTGGCCGAGAACACCGTGGCCGCCTACCGGCGGGATCTGACGCGGTTCTTCGAGTGGGCCGCCGGACGCCCCGTCACGGAGCTGACGATCCAGGATCTGGGCGACTACGTCTCCTGGTTGCATCGCAAGGATTTCAAGCCGGCCACCCTGGCGCGGCACCTCGTCTCGCTCAAGGTCTTCTTTCGCTATCTGCAGCTCGAAAACGTCCTCGAAGAGAACCGGGCCGAACTCCTCGGCAGCCAGAAGCTCTGGGAACGGGTACCTCATGTGCTCAGTCCCGAGCAAGTCGACGCCCTGCTCGAAAGCCCGACCCAGCGCGATCCCTTCTGGCTGCGAGACCGGGCTCTGCTGGAGTTGCTGTACGCCACGGGATGCCGGGCTTCGGAACTCTCGAACCTCAAGCTCGAGGACGTTCACCTCGACGACGGCTACTGCCTGTGCCGCGGCAAGGGCGACAAGGAACGACTCGTCCCCCTGGGCAAACGGGCCATCGCTGCCTTTCGAGCGTGGCTCGAAAAGGAAAGACCCACCCTTGCAGCCCGGGTGGAAAACGCGCCCCATTGGGCCTTGCTCAGCTACCGCGGGCGGCGATTGCGGCGGGAACGGATCTGGGAGCTACTGAAACGGTACATAGCGAGAATCGGCGCACCCTCGAGTTGCAGCCCCCACACGCTGCGTCACAGTTTTGCCACCCACTTGCTGGCCGGCGGCGCCGATCTGCGGCAGGTCCAGGAGATGCTGGGCCACGCCAGCATCGCCACGACGCAGATCTACACGCATGTGGATACGTCGCGACTCAAGGCGATCCATAAGAAGTTTCACCCGCGAGCTTAGTCGACGGCCTTCGCCTGCTTGTTACAGAGGCAGGTGCTCAACCGTATTCCGCCATTCCTCAGGCGTAGTGACTTCAGCAATCAGGCTGAGGTCACTTACGAACTGGATGGGCATTCAACACAGCCCCCGAGCCTTGATTCGTGCCCAGATTCTGGAACGTGCCGGCAGCGTTTCCAGCGATGCGAGAGCTTCGCACTCAGCCGCAATCTCCCGATCGATTTCGTCTTGATGATCGAAATAGTACGCCATCGCGGCATGGGCCTCGGCTTTGCTCAAGTATTCGTGATGGCGACACATCTCTTCGACCGACCAACCGTGGGCGAGGTAATCCATGACGATCTGAGCAACGCGAACGCGAGGCGTGCTCACCAACCTGGCCGGCTGATCAGAATCCTTGGTGATGTGCGGATAGGTTGCAGTTGTCGACATATTCTCGCCTCGAGAGATGGGAAGGACAACGTTTTCACTCATCGCGACGCAGTATCAGAGCTGTTTTCGCGGTGGAGTGAACTTGATCTTCTCGACGAGCTTGACTCTCGTCGCCATAACGTACTATTCTGCCACCGCTTGCGCCTGCCGTCCATCCGGCTCGGACCCAGTTGTGGACATTTTGTGCACACCCGTGTGGGTGGTCGGGTCGTTCGCCCCGCTCGGAAATTCGATCAGGTGGGCGGGCGCCTGGACGCCCCGGCCGTAGGAAAGCCGGCCCACGGCCTGCCTCTTCGTGCCCCTACGGACCTTCGCGTACAGCCGCATCGTGATCTCAAGCGTTTGGTGCCCAAGCAGCTCTTGGACGCTCTTGGGATCGGCGCCACTTTCGATCAGCTCGGTCGCGAAGGTCTTTCGCAGGGAATGCACGTCGACCCGGGTGACCAGGTTGCCGGCCGCGTCGAAGGTCTTGGTTTCGATGCCGGCCTTGCCACAGCATCGCATCATAGCGGCGTGGATGCAGTTCATCCGCATCCACGTGTTGGCCGTCGAGACGAACACGTGGTCATGGGTGAGCTTCGCCGCCACTTGTGCCGAGTACTTCGGGTTGGCGTTCGTCCCGGCTCGCCGTTCGTGCCTGGTGGCCTCCTGGTGGCGCAGGATCTCCCACAATCCATCGTCGATCGGGATTCGACGCTCCCGGCCGCTCTTCGCGTGCCCGGCCCTGACGATGATCTCCCGGGCCTCCCAGTCGATATCGTCGAAAGTCAGCGTGGCCAATTCCTGGTTGCGCATGCCGGTCACCAGGTACGCGTACCAGATATCGCGCCAGTGAGGCGGGGAGAACGCCAAGAGGTCTTCTACCTCGTTTGGCTCGAGCGCCCGGCTCCCGAATTCCTCCACGGGCAAAGGCTTGATCTTGTCGAGTGGGTTGCACCCGATGAGCCGCTGGTCGACCGCCCAGCGCAGAAGCCGGCCCAGCGTGTCGACTTCCTGGTTGACGGAGTTCGCCTTCACCTGGTCGACGTGGATCCGCTTATCCCGGTAGGACATCACGGCCGCGGTGGTCAGGTGGCGGACCCGTTGCGGCATCGCCGGCAGAATGTTCGCCAGGCTCCGCGTGTACTTCCTCAGGCTCCCCGGCTTGATCGTCTGCCGGCAGTGCTGAAGGAACTGTTGTTCCAAGAGGTCGAGCCGGCAATCGTTGTCGACGATGCCATAGTCGCCTCGTTCGAGCCGGGCCCGCAGCTCCGTCAACAGCGTGGTGGCCGTCTTCAGATTGCGCGAGAGGCTCTTGCGGATTCGCCGGCCATGGTGCCGAAAATCCGCCCAGTAGGTCTTTCCCCGTTTGGCCATGCCGTCGGGGAGTGGGCTCTGCATGACGCATACTCCTTTCCGGAAAAACGCGCGCCCGGCAGCCCCGGTTTCCGGTCCGGGGCCACCAGGTGGGCAAAGGGTTGGTTGCCATTTCTCACGAAATGCCGGCTGCCGTGATCGCTGGTTTCCGCGTGGAGGTCCGCCGCCGACCCGTCAATGGGTCCTCATGGCTGCCTGCGAGCTTTCCTCCCACAACCTTGCCGCCAACTCCTGAGCGTCGAGTTGTAGGTAGTAGGTGTCGAGGGTCTGATCCTGTTGGTGTCTGGTCCACTTCTTGACTTCCTCGCGAGGCACCTTCGCTTTGATTCGGCGGGCAAACGCCCGGCGAAAGTCGTGGGCGGAGGCCCACTTGCCCGTCTCGGCGTTGGTGATCACGCGGGCTTCCCGGCCGATATCGCTGATCCGCCGGCAGATCCGCTTGAGCGAGATCTGCTCGCCCTTCCCGTTGTCGAGGAAGAAGACCAGGCCGTGGCGATCGGTTTCCGGCGTCTCGCAGCAGAGCTGCCAGAATTCCGGAGTGACTACCTGGACGTGCACCCGACGGGCCTTGTGGCTCCCGGCCGCGAACGTCACGACCGGGTAGGTGTTCGATAGGTCGAAGGTGATCTCGGCATCGCGATCCCAGGAGATCCGGCGTAGCTCGCCGATCCGGAAGCCCGACTCCCACAGGCCGCGGAGAAACCGCTGCCAGGCCTGCCAGTCACGAGGCCGTAGCCGCCCGGTGGCATCGAGCATCCGATCGAGTTCCTCACCCGTGATGCCGCGAGCCCTGGCGGTCGAGCCGCCGCGGCAGTGGATTACCGGAGCCTTGGCGATTAACTCCTGCTCGGCCGCCCAGCGCATTGCGGCCCGGAGTCTGGCTGAGTAGCCGCCGGCCGTGGTCGACGCCATCTTGCCGCCGATGAAGACCTGCCACTCGGCCACGTAGGCCGTGGTGATGTCGGAGAGCCACCTGGGCTCCCGGAACTGGCCGAGCCAGTAGCGAACTGTCCGCCAGGCCTGGCGGGTCCCCGCCGATCGCCGCGAGAGCTGCTCGGAGAGATACTTCTCCGAAAAGGCGTCCCAGTCCATTTTGTCGCGGTGTTCCCCGGCGTAGATCTGCCGGGCCAATTCGGCGGCCACCTTGAGGGCATCACGCTTGCCGGCCTTGCCGGTGGTTTTCTCCCGGCGTTGGTGGGTGGTCGGGTCCGACCACCGCATCACGTAGCAGGTGCGACGGGCCGGTTTGAACACGGTCATCGCGATCTCGGCCATGAAGTCGATCATGCGGCGGTTTCCTCGGGATCGTCGGGACTCGCGATTGACTCGACCCAAAGACGGATGGCCTCACCCGTGATCATGTAGAAGGCGCCGACCTTCGCGTATCGCACCCCGGGCAGGCGGACGCCGTCCCGAGAGCGCGGAAAGAGTAGCCGATCCTTGACCCATTCCTCGTTGACGCTCATGATCGCAGCCACGCGTTTGTGGCTGTAGGTCTTAGCGTCCTCAAACTCCCCGAGATGAACGCCTGCCATAACAGAACCCTCCTTACGCCCAGTCCGTGGGCGAAGAAAAAGACCCCTGCCCCGACTGGCTTTGTTCAGGCGGCTCAAGAACCACCCGCGCAGCCTTACGGTCGTGCGCAAACCAGTCAGGGCAGAGGTCCTGCTCTCTTGAGAGACTTTGAACATTGATCTTGAGTACGTAGGAGGAAACGCTTTGAACGCTCGCTATTGTTCATATTGTGCGGCTTTTGTCAACCTCGGCACAGCCGCTCCGCCAGCCCGACGCCTGCCAGGTGGCCCGGGTCGGGGCGAGCGGGCTGCTGGGCGGGCTCGCCGCGATCGCCGGCAGCCGCGGAGGTATCGGCGGTTTCCGCGGCGTCGGGCACGTCGACCACGATCGTGGCGACGATCCGCCGCGTCCGAATCGGCCGTACGGTGGTGACCGCTTTCGGCCGGGCCCGTCGAAACCGGCGAGCCACCTCCACCAGGTCATGCTCGGGGACGATCTCGGCCGCGGTCGATTCGCCCACATACTCGACGGCCACCAGCGGCGTCGACGCGTGCACGGTGATCGTCGCCGGCAGCACGTGCCCGGCCTGGTCGGTCACGAGGAAGGGAGCTTGCGGGGTTTGGTCGGGTGTTTCTTGCTCCGTCACGTCTCAATTCTCCTCTCGAAAGTTTGCCTGGTTTGACATCGCGTTCTGAGGCCCCCAGCAGCCCCGCTACTGCGTTTCTCCGCCTGGACGACTCCAAGGCCGTCCCGCCCTGCGATCGCTCGCGTATGCGTGCGTCCCGAGGCCGGTTTTCGCGGGTCGGTCAATTGAGAAGTGCCTCCCTGTCCTCCTCAATCCGTCGCCGGAGTTTCCGAAGCAATTGCTGCCATCTTACCGAGACGGTAGTGGTGCTCACCCCAAGGCGCCTCGCGATTTCGTGATTGGGCCGGCCGAGAATGAACCGCGCGTTCAAAAGGTATTGCTCGTGTCGAGTCAGACCGGAGATTCCGTCGAAGGCTAGGAACGGATTGGCCGTCTCGTGTCGCGCGCCAAGGGCTCTGCAAATCCCGGGAGGGAGACTCTCGATCGACAGCGTCTCGGGAATCTGCGGTTGTTCGATGCCGGCCGCGGACAATTCCTCGGACGTAGGGAAGTGGCCCAGATCGTGTGCGAGTTGCTCGGCCGCGTGGTCCGTCTCGCGCTGTCGTCTGCGCGTGGATCGAGCGATCTGATCGAGCGATCGGATCTCGTCCAGCACGCGACCGCGGATCAACCAGCGTGCAAACGTCGAAAACTTCAAGCCGCGATCGGGATGGAATCGAGCGATTGCCTCTGCCAGGCCGAGCAGGGCGCCCGACAGTAGAACCTCGCGGTCGACGGGAACCCGCCTCACGATTTCCCCTGCGACCAAGCGGGCCAGAGGAATGTACAGCGAGGCGATCGTCTCGCCGCCCGCTGAGTCGCCGTCCCGGTATCGCTCCCATAATGCCCGTTCCTCGTCTGGTGACAAACCGATCTCCGTATCTGGGGCCTGGGGGCCGGCCGCGACTCAGCCGGCCCCCGTGACTTCACCAGGCGACTGCTACATCTCGACAACTTCCGGCACTTGAATTTGTCGCACGCCGGTCGCCGTGTCTTTGGTGTTGTTTGTGGTGAGCCGGCTCTCCGCTGCGATCGTATCGAGGCGTTTCAGCATCTGCGAGGTCTGCCTGTTGAGCTGCTGCAACTCCTTCTCGACGGCAGCGTTTTCACGGCCGAGACGCGGGATATCTCGAAGCAGCGATCCCTCTTCCCGATCGATCCGCGAAGTCCTCGACTCGCCGGCTTGGCCGACGGGGACCGGCTCCACACGCGTGACATTCATCGTCGACGGCAAGGGCGAGATTTCCGGCCGTGGTCGACCGAGCTGGGGTATCGCCGACAGGTCGACTCGCTGAACGTCGAAAGTCACAGGAACCTCGATCGGCGCGATGTCGATGTCCGGTAGCGGCGCCACGTCGAAGACAACGCTCTGGCGGATCTGCTCGGGCAGCTCCGCTTCTCGCCCGAGACGCGGAATCCCCAGGTCCATGTTCTGCGGCAGTTGTTGAACGCGGTGGATCTCGGGTCTCGGGATCTCGGGCAGTTGCGGGACGAAGGGGTCGACTTGCGGACCGACTCCGCCGAAGACTGCCGCCTCACCAGGTTGGCGCTGGCGGACCAGGCCGGCACCGGGCAAAGGTTGCCGCATTCGCTCCTGCATTTCTCGCCATCGGTCCTCCGCCGCGAAAGCCGCCTGCGTTCCTTTCTCAATGAGCGCAGGGCCGCCGCTGAAAGTGTTGGTTGCATCGAGGAAGGCTTTCTGCGCGGCCTGAATTTCCCGCGTGTAGGTCTGCCAGCCGATGGCTCCCAGGTCGAGCATCTTGTTCGCGTCCTGGATCCGGGCCTCGAGCGCCTCTTGCGGCGTCCGCAGCGCGGCCGCCAATTGCTCGCCACGTGCCCGCAAGGCGTCCATCGCTTTGAGCTGCTCATTCAACGCGTCGAGGTCTGCAAGGCCGGTTGTCGGCTTTCCTGCATCCAGGCCGGCCTGGATTTCGTCGCGCATCGTCTTGATGCGATCGGCGAAGGACGCCGCCCAATCCGCCTTCTCCAGCTCGTTGACCCGTTTGTTGAAATCTACAAATGCTCCGTGCAATCCGGCCGCCGCGGTCTTCAGATCCTCCTGGGCGGGCAGGAACCCAAACGCCGTTCCGGGAATCTTCACGGTGTCTGGAATCATTGCCAGCACGTCGGCCACTTCGGCCGCCCCGCGGAGCAAGACGGCCTGCGTCGCCGTCCAGTGAATCGCAATCTGCTGAACCACGTCCAGCACGACGCCGGCCGCCGCGGCAATGCCGCCCAACTCGCTACTGAAGCCGGCCGCCTGTCGGCCGCCTGTCGAGAACAAGTCCGTCAGACTATCCGCTATCACGGTCAACGTCGGTGCCAGGTCGATCGCCAAGGTACGCGTCAAGACTCCCGTCGAAAGTCCAAGCCTGGTCATTGCGTCATTCGCGATTTCGACCTGTTTGAAGTCCATTTCGGAGAACGTCAAGCCGAGTTTCTCCGCGTCGCGTTGCATGCTGCGAAGCGTGTCCGAGCCGCCCGCCATCATGAGGAGCATGTCAGCGCCAGTTCGACCGAAGAGCTGCGTGGCGATGCGTACCCGATCCATCGGACTTTCGACGGTCTCGATCGCATCGGCCAGCACATAGAGTGCCGCGTCCGGCCGCATCGCCGCGAGCGATTTTGCCTCAAGTCTCAGCTCTCGCAGCACGTCCGCCACCGGGCCGCCGCTGGTGGCCGCGGTGGAGAGATTTCGCGTCATCTTCAGCAACGAGGTTTCCAGGTTGTTCAGTTCAATCCCCGACAGATTCGCGCCGTGCTGAAGGCCGACAAACGTCTCTGTGTCGATCCCCAACTTGCCGGCCATTTTGCCGATTTCGTCGATGCTCTCCATCTCGGTGCGGAGCATCCGGAAGCCGACCACGGCCGCCCCGGCCACGGCCGCCCCGGCAGCCGCGGCAACCGTCGCTGTGGTCTTGAGGCCGGATTGCAGTTTGGTCATCACGGACGTGGAGTTGTCTACGTCGCGTGAAAACGTCTTGATTCGGTTCGTCGCATTCGCCACGCCCGTGTTGAAAGTCGAAGAATTCAAGCCGAGATTGACCGCAAGCGATCCAATGACCATGATTATTTCGCCTCCTGCTCAATTCCCTTGCGAAGTTCGTCCGCAATCAAAGTAGTGTTGCTCTTCACGGTCGCATCGAATGCCGGCCGCAAGAAGGGGTGTGCTTCGGCCGCGTGGGGCCCGCCGTGGCCGAATTCGACCAGGTGGGCGATTTTCGCCGGGTCATGGACTCGGCCGTTGTCGTCGACGGTGCGGAAGCCGCTACGCGGTCCGACGATCGCGTAGACGCCGGACTTGTAGGTGCGCGGCTTGAAGCCGAGACTCTTCTTGAGCTGTCCAGACCGCTTCGGACATTTCTCCTTGGCCGCCTTGACCAACCGCCGGGCCGCCTTTGCGATCGCCGCCCGAGAGTGTTTCTTCTGGAGCTTCACGGGAAGCTGGTTCAGCTTCGCGATAAGCTGGTCATGTCCTTCGAGTTTCACTGGTCGCCCTCCTCGTGAGCTGGATCCGCCTTGACGCGTGCCTTGATGTCAAGGAGGAAGCTGGTCTTGATTCTCGTCGCTTCGTCATCAGTCCGGGCCGCGTCCATTCGCCGACGGAAATCTTCGACCTCAAGCGAGGTCGTGTAGCCTTTCCGGACCATCTCGCGGAAGAACTTCGCGATCTCGCCGGCCGGGTCACGCTCGACCTTGCGGCGGAATCGCTCCAAGGCTCGCTGTTTCTTTGCGTGTCGTGTCATCGTGCGAGCCTCAAACGCCGTTTGTTGGGTAGTGGAGGCGGAGCCGCTCAAACCCAGCCATAGCCTGGGCACGGCTCGAAGCCTCAAGTCTCAGCAACGGATTCGTCCGGAGCATTCCGGACCGCTCCGTCTTGACGAGCAGGCCTTGCTCTGCGATCTGCTGGCGGGCCTGATCGGCCCGATCGAGAGCCTCGAGCGCCGCCTGCAGAATCGCCAGCCGCGGGCCCGACCATCGGCCGCCGCTCGTCACCTCCGCCCAGAGTTCCTGGCACCGCCGCGACAAATGGCCCGGCGCCTTGACCGTTTTGGATGCCTTCGCTGCCATCGAACAACCTCAACTTTTCGATTCCAGAATTTCTTGAAGAGAAAACGCCTCGAAAAACGCGCCATGCTGGCGGGGCGGTCTACAACCGCGACTCTCCAGAGATTTACCCCCCCTACCCCCCCACGCCGGGGCCGTGGTGCCGAGCCCGACCAGCCGGCCGCTGGGCTCCTGGTCTCGATCGACCGGGCCGCGGCGGATGCCGTCGCGACCGACCAGGCGGAGCCGCCTGCGAGCCTCCGCAACGCTCATGCCACCGCGGGCCTGGCTCGCAGGTCTGGTTTGCTGGTCGAAGTTCTGGACCACCAGGCGAGTGAAGTCAGGATCGCAGACCGACAGGCCGGTATGGCACCTCAGCAGAGTTGCAGAAGTGCCGGGGAATGCCGGTTCTCGGTCGAAGAGCAGTGAGATCTCGGCCACTCGCGTGCGTTCCACCGCGGCATGTCCGCCGCCGTACTCGGCGGTATCGGCCGATCGAAACCGAAAGGACCCGGAAACGCCGCGGCATTCGCCGCGCTGAAGCTTGTTCGTGACGACTCGCCCGAGAACCGTGTCCGGCAACCTCGCTCGGAAGTGCAGGCCGCGGTCATCTGTCCAGAGAAACAGACTGCCGGCTTCACGGCTCGCGAGAACCTGCCCCGCGTCGTCTGCGTCGCCATCGTAATAGTGATTCACCACCAAGCTGCAATCAGTATCAGGGACGCTGGAGAACGCGTCACGATAGAAAGTCAGAACCTCATCATCCGGGCCGCCATTCGGCCGCCCGCCCTTGCCAACGGGACAGGCGATCCCCTGAATCACGTAGGGCAGCCGTTGTGCGAGAACGAGACTCTCGGCCGCGGTCGACAGATTCGGCTTCGCCGTGGCCGTGAGAACTCTGCGTGCCCGTGCGATGAATCGGTGGGCTGTTTCTGCCGGCGCCCCTCCTGCCCCGAGCTGCTCGCGAAACCGCCGCTCAACAGTCGCTCGATACTGCGAAACCCGAGCCCGGCCGAGAGCTGCGACCGTGTTCGGGATGCCGTAGACCTTCTGATTGTTCTTCATGGTCTCAACTCCATTTCGTAAGAAATACCTCGTGGCCCAAAGCCCCGCCCGGCGAATCACACCGGGCGGGGCCGGATCCCACACCAGCAAGGAGAGTCAAAGGTAGCCGTACCGTTTCAGCCGCTCCCGGAACGCCGGCACATTGACCCTGCGGAGCAAACCGAACAGCGCGGCGGTTTCTGTGGATTGGGGGTTAACGCAACCTCCACTGCCGGCTACAAAATGCAGACCCTCGTCCTTCAGGCCGCGGATCCAACTTTCCTCGGCTCGAACCGCCGCAACCAGGTCCGTCAGGTGCTCCGCGATCGCCGCAACGAGCTGGCGGTGTTCCGGCTGCCGGCTCGCGACAACGGCCGCGGAGGCCAATTGCCACAGCCGCGAATACTCAGCCTCCGCGATTTCACAGGCCCTGCTGGTCGCTTTCAGCTCGGCCTCGAGGCCGTTGAAAGTCTCGCGGCGATGCGCCGCCACCTGGTCAAGGTCTTCGCCGGTCAGGATCGCATGAGCTGCTCGGTCCACCTTGCTCATCTCGATTTCTTTCCGCCTGCCCGCATCCATCGCTTCGAGCATCGCGGCCTCGAGTTCAGCCTTTTTTGCCCTGACTCGATCGAGCCGCTCCTTGCTCTCGGTGTAACCCGGGAAGTCGTCCAGGGTCTTCACTTCGCCGGCCTGGGTTGTTTTCGTCTTCGCCATCGCTTCATTTCCTTTCATCGTTTCAAGTCAATCCTTTTCGCCGCGGCTCCTTCGCCCGGCTCAGTCCTCAATCTCTGCGTGTCGCTCGCAATACCGGCCGATCTCTCGCCGGTCGCCCTCGATCAGCTCAACCTCGCAGGTCGCAGGCCTCCGGCAGCCCACAACCTGGCAGATCTCCGGTTTCTCGCCGGCGGGCTCGGCCGCGGCCTGGTCGAAGTCGGCCAAGTCAAGGGCCTGGAAGGCGCCAGATGATTGAACCGGCTCGCCGGTACCAGCCGGCGCTCCCAGCTCTCGGACGGTCACCTCGATGTCCGAATCCGAATCGTCGTAATCGTCGAAGTCGTCCGCAAACATGGCTCAGCTCCGTTTCTTCGATTGCTTGCGATACGCCGCGATGGCGACCAGGCAGAGCATCGCGCCGCTGAACAGCACGGCCATCGGTGGCCACGCCATCCACAGCCCCACGGCGATCGTCGCCAGGCCGCAGAGCATCAGTAGGAGAATCGCAAGGTCGGTCATGTCGGGATCTCCGCGGGCAGCCGGGGGGACGGTGCTATTTCGTCAGGTCTCTTCTGCGTTGCGTAGCAAGGCCGGAGACAACCTTCTTGCTTTCGCCGGTCAATCGAGTGTCTCCGCCGGCTTGTTTCGCTACGGGGCCGACGTGGGCCCGCTCCGTGCACTCGGCCAGCTTCTTCTCGTACTCGGCGATCAGGGCAACCTGGTCTGCGTCGGGGGGTGCCTGTTGGTTCTCGGCCGCCTCGTCCTGCCACGGCTGGGTGTCGAAGAGCAAGTGCTGGCCGTGGTCGACAACGAAGGCGTCCGCGTCGATCGTGTCCGGTTCATCGGTCGTGATCCCGGTTGCCGTTTTCCAAACTTCGGCGAGCAGCTTCCTGACTGCCTTGCCGCGAATCGCGTCTTCACCCATGCCTGCGTTGACCCGGACGGCGATCCGCTCATCGAACGGAGCGCCGTCGATCTTCTTCCGGATCTTGCGAATCTCGCGGAGTTCGCCCGCCTGGACCCATGCCGCGATGGCGTCGACGTAGGCGTGCCCGCCTTTCTGTTCGACGCCTCCCAGGTGGATCTGGAAGTTGGTGATGTCCTTAGATTCCTGGATCTGACGAACGAAGTAGTTCTTGGCCAGATACAGCCGGCCGATAATCACGTTGATCTCGTTGTTTGTCAAACGGGCGCCGTGAATCAAGGCGTCGAGAACCACCTCCCGGACAGTTGCCAGCTCGTAGCCGCCTTCCTTGTTCTGGTCGGTCAGGAAGCCCGTCGCTCGGCCCTGCAGAGGCATAACCGCTTCCCGCATCACCTCGTCCGTAAGCGCGTCACGGATTGCGTTGAGCGTCCGCGCTGTGAGCAGCGTTCGCCGGAGTGCGTGGCCGGCAACCTGTTGGATCTGAACTTCGTAGGCCTCGGTGGCCTTTTCGATGGCGTCAAGTTTGGTTTCGATCGTCGTGAGTTCGTTCGGCATCGTCGATTTCCTGCGAAATGGTTCCTGATTTGTTTGGTGGCGGAAGCTTAGAACGGTGGTTCCTCTTCCGCCTCGCCGGCCGCGGCCTGGTCGACGGCAGCCGCGGTGCCCGTGGTCAGCCAAACAACCGCCGCTCGACCGCCAGCGGTCGATCGCACGTCGCCGCTGTCGACGATGAAGCCGGCCTGTTGCAGCTCTCGCCGGCGGGGTCGCTGCGTGTCCCCGGACATGTTCAAGCCGGCCTGAATCTCCAGGTCCGTCGCGCCGGCGGCGCCTTGCCGCTGGATGAATTCCAGGACCCGGGCCCGAAGTCTTGCCGCCGTTGACCTGATCGCCACGCCGGCCGCCCGCCTGGTGACGTGGGCGTTCGCACATTTCCGCGGGGAAGGATCCGCGGTGGCTGTCGGGGAGTCGAATAGTGATAGCTGCGTTTCCATGCCTCGCCTCAGCTCCATGCGTCGAATTCGGAATAGCGGGCCGGCCCCGGGGGATCGCTGAACCGGCCGGTAGGCCCGTCGAACGACAGGTGATATTCTCCGCAAGGTCCGTTCCGGTTCTTCTCGACATACAGAAATGCTTTGCCCTTCGCGTCGGGATCATCACGGTCAACGCGCTCCGGTCGATGGAGGAAGGCGATCACGTCGGCGTCTTGTTCGATGTCACCGGATTCTCGCAGATGGCTCAGCCGCGGCCGCGTCTCGCCCTTTGCTTCGGCCGCTCGCCCGAGCTGTGCCAGGCAGAGAACCGGGACCGCGAATTCCGCCGCGATGTCCTTCAGGTCGGCCGTCATCTGCGCAACCTGCAAGTATCGCGTCTGCCGCGGGTCTGCTGGTTGAAGCCGCGTCAGGTAATCCACCACAACCAGGTCGAGAGAGTGCTTCTGCCGGCGGAACATGACCTCCCAACGGATCTCGGCAACCGTCATCCGCGTCCGGTCGACCAGGTGGAGGTACTGAGCCGGCAGATCCAGGTTGCCCGTGACGAGCCGGCTCCGGTCATTGTGGCTCAGCAATCGGCTGCGGATGGCCTGCAAGCTGACGCCGGCCCGATTCGCCAAGATCCGCTCGGCCAAGGATCTCGCCGACATTTCGAGCGTGACGATCAACGCGTGCCGGCCGTGGTCTGCGAAGTGAAGGGCAATTTGTGTTGCGAGCGCCGTCTTGCCCATCGAGGGACGCGCTGCAAGGATCGACAGTTCTCCGGGGTACAGGCCGCCGATTTCGGTGTCGAACGCCTGGAAGCCGATCGTCCGGCCGATGGGCTGGCTTGCCGGCTCCGCCAGGTCCTGGAGCGTTTGCGCGAACAGAACCGGCGTGTCGATCGACTTCGGCTTGTCGGCCCTGGTGACGGCCAGCAGACGCTCCGCTGTGCTACTGGCGATCGCCGCGGGGGCCTGGCTATCGTCGTAGGCGTCGACCAGGACGCCGGTTGTCTCTCGAATGAGCCGGCGGCGCTGTGAGTGCCTCAGAACGATTTCCGCGTGGTTCGCGACGTTGGACGGGATGCCGGTCTCTCGGAGGATCTCGGTCAAGTAGGCGTGCCCGCCGATCGCCTCGAGGTCTCCGTTGCTCCGCAGCCGATCCAGAAGGAGAACCTCATCCACTCGCGAGCCGGCCGCGTACAGTCCGAGAATGTGTCCGAAGAGCCGGCGGTGTGCGTCGACGTAGAAATCATCGGCCCCGAGCTGCTGGGCGATCTCGGGCACCCTGGATGGATCCAAGAGCAGGCAGCCGATTGTCGACCTTTCGGCCGTCGCGTCATGCGGCGGAAGTCGATCGAGGATCTCGGAGTTGACGGGGGACCGATTCATTTCGAGTGCCTCCGGTCCGGCCCGTCGAGAGGAAACACCGTTCCCGCCGTCAGCCGGCTGAAGATGCGATCGTCGAAGACTTCGGCCAACGCCGGCGGCTCAAGATTCGTGATGTAGATGGCGATGTTCCCGGCGTGGAATTCGCGTTCGTCGAGCATCCGCTTGACCACCGAGTAGGTCAACTCGTTCGTCCGCCGCTGTGCCAGCTCGTCCAGGATGACGAGAGCCTTGCCGGCCAGCCGCTCCCACTCGACCGCGACTTCGGCGGGTTGGCGCTGCATCGTGAAGTCCGCGAGCGAGTCAACAGAGTGGTAGGCCGCGGTGTCGGCGAAGTCGGCCAAGCAGAGCGCCGCCCGACTCTTACCGGCTCCGACGGCACCGTGGAGAAGCAGGGGCCAAGGTGCTTCCCCTGCGACCAGTTGGCGGAACATGTCGACCAGTCGCCGGTCAACCTGGTTCATGCCGCGGGGCAGGCCGAGAAGCAACCGCCGTTCAGGCCGATCCCGCAGTCTGAGCTTGGCCATTCGCGCCGTATCGGCTGTGCACTCGTGTTGGGTCAGCAGCTTGTCGAAGTGATTTTCCATTGCCGTTTCGACCTCCGCGTTCGTCCTGCGCTTTCGACAGCCAGGTGTTCAGGAATCGGGGCATGCCCTTTGGGGTCTTGCGCTTTTCGGGGTTGTCCTTGCACCACTGCCGCGCCTTCCGGCATTCGGCTACGATGTCCAGACCGGGGAAGGCTTCGGAGTACTCGTCGACCTTCGATTGGGTCAGGTGCCAGGTCTTCGCGCCGGTTCCGACTGTTGGAAACTCCAACACAACCGGCTCGGCCTTCAGCTTGGAGCCGTTCGGAGAAGGCTCCGAGCAAAAAGACTCCGAAGGAGTCTTTGATACTTCTTCTCTTCTCTCTTCTTCTCTGGTCACGCTTGCGTCACGGTCGACCGTGACAGGTGTCACGCCTCGCCGTGACTTGCGTTGCCGCTTCTGTGCGCTTGCTCGCGTCTTGGCTGTTGTGCCGTTGTGCTCGCAATAATCAGGAAATTTCACGAAGTCGGCACCGATTTCGAGCCAGCCCACGGCCTCTAACTCCCGGCAGAAGCCGGGCGTTTCGGCGAAGACATCGAGCGACTCAGCATCCATTTCGAGCAGGCCGTTCTCGGTCGCGTGTTGGTCTGCAACGGTCCACACTGCATGCAGTGCGCCAATGACCGTGACACGTGTCACGCTCAAGCGTGACGCGAGTTTGACCACCTTCGGATGGCTCGATAGGTTGCAGCGCATCTTGATCCAGTCACCGCTCATCGGTCAGTTCCATCTGCCTGTTGGGGGTCCTCAGACGCCCTGCCAGTTTGTTCAAGCTGATCGACGGCATCCAACGGAATGCGTCGACGCCGCCCCATCTGAATGACCGGGATCTCTCCACGACGAATCATGCCATCGATCGTGTACCAGGATACCTCGAGGTACTCGGCGGCCCTCTCGACGGTCACGGTCAAGGGACGGTTACTTCTCATCGCCGTGGCCCCCATAGCGTCCATTCTGGGTGGAATCAGGTGCGAAATTTGCGCACCTCCCAACACGCAAGTTCTCATCGCCGTGGCCCCCATAGCGTCCATTCTGGGAGCGTTCGCGCGCCGCGCTGCCCCGGCTACCGCGGGTCTCGCCGGCCGATCCGAGTATCAGCGCATCGAGCTGGTGACGGTCAATGAGGATCTTGCCGCGGACCGGCCGATGCGGAGTCAGGTCTCCGCGTTCGATCAGCCGGCGCAGGGAATCCTCGCTCAAATCGCAGTACAAAGCAGCAGACGCGATGGAATAGAACCGCTGGTGTGGCTGTGCCAACAACGCGTCGAGCCGCTCCGTGATCGCCTGGAGCGCCTCGACGTCAGTCACCGGTAGTGGCCTCTACGGGCTTCGCTGATTGGAGATACTCTTCCACCGCTGCCCATGGAATCCGTCGACGTGTCCCGAGCATCACCACGGGAAACACCCCAAGATTCACCATCTTCCGAATAGTCGGCGGAGAAACTCCGATCCGTCGCCCGACCTCCGACATCGAGCCAGTTTCCGCTTGCTGTACTTTGCACCGCATGACGCTTGTCCTCCTCGAAAGAAACTGACACAACCTTCTCAATCAGTTGCATCGGACAAACGTCTAAATAAATTCGCCCACTTTGTAATTTTTTCCTGGAGTGGGGGCTGACCGATCCCCGAAACCATTCGAGGCGCTTGAGGCCGTTGTGGCCATTTTGTGACCAAACGTGACCCAAAACAGCCCAAAAGAGCGTTTTAGACAGCTCGGGTTGTCACAACCAAGAAATTCAGAAGCCCTATAAGCGTAAGGACTTACAGGGCTTTGTGACTATAGCTGTTTTCGCGGTGGGGTGAACTTGATCTTCTCGACGAGCTTGACGACCTGGCCGTCCTGGACATAGCCGGAGACGGCCGTCATGGCCTGGATGACGTACTCGTAGCGGAGATTGTAGTCGCAATCGAATTCGATCTCGGTGCTCTCCAGCGAGCCCGGACCCGGGTGGTCGCCCACGACCTCGCGGACCTTGGTACGCAACTCGGCCAGGTTGGAGACGGGAACATCGGCGAACTTGATGCCCGCAACCCGGCCGTTCTCCGCGGCCGTGATGCGGATCTTGATGGGCGGCATGGCCGTCGGATCGGGCGTCCCCTGAGCAGCCTGGGCCGGCATCTTCACGTTGAAATCGCCTTCCGGGGCGATAATCTTGAAGGTCATCACGAAGAACACCAGCAGCAGGAAGACGATATCGATCATCGAAGTCATCTGCAGGCCGATTGTCTCTTCGTCGCGTCCGGTATTGCGGATCTTCATGGCACGACTGCTCCACAGGTTACGTACGCGAAATCCCGCGAGACAGTGCCTCCTGCTGTTTCGCACGCAGGGCGAACTTCTCGAAGCCGACGTTCTGGCAGATCTGCATGATCTCCTGGATCAGGCCGAACTGGGCGTCGAGGTCTCCGCGAATGATGATGGTCGCCTGGCTGGCCAGGCCCTCGCTCTTTCGCACGAGCACCTGGTATTCCACCGTCAGCAGACGCGTCAGGTCCTGAATGGGGACCTCGTTGGGGCCCATGATGGCCGTTCCCTTGGAGGTCAAGTGGATCGTAATGGGCGAGTCGAGCGGTGCGTCGGGCGGCTTGGCAAGTTCGCTCGACGGCAAGCGAATCCGCTGGTTCTGGTCGGCTTCGGTAAAATTGACCAGCACCATGAAGAAGGCGATCAACTGGAAGACCATGTCGATCATGGGCGTCATGTCGCCTTCTTGAATTCCGGTGGATCTCTTGGCCAGTCGCATGGCAATTCGGCGAGTAGAAGGAACGGACTTGTCTGAACAACCGGGCCGGCTATTTCTTCTGGAAGCGGCCCATCAGGCCTTCGCTGACAATGCCCACTTCGAGTACCAGCCGGGCGATCCGGTTCTTGAGGATGTTGTAGGCGGCGATCGCGGGGATGGCGATCACCAATCCGATCAACGTCGTGAACAGAGCCTTGGAAATACCTTCCGCCAGTTCCGACGGCTTGGGTGTCGTCGGGCTGTTGGCGATCGTTCGGAATGAGTCGACCATACCGACCACGGTTCCCAGCAGCCCGATCATCGGGGCGATCGTGCCGATCAGACCAAGGTAGCTGAGGCGGTGTTCGAGCTTCATGTTCTCTTCTTCACCCACCTCCTGCATGGCTTCGATGGCCTGCTCGTAGCCGGTTTGCAGTTTTTCCAGTCCCGCAGAGAGGACGAGCCCGAGAAACGATTCGTCGGCCTTCGCCAACTCGTAGGCCTCTTGATAGCGCTTCTCGTTGAGATGGCCCTCGAAACCTTCTACCAGCCCCGCGGGGATCACGCTCTCGCGGCGGGCCGTGAGCAGATTCATCACGAACAGGGCCACGGTTGTGAATGATAGGGCGAGAAACACGAGACTGAAGAACCAGCCCAAGGCGCCGACCATCCAGCTCAGATAGTTCTGTTCATTGGCAGGCGAGGTCTCTCCCCCTCCAGCGTTCGGAGCGTCTGCCGGAGCAGCCGGGGCCGGCGCCGCAGCTTCGGCCGGGGGCAGATCGTCACCGAGATCGAGGTTCTCTTCGGGGGGGGCTTCGGCGGCGATGGCGAAGGGGCCGCCAAGAATCGTCAGTGCTGCCGCGGCTCCCACGATGAACAAGGCAGCGATGAGGAGAGGAGGAGTGGCTCTCTGCGAACCGAGCAACAACCGACGCCGCATTGTAACCTCCCAGCAGATGGCGCTGATTTGAGAGTGTTGTTCCTTGACTGATGTGAGTGCAAGGTCCAGTGTAATCGGGATTTACAGTTTTGGTAAACCATGGGAACGGGAAAAATGGGCGGTGCAGCCGGCGCCAGCGGTCCCCTCCTAACGGGGAGACCGTTTGTAGCGATCGCGCAAGACACGGGCCGCCTCTTCGGCGCGCTCAGGCATCTTCTCTTCTTCCCACAGATCCACCAGATTCTGCAGCGCCTCGATATGATTCGGCGGCGAGTTGAAGTAGACCAGGTGGACGTGGAGAAATGCCAGCAGGGCGTCCTTGGGCCGATTGCCGGCTCGATACGACGCCCCCATGGCGTTGTAGGCTTCGGCCAGCAACTGGCTGTCCTCGGCATCGGCTTGCTTGATGACGTTCTGGACCATTTCGATGGCCTGATCCAGTTTGCCTGAGGCGGCCAGGCAACGGGCTTCACCGAGGGTTGCCGAAAGCTTGCAGGCTTGGATACCGGGCACCGTATCCGGAGTATTCAGGGCGACCTTGAACCAGTTGGACGCCTCCGCGTACTTTTCTTCGCTCAGATACGACTGCCCCAACGCAACGGCGGCGCGTGCCCGATAGTCGGGCCAGGGCGCCTTCTGGCCCACCGTCTTGTAGGCATTCTGGGCGGCTTGGGGATTTCCGGCAGCGCCGGCCAGATCGCCGAACAGCATCTGGGCATCCAGATAATGGTAGCTGTTGTTCTGGGCGTTCACGAAGCCGAGCAACATTCTCCCCGCTTCGGCGATGTTGCCCCCACCGACCAGGGCCAACTGGGCAGCCGAATAGGCCTTGTAGTACTCGACGTCCTGCACGATCTCGCGGCGGCTGATCTCCGCCGGGTTCAGATCGGCGAGCGCCGACAGCCCGTCCTCGTAACGTCCCGCTTCGATGTTGGCTCGCGCCGTCTTCAGAACGGCCGGTTCCTCGTCAAAACTGATCGATTTGATTTCGTTGACCGGTACCTCGCGGCTCGTGCCGTTGCGCTCTTCGACGACGACCGCAAGCGGCGACACCGACTTCACCGTGCCCAACAGCGAATCATTGGCTGTCTTCACCTGGTCGACCGCACGGGCGGGTGACGCAGGTAACGCCGCCAGCAGGCCCGCAAGAACCAGGACTGCGAAACTTCTCATATCAAATCTCCTCGCTTCAGAGGTCATTCGACCTTATCGCTCTTCAGGCCTTCCGGATTGTCGACGCCCTGGAACTTCCGAATCGCTTTCAGAAGCGAGTCGAATCTCTCGAACCATTCGTCTCCGGCCGGGATGGGGTACAGCTTGTGGGTCAGTACGATGTCGTTTTCAGCCTGTTCGAGCGTCTTGGTTCGTTCGTCGCCGGTCTGCGTCTGGGCCAGCCGCATTCGGCAAAGGGCTATGTTGTATCGGGCTTCGTAGAAGATCGGACGATAATCCTCGCGTGAACCCACGCGGCGCGAGATTCCGTTCCATCCCCAGACCAGGTATCGTCCGTCGGACTGCTTCTGCCCGCCGAGGATGGCGTTGAGATAGTACTGGGGTTGCTCCGTGGCACGGGCCAACTCCTGATAGGTGCGGGCGGCCTCCTTCTGGACGTCCACTCGAGTCTCGCGTTCTTTGAGAATTCCGACGAGCAGAGAGAGGGCCTGTTCGAAGTTCTTCTGGACCTTCTTCGGATCGGCTTCATCGTGCCGCCGGCCGAGAGCCCGAAGGCAGATAGCCAACTGAACCTTGATCGTCGTTTCGGCGCCCTCGGGCATGTCGGCCGGTGGGTTCTTGAGGAGTCTGTAGTACGTCGCACCGGCCGATTCGTAGTATCGGAGCGCGGCCTCGGGCAGAGGCCCGTCACCGGGGTCGAGCCCGGCGCCCAGGCTGGAGAACGTCTGGGCAACCCAGTTGAGCGAACTGAACGAGTTGCCCTGCTCGCGTTTCGAGATGACGTCGAGGAATCTCTCGAATCCCTGCGATACCTTCTGAATCTCGTCGGTCTTGCCCTCGGTTCGCAATCGTTTGAGGAGTTCCTCAAGTTGCCTGCCCAGAGAGACGTAGATCTGAGTCAAACGCGAGGCGCCCGCCGCATCCTGCTCGACGAGCTTTTCCAACTGGGTCATCACCGCTTCGGCGCGATCGAGCTTTTCGGCGCCCACGTAGGCGCGGAGGGCGGCCTTGTAGGTGTCGATCTGGAAATCGGTCCGCCCGGCCACCGCCGGTGCGTTGGCGGCAATCAACGCCATGGGACCGATCTTGGGATCGTCGAGCCAGCGCACCGCTTCGCTCGCATTGCCCGCGTCGATCAGGATCTGAGCGAGGGCAAACACGGAGGAAGCCAGATCGTAGCCGGCTTCACCCCCCGCTTCCACCGACTTGCTCATCCGGTCGATCCCCTGGCGCAGGGTATCTTGGGCTTTCTTGATCAGGCCGTCGAGTTCTTCCTGGGAGGGACGTTCGCCCTCCTCCAGATTCGTCTGACGAATGTACTGCGACCAGTACATCCGTCCCAGACGCAATTCCGACATGGCTCTGTTGGCCGAATCGGCCGGAAGCTGCTCCAGATACTCCGTCGCCTTTTCGATATCCTGGAGGTCGACCGCCGTATCGAAAAGCATGACCCAGGCTTGCTCGGCGGAAGGATCTTCCGGCCAGCGACCGGTGACGTACTGCGCCACGCGCTGCATCTGAGCGACTTCAAACGACGTATCGCGCCCCGCGCGTTGCTCGGTAACGAACATCTTTCGAAAGGCCTTGATGGCGATCTCGGCACTCTTGCGGGCGCCGGCGCTCTGCGGATACCGGTACGCGAGCACCTCCCCCATCACGGCCGCATCGTAGAGCCGTTCGTCCATGAAATAAAGGAAGGTCAGATAGAACCGAATCGTGTTGACCTGGGAAATGTCGGTCTTCTCGCCGGCCAGCTCGATCGCCAGGCGGCAGTACTTGGTGGCGCTCTCCCGGGCAGCGGCCAATTGGCTGGAGTACTCCTCTTTCATCTTCGGATCGGTTGCCTGCCGCAACTGCCCGTCCGTGGTCAGCATCTTCAACCAGGCCACGCTTGCCTGTTCGAAAGCCCCGTCAAAGGTCGTCGGATCGGCGTCGCTGATCTCGATCTTGCCGAACAGCTCGTCCATCAGCAGGTCGCCGGCTTCTTTCCGCAGGGCGGGGGAAGCTCGCTGCACAAATTCCAAATAGCCTCGCGCAGATCGGATCAGGTTCCTGCGATTGTCGTCTTTGGGGTCGAGCGTCTTGACGGCCTCCAGGCAGGCCTGCCCGGCAAGCAGTTGGATCTTCAACCCTTCGCTGCTCGATGCTTCTCCCGGCAGCGCCTTGTCCTTCCATTCGGCCGCCGCTGCAATCGCCTCGTCGTACTTCTTGACTTTCGGCTTGAGATAGGTCTCGATAAGCCACAGCGAGGCTTGCCGCTTCAGATTTCGGACGTCCGGCAAATCGACGGGGTCGGCCAGAATCTCCAGAAAGATGTCGATGGCCTTCTGGTCCTGGTCCAGGTCGCGGTAGGCCCGTCCTTCCAGATTCCTTGCCTGCAGGCCGCCGACCAACCTCTCGTTCTTCTCGAACAACTCGTTGTAACGCTTGGCCGCTGCCGCCAATTGCTCCTTGTATTCCTTGCTCCCCTGCTCGTAGGATCGGGCCCTCTGGTCGGCGATGTTCACCAGAAACAGCCGGGCTTGCAGCAATTCCGTTCCGGCTGCCAGGAACTTCTGCTCCGTGCGCGCCGAGGAATCGGTCTTCCTCAGTTCGTCCAGTTCCTTGGCTTTGGCGTAACAGCGATTCTCGGCCGCCTCCAGGGCTGTCTGGGCCTGATCGAAAAAAGCCCTGGCCTCTGCCAGCTTGGCCTTCTTCTCCTCGGCAGAGGCGCCCGGCTGCTCGGCCTGCAACATGCAGTTGGCTCCCCGATGAAGCAACACCCTGCCAATCTGCATGCTTGCCGGCCCGGCCTTCTCGTGAGCCGGATGTTCCGCAAGGAACTTCTGGATGGCCTTCGTTGCCCGATCGAGCGTCGTTTCACGTTGCGAAACCGTCTCGGTCGCTTCGGCGGCGTCCAACAAGGTCACGCCGATTTCATAGTCGATCGTATCCTTCAAGTCGGCCGGGCAGTTGGGGGCCTCCCGCAACTTCTCGAGATACGTGATCGCCACGTCGTAGTACTTATTCTGGCGGAGTCCGTCGAGCATCTTCTCAACGGGAGGATCGGCGCCGGATCCTACCGCGACGAAGGTCAGCCAACAGGCAACGGAGACAATCACGCCTAAAACGGGGCAAGCCCGCAACCCAACCTTCACGAACACGCGCGCACCATACGCAGAAGTCCCGAACCAAGACTCCAAAACGGGGCAAGCCGGCAACCCAACCTTCACGAACACGCGCGCACCATGCGCAGAAGTTCCGAACCTAGACTCGAAAACGGCAGGCAGCCTTCGGGGAGCTTTCATCAACTCTCTCTTCCTCGTTTGCCCAAAGATCGCTGAGGTTGAAATCGGGAAGTTGCCTTCTGGCCGCCCCTTAGCGTAGCGATTCAGTACAATCTAGACAAGGAAGCCGGCCCCCCGTCGTCCGTTGCCGCTCGACAAGGGGCGGAACACTGGCACGGCGAAAGGACGAGCCTCGGATTGGATTGGAGCAGCTACTACTATTCTAACCCTATTCTGCCCGGATTTGCCAACCCTAGGGGGCGGGTTCCTGCCGAGATCGCCTTCAGTCCGGCCAATCCGGTGCCCACGACGCCGCCAATCGTCGGGCAACCCGTCTCCTCGTTCAGGCCCTGGCCGAGGTGCCCGGATTGTCGCAGGTCCAGTCCCGGCTTGAGAGGACGGAAACCCGGGGCTAGAATTCCCTTGACAGGTTCTCAGGCAGACAAGGCAGGCGGACGAAAAAAATCTACCAGATAGACGCTCTAGGATAGGAAAAAGGCTCGTCCCGTGCTCCAGTTCCGTAACGGCCCCCGCCCACCCAACTATCTTGGCCGACGGGAACAGACGCGTCTGTTCGTGCTGGTTGTGCTCCTGATGGGCGTTGTGTGGATCGCCTGGGAAGCCCGGAATCCTCAGTACTATCGCTGGATTTGGAGCTGGGGGCAGGCCGGCAAGGCGGACGAAGCCGTCGACACGCGTCTCGGCCCAAGTGTCGCGCGTCCGGACGATACGTTCGTCATTCCGGCGCCGGGTGAGAGCCGCCACGAGACGAGAGAGACCATTTCCGGTCCGCTCACCGAAGCCGATCTCGCGTCCGTTCGTGACGGCGAGCCGTTCAGGGCCGGTGAGCGCGGAGCGTGGTTCAAACTGTTCGATCGGCTCCGGCAGACGGATTCGGCGGATCTGAGCCGGCAGTCCAGCGGACCGGTCACCTTCATCCAGTTGTATCGGCAACCGGCCGAATACCGGGGCAAGTTGATCACCCTCTCCGGAACTCTGCGGCGGTCGGAACCGATCCATGCTCCCCCCAACGATCTGGGAATCGATTCGTATTACATGACCTGGCTGTTTCCCCGAGACAACCCGTCGAATCCGATCGTTGTTTACACGCTCACGGTGCCTGCCGGTTTCCCCCAGGGGATGACCATCGAGGAACAGGTGGAGTTGGACGGCTTCTTCTTCAAACGATGGCCCTATCTCGCACAAGATACGGGCCGATCGGCGCCCGTTGTCCTGGCGAAATCATTGCGCTGGACCGCCGCCAGACCAACGGAACCGGCTTCCCCTCCGTCGACGGCAAGTCTTGTCGGATTGGCTGCGCTTGTTGCAGGTATCGTGGTCGTCGTCGTTTGGTGGCAGACCAAATCCAGACGCGCCAAGGAGCCGGTGCCGGACTTGTTCGAACGGCTATCGGCAGGCGAGTCGGGACATCTGCGCCTTCTGACGGATCCCGACAAGGAGTCGAACCCTCAATGATGCACGCCTCCTTTGCGGCAAATGACCAGCCTGCGCGATACTCTTGTCGAGTTTCGCGATTCGCGCAAGGGTTGCTGCTGGCGACCGTAGTCGCAGGCTTGCCCGCCGGCTCGGCTCTCGCAGCATCTTTGGGACCGCGAGAGTTGTTTGAAGCGGCTGGGATCGGCAACGAGCAATTGGCGACGCTTGCGGAAGGCGACCCCTGTCAGCCCTCATCCGGCAAAATCCTGCAGCAAATGCTGTATCGAATCCGACAAGACGTACGCCCGGGCGACCTGGAGCGATGGTCGCTGGGTGACCTGGATCTGCAACGTCTTACCGACGATCCCGAAGCCTACCGCCTGCAAGTGTTCCGACTCCGCGGCCGAGTCGTCTCGGTAGAGTCCTGCCCCCTGTCCTCGCAGGGAAAGGACGACGTCGAGTTTGCGTCGATCTGGCGCTGCCGGATGCATCTCGATTCGGATGAACGGACCGTCGATGTCCTTGCTGCGCACGTTCCCAAAGCCTGGTCCGTTGGAAAGACGATCGATGAGCCGGCAGGAGCCATGGCGTTTTTTCTGACCACGTTGCCGCCGGACGGCGACGGGGCAGCCCCCTGCTTCCTGGCCGATCGCATGGCCTGGTACCCTCCCACCTTTCTGGGACGTTTGGGGATGGACGTCGGGTTGCTCGACGATGTGGTCGTCGAGCCGCCTCCCCAACGAAGTCCGGACGGATCGTCGCCAGACGTGAACTGGGCAACCCGCCAACTCACCGAAAGCGACCGCGAATGCTTCTACCAGATGCTCAAGGCCGTCGGGGCGGCAGAGGATGGACAGCTCAATCGATGGGCACAAGAGGAACTGAAGGCTCTGGGAGAATCGAGCTTTTCGGTGGTTCCCTTGTTCAACGCCCCCCAGACGCAGCAGGGAAAACTGGTGGAGTTGACGGGCGTCGCTCGCCGAATTCTCCCCGTTCGGGTCAGCGAGAAGGAAGTCGTTGATCGGTTCGGAATTGAAGAGTACTACCAGATCTACCTCTTCACCGATGATTCCCAGGACAACCCGATCGTGTTCTGCCTGCACGAGTTGCCAAAAGGCCTACCCCTGGGAGACGGCCCCGGCTTCGGCGAACAACTGACGGTCCCCGGGTTCTTCTTCAAGACATGGTCCTATCGCGTTCCGGCGGTTGTTGCCGATGGCAAGCCTCAACGTCAGTTGGCTCCGCTCCTCATCGGCAAATCGGCCAGATGGCATCCCGTGAAGGCCCCGTCCGGTCTGAGTCCGCTCGAGCGTCTGATAGGAACGGTGCTGCTCCTGCTGATCCTGGGCGTCGTCTGGTGGATCTTCCGTCAGTTTGCACGGGGCGACCGAGAGTTCGCTCGCCAGGTGCGACGCCGCCCGTCGGCAGCGATTTCCGAAACGGACTGGGAATCGCTTGATTCATCCGCCAAGGAGGATGACACGGCCTAGAGCCAACTCCCGCGTGAATGGATATTCAAAGCCTTGGCGAGTAGGATGCCGTTGCCGCCGTGCTCTTATCCATCTCTTGCAGCCTTTGCATTCTGCCAGCACGGTTTTCCAGAGCTGGACAGTGACGGCCATAACACTCTCGGTTCCAACAACCCGAAAGGTGAAAAGAACGCAAGCGCATGGGCGACGGCTGCAACTTCTGTTCTCGCTTGCGCTTCGGGACGCTGTGGGCATCACACAAGGTTCCCGATAGGGCCACTGGCTAACAGGGCCCCTTCTTGACCGGTTTCAGAAACACCTACAATGCATTTCCACAGAATTCTGGAGTCTTGGTTCGGGATTTGTGCGCACCGTGCGCGCATGTCCTTGTGAAGGTTGGGTTGCGGGCTTGCCCCGCTTTGGGCGTCGGGCAGATGTGTTTCAGCCCCAAGGTCAGGCAGCCGGGTAAACAAGGAATCTCAACATGAAGCGAGCGAAGATCACGATTGTCGGGGCAGGGAACGTGGGGGCGACAACGGCCCACTGGTGTGCTGCCGCAGAACTGGGAGACATTGTCCTGTTGGACATTCCGCAGACCGAAGGCATGCCCGCGGGTAAGGCACTCGACCTGATGCAGGCCTCGCCGATTTTCGGATTCGACGCCAAGATCGTGGGAACGACGGACTACGCCGACACGGCGGGAAGTGACGTCGTGGTTGTTACCGCGGGAATCCCGCGCAAGCCCGGGATGAGCCGTGACGATCTGTTGAGCACCAACGCCAGGATCGTGGGCACCGTAGCCGAACAGATCGGGCAATCCAGTCCTAATGCCGTTGTAATCGTGGTCAGCAATCCCCTCGATGCGATGGTTCAGCGAGCGCTCCAGGTGACGGGTTTCCCGCCCCAGCGCGTTATGGGCCAGGCCGGAGTGCTTGATACGGCCCGATTTCGTGCGTTTCTTGCCATGGAACTCAACGTGAGCGTCGAAGACGTCTCGGCCATGTTGCTTGGCGGGCACGGGGATACGATGGTTCCGTTGGCCAGTTGTAGTTCAGTGGGCGGCATCCCCGTCACCCAATTGATTGCTCCCGAGCGTTTGGCGGAGATCGTCGAGCGGACCCGTGCGGGAGGAGCCGAGATCGTGGGACTGTTGAAGACGGGCAGTGCGTACTACGCTCCCGCGGCCGCCAGCGCCCAGATGGTGGAGGCGATCATTCGCGACAAGAAGCGGCTCATTCCCTGCGCCGCCTATTGCGATCGAGAATACGGGGTAGGGGGGTACTATGTGGGAGTGCCCGTCGTGTTGGGGGCGGGGGGCGTCGAACGGATCATCGAACTGGAAATGAGTCGCGAGGAGCAAATCGCATTCCAGAAGAGTGTCGATGCCGTCAAAGGCCTTGTCGAGACTATGGCCAGACTCGTTGGTACGCCGCAGTAAGGACCGTCGAATCAACAACTGCCGTATTGTCGTCGTTCGCTCCGCGAAAGCAACGCCACTTTCGCGGAGCGAAAGGCGGCCGTCATTTCCTCGGCGATCCTAAGGAGAGTTTCACAGGCCTGCCGCGGGGAACGTGTCGGGCTCGCTTGACAGCGTTGCCGCGAATCGAGTAAAGTCACTCGACGATGAACGACCTCCGCACCGGAGAGTGCAGGTGGTTGCGTAGGGCAGCAAAATCATTCCTGGCATTGCTCATCCTCAATCGAGATGAATCCGATACACTCCTCGACCCGTTCCAAGAAGAAAACAACCGCTCCTGCGTTCGAGATCGAGTCGGCGTTGTTTTCTCATTCCTTGGAAGATAGTCTTCACGCCTTCTTTGCCCCGCTTCACTACGAGCCGAACTACGCGTATCCGCTGCTGGTTTGGCTCCACGGTCCGGGACGCGACGGCGAACGTCAATTGGTGCGGATCATGCCGATGATCAGCATGAGGAACTACGTAGCCGGGGCTCCTCGCGGCATCCGCAATCGTAGCCTGGAAGGCTTCTCTTGGCCGCAGGATCCGCAGTCCATCGAGTCTGCCGACCATCGGGTCTTTGACTGCATTGCGGCCGCATGCGAGCGATTCAGCGTCGCTCCGCAACGAGTGTTTCTCGGCGGATTCGACGGCGGCGGAACGATGGCGTTTCGTATCGCCCTGAGCCGGCCCGAGTGCTTCGCCGGGGTGTTGTCGTTGGGCGGCGCCCTCCCCCGCGGGCATCAACCGTTCGGTCGGCTCGTGGCGGCCCGGCGTCTGCCGGCCTTCCTCGCCATGGGACGCGACAGCGAGAACTACGGACCCGCCCAGGCTTGCGACGACCTGAGGCTTCTCCATACGGCCGGGGTTTCCGTGACCCTCCGCCAATACCCCTGCGGCCATGAGCTGAGCGAACAGATGCTGCGCGACGTGGACCGCTGGATCATGGAGCAGATCACCAATCCCGTCGTTCCGATCGAACTCGCCTGACAGCCCGTTGAAACCGTAGCGGGCTTCGTTCACCCCGGCATGCTAGCTCTGCTATCGACGCTGCCGCAGGTTCGGTGCTTCCCCACGCAACCCGGCGACGGTCCGAGCGGCGTCTCTTTTCGGTCGCTTGTCTGATGGCAAACCGCCTGGTATCGGCAGATTGCCCTGCATCTCTTGACAAAGACTTCGGAATTTCGGTACAAGCTCCCGGCTTGTTCCGCCTCCGGCCGAGGCCTGCGCGGATTTTGTGCACGTTTGCCACTTGAGTTTCACGGATCGAACATGGCCACGGATGAAAACGACCAGGAAGGTTCGCCGATCGCCGCCGACGAGGCCGGGGGCGAACAGCCGACCGGGGTCCTTCGTCGAATCGGACGGGTAGGAGAGCTGGCTCGCCGGCACCGCCTGCTCGCGGCGATTGCGGCAGTGGCTGCGCTCGTTTTGACGATCGGCGCTGTGTTCGGTATCGTCGCGCTGGTCGGAGAGAAAGAGAAGCCGGTCACGCTGGAAGAAGCTCTGGAAGCCTTGGACTCGGGGCAATACGACGAGGCCCACGCCATGGGCAAACGACTTCGCGACTCGGAGGATCTACCCGCCGATTTCTACGGTGCCCCGGACTTCATCATGGGTACCGCACTGGCCTATGAAGCCGACCGATCGTTGATGGGAAATAAAAAGCCCTACTACTTGCTGAGCTCGCGCTACCTGGCACAAGCCCGCGACCTGGGTCTTTCCCCGGATCGCAAAGGGGAAGGACTGTTTCTTCTGGGTAGAACGCTGTTCCTCAGCGGCCAGATGTCGGCAAGCCGGCCGGTTTTCGAACAGGCGATCGAAGCCGCTCCGCGCCATCGGTCGGAAATACTCTGGATGTTGACCGAATCCTATTTGAGTGACGCCGACCCCCTCTACGAACAGGCGTTGGCCTGGAACGACAAGTATCTGGCCGACCGGGTGCTGCGTCCTGCGGACCGGCGCCGAGGGCTTCTGCAGCGAGCTCGAATCCTGCTGGGCCTCAATCAGAAGGAAGCCAGCCTGGCCACGCTCGAAGAGATCCCCGCCGAAACCAAGGACCAGGCCGAGGCCCTCACGATCAAGGCGTCCGTAATCATCGCCGGCGCCGACGAAATGCTCGCCGCTGAAGGGTTGACGCTCGAACAACAGCAGGAGATTCGCAAGCGATACGACGAAGCCATTGAAATCCTTCAAGCCGCCCAGGGACGCGACACGTTGAGCACCCAGGCCAGCCGCAAAGCCATGTTTCTTACGGGCAAATGCCTGTTGCGCAAGGAGGAATTCAACAAGGCTCTCGAACAGTTCGCCTACACCTCACGATCCAATCCCGGCACGCCCGAGTCTCTGGCGGCCGATTTCAACATGGGTGAACTGTTACGCAAGCTGGGAGATCACAAAGAAGCGGTCGCCGCCTACACGCGGGCGCTCGCCCAAGTGAGTGACCCGAACGATTACAGCAACCCCTGGATCAGTCTCAGCGACCTTCAACGTCGCAGCGTGGAGGCCTATGAGTTCTTCCTGGAGAACAAGTCTTTCGATCTTGCCCTCCTGTTGGCCGAAAACATGCACCCCTTGCTGCCCGAGCCTCGGGTCACCGAACTGGAGGCAAAGTGCCGAGCCCTTTGGGGACGGCATCTGTTGGCAACGGCCCAGTCGCTCGAATCGGAGTCGTTGGCCGTCCACCAGTCTTCCGGTCGCGAACAACTCCGGCTGGCCGGCGACGCCTACGCCAAATTGGCCAAGTTGCGGATCGTGACCGATTTCTACGCCGACGATCTGTGGCAAAGCGCCCAGTGCTACATGGAGGGGCACGACTACGTGCATGCGGTGGAGACGATTCAGGAGTATCTCAACAACGGTTCTCGGCAGAGACACCCGCAGGCCCTGGTCGACCTGGGCGAAGCGCAGCTCAACCTGGGCCGGATGGACGGCGCGCTGGCGGCCTTCGAGGAGTGCATCGAGTTCCATCCTCGCGACGCGGCCGCCTATCGGGCCCGCCTGATCGCCAGCCAGGCTCATGCCGAAAAGGGAGAGTTGGAGCAGGCGGAAGCTCTCCTGGAAGCCAACCTCAACGGCCATCTCGCCCCGGGAAGCGTCGAATGGCGCGATTCGCTGTTCGCCATCGCGCGTCTCTTCCATCAACAAGGTCGCTATGAAGACGCCATTGAACGCCTGGAAGAAGCGGTGCGCCGCTACCCCGAGTGCGATCAGACCCTGCCGGCCTACTACCTGCTGGCGGAGTGCTACCGTTCAAACGCGGCGATCTTGCGGAAGCAGGTCGACGCCGACCTCGTGGAGAGCGTTCGGAAAACCAATCTGCGCCGCGTCTACGATCATCTCACGAAGGCCGGAGAGCACTATGCGCTGGTCCAGCAGACCCTCAACGAATCCCAGGAACGGCGGCAGCTTACGGAAGTCGAGCAAAAGACATTGAGAAACTGCTATTTCGCCGTCGGCGCCACCTGGTTCGACCTGGGCGACTACGACAACGCGGTTCGCGCCTACACTGCGGCGAGCACGCGCTATCAGAACAGCCCGGAAGCGCTCGAAGCCTACGTGCAGATCGCCCGGGCTTACCAACGCAAGAGCAACCCCCAAGAGGCTCGCGCAACGGTTCGACGCGGCGAAGAAGTGCTGAAACGCCTCGAGTCGCGCGACGACTTCCTGCAATCGACCAACCTCGACGCCAAGCAATGGGAAGAACTTCTGAGTTGGATGAAAACGCTGTGAACCACATGCCCCCTACCGATACCGACGCGCTGGCCGAATTGATACGCCGCAAGCGCGACCACCTGCTCACGCTCCGTGACATGGGCAAGCGGCAATTGGAACTCGTCGCCGACGGGGAGATGACGCGCCTGCTCGACGTGCTTGCCGCCAAGCAGCGGGTGCTCAACGATCTGCAGCGGGTGGAACGGGCCCTCGACCCGTTTCGCGATCAGGATCCCGAGGCTCGCGTCTGGCGAAGCGGCGAAGCTCGCGCCGCCTGTGCGGGATTGCTCGACCAGTGCCGGCAGTTGCTGCGGGAAACCGTCGAACAGGAGCGGCAGAGCGAGGCGGCGCTGACCGTGCGCCGCGACGAGGCCGCTGTCAGGTTGCACGGCGCCCACGCCGCCGGCTGTGCGCGCGGCGCCTATGCGAACCTCGGACATCCCAACATCAGCCAACTCGATCTCTCTTCAGAAAGCTAGCCGTGACCCAAAACGCCCAGTTCGCCAATACGATTGCTGCCGCCGCCTGCGACACCGCCCTCCCCGGGGAAGACGCCGACCTGCAAACGGTGCTGGCCGCGTGGCATTCCGCAACGCTACGCCTGGAACGCACCCACAACACTCTGCAGGAAGAAGTGCGGCGTCTGACCGACGAGTTGGAAGCCAAAAACCGCGAACTGGCGCGCAAGAACCGCCTCGCCGATCTGGGTCAGATGGCCGCCCACGTGGCCCACGAGGTCCGCAACAATCTGGTTCCCGTTTCACTCTACCTGAGCCTCCTGCGCCGCCGCCTTCGGGACGACCCGGCAAGTCTCGACGTCTTACAGAAGGTCGACTCGGGATTCCATGCCCTGGACGTGACCGTCAACGATCTGCTCCATTTCACCTCGGACCGCGATCCGCACCGGCAGGAATTCGCCGTCGGCGATCTGTTCGACGAGATTTGCGACTCGCTCCGCCCGCAACTGGAGGCCCAGGCGATCCGCGTTTCGACGCAGGCCGACAAGACGCTCGTGGCGACCGCCGATCGCGAGATGGTTCGCCGCGCCCTGCTCAACCTGGTTCTCAACGCGGTGGACGCCATGCCTGACGGCGGGCGGCTCGAACTCGCGGCCGATGGCGACGGCAGCCGCCTTGAATTGGCGGTGGCCGACAGCGGCCCGGGGCTCAGCGAGGAGAACCTGGGACGGATCTTTGAACCCTTTGTCACCACCAAGCAGGGCGGCACCGGCCTGGGTCTTACCATCGTGGAACGAATCGCCGAAGTGCACGGCGGCACCGTCGCCGCCGAAAACGTGCCCGGCCAGGGAGCTCGATTCACCTTGAGCATCCCCCAACCGACAAGAAAGGTGGACGCATGAAATCCGTGGAACCAGCCCCGGGTGCGAGCGGCCCCGGCGGGCGTGTGCTCGTCGTCGACGACCACCGGCAGGCTCGCGAATCGATGGCCGACATCCTGCGCCGCGTGGGACACGACGTGAGCTGCTGTTCGAGCGCGGCCGAGGCTCTCCAGGTTGTGGAAACGAACGCGTTCGACTGCATCGTCACCGATTTGCAGATGCCCGGCATGACCGGAATCGAGTTCATCGTTCAGTTGGAACGCCGCAAGTACGGTGCCCAGATCGTCATGGTCACGGCCCACGCCTCCGTCTCCAGCGCGGTCGAAGCCATGCGCCACGGCGCCTTCGATTACATCGAAAAGCCCTTCGACGTGGATCAACTGGAATCGCTCGTGGGAAAGGCGATTCGCAACGGGCGTCTGCTCGACGAAACGATTCGGCACGAGGCAGCCGCACCGGCCGACGTGGCCCCGGCGATGGTCGGCAGCAGTCCCGCCATGCAGAACCTCCGCGACAAGATCGCCCGGCTCGCTCCCACACCCGAAACCGTCTTGATCCACGGCGAAAGCGGAACGGGCAAGGAACTCGTCGCCAAGACGATTCACGCCACGAGCCGACGGGCCAACGGGCCCATGGTCAGCCTCAACTGCCCGGTGCTCTCGGCGCAACTCATGGAAAGCGAACTGTTCGGGCACGAACGAGGCGCGTTCACCGGCGCCGAGGCCTCGCGCACGGGCCGCTTCGAGATGGCCCACGGCGGGTCGATCCTGCTCGACGAAGTCACCGAGATCGACCTCAACCTCCAGGCCAAGCTGCTCCGCGTCCTTCAGGAACGTTCCTTCGAACGGGTCGGATCGAGCAAGACGATTGACGTCGACGTTCGCGTCCTGGCTACGACCAACCGCGACCTGAAACGCGAAGTCGCCGAAGGCCGCTTCCGAGAAGACCTGTATTATCGGCTGGCCGTCGTTCCCGTCGAGGTGCCGCCCCTTCGCGACCGCCGCGAGGATGTCCCGGCCTTGATCGAGCATTTCGTGCGGCGCTGCGCCGAGCGGCTCGATCGGCAGCCCATCGAATTGGATGCCGGCGCCTTGGACCTGCTCGTTCAGTATCACTGGCCCGGCAACGTCCGGGAACTGGAAAACGTGGTCACCAGGGCGAGCGTCCTCCAAGGCGAGACTCCGCTCACCGCCAAGGAACTGCGCCGCTGGCTGCTGGCCGATCCGTCCGCGTCCTGTTCGTCCGACGGCGACGAGGTGCCGGTGGGGCTGAGCCTGCAGGAAATGGAACGAAAACTGATCGAAGCGACCCTGGATCACTACGGCGGTCACCGAATCAAAACCGCCCAGGCATTGGGGATCGGAGTTCGGACCTTGACCACAAAACTGCGACAGTACGGGTATGCCCCACGAGAAAACACAAGCCACCGCGCCGCCTGATGCCGGCCGGCTCGGCAGAGTCGTGCCGCGGATAAACCGTCGGCAATTTCGGCCGATAGCAGAGCGCCGAATCGGCCGGTCCAATCGCCGCACCGGTACGATGCCTTGGGAAACCCGAGAGCGATACCGGGAGGTGTAACTACAAACAAACTGGTGATTTGGGAGAACTCGGGCAAACGGCAGAGTTCGCGAAGGCGACGAACAGAACCCTTTGGCATGCGGGTTGCTTAACGCTATGTACTCAACCTTGTTCAAGTCGACCACGATCCCCGTCCTTCAGCAGGCGATCGCCTTCAACCAGGCGCGGCACGTCGTGCTGGCGGGCAATATCGCCAATATGGACACGCCGGGTTACCTGGTCCGGGACCTCTCGGTGGAGGATTTCCAGCACCAGTTGAAAGAGATGATCGAGAGGCGGCATAGTCCGCAGGAGTCGGTTTCGGCCGCCGTGGTGAGAAACAGCCTGGCCGGCACGACCGGCGGCAACAAGGCGGAGGAGGTCCGCGAGCCGAAGACCATCCTCCACCACGACAAAAGCAACGTGGGAGTCGAATACCAGGTGACCGAGATGGTCAAAAACCAGATGCAGCACAACATGGCTCTGACGATCATGAACAACCAGTTGCGATTGCTCGAAACGGCAATCAGCGAACGTTTGTGAGTTGAGGCCGACTGCTTAACGCATCTCGGCTCGGGAGAGCCAAGCTACCAACCATAAGGACTCCAAACATGTTCCCTGCGTTGGATGTAAGCACGAGCGGGTTGGCGGCCCAGCGGGTGCGGATGAACGCCATCAGCGGCAACCTGGCCAATATCTCGACCACGCACAACGAGCAGGGAGACCCCGTTCCCTACCAGCCGCGGTTCGTCGTGTTCCAGACGGATGAAAGCGTAGGCACCAACGGAGCGGCGGGAGTGCGGGTCGAATCGGTCGAAATCGACGACATCGAACCGCTCTACAAATACGAGCCGACTCACCCCGACGCGATCAAGGAAGGACAGTGGAAAGGCTACGTGGCCTATCCGAATGTGAACATGATGACCGAATACACCGACGCCATGGAAGCCGCCAGGGCCTACGAGGCCAATCTCGGCGCCATCGAAATCACCAAAGACCTGGCGAATCAGACCCTGAGGATCATTGCCTGATGAACTCGATTCAAGGATTCCGGATCCCGACTCCGATCGGCTCCCCCCAGTCCGGCGGCGTCCAGCAGACCGGCGGCGAGGGCTCGTTCAAGGGCTTTCTGCTCGACTCGATCCGCGAAGTCAACACGATGCAACAGGACGCCGAACAGGCCGTCGAGAAACTCGTGTCGGGTGAAGACGTCAACCCGGCCGAAGTGCTCACGGCCGTGCAGAAAGCCGACATCGCCTTCAAACTGATGATGCAGATCCGAAACAAGATGGTCCAGGCGTACAACGACGTGCAGAGCATTCGGGTTTAGTGTTTCCTGAGCAACCGTGGCACGCGGACACGCGGGATAGTGGACGATAACGCAACCACGAGGTTCCATGGATGGATTTCCTCAATAAATACTTCGCTCAGATTCGCGAACTGTTCGAGGGCATGACGCCCGGCGCCCGAGTTACGTCGGTCTTGTTGCTGGCGGTCACGGTGGTGAGCCTGGGATATCTGTTCACGTCCGGTTTCTCCCCGGGCGGCGACGTCTTCCTGCTCGATAACCGCACTTTCTCCTCGGACGAATTGCCGCCGATGCTCGGAGCCTTCGCCTCGGCGGGACTGGCCGACGTCGAGATCGTCGGGGGACGAATCCGCGTGCCTCGCGGCAAGGAAATGGCCTACGTGGCCGCTCTGGCCGACGCCGGCGCCCTTCCCCAGGATTTCCCCGCCATCCTCGACGGCGTCCTCAACAAGAGCGGGACTTTTGAAGACAAGACGAAATTCGAGGCCCGCCAAAGGTACGGCCGGCAGAAGTTTCTGGCCGAGGTCTTTCGCTCCATGAAAGGCATCGAACGCGCGGCCGTTCTGTTCGATGAACAAATCAAACCGGGATTGCGCCGCGAACGCATGGTGACCGCCTCCGTGAGCGTCAAGCCGGCGGGATCTCTCGCCCTGGAGGAGCGGCAGGTCAAGTCGATCTGCCAGACGATGGTCGGGGCCGTCGCCGGCCTGAAGTCGGAAGACGTCGTCGTCACCGACCTGAATACGGGCAACTGGTACCGCGGCTCCCCCGCCGATTCGCCGGGCGGAGACGGAACCTTGATGGCCCAGGAGCAACGCCGCTGGGAGGATTACTACCGGGGTAAGATCGAAGACCTGCTCAGACTCGTGCCCGGCGTAATCGTCACGCCCACCGTCGAACTGACACCCGAAAAGAAACATACGACCCGGAATACCAAGTACGACAAGGATAACTCCGTGCCGGTCAATATGACCGAGACGAAGACCTCTCGCGAGTTTACCGGGGAAAGCAAGGCGGGACGACCCGGATACGTGGCCCAGCAGAACACGGCCCGTTCTCTCGCCACCAGCGAAGCCAAAGGCTCGGAAGAGAAAGAGAAAACCTCGGAACTGGTCGAGTCGAAACTGCCCGCCGGCGAGGAGACCGAGAAGGAATACGCCGCCCACATGATCGATCGGGTCTCGGTCGCCGTCACCGTGCCCACCAGCTACTTCACCAAAATCTGGCAGAAGCGCAATCCTACCCCGCCGGGTGAAGAACCCACGGACCCGCCCGCGGCCGACATCGACCAGATCCGCACCACGGAGGTCGCTCGCATCAAGAGCCTGGTCGCCGGCGCCCTACCGCAGGCCGACGGCGTCGCCGACCCGACTCAGTTGGTCACCGTCACGGACCTGGAAGACATCATTCCTCCCGCAATCCCCGAACCTACCCTGACCGAAAACGCCGGTTCCTGGTTTGCCCGCAACTGGAGCACGGTGGGCTTGATCCTGCTGGGCCTGGTCAGCCTGATGATGCTGCGTTCCATGATCCGTTCGGCACCCTCCAGTGACGCCGGCCGCCTGGGTGATCTCGAGCGCCGCACGGCGGAGACGGGCAACAGCGACGACGAAGAGGGCGAAGAGGAACCTCGCAGATTCGGCTTCAGCGGGACCGGCAAATCGCTGCGGGATGAACTCACCGAACTGGTTTCCACCGATCCCGAGACGGCTGCCAACATCCTGAAGAACTGGATCGGCACGGGAGCCAAGTAGTAGCGCCGCCCTGAAGTGCGGCCGGACGACAAGTTGCTCGACAGCCTGAGACAACGCATGAGTATCGAACAAGACGGATTGAGAAAGGTCGCCATCGTCGTGTCCTGCCTCGACAGGGAATCGGCCGATCTTCTCCTGGAGCAGATGCCGCCGGAAGATGCAGAGCGAGTTCGCCTCGCCGTGTTTGAACTCGATCCGATCGAACCCGAAGAGCAGCGCCGCGTGATCGGTGAGTTCCTGGAAGCAGGGCCTCGGCCGAGGCCGAACGACTTGCCCGAAAGCCAGGTGGTTTTCACACGCGTACCGTCTCGCGGCCAGAACGCTGCCCGAGAGCGAGTGTTTGAATCGTTGGGAGAAACGTCCCCCGAGGGACTGGCAGGGGTTCTTGCCGCCGAACGGCCCCAGACGATCGCCCTGGTCCTCTCCCATCTCCCGCCGCAACTGTCGGGAAAGGTGCTCGTCCAGTTCCCGCCCCAGGTTCAGACCGAGTTGCTCCGGCGCCTTGTCGATCTCGAAGAGACGGATCCGGAAATCCTCCGAGAGATCGAGCAGTCGCTGCAAGCGAGGTTGTCGTTGGCCTTCGCCCTGCCTCGCCGGCGCGTGGCGGGTCTATCCGCCATCGAAGGCATCCTCAACGCGTCCGACCGCGGCACGGGCAGCCAGCTCTACCGCAACCTGTCGTCTCACGACCAGGAACTGGCGGCGCGACTCCAGCCCGAACGACTCGAATTCGACGATCTCGAACGGATCGATTATGCCGACTTGCAGGAGTTGCTTGACGCCGTCGACTCCAATCTGCTGTCGTTGGCCCTGGTGGGAGCCTCTCCGACCCTGATCCACCGTGTTTCGGCGGCCCTGCCCGCCTCGCGCGCCGCGGCCGTGCGCCACGACGTCACGCACCCGGCGCCGACGCGGCTCAGCGACGTCGAGGCGGCGCGGGAACGAATCGGCCTGATCGCCCAGAAGATCGGCGTGCGTCCGCCCCGGTCGGCAGTCCGCCGGCCCCGGCAAGCCGACCTCACCAATTCCCATTTCTACCGCGAGGTCTAGCAACGCGTGTCTACGATCATCAAAGCCACCGACCGAGCGCGAGGCATCGAGCCTGTGGCGTTCAATTTCGACGACATGGCCGTCAAGGCAGGGGCCTACCTCGACGGCGTGCGGCAGCAAGCGAACCAGGTCGTCAGCCGGGCTCAGCAACAGGCCGAGCAGACCCGCCGCAAGATCGAAGAGGAGTCGCGCCGCAAGGGCTATGCCGACGGGCAGCGAGAAATCCACCAACTCGTGGAAAAGAAACTGGGCGAGCAGCTTGCCACCTTGCTGCCGGCCTTGGCCGCCGCCATCCAGGAGATTCAACATGCCAAGCAGGCGTGGCTCAACCACTGGGAACGAAATGCCGTGCACCTGGCCACGGCCATGGCCGAGCGAATCGTGCGCCGCGAAATCCAGCAGAAGCCGGAAATCACCCTCGCCCTCGTCCGCGAATCCCTGGAACTGGCGGCGGGAAGCAGCACGGTCCGGGTACTGCTGAACCCAAAGGACCACGAGGCGCTGCAACCGAAAGCCGGCGTACTGGTTCGCGAGATGGGCGTTCTGGGCGCCTGCGAGATCGTCGCCGACCCCGCAATCTCGCCCGGCGGATGCCGAGTCGAAACGGATTTCGGAACCATCGATCAGCAAATCGAAACCCAACTGAAGCGTATTGAAGAGGAATTGACGTAGGATCGCCATGGATCTCGTTGAGCAAGTCAAACACGTGATGCCCGCGGGACTGGCGGGCACGGTTTCCCGAACCGTCGGGATGACCATCGCCGCCGACGGCTTCCCCGCGCCGGTCGGTTCGATCGCGCGAATCGATCGCGAGACGGGCGGCCCGCTCGAAGCCGAGGTCATCGGCTTTCGCGATCGGAGCACGCTCCTCTACGCTTTCTCCGACCTGGCCGGCATCCGCCACGGGAACCGCGTCCGTCTTCAACGCACCTCCCGTTGGCTCCGCGTCGGCGAACCGTTGTTGGGGCGGGTGATCGACGCCCACGGTAACGCCATCGACGGCAGAGCCCAACCCTCGCTTTCCGATCGCACCGCCTTCCACCGCCAGGCGCCCCATCCCTGCACGCGACCTCGCATCGACACGCCGCTCTCGACGGGGATTCGCGCTATCGACGGACTGATGACGTGCGGGCGCGGCCAACGCGTGGGTATCTTCGCGGGGAGCGGCGTCGGAAAAAGCGTGGCCCTCGGCATGATGGCACGCTACACCGACGCCGACGTGATCGTGATCGCCCTGATCGGCGAACGCGGCCGCGAGGTCAACGAATTCATCGAGCGCGATCTGGGACCCGCCGGGCGGAAGAAAAGCGTTGTGGTGGTCGCCACCAGCAACGAGCCCGCCCTGGTCCGCATCCATGCAGCCTCCACCGCCACGGCCATCGCCGAGTACTTCCGCGACCGGGGCAAAAACGTGCTGCTCCTGGTCGACTCGCTGACGCGGTTCGCCCTCGCCCAGCGCGAGATCGGCCTGGCCGCCGGCGAACCGCCCACGACCCGCGGGTATCCGCCTTCCGTGTTCGCCTTGCTCCCCAAGCTGGTCGAACGGGCCGGGCGCACCCCCGAAGGAAGCATCACCGCGTTCTATACGGTGCTCGTCGAGGGCGACGATCCCAACGAACCCGTTGCCGACGCCGTACGCGGACTGCTGGACGGGCATATCTGGCTATCGCGAAAGCTGGCGGCAAAGAACCACTATCCCGCCGTCGACGTGCTCGAAAGCCTCAGCCGTCTGATGCCGGAAGTCACCGATGACGCCCATCGGCGAGCGGCCGCGACCCTCCGCGAGTTGATGGCGGCCCACCGCGACCACGAAGACCTGATCTCGATCGGCGCCTATCGCAAGGGCGCCAACCCGGCCGTCGACCTGGCAGTCGAGATGCAAACGGAAATCAACGCCATCCTCAGGCAACAAGTCGAAGATCGCAGCGGCTACTCGCAGGCACGAGATATCCTCGTCCAGTTCCACCAGACCGCAGCCCAGAAACTGTCGCCCTCGAGCGGTGCAGCGCCGGGCGGTCCTGCGCCCCAACGTGCCAAGGGCAACCGTTCTTAGTGACCGCAACGCGACGGACGAAAACGATAGACCATGAGCAAGTTCAAGTTCCGACTGGCAACCCTCCTGCGACTGCGCGAGTCCGCTCGCGACCAGCGGCGCAGCCAGTTGGCCGAGGCCTATCAGGCGGAAGAAGCGATCGTGGAACAGCGGCGTCAACTGAGTGCCGATCTTGCCGACTTGATGCGACAGTGCCGCGACGCGGCGGGGCCGGGAGAGTTGGACCTCGACCGGCTCCTGGTCGCTCGCCGATACGAAGTGACGCTTCGCGCGGAACAACGCGACCTGGCGGAGAAACACGAAGCCGTCCGCGCCGAAGTCGACCGCCGGCGACTGGCTCTGGTCGAGGCGAATCGCTCGGTCCGCGTCCTCGAACTGCTGCGAGATCGCCAATTGGCTCAGCACCGCGAAACCGAGCGAATCCGGCAGATCAAAGAACTCGACGAGGTCGCCGGACGGTGTCGCAGGGAGGAGGTTGAACCATGATTGCCAGAATGATCGGGGGCGCCGTCAATCTGGTCATCTATCTGTTGGCGGCAACCATGCTGGCCACGGTGATCATGGTCTTCCACCTGTGGACGAACTGGCACATGGACCGGGGACGACTCGTTCAGATGCTGGCCATCGCCCAGGGACTGGATCTCTTCGAAACCCACGCGGAAGACGAGGCGGAGAAGCGATCGATCTCCAGCGAACAGCCTTCCATGGAACAAATCATCGACGCGCGGCTGTCGCGGGATCGCGACCTCAAGATGCGCGAAATGGCCCTGGAGAACGGCAACGAGCAACTCCGCGTGGAACGCCGGCGGCTGACCGAGCAACGCGACGCCTACGAACGACTGCAGAAAGACTTCCAGACGCAACTCGCACAACTCCGGGAAGGAGCGGAAGCCGAAGGCCGAACCGTCATCGGGACGACCCTGCAGACCCTCGAGCCCGAACAAGCCAAGGTCTTCCTGCTCGAAATGCTCGACAAGCAGGAAACGGAAGACGTCGTGCTCCTGATGACCGCCATGGACGAACGCCGCAGGGCAGGCATTCTCGGCGAATTCCAGACGCCCGAAGAGATTGCGAAGATCGCCGAAGTCCTGCGACTCATCCGCCAGGGGCATCCCAAGGCGGCCATCGCCGAAGAAGTCTCTCAGAAGATCGATCCCCAGAACGCCGGGACACTCTAGGAAAAACGATATGGCGCGACTCAACCTGGAAAAATCAACGCTCTGTTTGCCGATCGACATTGCCGCAACCCAAGGCCAGAAGAACGGCATTGATCCGGCGTTGATCGGCGTCTTCCATAAAACGCTGCGCAAGGCGAGGCAGACGGCAAGCGACTCTGCGGCCGATCCCGCTCCCCAATCCCGAGGGTCGCGGCGCTCCGAATCACCTCGGCCGACCGCAAAACGGACCGAGCGAGACGATCGCCAGCCGCGTGACGTTGCCGCCAAAGATGCGGAAGACCCGGCGGCCGCGCCGGCGGAGTCCAGCCCGAGCAACGACGTCGAACCGGACAGCAGCGACGGCTCTGCCGAAACCACCTCAGAAGCAAACGAGGCGGACGACCCCGCTACCTCGGACGAGACGACCGACGTTGCAGCGACCGCGGCCCCCACCGCCAACCAGCCCGCTTTCGATGAGACGGCAGTCCAAACGATCGAAGAGACGGTACCGCAGGTGATGCAGCCGGAACAGGCCTCGTCAGACGCGGGCGGCGCCGAATCCGTAAGCCAGCCCGTCGAACTGGCGGGAACGGATCCGGAAACTCCCGAGACGGCAGTCCAGCTATCCATCGGCAGCTCGGCCGTTGATGGGACGACGAGCGGAGCGGAAGCGATCGACGAGACAATCGATGTGACCGACGGTGATTCAGGCGATGCGACTGAACCCGAAGCGGAATCCGGAACGTCGGATGGCACGAAAGCAAGTCCAGCGACGTCTCTTGAGAAGCCGGTTGTCGAGGAACAGGCTCAGGCGGGGGAATCTCCTGCAGTCGAGGCCAGGATTGCCGCTTCGAAGGAAGCTGAGGGTGATGCCTCCCAGCAAAAGGAAGACAAGAGGCGGGGAAAGACCGGTCGCGGGGAGAGACACGGCGTTGCGACGCCGCTCAACGACCCACAAGCGATCCCCGCACACGCGGACCAGGCCGTACCTACCCAGGTTGACGTCACGTCTCCGCAGGCTCCCTCTTCCACGGATGCCGGTGACTCGGAGTTGCAGGCACTGCCTGACGTAGCCGCTGTGTCTGATCCGGGCACAGCGGACAGTTCGCTGCAGACGACCGCTTCGAGCGATGCCGTGAGCCCCGTCGAATCGAAATCGGCTACTGCCCAGAGTCAGTCGGCTGCGGGAACGAAATCCGGAAAGGGAGCCGGAGAAGCCGTCGACTCGGCCAAGTTCGTCCAGCGGGTGGCCAATGCCTTCGCCGCCATGGGGCAGCGCAGCGGACCCGTCCGCCTCAAGCTCTATCCGCCCGAACTCGGTTCGCTGCGCATGGAGATCACCGTGAAAAACGGCGCCCTCAGCGCTCGGGTCGAGGCCGAGACGGCTACCGCAAAGACCCTCTTGCTCGACAATCTGCCCGTCCTCCGCGAACGCCTGGCCGAACAGGGCATCAAGGTGGAACGTTTCGACGTCGGATTCTCCGATCAGCCGCACGGCGGGCCGTCCGAACGTCCGGACCAGGGCGGCAGATCCTTCCGGCAAACGGGCCACGGAGACGATTCCCGCGCCGATCGCGGAGGCGCCGGAAGCCAATCCATCGAACCAACCAACACACCTGCACTCACCAGCGACGGCCGGCTCGACGTCTTTATCTGATTTCGGACCGGTCACTTCAAAATAGAGGAACACGAACTATGGCAACCACGACCACGGCCATCCAGGGATCGGTCGGACAGCAAGTCGAAACGGGATACGATGCCTTCCAGGAAATCGGCACCGACGAGTTCCTGAAATTGATCATCGCCGAGCTGCAGAACCAGGATCCCATGAATCCGACCGATACGTCCGACATGCTCAACCAGTTCAATCAGATTCGCGAGATCGCCTCGAACGACAACCTGACCAAGACACTTGAAGGGGTCTTGCTCGGCCAGAGCATTTCGACCGCAAGCAATCTGATCGGAAAACTCGTTGAAGGAATGACGAGCGACGGCCAAAAACTGATCGGCCAGGTCGACGCGGCCATGGTCAAAAATGGCGAGCCGAGCCTGCTCGTCGCCGGTAACTATATCAAGCTCAAGAATGTGCTTCAAATCATCGATCCGGCTTTGATCGCGACCGGCGAAACGGAGTCCGCCGCGACCGACGAAACCGCTCAAGATACGGACGAGTCCTCAAACGAAGCCGAGGAAGCCGCCGACGATACCACAGAATAACGGAAGAACCTCCTGAAACCGCAACCCCGCGGACCTCGCACTGCCCTCCCGGGCAACGTGGTACGGAAAACAGAAACCGACCGGTAGCCGATTATCGGTACCTACTCAAGGAAGAACGTTATGGGTCTCGCATCCGCACTCAGCACGGCACTCACGGGGCTGACGGCCTCGGAAACCACCATCGACGTCGTGGGCAACAACCTGGCGAACTCCAACACGGTAGGTTTCAAATCCTCGACCGCCTCGTTCTCGACCCAGTTCCTCCAGACGCTGTCGCTCGGATCTCAGCCGACGGCCGCCAACGGCGGTACGAACCCGCGCCAGGTGGGGTTGGGAACCATGGTCTCCGACATCACGCCCAACTTCAACCAGGGCACTCTCGAAATCAGCTCGAACCCCACCGACCTGGCCATTCAAGGCGACGGCTTCTTCATCGTCGAAGGCGGACAGGGCGAGACCCTCTACACCCGCAACGGGATCTTCAAGTTCAACTCTCAGAACGAGATGGTCACCATCACCGGCAACCGCCTGCTGGGATTCGGAATCGACGATCAGTTCCAGATCCAGCGGACGACGCTTGTGCCGATCACCATCCCCCTGGGAGCCGCGGCCGTGGCCCAACCTACCGCAAACGTCTACCTGGAAGGCACCCTGTCGCCCACCGGAGATGTGGCGACCCAGGCCCAGCGAATCCAGACGGGCATTCTGGGCGACGGCACCTTCTCGGCGCCGCCCGACAGCGGCGACGTCAGCAATGCCCAACAGCCGTCGGTTCTCACGGTCAACACCGCAAGCGTTCCCGGCGCCACCACCTTGGTTGCGGGAGATACCTACGAATACAAGCTGGTATGGGCCGACGACTACGCACTCGGCAATCCCAATCCCACCGAAAGCCGGCCTTCCGACACGTTCACACGAACGGTGGCCAACAACGGCGATTCGATCAACATGAGCAACCTGCCGACGTCGCCCCCGACCACTTCGTATACCCACCTTCGGGTCTATCGCCGCAAGCAGGGCGCTGCATCGACCGACTACAACTACATTGGCCAGGTGGCCACCGGCACCACCACCTTCTCCGATACCGTCAGCGATGCGGCCGCGGCGGCGAACCCGGTGCTGGATGAGCAGGTCATCAGCGGCAACTACAGCTACTACGTGACCTACGTGGCCGCCGACGGCACGGAAAGCCGCCCGGGACCGCTCTCGGGTCCAATCAACGTGACCAACGGCCGAGTCACGATCGACGATCTCCCCCAGGCCGACATCGCCACGACCGACTGGCGAACCCGGCGCATCTACCGTTGCCTGGCCACCGACTCCAGCACCTATCACCTTGTCGGCGAGATCCCCAATATGGATGCCGGCGAGTTCTTCGTCGACAACTACACGGATGCCCAGATCTCCGCAAACCCCATCATTGATCTCGATGGTCCCAAGATCGGCTACTCCACCCGACTGGTCGACATCCTCAGCCGCGACGGCTCAGTCTACAATCAGGTCTTCCAAACGGGGACTCTTGAATTCACCGGTAAGAAGGGCGGCCGGACTCTTGACACCAAAGAGTTTGAGATCACCGCCAATACCACCGTGCAACAGTTGATCGATTTCATGGACGCCTCGATGGGCATCCAATCGGCGGCCTCCGATCCGGTCTTCCCCATCCCCGGCGATATGGGGACCGGCATGAACATCCCGGCGGGCGGACTGGTCGACGGCGGGCGGATCATTCTCACCGGAAATAACGGCGTCGACAACGCCATCGACATCGGCCTCTCCGGCATGCTCCTCGACACGGGTACCAGCACGGAAAACGTCAACCTTCCCTGGGGCGTGCTCCAGGAGGCCGTGGGCGAAAGCGCCGTGACCGATTTCCTGGTCTATGACTCGCTGGGTATCCCCATCCGCGTGCGTCTCACGGCGGTCATGGAAGAACGAAACAGCACTTCGACCACCTATCGCTGGTTCGCCGACTCGCCCGACAACGATCCGACCACCGGCACCGAGATCGCCGTAGGCACCGGACGGATCACCTTCGACGGAGAAGGCAACCTGATCGCCGTGAGCGAGTCGACCGTTTCCGTCGAACGGCGTAACGTCGCCAGTGCTTCTCCGTTGGAATTCGATCTGGATTTCTCCAACATCTCGGGATTGGCGGCCGAACGAAGTTCGTTGGCCGTGTCCCGGCAGGACGGTTCGGGGCCGGGCGTGCTCACCAGCTTCATCGTGGGCGAAGACGGCGTGATCGCCGGTGTGTTTTCCAATGGGGTAACGCGGGACCTGGGGCAGATCCGGTTGGCCCGGTTCTCCAACCCGTCCGGCTTGGAGCAGAAGGGCGAGAACCTTTACGCCGAAGGCGTCAATTCCGGTCTGCCGGTCGAAGGCGACCCCGGACAGCAGGGAACCGGCAGCATCGTTTCCGGCGCCGTCGAACTATCCAATACAGACATCGGATCCAACCTGATCGATCTAATCCTCGCGTCGACCATGTACCGGGGCAACACTCGGGTAATTACCACCGCCCAGGAGATGATCGACGAATTGCTGTCGTTGCGGCGTTGACGAACAAGACGAAAAAGCTATGGTTTCCGGGGTTTCGGCCGGTGCGATGGCGCATTTTCACCGAAACCCTTGGCCCACCCGAAGGGCCCGAAAATGGGTGCAATCCCATGATTAAACTGACGCGATTGGGCGGAGAACCGTTCGTGTTGAACGCCGACCTGATTCGGTACGTCGAGCAGCGCCCCGACACGTTCATCACCCTCGACAGCGGCGAAAGAATCGTCGTGAGCGAGTCGATGGACGAGGTGCTCCGGCGCGCCGTCGTCTACCAACAGGCCAAGCATTTGCTACCACGATTTGAAAGACCCGTACCGTTCTTGGACCCCGGCGTCTAGGAATCGAGTGCGGAGACCGAGGATCCTCAATCCATGGACATAGCCAGCGTTGTCGGCCTTCTGCTCGGGTTCGCGCTGATGGTGATCGCGATCGCCATTTCACCCGGGGCGTCTTTTGCCGCGTTCATCGACTATCCGTCGATCATGGTGGTCTGCGGCGGCGCCACGGCAGCGGTGCTGGTCTGCTTTCCGCTGAAGGACGTCCTCGCTGCTGTCCGAGTCGTCAAAAACGTCTTCTTCAACAAACAGGAAGACGTTTGCGAGCTGATCGAGTTGATCGTATCCCTCGCCGAGACCGCACGCCGCGACGGATTGCTGGCCCTGGAAGGACGTATTGAAGAAATCGATAACTCGTTCGTCATTCTCGGCATCCAGATGGCGGTTGACGGCACGCGGCCCGAGGTCATCGAGGATATCATGCGCACGGAAATGGACGCCGTGGCCGCTCGCCATTCCGACGGCAAGAAGGTCGTCGATCAGGTCGGACGATTCGCACCCGCTTTCGGCATGATCGGGACCCTGATGGGCCTGATCATCATGCTGGGACAACTCGACGACCCCGACGCCTTGGGACCCGGTATGGCCGTGGCCTTGATCACGACGCTCTACGGCGCCGTTATCTCCAATATCGTCATGCTTCCCTGCGCCGAGAAACTGGGATACCTCAATCAACGGGAACTGCTGGTCATGGAGATCGCGGTGCGCGGAATCATGGGGATCCAGTCGGGGGAGAACCCCCGCGTCATCGAACAGAAACTGACCACGTTCATACCGCCGCGGTTGCGAACTGCTGCCGAGGAGGCCGCGTAGCCCATGGCACTCAAAATCGAACAGGACGAACCCGGGGTCCCCGAGTGGGTGGTCACTTTCGGCGACATGATGTCGCTCCTGCTCACGTTCTTCGTGCTTCTTTTCTCGATGAGCGAGATCAAACAGGAACACAGCCAGGCAATCGTTCAGTCTTTGCGGCAGCGTTTCGGCCACGAGAACTCGATCGCCGCCATGGTGCCCGGCCCGGTCTCGCCCATGAACTCGGCTATCGCACGCCTGGCCAGCATGGGAAGAGCCCAACGTATGAACACGATGAACGGCGGCGACAAAGTCAAGGCTCCCGTCGGCGATCATGCCCGCGTTCGCGCGATCCGGCCCGCCGACGAGACGACCCTCGGCGGACTCATCGAGTTCCCCGAAGGCGAAGGCGATCTGTCCGCCGAGGCGATCAAGACCATCGAGGCGACTGCGGCTATTGTCAAAGGCAAACCGCAGAAGATCGAGGTTCGCGGGCATACGACGGCCCGCCCTCTGCCGCCAGAATCACCTTACTGCAACCACTGGGACCTGGCCTACGCCAGGGCCTTCCTGGTTCGCCAACAACTCGTCAAGTGCGGGGTCGAAGAGCAGCGTCTTCGCATCTCGATCGCCGCAGAGAACGAACCGCAATCCATCAGCCCGGTTGAGGAGGAACGCCGGAAGAACGCGAGAGTCGAAATCCTGATGCTCGACGAACTCACCAAGGATCTCGTGGGTACGGCCGAGGAACGGCAACAGAAGTACTCCGCCGCTGGAGACGACGCCCCCACGAGACCGTAATCGCCAAACGCCGGGTTCCGGGAACACAAGATCGTGTGGTGCGGACAATAGCGGCACCCCTTCTCTCATTTTTTTCCCCCGGAGTGATCCCGAGCACCAAATGCTGGGCTACGTTTTAGAAGAAAAACAATGTTCCCATGCGACCCCACTTCCGGTGGGGTGGCGTTCATCTTGTGGTGTCACCTGCCGTCCCTCGGCCCCTGTTTCCGTCTCCCTGCAACCCAGATAATATGGCCGACTCCATTTCCGAACGTTCCGAGGATGCCGTTGCGGGTTCCCCGCCCCATGGTGGGAAGTCCGCGATTCTCGGCAAACTGATTCTGCTCACGGTGCTCGCTTCCATTGTCGTTGGGGAGTGCATTGCCGCCTCGTTCTTCCTCCCCAATGCCGAGGAAACGGCCGCTCTTGCCGGCATGGAGATCAACCCCGTATCCACCGAGACCAACGGCGTGATGGATGAACTCGCCGAGTTGGATGCCGACGTCAAGAATCAGACGGAAGTCGACCTGGGCGAGTTCACGGTGACGGCGTTCCAACCGCTCTCCAACACCACGATGCGGATCGACTTCCACCTCTACGGGACCGTCAAGCAGGACGACGAAGAGAAGTTCCTGGCTGCCTGGGGAGCAAACCAGCATCGTTTGCGCGACCAGGTGATCGTCACCGTGCGGAGCTCCGAATTGGGGGACCTCACCGACGCCGGATTGGGGTTGATTAAAAGACGGATTTTGGAGAAAACTAACGCGATTCTCGGCAAGCCGTACCTCCGGTCCGTGATCTTCAGCGATTTCTCCTTCATCGAGCAGTAGATCCGTCGCCGGCTGCCGCGGTACCGCGAGTCATCCCAAGCCGTTGTTTTCCGAAGCGATCCACGCTGCTAGCAACGATAGCAGCCCCACTGGCGCAGGATGCCGCCAGGCAATCGCACTCGGAGTCGTTCACGAAGCCAGGAATGGATTGCCATGGCCGACGACAATGAACTGATCAATCAAGCAGATATCGAGGCCCTGCTGCAAGGCGGTGGGGCCGCCCCATCCGGCGGCGGTTCGTCAACCCCCAAGCCGAATCCGCAACCTCCCGCGGAACCAGCCAAGGCGAGTGGAGAGATCAATCAGTCGGAAATCGAGAGCTTGCTGGCGGGCGCAGCACCGGCTCCCTCTCAACCGGCTGCTGCCACGGCGGCCCCCGTTGAGGATATCACCGACGCCGACAAGCTGCTCGGCCAGGATGATATCGAGAAGCTCTTGAGCCAATCCGGCGCAGGAGGGGCGGCAGCACAACCGGCGGCCTCGTCCCAGCCGGCCCCTGCCGCCAAGGCCGCCGCCGACAGCAGCCAGCCCTTGGAGACGATCTCGCAGGGCGACGTGGAATTCCTCTTCAAACAGGCCGAAAAGGCGCTGGCATCCGTCACCGCCGATGAAAAGGAACTCCCACCTTCGGCGGCCCCGTTTCAGTTCGGCGAGTTCACCGGCAGCCCGGCCAATTCCGAGGCGGCGACTCTCGACCTGCTGAACGACGTCGAACTCGACCTGAAGATCGAACTCGGCCGCACCAATATGTACCTGGAAGACGTCCTCAAGCTGCGCAAAGGCGCCGTTGTGCCCCTTGACAAGCTGGCCGGCGATCCCGTCGACATCTATGTGAACGGCCGGCTGATTGCACGAGGCGAGGTCCTCGTGCTCAACGATAACTTCTGCGTGCGCGTCGCCGAACTGGTCGCCAGCGCATCGCCCGTCGCGTAAAGGAGTGACCCGCTGCCGGCGGGAGAAAAGAGTTGTGCGGGGCCCATGGACGAGCCCCCACCATCCCGCATCGATATCGACCGTTGTGGTCGAGGTCGATGAGGAAATTTGACCGGAGGGCATGGATGCCCGAGAAATGGCGCCTCACCACGATGCTGCTCTTCCTGCTTCTTTCCACAGACAGCAGGGCCCAGCAACTCGCGCCCTCAGCACTCGGCGTCGAGCCGGCGGGCACCGTCTCGCCCCGTTTCCCCACGCCGATCCCGCCCGACGTCGCCCGAAACGATGGGACGCCGGCCCGGCCTGGCGAGGCGTCTCATCTGGCCCAACCGGCAATCTACCAGACTCCCGACCGTTTCGTTCGGCCTGCGATGCCGACCGGCCATGTTGCGTCGTCCGCAGAAGTCGCTCTGGATCGGAATCAGACCGCCTCCGCTGCGGACTCTCCAATCGGCCCGTCGCCGGGCGACCGCCAAACCAACACGGACTCCGGCCGCGACTTGGGGTTTCCGGCGTTAACACCCCCGAGCAAATCGCGATTGGGCGATTCGGGAACAATCCCCAGTGGCCAGGGGGTAGGGTCGGTCGTGACCGTCGTCAGCAGCCTGGCCGTCGTGCTCGGCCTGTTCTTCGTGACCGCCTGGCTTATGCGCCGAAGCGGATCGGGAGGACCGGCCACGCTTCCCAGCGACGTCTTTGAAGTGCTGGGCCGAGCCTCGTTGAATCCTCGCCAGCAGGTCCATCTCGTGCGATGCGGCGCCAAGTTGCTCCTCGTCTCCCTGACGCCCGACAGCGCAGAAACACTCACCGAAATCGACGACCCCGATGAAGTGACCCGGTTGGCCGGCTTGTGCCGCGCAAATCGCGCAGGAAGTGCCACCGCCGCCTTCCGCCAGGTCCTCCACCAGTTCGCCGGGCAGCCCGCCGAACCCGGATTCTTCGGCCGCACGGATACCCGAACGTCGCGGACAGACCTGCCGCAGAAGTCGGAGGACTTCCATGGCTGAACCGGCAAGGCCGCCCAAGGCGGGGCAAGCCCGCAACTCGACCTTCACGAACATGCGCGCACCATGCGCAGAAGTCCCGAACAGAGACTCTAACGAGGTTCCACCTCAGACCGAGGCCGAGTCGCCAAAACTTGACTCAAGTACGACAACTTCTCTGAAGCAAGTTACTAAAAAGGGCGACGAAATCACTCCGCTCCAGGCCTGGCGCAAGAGCCGCTCGCGCCGCGCCCTGGTCTGGCTGGGCGTCATCCTGGCATGTTTGACGATGCTAAGCCCTGCCGTGGCCCAAGACACGGCAAACCGTCCCCTCTCGCTGGATCTGCCCGAGGGGCTGGCCGGCGGGCCCAAGCAGTGGACCAGCCCCGAAGGGCTCAGTGCCACGCTCCAGGTCATGCTCCTGCTGACGGTGCTGAGCCTGGCCCCGGCCGTGCTGATGATGACGACCTGCTTCGTCAGGGTCGTCGTCGTTCTCGGCATCCTCCGCCAGGCGATCGGCACCCAGCAACTTCCGCCCAGCCAGGTGATTACCACGCTCGCCTTGTTCATCACGCTGCTGGTGATGGCGCCGGTCTGGAAGGAAGTCTACCAGACGGCGATCGTTCCTTACACGAATCACGAGATCTCCATGGAGCAGGCCTGGGATATGGGCCAGGTTCCGATCCGCCGCTTCATGAGCATGCAAATCGAGCGGGCCGGGAACACCGACGACGTCTACCTGTTCCTCAGCCGAATGGACAACCCGCCCGAGGAAATCAACGACTACTCCGACGTGCCGCTCACCGTTCTCCTGCCGGCCTACATGGTCAGCGAACTCAAGGTCGCGTTCCTCATCGGATTTCAGATCTATCTCCCCTTCCTGATCATCGACATGGTCATCGCCAGCGTGATGGTCTCGATGGGAATGCTCATGTTGCCGCCCGTCCTCATCTCCATGCCGTTTAAGATCATGCTCTTCGTCCTGCTCGACGGCTGGAACCTGGTCGTCGGCATGCTCATGGACAGCGTTGCACCCTACACGTGACGCCGCAGCCCCTATTGGTGCGTCTAACGGGTAGATTGATTTCGTTCGCCTGCCTGACAACAAAAGAGAATCGGCTATGAGTCCGGAAGATGCGATTGATCTGGCGCGAAGGGCGATCTGGGTGGCCGTCCTCATCGGCTCCCCCGTGCTGCTGGCCGGCATGGTCGTGGGATTGATCGTGGGCCTGCTCCAGGCCCTCACCCAGATCCAGGAACAAACGATCGCCTTTGTGCCGAAACTGGTTGCCATGGTGGCCGTGCTCAGTCTCACGCTCCCTTGGCTCATTACCCACATGCTTCAATACACGACCGAACTGATCAACGGCATTCCGGGGAGGTTCTAGCAGCCTGTGGCTGATTGGATCGCACAACTCGACGTCGCCAAGCTGCTGATCTTCACGCTCGTGCTGACCCGCGTGAGCGGGCTGGTCATGACGGCGCCGATCTTCGGCTCGACCGACGTGCCCATGCGAATCCGGGCGCTCCTCGCAATGGCGCTGTCGGTTCTCATTCTCCCCAGCCAATGGGATACACCGGTCGCCGATCCCGAAACGAACGTCCAGTATGCCGTCGTCCTGGCCGGAGAATTGCTGATCGGGTTGACGCTCGGCCTGGGAATCACAATCCTCTTCTCCGGATTCCAACTCGCTGGGCAACTGATCGAACGGATGGGCGGCATGATGCTGGCCGAGGTCTTCGATCCCGCCTCGGGCGAAAATGTCCCCCTGTTCTCGCGATTCCTGTACCTCACCGGCCTGGCCGTCTTCCTCCTCATCGGAGGACACCGCGCGGTCATGGCGGCCTTGCTCGATACGTTCTCTGCCCTGCCGCCGGGAAGCGGCACGGTCCCCGTCGACATCGCCGATACGTTCGTCATCCTCGTCGGCCAGAGCTTCTCGCTCGGTATTCGGGCCGCCGCACCCGTCGTCACGGCCCTGCTGCTCTCGACCCTCGTCATGGGACTCATCAGCCGCACCCTTCCGCAACTGAACATCCTGGCCGTCGGTTTTGGAGCCAACGCCTTGATCACCTTCGGCGCCGTGTTCTTCGTCCTCGGCGCATCCGTCTGGGTCTTCCAGCAGCAAGTCGACCCCGCCCTCAGCCTCTTGTTCGAGTCCCTGGAAGTGACTAACCCCCCGTGAGCTTTGCGCTGTGAGCTGTGAGCTTCGAGGCATCATCCAAGCATATTCCCGAAAATCAATCCTGAACCCTGACAACTCCACCTGAACCCTAACAACTCCACCCGAACCCTGAACCCCGACAACTGACAACTCACGTCGATGCCCGATCAAGACGGAGACAAAACACAGGATCCAACGCCGCATCGCAGGCAGAAAGCCCGCGAGGAGGGGCAGGCTGCCAAAAGTCAGGACCTGAGTTCGGCCGTGCTGCTGCTGGCGGGAACACTCATTCTGTTGACGGCCGGGCGGAGCGTCACGCAATTCGTCGCCGACTATAGCCGGCGCCTGCTGGGCGGCGACCCCTGGGTGGAAGCCGACGTCAACTTCGCCGTTTCGGTCTGGAACGGTACGATCGCTGGCTTGGCTGGAGAACTGCTGCCCGTCTTCGGATTGGTCCTTGTGGCGGCCGTCGCCGCCAACCTCGCCCAGGTCGGCTTCATGTTCGTTCCCAAGAAGGTTCAACCTGAACTCTCCAAGATCGATCCCCTGAAAGGGGCGAAACGTCTGTTCTCGGTACAGAGCGTAGCACGCCTGGTCTTCGGACTGTTCAAGGTCCTGGTGGTCGCCGCGGTCGCCTACTTCGCACTCTACGGAGAAAAAGACACGATTCTGGGCCTTGCCGCCCTGTCGGTCGGCGAGGTGACCGTCTACATGACGCAACTTCTGCTCTGGACGACGGTCAAGATCGGCATAGCCCTGCTGATCCTCGCCATCCTCGACTACGGCTTCCAACGCTGGAAGCACGAACAGGACCTCCGCATGACCCACCAGGAGGTCCGCGAGGAAATGCGCAACCTGGAAGGCGATCCGCACATCGCGGCCCGGCGCAAGGCCGTCCAGCGCAAGCTGGCCATGGACCGGCTCTCCGAGGCCGTTCCCAAGGCCGATGTGGTCGTCACCAACCCCACGGAACTGGCGATCGCCATCCAGTACGAGCCGGAGAAGATGGACGCGCCGATCGTCGTGGCCAAGGGCGCCGGAGTCCTTGCCCAACGCATCCGCCGGCTCGCTCTCGAAAACGGCATCCCCATCGTCGAGAAGAAGCCCCTCGCCCAGGCCCTCTATCGCGAAGTCGACGTGGGCAAGCCGGTCCCTCATCAACGCTACGCCGCCGTCGCCGAGGTCCTGGCCTACGTCTACCAACTGCAGGGCCGCGAAGCCCCGTCGGCCCGCGCGGCGTGAATTCTGTAACGATCGACCGGATCGAGTTCTCCGCCGACGGCGAAACGATGGCCGGCATCGGTACCGCATCGGTTCGAGTTTGGGATACGGACGAGGCATTGAAACAGCGCTCTCACTCTCTGACTGTTGCCTGTAGCGAGCAATCGCCACATAATGCGGGCGGTCTGACACGCCTACCCTCATGGGCCACCTTTCCCGAGGACTGCCATGAACAACCTCGGCTCCACCCGGCGACGTTTCCTCACCACCGCAGCCGCATCAACCGCCGGCCTGTCGATCATGAGTGCGAAAACGGCCTTCGGCACGCAGGCCAATTCCCGCGTCAAGGTCGGATGCATGGGTCTGGGCGGGCGGGGCTCGATGATCGCCCAGATGTTCCACGAGCATGAGGGTTTCGAGGTGGCCGCACTCTGCGACTACTTCCCCGAAATCGGCCTGGCCCAGGCGGCCAAACTGGGTGTGCCCGAGAGCAAGGTCTTCTCCGGCCTGAAGGGCTACCAGCGAGTGCTTGATTCGGGCGTCGAAGCCCTGGTCCTGAAAACGCCCCCCTACTGCTTTCCGGATCACGCCGAGGCGGCAGTCGAGGCCGGAGCACACGTCTACATGGCCAAGCCGATCGCTACGGACGTCCCCGGCACCCTGCGAATCAAGGCGGCCGGCGAAAAAGCAACTCGTAAGGGCCAGGTCTTTCTGGTCGATTTCCAACTCCGAGTCGATCCGTATCTGCTGGAGTGCATCAAGCGGATTCGCGACGGGGCTATGGGCGATATCCGCTTCATGCGCGTGTATTACGACGACGAGGGACGCGAAGATCCGCCCATGACCGACTGCCTCGCCGATCGTTTTCGCGGCCTGATTTGGACGATGAACACCTGCTTGAGCGGCGGGCGACTCGTGGTGGCCGGGATTCATGCCGTCGACGCCATGCTCTGGATCGCCGGAGAATTGCCCGTAAGCTGTGTAGGCAAAGCCATTACCTGCCGCGAAGACCCGCACGGCGACTCGCCCGACGCCTACTCGCTCACCTACCAGTTCCCCAGTGGACTGGTGGCCAACTACTCGGGCGACCAGTTCCGCAACTACCACGCCTTCAACTGCGGCTGCGACGTCTTCGGCTGGAACTCCTACATGGAGACCCGCTACGGCGGTTCCACCTGGATGCGCGGCTCCGACTGGCGTTACGAGGGGGGCGAGAAGAAGGATCTCTACCAGTTCGGCGCCCGGACGAACATCGACACGTTCCACAAGAACATCACGGGCGGCATTCACGACAACCCGACCGTCCAGCCGAGCGTCAACGCGAACCTGGCAGCGATTCTGGGCCGCGAGGCCGGCAGTCGCGGCACGCTGGTCACCTCTGACGAGGTCCTCAAGGAGAACAAATCCCTGGCGCCGGACTTGGGTAGGCTTGTGCAGTAACTAGTTGGACATCGCCACTTCGGTGCAGTCTGAGAACCTGGACCCTCGTTTAACGCCCAGCCGAAGGCGCCGGCTTCCGTAGTGCGGCCGGCGCCTTCGGCTGGGCGTTAAACGAGCAAACCTCAGGAAGTTGCGATTGCTAGCGACTGCTTAAACTGGCGCTGTCCAAGTAGTGAATCGATAGCTGCATGGGTTCGTCCCACGTTCAGCCGTGCTTCGCTGACACTCGAACGCAACGAAATGTTGGGCAAGCCCAAGCGGTTATCGGTTTCCCGCGATCTCCTCGGACCATGCCGGGACCAATACAACGCGCAAGGAACTACAAAATCCACCCCTCTCGATAGGGCGGATTCAACAGGCCGTCGGCCTCGTCGTCGCCGACGATTTTCATGGCGATCGGGTCGTACTCGAACGGCCGGTCGACCAGGGAAGCGATGTTTCCCAGGCTCAAGAACTCCGACGCCGGGCCGGAGTAGTCGAAATTGGAGATCGCTCTCGGGCCTCCCTTGCACGCGGCGGCCCATTCGCGTTCGTGGCTTCCCGAACGGGGCAGCTTCTGCGGCGGACCGCCGGCATCGGGAAAGCTCTTCTCGGGCAACAACGTGCACTTCGAATTGTGGAAGTTGGCAAAAGCCATCCCCTTTTCGCCGATGACCAGCACGAAGGAGTTCGGCACCCAACTCCCCTTGTTGACGAGCGGCTGGCCCGCGAGCTTTTCAAGACGTTCGAGTACGGCGCGCCGCTCGGCATTCGATTCGAACGCCTGGTGCCAGTGGACTTGAGATTCGGGAATCGTGCCGTGAGCCGGGATGTTGAAGTGAAGGAACTGATAGCGGGGAAAGGTTTCCGGACATCGCTGCGAGATCTCCGTCGTGACGCGAATCGTGCGATTCTCGCCGGCGTCCTCCCACAGTGATTGCACGTCCAGGGCTTTGAACGCCAGGTTGATCGCGTGGGCTCCGGCACCGCTCAGAAAACCGCCGCTGAAGTCGCGCCAGTTCGGCCAGCCCAAAACCCCCGTTTCCTTTTCGGTCCAAGGCCACTGGCAAAGCAAGTAGTCGGGATAGAACGGCCTTGTCGGCGCCGGGCCGATCCACAAATCCCAGTCGAGCGTGTCGGGAACCGGTTGTCCCTGAGGACGGTTCAGAGGTCCCGTCCCGCCGGCCTCGTAGAAGATGTGTGCCTCCCGAACCGGACCGATGGCGCCGTCCTGAACCAACTCCAACGTGCGGCGAAACGAGTCGGTGGCCATGCCCTGGTTGCCCATCTGCGTGGCCACCTTGCACTTCCGCGCCATTTCGCGCAAGGCTCGCGCCTCGCCCACGGTCCGCGTCAACGGTTTCTCCAGGTAGACGTGCTTGCCCCGCTGCATGGCCGCTGCTGCAATCACGGCGTGCGAATGCACCGGCGTGGCGATCACCACGGCGTCGATCTGCCGATCCATCTCGTCGAACATCTTGCGGAAGTCGCGGAATTGCCGCGCGGACGGAAACAGTTTCGACGGTCCCTCCAATTGCCTCTCGTTCACGTCGCACAAGACGGCCATATTCTCGCCCATCTGGGGAACGGCCTTGAGCCAATGCGTTCGGCCGCGCGAGCCGACCCCCACGAGCGCAATGTCCAGCTTCTCATTGGCTTGATAGGTGCGTGCCGACAGACTGTTCGGCAGAATCATCAGTCCGGCTCCGCTCGCCACGGCCGCGGAAAGAAAGCGTCTTCGATTGCACGGGGTCTTCATGGTTTTGTCGCTCCTGTTCGGACAAGAAGATTCTACCAGAAACAGCGATGTGTCCGGAGTGGTGATCGAATAGTCGAACTGGCGGATTCTCTCCGCGTTGCTCAAGTGCCTGACGCCGAAGCGGGAAGCTTCTCACCGATCATCGGCACCTTGGGATTGGCCGACTTCAAACGGGGCGTCATGCCTCGATGGAAGAACACGTAAAGCCCCCCGCGCCCCGACATCACGATGTCGGACTGCCCGTCGCCGTCGACGTCGCCGACGGTGATTCTCATGCCCGTGCCGGGCGCGTACTGCGGCGGATCGTTGGCGTTGGTCAGACCGGGATAGTATTGCAGGTTGTTCAAAAAGATCACGTGCCGCTCGAACTTGCCGCCCGCGATGTCGTACCAGAACATGAACAACGGATCCCACTCGCCCCCGTCGCGGCCGTCGTGGCCCATCAGACGCTTGCCGGTCAACAGGTCGGCCTTGCCGTCGCCGTTCATATCGGCCAGCACCATCGTGTGAAATTGGGCGTAATGCTCCTCGATCACGTGCGGCACAAACGAACGCTTCCCGGATTCATCGCAGCGCTGCTCGTACCAGTAGAGGCCGTACCCGTGGCCGTTGCCGGCGATCAGATCGTTGAGCTTGTCGCCGTTGACGTCCGTCACCAGGATCGGCTGCGAAGTCCGGTACGGAATTTCGTAGTCCGGATGGTGTATCCATTTCTCCGTGGCCGGTTTGGGCGGCGCCTCGTACCAGCCGTGCTTGGTCACGATGTCCAATCGCCCGTCGCCGTTGATGTCGCCGACACCGACGCCGTGGTCGTCCGCCGCGGCGGCGATAAGGTGTTCGACCAGCCACGGAGCCTTGTCGATCGATTCCAGCCACACAATCGGAGCAACGTGGGCCACCGAGCCCTCCCCCTCCACGCCGCCGTACTTGCGAAAATGATTCAGAACAATGTCCTGATGGCCGTCGCCGTTGATGTCGGCCAACTCGATGCCTTCCATATAAGGCGACATGTGCAGCCGATGCACCTTCCATTTGCCCCCCTTCTTGCCGGGATTCTCATGCCAAAGCACGCCCGCGATGTCCGACTGATAGCCCGAGTTCACCACGTCGACCAGCCCGTCGCGGTTGACGTCCAGGGCCGTTTCGTCGCAATGGGTCTGGGTAAACTCCCTCTTCTCAGCGTCGTCGAAGTAGTTGGCGTGCTTCGCCCAGCGGCCGCCCCGGCGTCCCGGGTTCGCGTACCAGTTCACTCCGCAGGTGATGTCCATCGCGCCGTCGCCGTTCACGTCGACGAGCGAACACGATTCGTTGAACGGGCCGTACCAATACGTACCCGCGGCCGGGTCGTTCACCGGCCCGTCGATCTTGATAGGAATGAAAACCGGTTCCGGCGGCGTGGTCAACGGTGCCGGCAGCGACGAGATCGACCCGTCGTCGGGCACCGGCGCGTGGGCGGTCCACAGAATGGCGTTCAACACGACCATGCGCAAGCCCTCGCACTGCCAGGCTGCGAAGTAATGCCCGCCGCTGAAGCCGAAGCCGCGTCCCCCGTCTTTGCGCTGCCACGCCCATGCCCAGACCGGATCGCCGGCCTTTCCCGGAAACGGCAAGATCGGCGTGAAGCCCGCATCGTCCGACAGCAATCGTTCCGGCGTCTTGTACTTCTCGTCCGCGGGCATTTCGAACGGTTTCACGCCCCGCAGGATCGGATGACCGGCCTGCTTGGACCAATCCTGCAATCGAAGCGGCTCGCCGATCGGTCGCGGCGGATTCTCGTAGTCCTTGAACCCGCCGATCCATTTCAAGAACGTCTCATTGCCGAGTTCCGACGGCAGCATCAACCCCCAGTGGATAACGACCAGCCCGCAGCCTCGCTTCATCTGTTTCTCGAGAACCGGCATGTGATGGTCTCGCACCAGCGGATGTTGCACGCCTTTCGCAGCGCCGTCGCAGAGAAGCACAATCGTGTCGGCGTCGTCCAACGTAGTCTCGTCCTCCGGCCAGCCGTTCGTGCCCACCTCGACGTCCACGTGCCTGACGTTCAACGACGTGTCGATGCAGTGCATCAGTAGCATGGCGGCTCGTTCGTGCTCGTGTTCGCCGGGGCCGTGGCTTTTGACGCCGGCCAGCAGAACGATCTTGGTATCCTTGGCCAGCACGCCGGCCGGCTCGAACGCTGCCAGGGCGAGCAGCCCTACGACGCATCGCAGGATCGCACGATTCATGACGGAACACCTCTCGCATGTGAAGTTCTTGCACAATCCGGGCACAGATTCAGTCTACCGACGACCGCCTTCCATGCAATCTCGGGATCCTTTGAAAATATGTCGTAATCGTCTGAGTTCACATTCCCGCAGCGTGCGAAATACGTCATAATAGAACACAGTGATGTTGGCATCGTCGCCGCCATGGCAGAGAATCGTCCATGAAAGACCTGTTTCACCTCAGTCTGAATCAAAACCCGCCCGGTTGCCGGAACGCGACGGCGATGCACGTTCACGACTACCACCAGTTGCTCTACTTCACCTCGGGCGAGGGCGAGCAGAGTGCCGACGGGTGGAAGATCCCGCTGCACACGGGCGACATCTTCTTTGTTCCCATCGGCACCGGGCACCGGTCGGTGTTTCCGCCGGGAAAGAAATCGACGTGCTACGTCCTCGACTTCCACGGCGATCTGTTCACGCCGGCACTGCCCGGCGACAAGGAAGCTTTGGACGTGATCGAGAAGATGGCCTGGTTCCGTGGCAAGGTGGCGCTTTCGGCGGCCGGCAGCGCCAAACTCCGCCCCACCTTCGACGAACTGTTCCGCGAGTTCCAACGCAAGGAGCCCGCCTACCACGCGATGCTCAAGATGATGCTCCTGCGCATTCTGATCGTCATCGCCCGCGACGAGGAGTTTCAAAGCCACGGAATTCCCGTCTGCTCGCCGCCGACGCACGAACAGTTGGTGCGCGAAGTCGTCCATTACCTCGACGCGGCCTACATGAAGACGATCACCGTCGATTCGGTGCTCGAGTTCTGCCCCTTGAGCCGCAGCCATTTCCACGTGGTGTTCAAGCAGATGACCGGCAAGACCTTCCTCGAATACCTCACCGACATCCGCCTGGAGAAGGCCAAGGACCAACTCCTCCGCACCGACACTCCCGTGGCCGACATCGCCTCAATGGTCGGCTTCGCCACCTCGAGCTATTTCGGCCAACTCTTCCGCTCGGCCACCGGCCTGTCGCCCAAACGATACCGCGACCGCTACGCGCACAAATCTGAAACCAAGACGTCATAACACCCACGGCCCCCGCATCGGCCGCAGCAGCATCTCGTTGGCCTCGTCGTCGCCCGGGAAGCGTTCCGCCACGGGATCCCACTTCACGTTGCGGCCCAGGCGAATCGCGACGTTGCCCAAGTGGCAGACGCTGGAGGAACGGTGCCCGATCTCGGCGTGGGCCACCGGCTGCTGGCGGCTCTTCACGCAGTCGAGGAAGTTGCGCACGTGGGCCGACGTGGCGTCGCCCTTCACCTTGCCCCCGGGAAACTCGGATTCGACCAGCGACGCGGGCTCGCTGCGGGCCTGCCAGCCGTAGGCCGTCGACTCGACCATGCCCTCGGTCCCTTCAAACCGCACGCCCACCGGCTTCTCATTCGTTGCGCAAATCAATTCCACCCCGTTGGCGTAGCGGCAAAGAAACTCGGTTTCCAGGGCCGTGTTGAACAGGCTCCCCTCGGGCAGCCACTTGGCGCGAATGTACTCGATCTCGACCGGGCCGCTCTCGTCCATGCCAAGGCCCCACTGGGCCAGGTCGTTGGAATGGGCGCCGTAGTTGGTCACCTGTCCGCCGGAATAGTCGTAGTTGAAGCGGAAGCGGTACAGGCAGCGGTCCTGGTGGTAAGGTACCTTCGGGGCGGGCCCGAGCCAGCGCTCGTAGTCAAATCCTTCCGGTACCGGCATCGGCTTCCAACCCGGTCCCGGCCCGACCTTGTTGTTGTAACCCACGTTGGTGAACACCCGCTTGACCTGGCCGATCTTCCCGTCGCGAACCAGCTTGCAGACGTAGCGGTTCAAGGGATTACTGCGCTCCATGCTGCCCGTCTGCAGAATGCGGTCGTACTTCTTGACGGCCTCGACCATGGCCCGCCCCTGGCCGATCGTCAGCGAGAGCGGCTTCTCGCAGTAGATGTCTTTGCCCGCCTTGGCGGCGGCGATCGTCATGATGGCATGCCACTGATCGGGTACAACGACGGTGACGGCGTCCACGTCGTCGCAGGCCAGCACTTCCTGGAAGTCGATATACGTCCGGCACCCCTTGTAAGCGGTTCCCGATTTCTTGGCGTAGTGGTCGTCGACCGTCTTGCGCCCCGGCTCGCGCCCCAGGTACTGGCTTTCGTCGCGATACCCGTAGCTGGCCGTGTTGACGTCGCAAACGGCCACGACCTGCACGTCGTCGTTCTCCAGGAAACGCTTGAGGATGCCGCTCCCCTGATTGCCCGTGCCGATGCAAGCGACGTTGATCCGGTTGCTCGGCGCAAAGGCTCCGAATACCGACGAGGGGAGTATCCAAGGCACCGCCACGCCCGCCGTCATCTTCAGAAAATCGCGGCGATGGGTAGAGTGTTCCGGTAGAAGAGAATCCTTGGCCATGGCGAGTTGCTCCGGCTGGCTCGAGGGTGTGCTGTTGTGGTAGCCTGCGCACCCCCCAGCGTAGATCAAGGCCTGGCGGGGTGCAAGCATCCACTCCGAAACTGAACTCGGCAGCGCACTAGCGTCGAACGCTGTCCCGGTGGTACACCGTTCGCATCGGTGTGCCCTGGAGGGCAGCTTGCATCTGGGCGGCGAACGTCTCCGGTTCCTTCTTGCCCAGAACGCGGTTCAGCGGGGCCCCGTCCGACGTGATGAACTGGACCGTCGGGTAGGCCTCAACGTGGAAGTCTTCGCAGGTCTGCGGATCCTCGGCAGCCTCAATCCGCACGCAGACGAACTTCTCGGCCAACCGAACGATCTGGTGGTCGCGGAACGTCCGTTCGAGCATCTGCCGGCAATAGATGCACTCGGGGGTGCTGAAGAACACCAACAGCGGCTTCTCAGCCTGCCTCGCCTCTGCCAGTGCCTCGGGGAACGTGCCGACGAACTCCACCTGCTCTTCCGATTCCGCCACCTGCCCCGAATCGCCGTCGGCAGAACGACCAGACCCGACTGGGGCGCGTCCATCGGCGCAGCCTGAAATCGCCACCGCTAGAGGGGTGAACAATAACCCAACAAGGATTTGCCGACGGGTGCACATCGAGAGGTCTTTCAGATCGGTCTACTGCTAGTGTGGGGGGGACGATCGACGGATCGGACGAGCCTGCGCCTCCCCGCAACTACCCGGCAACCCGCCAGACCACCTGCTGCGAGCCGCCGACCACCAATACGTCGAGAACTGCTTATGTCCCTTATCGCCTCCCGAAGTGGGCCGACTTGAGACCTCTCCCCGTACGATTCTGAGAACCTGTCGTCCGATCTCGCGGCAGACGACCGCTGGCGCTGCTAGCAGTGCTGTAACCTTCTTGCCGGGCAAACGACCTGGACATGCCGGGCGGTTTTGGGTACCTTCCCGCCCTCACTTTTACGTGGTTTTCACGTTCGGCAAACGCATCCAGTTCGCCCACGTCTCGGAGACTCCAGTGGCATCGGACACCTCACTGCGCGCCAGCGGCACGCCGCTCCTGAACCGGCTGCAAGATCTGATCTTGCCGGTGGGGCTGATTGCCTGCGTGTTGGTGATCGTGGTGCCCCTGCCGTCCGAATTGATGGACGTGCTTCTGGCTTCGAACATCGCCATCGCCGTCATCATGCTGCTGACGACGATCTACGTCAGAACTCCGCTGGAGTTCAACATTTTCCCCTCCCTTCTTCTGGCCACGACCCTGTTTCGCCTCGTCTTGAACGTGGCCACCACCCGTCTCATCCTGACTCGCGCCGAGTCGGCCAAGCTGGATGCTGCCGGCGGAGTCGTGAAGAGCTTTGCCGATTTTGTCGCCGGCGACAAGATCGTCGTGGGCCTGATCATCTTCGTCATCATCGTCCTTATCCAATTCATCGTGATCACCAAAGGCGCCACGCGCATCAGCGAAGTGGCAGCCCGCTTCGCTTTGGACGGCATGCCCGGTCGCCAAATGGCGATCGACGCCGACTTGAACGCCGGCATTATCGACGAACGCGAGGCCCAGCAACGCCGCGAGGAGATCACCGCCCAGGCCGACTTCTTCGGGGCCATGGACGGTGCCAGCAAGTTCGTGCGAGGCGATGCCATCGCCGGCATCTGCATCACCCTGATCAACATTGTCGGCGGCCTGTTCGTGGGCGTCGTCCAAGCAGGAATGACGGTGGCGGAGGCTTCGGAACTGTTCACCAAGCTGACTATCGGCGATGGCTTGGTCAGCCAGGTGCCGGCCTTCCTGATCTCCTTGGCCGCCGGTTTGCTGGTCACCAGAAGCAACAAGCGGGTCAACCTGCCCGCCGAATTCATGACGCAGTTGTTCTCGCGTCCCCAGGCCCTGGCCGTCGCCGGTGCATTCCTCGGTATCCTGGTATTCACCAGCTTGCCCAAAGTGCCGCTGCTGCTGATCGCCGGGAGTTGCCTCGGGGTTGCGATCAACCTCTCGCGCAAGACCGCCAAGGCCCAGGCCAAGGATGCCGCCAAGCAGAAAGCCGAAGAGAAGAAGAAGCCTGAGGAACGGATTGAGGAATACCTGGTCGTCGACCCCATGGAAGTCGAGATCGGGGTGGGACTGATCAAGCTCGCCGATCCGAAGCGGGGCGGCGATCTTCTCGATCGGATCCATCGAATTCGCCAGAACGTGGCCGCCGAAATCGGCATCATCCTCCCCAAGGTCCGCATTCGCGACAGCTTCCAACTCGATCAGCAACAGTATCGTATCAAGATCGCCGGCATGCCCGTGGCCGTCGACACGGTCTATCCGGGCCTGTTCCTGGCCATCGACTCCGGAATGACCTCCGGCAAGGTCCCGGGCTTCGAGACCAAGGATCCCGCCTTCGGCACGCCCGCCCTGTGGATCGAGCCGTCGCTGCGCGAGAAGGCCGAGATGCTCGGCTATACCGTCGTGGAGCCGGGCGCCGTGATCGCCACGCACCTCACCGAGACGGTCCGCAAACACGCCGACGAAATCCTCACCCGCGATGCCGCCAAGCATCTCATCGAAGAACTCAAGGAAACCTCGCCGGCGGTGGTGGAGGAGCTGATTCCCGGCCAGATGAAGCTGGCCGAGGTCCAACAGATTCTCCAGATGCTGCTCCGCGAGCAGGTGCCGATCCGGCAACTGGCCGCGATTCTGGAGACCCTCGGCGACTTCGCGGGCCGCACCAAGGACCCGATCCTGCTGAACGAGTTCGTGCGGGCTCGGCTGGCTCGCCAGATCTGCACGCGTTACCGCGACCGCGAAGGATGCCTGCACGTGATCACCCTCGATCCGGCAATGGAGGATCGAATCCGCGCCGGGTTCGAACATACCGAGCGAGGTCTGTTCATCCGCATGTCGCCCCAGGCCGTCGAGGCGACCTGCCGCCAGATTGCCAACGAACTCAACAAGCTGATTCTGGCCAATCATCGGCCTATCGTGCTCTGCAGTCCTCAGATTCGTGCGGCCGTGAAAGAGTTGACCAGCACCCACCTGCCCGACCTGATCGTGCTCAGCTACAACGAAATCACCCGAGACACTCGAATTGAATCGCTGGCAATGGTCAGCGACGTGTAAGAAGCCCCGACAAAACAACCGAGTCCCCAACGGACACCGGTGCACACATACGACGGTTTTGTCGGCGGTTCACAAGCATATCGATAGAACGGACGAACGGTCATGGAAATAAGAACCTACCGCGCTGGTTCGATGCACGAGGCGCTCGCACTGGTGCGCCGCGATCTTGGCCCGGACGCGGCCGTGCTGCATACACGCGAGGTGCATACGAACCGGCTGTTCGGCCTGCTTCGGGGGCGGCGCGAGATTGAAGTCACCGCCTCGGAAGGCGTTCACGTTCCGAGCCGGCTGCCCCAGCAACCGGTAAGCGCGGAGACTCGCCGGCCGCCGGCATCCCAGCCCGCACGGTCCGAGCCCCCCTCCCCCTACGCGGATTCGCAGGCCTCGGCCTGCACCCGGGCGGCAACTCCGTCCCGGCCGTCCGAGCCGCCCCAACGCCCCTCCCTCGGCGTGGAAGACCAACTCTCCGATCTTCGTGCCATGCTCCAGGAGCTATGCAGGCAGAACCGTACCGCGCCCGGCCCCCACGACTTGCCCGACGGCCTGTTCCGCCTGTTCACCGACCTGATCGAGGTCGACCTCAATGAAGAAATCGCGAGGGAACTGGTCGAGCAGGTCCGCCGCGAAACCTCGCACGCCGAACTCGACGATCTCGTGCTCGCCAAATCGCGGATCGCCGGCATGGTCGAGGCCGAGATCCCCGTTGCCGGACCGATTGTGGTCACCCCCGGTACCCGTCGTCTGGTGGCCCTGGTCGGCCCGACCGGCGTCGGCAAAACGACCACAATCGCGAAGCTCGCCGCCAACTTCCGGCTCCGGGAACGGCGCAACGTCGGGTTGATTACCGTCGACACCTACCGGATCGCCGCCGTCGAACAACTGCGAACCTACGCCGACATCATCGATCTGCCGATGGAAGTTGTCTCCTCCCCCCGCGAAATGCGCGAGGCCGTGCGAAGAATGGCAAGCCTCGACTTGATTCTCATGGATACCGCCGGGCGGAGCCCCCGCGACGAAATCAAGATCCAGGAACTCCGCTCCTTCCTTTCCGAGGCCGAGGCCGACGAGGTCTTGCTGGTCCTGTCCAGCGTGGCCGGCGAACGGACCTTGACCCACACCGCGGAACGGTTCGCTTCCGTAGGAACCACCGGGATGATCCTCACAAAACTCGACGAGGCGACCAGCCTCGGAAACATGCTCCCGCTCACGCGAACGAGCCGGTTGCCCATCCGCTATGTAACAAACGGCCAGAGCGTCCCCGACGACATCGAGACCGCCAACGCCGCCCGCCTGGCACGCCTCATCCTCGGCCAGGACACCGTGTTTCGCAGCTAGAATCATGATCGACCAAGCCAACGACCTCCGAAACCTGGTAACGCAGGCCGCTTCGCGGGCCGGCGATGCGCCGACTCCCCAGGTGACGACCGTTCTCGTCGCCGGGGGAAAGGGCGGCGTGGGCACAACGACGATCGCGGTCAATCTGGCCGTGGTTGCTGCCCAGCAGGGCATGCGTACCGTGCTTGTCGATGCAGACCCCGACGGACCCGACATCCAGACCCTTTGCCGCCTTCGGCAACGCCACACGATCTGCGACGTCATCCAGGGGCGCCGCACCCTGGTTGAAGCCTTGCAGCCCGGGCCGGGCGGAATCATGGTCCTCCCCGGCGCTTGGGGCGCCGCCGATCTTGCCGACGCGCCCGATATCAGCCAGAGACGATTCATCGACCAGCTTGCCGGCCTGGCCAGCCGGGCGGACCTCGTCGTCCTCGACGGCGGAAACGGACTCCATCCCTTCACCCGCCGCCTCTGGCACACCTGCCGCGAACTGGTACTCGTTTCGTCGACCGACGCAAGTGCCGTCCTCGATACCTACGCCGCCCTGAAAATCGCCCTCGATCCGGTGCGGCGCCCCCAGATCCAGTTGCTCGTGAATATGTGCACCGATGCCGATGAAGCCGCCGAAGTCCACGGCCGCATCCGCCGTTCGTGCCGGCGTTTCCTCGGCTTCGACCTGCCGGTCTGCCGCTGGCTCGGCGCCGACGCCAACCTGGTTGCCGCCGGGAGGCACGGCCTCCCCTTCGCGCTCTCCCCGCAGTGCGCCGCCGCCCACCAGTCCCTGGCGGCCCTGGCCAGGTCGTTCGACCGGGCCGTCGCCCAACTCGACAGAAACACCTTGGCGTCTCCACGGGAATGGCAAATCAAAACAAACAAGGGCAGTTCACCGAATCGACTCAACCTTGACCAACAGAATGCCGATAACGAAGAAGACCGTAGCCTTTTTGCGCGGTGTTAAGATTTAACGTCTGCGTAACTTTCGACGGCTCCGGGCGCTCAACGAACAACTTGAATCCTGTATTCCAGGAACCAGACGGACAGGCAATTCGCCCCCCGTCAATCACGCAAGTGGTTCCCTGACGCACCCGAAAAGGTTGGACTCGTGGCACGACTGTTCGCCGGAATCCTGGGCCCGTTGGCAATGCTGACGACCACCGCCAGCGGCTTGATCCATGGACGGACAAGCCAGAGCGTGGCCTGGGCGGCCTGGTTGGCACTGATCGCGTTTGCCGCAATCGGGTACGTACTCGGTTGGATCGCAAATCGAACTGTGGAAGATTCGGTTCAAGCGGCCATTGCGGCTCGGTTGGAAGGCGAGTCCGAGGCGACTGCCGCCAGGTAGCGGCAACTTGATTCCCGCGAGTAGGGCGGACTTCGTGAAGGAGAAGTCGCTACCCGGTGAATGAGTAGCCTGCTGAAAGGAAACAACGGTCATAACGTAGAGTGCTCGAAACGACAGCGCGGCAATCAAGCAAGCGACATGCTTCGCCCCCCACTTTGCCCGCAAACCGGTCGCTGAGTACTCCAGAAACAAGAAAGAACGCACAGGCTCTGTGCTTTGTCGCGCCGTCACGGAGGACTGCATGCCCGTCACCATAGCTCCGGATGATGTGGAGCAGCTTTGGATCGAGTTCAAGAAGGATATCACGAACCAGGAACTGCGAAATCGCCTGGTCGAGATCTATCTGCCGTTGGTGAAGTACAACGGCGAACGGATCTGGGCTCGGCTGCCCGAAGGAGTCGAACTGGACGATCTCATCTCGGCCGGCGTCTTCGGCCTGATGGACGCCATCGACGCCTTCGACCTGTCTCGCGGAGTCAAGTTCGAAACCTACTGTGTTCCGCGGATCCGCGGAGCCATGCTCGACGAACTGCGAACCATGGACTGGGTCCCGCGCCTGGTCCGCTCCAAAGCCAGCAAACTCAACGAGGCCGTCAAGAACCTCGAAGCACGCCACGGACGCCAGCCGACCGAGGCCGAACTGGCCGCCGAACTCGAGATCTCCATCCCCGAACTGGAGAAGATGATCCTCGACGCCAACGCGGTCAATCTGATCAGTCTCAACAAGAAGTGGTACGAGACCGACAGCTACAAGGACGTCCGCGAGATCGATATCCTCGAGGACAAGAAGGGCGAGGACCCCACCCGGCGCATCCAGAAAAACGACCTCATGCGCCTGGTCACCAAGGGACTCAACCGCAACGAACGGCTGATCATCATTCTCTACTACTATGAAGAACTGACCATGAAGGAAATCGGCGCCACCCTCGATCTCAGCGAGAGCCGCGTCAGCCAGATGCACAGCTCCATCGTGCAAAGACTCAAAGGCCAACTCGTCCGCCGACGCCCCGAGTTCGGAAGCTGATCGAAACCGGCGTTTCACACTGAAAAACGAGAGGCCCCGGCAGGTATCTGACGGGGCCTTTCTTGTGCTACAATGTTCTCACGGGGAGGTTGCGGGCTGGTGCGGCGGTTGGTGCAGATGGCGATCGACAGGTGCCTGTACCACGTAGTGGCTATGTGTGATCAAGGAATGCTGCGTTACAATGATGCAGGAAGGCGGTCCCCAACGGAAAGAAAGCAGGTGACACATGGCCGGCGAAGCTGCGCCGTTAATGGACCGGTTGATCAAGGCTCACGAAGAGACTCGTGGCGAGGACATCGCGAGGCTTCGCAGGCTCAGCATGGAGGAACGCAGCGAATTGATCGAATCGGCATGCAAGGCGGCGGCTGTCTTCTACCGCAGCCGACTCGCTGCAGGCCTGCCGGATGTGGAACCCGCGCCGTGGCCGGCATCTACGTGGGAGTTCTTGAAAAGGCACGCTGCCCGTGTCCGAAGCTAAGCCACCCGTCGACGCTGCGGCAGTAGCCGGCCTGGGACGCCGAAACGTTGACGGTGTTCAAGATGATGTTCTTCCGCCGCAAGGATGTAGCCGACGTGGAACAAATTCTGCGAACGCAGGGTGCGCAGTTGGATCGCACCTGGGTGCGGAACCAACTCGCCGACATGTATGGAGCTCGCGACCCGCGACTCGCGGCGTGGGAAGACCTTGTGCGAGAAATCCCAGCCGAATGACGCCCAAAGCGGGGCAAGCCCGCAACCCAACCTTCACGAACATGCGCGCACCATGCGCACAAGTCCGGCACAAAGACTCTAGAGCGGGGCAAGACGAGGATTCCTTCAGCCGTCACCCCCCTAGAATGATCAGAAAATACGCCATCCCCCCCAGCAACAGCACCCCCAGGGCGACGACCACCGCGATGGCACGACCGGAGATCTCGTCCGTGTCGACGATCCGCTCCACCACGTAGCCGTCCTCAAACTCGTGACCGCACCACTCGCAGTGCTTCGGGTGAGCCGGCTTGAACGGCTCGTCGCATACCGAGCACATCAGCATCGTCTCCGCCTCTTCCCCGCCGGTACCGGCATCCGGGTCGCAGTGTCCGTGCGGTTCCGCCACGCTATGGGAAGAGCACGACCCGGAACAACTGCACGATTCCGGTTCGGTCCCGGCAGTTGCGGCAAGCTCGCTCAGGAACCCCCGGTCTGCCTCGGCGAAGTTCGTTCCCGACGTCTGACATATCGGGCAACGGGTCGTGCGTTTTGCACCGCACTCGGGACAGGTCGGCCAAGGCGAAACGTGTTGGTCGATCGTCTCCTCGGCGGCGATCATGGCTTGGCCCCGGGTCCGTTCGTCGAATTCCAGGGCAAACTCGCGAGCGGCGGCCGCGTCTTCTGCCGCCACGACCACCTTTGCCGCCGTCGGCATCCCGACCAAATCGATCCCCGCTCCGCCGTGCAGGAGTTGATTGGTCACAATCGCCAGGATCCCCTGGTCGGCCAGCAGATTCTTGAGCAGGTGTGCCTGCACGACCGACTGGGCCGAGTAAATCTCGGTGGGGTCACGCAGCGCACTCTCGTCTTCCATGACTCCCCAATGCGATTCCGTTCGGTCGCGAGTCTCCCAATCGCCGTAGCGCTGCACCTCCAGCACGGTGGCAATCGACCGCGCCCGTTCCGCGTCGGATGAGCCCACCAGTACCTGCCAGCCGGGGCGATCCTTGCCGACAATCACTTCGCCGATTTCCGCGTCGATTCTCACCGCACGGAGCTGCTCGACCAAGTCGTCGGCGTCTCGCTGTTCACGAGCCAAGAAGATGGGAGTCTGGAGTCTGGGCATCCTGTTCTCCATGAAACGGGTGATTCCTGAGGTTTGCTCGCCCGGGCGCCGCCAGGGGAACTGCATAGTAGCAGGCACGCTCCGCCGTGCCGTCCGCCAAAGTAGCAGGCACGCTCCGCCGTGCCGTCCGCCAAAGTAGCAGGCACGCTCCGCCGTGCCGTCCGCCAAAGTAGCAGGCACGCTCCGCCGTGCCGTCCGCCAAAGCAGCAGGCACGCTCCGCCGTGCCGTCCGCCAAAGTAGCAGGCACGCTCCGCCGTGCCGTCCGCAGAACTGCCGGAAATCCCAATTTTCCGCGAACGGCGATCGGAGGGTGCCGCTACTCTTCTTGCCACAAGAGGACTTTGCAGTCCTCCTGGGGCCATCCACGAAGGCCACGTGCGCCCCACTCGTCATTCCCGCGCAGGCGGGAATCCAGACACTCGGCAAACGACACTGGATTCCCACCTGCGCAGGAATGACCGACGCCAGAATCCGGGATTGGCACGCAACCTGCACTAAGCTGAATCGCACGGGATGGGCTTTCGAGAAGCTCTCCCGTTCCCACTCGGTCGCCTGACGGAAGGAGATTTCCGACATGTACTCACTACTGGCTGCAAAAACCCGGGGCCTCGAAGCAGAGGCGTTGGAGTTCACCCAGCAACTCATCCGCACCGCCAGTCCCTCGTCGCAAGAAGGCGAGGTGGCTCGGCTCGTCGAGCAACGCATGGAATCGCTCGGCTACGAAGACGTGTCGGTCGACGACTACGGCAACGTGATCGGAGTCCTTCCGGGGCGCGAGGGGCAGCCGACCGTCCTCCTCTGTTCGCACATGGATACCGCCGAGGCGGGCGAGCCGGCAGCCTGGCAGGAGTCGCCCTTGAGCGGCGAAGTTCGAGACGGGGTGCTGTACGGGCTGGGCGCGTCCGACTGCAAGGCGGGCCTGGCGGCACAACTCTATGCGGGCGCCCTGTTGCGGCGGGCCATGTTGCCGCGCAAAGGCAATATCGTTGTGGCGGCGACGGTTTCCGAAGAGCAGGGAGGAAGTCCCGGACTGCGCCGTCTGATGCAAGACACGCTCCCCTCCATGGATCTGCGGCCGGACTACGCCATTCTGGGCGAACCGACCGAACTTGGCATCTACTACGGCCAGGACGGATCGGCCGTGTTCGAGGTGCTGATCGAAGGACGCGACAACTTCCAGGTCAGCGACGCCACGACCGCCGTCTTCGAGAGCCTGCACAACCAGTACCGGCCCGCGGGCAGCGGGGAACAAGCCGAGTTTCAGAGCCTGTGCTCGCCCCGTTTTCAGCAGCGTGCCGAGTCGGTATCCGGGGTGATCGGCGTCTGCCGGCGATTGTCGGATACCCAGACGATCGGCGGTGCGATGGAGCAGATCAAACACGAGGCACGGGCCGCGGCGGCCTCGGTGGCCCACGTTGCCGTCGACGTGACGGTACGGCGAGAAGAACGGCAGCTCTACACAAAACGCAGCACGCTCCTGGAACAACGCATCGACGCCTGGTCGCTGGATCCGTACCATCCGCTGATCATGCGGGCACGCCACGCCCTGGCCGCGGCCGGTTGCGACGTCTCGTGCGGCAAGTTCCGGCTCCCGCGTCTGGGCATGGGCACCGCGGGAGGCGTCCTGTCGAACCAATTCAACGTGCCGGCGATTGCCTACGGTCCCGGTTCGGAAGACACGTGCCACGGCCCGAACGAATCGGTCTCGGTAGCCCGTGCCAGTCGGGCTATTTACGGTACGGCCGCCATCGTACATAGCCTGGTTGGAGTGCCCGTTTGCGGCTGGACGCTGGACGAGATATGACCATGAACGTTCTGGTTTTCAATTGCGGCAGTTCGTCGCTCAAATACCGTCTGATCGCCATGCCCGGCGAGGAACAATTGTCGAGCGGCGAAGCGCAGCGGATCGGCCCGCCGACCGCCAAGCCCTCGTGCCTGGTGCTGCACGGAAACGGGCGCCCCAACGAAACCCGCACGATTCCCATGCGCAACCATGCCGAGGCCCTCCAGCAGGTCGTGGCCGTGCTGCGCGAGACTCCCGATGCCATGCCCGACGTGATTGGGCACCGGCTCGTCAACGGCGGTCCGACGATTACCGATCGCTCCTGGATCGACGACTCGGTGCTGGCCGAACTGATCGCCTGCCAGGACCTGGCGCCAATCCACAATCCGCCGGCGATCGCCACGATCCAGGCCTGCCGCGAGATGTTTCCCGGTCTGCCGCAGATCGTCATTTCCGATACGAACTACCACCGAACCATCCCCCTGCACGCCCGGACCTATGCGATTCCCCAGGACGTCAGTCGCGCGATGGGGATCCGCAAATACGGCTACCACGGCATCAGTCACCAGTACGTGGTGACCGAGACGGCGCGTCTCATGAACATCCCGCTCGACCGTTTCCGCGCGGTGAGCTGCCATTTGGGCAGCGGCGGCGCGAGCTTGTGCGCCGTCGTCGACGGCCGGTCGATCGACAACACCATGGGATACTCGCCCCTGCAAGGGTTGATCATGAGCACCCGTTGCGGCGATCTGGACCCCGGGATTACGCTGAGCTTGCTGGCCGATACGATGGGCGACCGAAGCGCCGTCGAGACCCGACTCAACAACAAGAGCGGCGTGCTGGGCCTTTCCGGCCGATCGGCCGACATCCGCGACGCCCTCGACTCCGGGGCCGACGATTCCGGCAGCGACCGCAACCAGATGACGGCTCAGGTCTATCTATGGCGTCTAAAAAAGTACCTTGGCGCCTACCTGGCCCTGGTGGGCCGGGCGGATGCCGTGATCTTCACCGACACGATCGGCGAAACCGTGCCCCGAGTCCGCCAGGCCGTTTGCTCGGGCATGGACGTGTTCGGCATCCGCTTGGATACTGAACGCAACGCCTCCGCCCGTCAACTGCCGGCCGACGTGGCCACCTCCGACAGCCCGGTCCGCGTCTGGGCCGTCGCCACCAACGAAGAAATCTCCATTGCCCGCTCGGTGTATCAAGCCCAATGCGAATCCTGACGATCAACTCCACGCTGCGCAACCTGGCCGTCGCCGCGTTTCGGGGCGGCTCCGACAAACCCATCCTGAAACAGCAAGTGGGAGGCAGCGGCGATGATCGTACGCTCGCCTCCGAACAAGCTGAGGCAGACGTCTTCCTGCCGGTTTCACGTGCCTTGGAAGAAGCCGGGATGCTGCCGCTCGACGTCATCGCCGTGCGCGGACTGCACGGCGGCGAACGGTTCAAACGGCCCGTGTTTGCATCCGAGTCGGTTCTGGCGGAACTGGCGACCCTGGCCCCGCAGGCCCCGCTGCACGTTCCTCGCCTGATCGAGATAGTGGAAGCGGCAGGCCGGGCGTTTCCTCTGACTCCGGTCGTGTTGGTGTTTGAGACAGCGTTTTTCGTGCCCCTGCCCGAACGGGAACGGCGTTACGGCGTCGACCCGGAGTTGACCGACTCGCGATCGCTGCGGCGATACGGCTATCACGGCATCTTTCACGAAGGGGCCTGCCTGCACGCCGTGCGCAAGCTGGAATCGCGAGAGCCGTGCCTCTTGTCGATCTGCCTGGAACCGCGTCCGGAACTGGCCGCCTGCCGCGGCCGCCGGCCGGTCATGGTGACCGGCGGCAGCACGCCCGTCGAGGGACTCCCCGGCGAGACGTCTTGCGGGGACCTGGATCCCAGCGTGGTCTTGAAGCTGGCCGACGACGGACGCTTGGGCCCCGAGGGAACCAACCATCTCCTGACCTGCAAGAGCGGTCTCCGCGGGCTCACCGGCCGCAACGTCTCGCTGGCCGAGCTGCTCCAAAGCAGCGACGAAGACCTGCAACTGGCCAAAGACGTCTTCCTTCATCACCTCCTCCGTGCCTGCGGCGCAGGGATCGCGGCACTGGGCGGCCTCGATGCGATCGTCTATTCGGGTCGCTATGCCGATTCGGCGTCCGTGCTGCATGACTGGTTGAACGGCCGTCTGAGAGCGACGCTACAGCGCGATACGGCCTCCCTGCTTCACTCCCATACCCTTGCTCAACACCTCCGCGACATCGCCTATGTGATGGTGCGGGAGAGCGGCGTTGCTGCCGCGGTTTGAGCGCACGGCAGATGCGAATTTACCCGTCTTCGCGTAGGCGAGTCTCTCCGAGGCTCGCATTCAGCGTCTCAGAGAGACGCTGCTACGCGGTGACAACCCATCCGCCGCTCGCCCAAAGGGGGAACGACCGACATGCGGTCCCAAATGACGACGTGTGCTTCCCGAAGGAATTCTCGAGCTGCCGCTCCGGCGGGTCTTCTGATGTCTTCGTGTTGCCAAGGCAGCACCGACGATTCTCCGAATGACTGCTATGAGGTGGAGGGCGATTCACGGAAAACCATCCGTGCCACGCGTGTTTTCCACGCACACAGTGTTCGCCCTTTCTCGAGTACTGTGACCACCACCCCTAGACATCCTCATCAAAATAGTCGCCTGACACTTCCTGCAATTCATAGAGCTTGGATGTAATCACTCCAACCTTGTGTTCCATCATCAGCTCTGCCAGCCTGTCGCCGTCTATCAAGACAACCTTCTTGCCTTCAATTCGCTTGATGAAGTCAATTGCTTCCGACGAGAAGCTGGAGGTTGTAATGATCACACCCTTTCGAGCCCTGGTGAAATCCATACTTCCCACAAACTGCTGAACGATTGGACGCCCAACCACACCCTCCCATTTCTTGGCCTGAACACAAATGACATCCAGGCCCAGCTTGTCTTCCCGAATAATTCCATCAATACCACCGTCCTTCGGCTTGCCGGTTACCGTTCCACTCCCAGTCTTGCCCCCATATCCCATGGCAACCAACAGATCCACCACCACTTTCTCGAAGAAAGCCGGGGAGGATTCCTTTACACGGTCAAGCAGTTCCTCCCTCGTTGCCTTCTGCAATTCCTCGTAAGCTTGTGAGGTGGCTCCAGTTTGACAGACACTCCAAGTGCTTATTCCAGCCGTTATACTGGGGAGCAAAGGAGTGTGACATGACAAGGAAATCGAGCCGGGGGAAGGGTCGTTCTGGGCGTCGTTTCTACG
>JAAYAY010000032.1 GCA_012719125.1 Planctomycetaceae bacterium | reverse complement strand
GAACGGGTCTTCCACCGGCGGCAACAATTATCGCGGCTACCCGGCCTACAGCACGTTGTACGATAGCACCCAGTCGTTCTACCACTACGTTCGCGGCTTCCATTCGGTAACGGCCGCCGGTTCCAAGAACGCCCCGTCGCGCGATCGGGCCTACTTGTACGATTCGCCCGGCGCCGACACGTTCGACGAGGCGTTTTGGGAAGAGGACAAGTACCAGGGGGGCTCACTGACCGACACGGGCGACAGCTACGAACTCTCGATCAAGTACTTTGACTACGTCTACGCCCGCTCGACGGACAGCGGCCCCGGCGACACGATCGCCGTGGAGAACGAGAGACTCTTGGCCTATCGGCTACTGCGGATGGGGACTTGGTGAGTGACCATGGAGTGCCGCGAGTCGAGACACTCTCTGCAGGAAGCCTCAGCCCTGTTTCGGGCACCCGTGGCACGGCTCGGCTCCGTCCCAGCAGTAGGTGCAGAGCTTCTCTTTGGGCAGCCCGATGGCTTCGACCAGATCGGTGAGTGTCTGATACTTGAGCGTTGTCAATCCCAGTTGCTGCCGGATCCGGTCGACCATGGCCGTGTGGCGTTCCGTCTTGGAGTCGGCATATTCGTCGAGATAGCTGTTGGCGTCGCCTTCGAGTTCCTTGATGACCGTGCGCGTCGCGAGGTCCAGTTCCGACTTGGAGCGGGAGAAGTTAAGGAACTTGCATCTGTGGATCAAAGGGGGACAAGCGGGGCGCATGTGGACCTCCAGGGCGCCGTCGGCGTAAAGCCGCTGGATCGTGTCCCGCAGTTGGGTCCCGCGAACAATGGAATCCTCGCAGAAAAGGAGTCGCTTGCCGCGGATGAGCTCCTCCACCGGGATCAGTTTCATCCGCGCCACCAGATCGCGAACCTGTTGCTCCGGGGGCATGAAACTCCGCGGCCAGGTCGGCGTATACTTGACGAACGGACGCTGGTAGGGAACGCCGGCCTGGTTGGCGTAGCCGATGGCGTGCCCGGTACCCGAATCGGGAATCCCCGCGACCACGTCGACTTCCACATCGTCGGCCCGAGCCAGGGCCGCACCGCAACGGTTCCGTACCGCCTCGCAATTGATGCCCTCGTAGGTTGAAGCGGGAAAACCGTAGTAGACCCAGAGAAAGGCGCAGATCTGCATCGTCTCTCCGGCCGGGCGAACCGTTTCGACACCTTCGGCCGACAGGCGTACGACTTCGGCCGGTCCGAGAAACCGGTCGATCTCGTAGCCGAGATTGACGAGCGAACAGGTTTCCAGGGTCACGCAACGCGCATCCTGTTTCCGGCCGATCGCCAGCGGAGTCCGCCCGAGCCGGTCTCTCGCCGCATAGAGACAGTCGTCGGTCATCAGCAGGATGGTGCACGATCCCTCGATCGCATCTTGGGCCAGCCGAATGCCTTCTTCAAAACTGCTCCCCTGGTTGATCAGGGTTGCCACCAGTTCGGTCGGATTGAGCGCGTCGCCGCTCATTTCGGAGAAATGAACCGCGTGCTTCTTGAACGCGTCGGCTGCCAACTCGTCGAGATTCAAGATCCGGCCGACCGTCACCAGGGCGTAGGTTCCCAGGTGCGAGCCGATGATCAGCGGCTGGTCTTCGTAGTCGCTGATGACCCCAATGCCGATCGAACCGTGGAGCTTGGGCAGATCGTCTTCGAACTTGCTGCGGAACTGGGCGTTGGTGATGTCTTTGATGAAACGGGTGAACCCCCGGCCGTTCTTGACAGCCAGCCCGCCGCGGACCGTTCCCAAATGAGAATGATAGTCCGTTCCATAGAACAAGTCGGAAACGCAATCGTCCTTCGCAACGACACCGTAGACGCCACCCATGCACGTCCTCCCCGATACTCGAACAAACGGCTTCTCCCACCACGCAGAAGTTACGACGCGGCGGCCTGACGAAAGCCAGCAAGCTATCAAAGTTAGCAGCGCAAGCATAGCCGCCCCCCGGAAAGCAGGGAGAGCCGTCAACCCTTAATCCCTTACTGCACAATATCTTGCAGCAATATGCTGCCCGTCTGTTGACATCTTGGCTTCACGTCACTACAATTGTCGAAAGTTCTCGACAGTCAGGAGGCTCCGATGAGCAATCCGTCGGCGGAATTGGGACGTGCCGAGTGGGCGGTCATGGAGGCGCTTTGGTCGCGAGAAAACAGTACGGCCACCCAACTGCAGCACGACCTGGAATCGCAACACCATTGGGCCTACAGCACGGTCAAGACCATGCTGGACCGGCTTGTTGCCAAGGGCTTCGTCAAGGCGAGGCGCATCGGCAACGTGTATGAGTACACCCCAAACGTACACCGACGCTCGGTGGTCGCACGGGCGGTGGACGACCTGTTCGATCGGGTCCTGGCCGGTTCCCTGACGCCCATGCTCGATCGCCTGATCGAAAGCCGCCGGCTCAGTTCCGCCGAAATCGATGAGTTGCGTCAGATGCTGGACCAGTACTGCGACGATGCGGAGAGCGGTTCATGAACTCGGGCGCGTCCCTATTCCTGAACGACGTCGCCGGTGCGTGGTCGTCATGGATGCTCGGCATGGCCTGGATTGTTGCCGTCCTGGTTGTGGTTCTCACATTGGTGACCGCGACCTTGAAGAGCCGATCCGCCTCACTTCTCTACGCCCTATGGCTGTTGGTTCTGGTGCGACTGGTCGTGCCTCCCGAGTTTGCCTTTCCCACCGGTTGGGGTTGGTGGTTTCGTTCCGAACCGGCCGTGGCGTCTCCGGCAATCCAACCGGTGACGGTACCACATCGCGAATTCACCGGCAGCCACGGCCAATCGCAGCATGTTGCGGGCGATGTTGGGCGAGAATCGCCGATCTCGACCTCGCTACCCGTTGGCCTGATCCTGATGCTCGCGTGGTTGGGAATCGTGGCGGCGCGATGCGGGATGCTGCTCACCGCAGCCCTGCAGGTCCGCGTGTGGGTGTCGCGGGCCCACCCCATTCTCGACCCGTCGCTCCTCCACCTGCTGGAAGAGTGCCGCGAGCGGGTCGGAGTGCGACGAAGGGTCGAACTCCGCAACTCCGAGGCCTGTTCAACTCCCCTGGTGGTCGGCACGTGGCGTCCCGTACTGCTGTTGCCTTCGGCCGTGCTGGAACGGCTGAGCAGGGAACAGTTGCGCAGCGTGTTCATTCACGAGTTGCACCATGTGAGGCGATGGGACGGTCTGGTGAATCTGGCGCAAGGACTCCTGGGAGCAATCTACTTCTTCCATCCGGCGGTCTGGTGGGCCAATCGGCGAATTCGCCAACTGCGCGAGGATGCGTGCGACGAGCGCACCGTGGCGGTTCTGGAGGGGAATCGCAAACCCTATGGAGAGGCGATCTTCCGCGTGGCCGAGATCCTCGGCTACTCGGCACCGCCTTTGACCCTGGGCGTGCTCGACTCGAAATCGCCCCTCACCCAGCGACTGCGGCGGATTCTCGATCCGCGGTTGCCGATCGAGGGGGGACGGCGTTGGCAGACGGCGTTCATTCTGGCCGTGGCCGTGGCCGTATTGTTGCCTGCCGGCGCGAGGCCTTCCTCCGATCGGTCCAAGCCGTCTGAGGATGCGATTTCTAGCAGCCCTCTTGCCCAAGATTTCGTGCGAGATCTGCCGGCCGCAACTCAGGACGCCCCCGTCGTCGAGTCCTCAGTCGCCTTTGACACCGATGACGAAGCGGAGTTGCTCGGAGCGCTGGCAGAATCCGACCCGGCTGCTCGTGCAGCGATCTACGAGATGTTGGGACGCGTTGGAACCGACAGGAGTCTCGTGCCGCTGCAGCGGGCCTTGCTGATGAGCGGTCCCCTGGAGGAACGTCAGATTCGGCACGCTCTCGAGGAGATTTACGGCCGCATGCAGTTCCCTGCTTCCGTGAAGGAGCCGAACGTCAATTCGTTCAGGATTTACGAGGACAACCAACAGGACGATTGGGACGTTGGTTTTCCGTAACCCTTTTTTGACGGTTGCAAGTTGAATGAACGGTGGGGTTGGCCTTTGACCCAATAGTCCGGGGTTCCGTTGTCAGCCCATCGTTCATGGACTGTGCAAGTCTCGATAATGGAGAATGGTCATGGCTCGAATCTGCTTGCCGTCGATCCAATGGATCGCCGCGGTCTTCGTCGCCGCGTTAGGGTGTGCCGCGGCCTTGTCGGACGACGCGTTGTCACCCGGCCAGTTGCGCTATGCAGGCAAGCCCGACCAGACTGTGGGCTACCGGATCGAGATCATTGCCGATCGCGACGACGTCACCGAAACCCTTACGGGAGTGGTGACCTACAAGTTCCAATCGGCAACCGAGTCCTCGCTCAGCCTCACCTACTCAGGCGGCTTGAGCAAGAAGAGCAAAGCTAAGTCGTCTGGAAGCAACTCTCGCTTCGGAGGGCTCCCCTTTGGCCCGGACATGTTCCCGTCGCGAGCCTTCGGGCCATTCTCACGCACACCGTTCAAGGGCCTAGTCACTACTACAAAGAACGAGTTGACGCTGCTTCCGACCGGGGAAATTCACAGCTTGGAAGGCGATTCCCAACTCCCCTACCTTCTCGGAAACGCTTCGCTCCTGGTTTTTGAACCCTTGCCCGAAAAACCCGAGGCGTCGTGGTCGGTCAGCCTGGGGGTCTCGATCACGGAAGAGGGCGGACGCCGCCAGTTCCCCTACCCGCGGTTGCCCTTCGAGCAAGATGACACAACGCGCACGGCGGGATCGGAAATCCAGACCTATCAGGTGCGCAGCATTGAGGGACCGCTGGTGACGGTTGACAAGACTTACCGCCTCGATTCTCCCCGCGTGAGCGACAACTCAGCGGGCTTCGAGATCAACGGGACGGGTACCTGGGTCTTCAATCGTGAGTTGGGGCTTTCGGAATCGCTGGACCTGACGCAGAAACTCATCGTACAGAAGGGCGACACGACCGTCTCTTTTCCCGTGACCGTCAAGTACAACCGCATGTCGGACACCGAACTGGCAGCTCACCAGGAAGAGCAGAAGAAGAAACAGGAAGAAACAAAACGGCAATTGGCGGAACTCCAGGAAAAGCAGGCGAATACGCCCCTTACCGAGCAGGAGATGCAGAAGATCCTCGACGACCTCGAATCCGACAATGTGCCGCGGCTGCTGATGGCCCTGCAGAAACTGCAGGGCAAAAATCCGCAGAAGAGCGATCCTCGAATCGCTGTGGCCGTCGACGGCCTCAGAAATCACGAGAACCAGTTGGTGAAGGATCTCGTTGACAAGGCCGCCGAGAAATGGCCCCTGCCGGAAGGCGTGCTGTCCGCGGCGGCCAGGAAGCGAAATTGGAGCGACAGTACGGGGACCTTCACGGTCGAGGCCGAGTTTCTCGAACTCGACGGCGACACGGTCCGCTTGCGGCGTACCGACGGCAAGGAACTGAAGGTCCCCATGGACCGGCTCAGCAAGGAGGATCAAGAGGCCGCACGGGAACTGGCCAAGTCGCCAGCACCGGTTGTCGATAACCCGTTCGACTGAGGGTCGAATTGATCGAGTCGGGGCGACCGGGGAATAGCTTCTCGGTACACTCTCCGGGTAACCGGCGAGGGTACGGTCGAGGTGGGCAACCGCGAGAAGCTATTCCTCCGTCGCCCTGGTCGAGGTTTGCGAGATTCCCTACACCAGTGCGTTCATACCCGCGGCGTCCGGCGCTTCCTGGAGGATGGCCACTTTCTCCAACCAATCGAGACGGCGTTCCATCGACGCCAGAGCGGCCGAGGCGTTTTCGGAGTCGCCGTCGTGCCGGGCGCGGTCGAGCGTCTGTTGGTAGAACTCGAGCAGGTTGACCGATTCGTCCGGATCGAGATTCTCGGCGTCCAGCTCGAGACGAATCTGGGCCAGTTCGCTGTACTCGCCCTCGGTCAGGGCGCCCGCATCCCGCAACTCGCGGAGCATCTCCGAGAAATCCCGGGGAGTGATGTCGGTAAGGTCGTATTGAGAGACGATTCCGTTGAGCAGGTCCATGCTCGCGTTGGAGCCGCCGGTAGCTTGAGCGTTCGATTCACTCGCCCTACTGCTGATTGCGGCCAGCAGTTCGTTTCGTCGTCCAACGGCTCCCGAGTCGGCGTAGCCGCCCGATAGTCCCGCGATCTGCATCCCATCGACTCCTTTCTGCGCACGGCCCCCCAGTTGACCGAACGGTTTCTTCGCCACGCATCAGCAAATGACGCGCCACATGCGGCGGTCAATCTCATAGCTGCACGTAACTCATGGCGACTGAACGATTTCGCGATTGGCGGCAGACGCCGGTTCGATTGAGGGTTCTGTCGGTCGGTCGGCACATCTTGCCGAATGAGGGCGCAGAAACGGCCGCGTTGGATCAAGGCGGAGTCGGCTTGCGGAATTCGGCCCGATAGACGGCCTCGCCGTGCTTTCGCGTGCGGCGTTCGAAGTGGGTGCGGTAGTCCATGTCGTGCTCGGCCGACGATTCGGCGACTTCGAGCGGCCCCTCCAGCAGGTTCAACTCGCGGAGCAACTCCAGGGTCGTGTCAAAGTACTCGTCGACGTCGGTCCAGAAGTGGAGGGAGCCGCCGGGCTCGAGCGTGCGGTGGACGTCGCGCAGGAAGGGTCCGGTGAGAACGCGGCGCTTCTTGTGCCGTGCTTTCCACCACGGGTCGGGGAAGTAGACGTGGACGGCCTGGAGAGAATCCGCCGGCAGCAACTCGGCGAAGATCCGGAGCCCGTCGCCGGCCACCATCTTGCCGTTGGCGAGCCCGCGTTTCGCCAGCCCGGCAGCCGCGAAGGCGGCATACTTTCCGGCCACCTCGATCCCCAGGAAGTTCACCTCCGGACAGGCGGCGGCCGCCGTCCGCATGAACAGCCCCTTGCCGCTGCCGACTTCGACCTCCAATGCGGCCTGGCGTTCGAACAGGGCGGCAGCATCCCACGGTTTGGGAAGGTCGTCGAAGGTGAACAGATAGCCCGACAAGTCGAGATTCGGATCGATCTTCCGGAGAGCGCGGCGTCCCATGGGTGAGATGGTGATCCTGCAAAGGGAGGGTAATGAAGGCGAATCCTTTATTGTCGCAGACCGAGCGGCGGGCTGCCAGGGGCGGGTTTCTTCATCCGCCTGCCCCGGGATCGGACAGGACGTGTCGCACATAGTCGCTATTCGTTCTGCGAAAAGGCGCGCTTGTTCGCGGAGCGAACAACGACACTTGATTCGCCGCCTCCTACTCGCTCACAAGTGGCTTTTCCCGCGCTCCTTCCGCCTCGACAATCGGCCAGCTCGCCCGGAGCTCGTCTTCGTAAGGACCGATCTTGTCGACCGGGATCGGCTTGAAGCCGAGTTTCAAGGCCGGTGAATCGGGCTGCAAGCGGTAGTCGCCGTTCTCCGCGTCGACGAACAGCGGATCGGCGATCACGGAATGCCGATCCATCCCCAGGGCCTGCCACGATTGCCACTCGTCGAGCACCTCCGTCTCGGTGAGCCGGACGTCGTCGACCAGCAGGGCACCCGTCTCGTCGGGGAAGTCGATGCGAACGCGGAACGTCTTCATCTGCTCGTGATGTCCCGGCTCGCCCGGGGCGGGCGTCTTAAAGGTGAATTCGACCTCCTGCCATTCGGTGCCAAGCGTGACGTCGTTCGGCGCGCTTGCCCAGAAGTAAGCGTTCGCCACATAGGACTGCATCATCAGCTTGGCCCCGGCGCCGGGTTGGACGGCTTTCATCCTGGCTTTCAGCCGGTACCCGTGGCCGAGGGGGAGTTCGAGTTCGTCGCCCACGACGATCGGGTAGTTGTCGCGGGGCTTCTCCTTGTTGAAGGCCGCCACGATGCGAAGCGAGTGCCGGCCGGCGGCCGGGTCGTCGACCAGTTCGGCCTTGGCTTCCGGCCTGGGGAAGATCTGCCAGCGCCAGTGCTCGGGCATCTTGCCGGGCGTACCTTGCTCGAAGTCGCCGTTCGGGGCCAGGTTGTCGGAGAGGTCCTTGCCCGGCAGGTACTGCCCGGTGAGGATCGGCAGACCGAAGTGCCAGACCAGGTTGTGGTCGCACTCGTTGTGATCGAAGGAGAAATTGCGGAACCTCGTATATCGGGCTTCGGGATCGCGGTAGTAGACGATATTGCGGAAATAGCGGTTGCCCGACATGATCTTGCCGTCGGGCAGGATGGCCTCGCTGGGATGGGTGCCCATGTTTCGCATCGACTTCCAGGCCGGCTGATCCTTCACCGATTCGTAGCCCTGGATCATGGTGGGCAGGTGATCCTTCCACGGGCGGCTGTTCTCCGTCCAGCCGTTGCATTCCATCTGCTGGAGTTTGCCGTCGATGAAGATGTTGTTCTCGATCAGGTTATCGCGGCCGTTGTGCAGGTGGATCAATCCGCGGACGCAGCGGGCCACGATGTTGCCGATCACGTCGACTCCGCCCGTGTTGTCGTCGAGATAGACGCCCCAGGCGTAGTGGGGCGAGATCCAGCGCCCGTCTTCCTGGCCGTAGCCGAGGATATCGTGGAAGTAGTTGTAGCGGATCACCGTGCCGCGCGAGCCGAGCCAGTCGCGTCCGCCCGTGTAGACGGCGCCGGTGTCGGCCGTCTCGAGGTTCACGTGGCGGATGTGATTGTACTCGATGACCAGGTTGTTGCCTCCGAAACCGATGCCCCAGCGGGGCCCGTCGTGGATCAGGTTGTGCGAGGCTCGGTTGCCGCAACCATGAAGCGAGACGCCGACGCCCTGCTTGTAGTAGACGCCCATGTGGTGCAGGTAGTTGTTGTCGGCATAGTTGCCGGCGGGGGTGAGCGTCGTCCGGTCGCCGCCGCTGATGGAAACGGCGTCGCGGCCCACATCATAGACGTCGTTGCCTACGACACCGTTGTTCGTGCCGCCGCTGACCGACACGCCCGAGCCGCCGTAGTCGCCAACGCCGCGGATCGTGTTGCCGGCGATCAGGCAGTCGGCGGTGTCTTTCAGCACGATCGCCGTCCCCGAGCAGCACTCGAAGGTGAACCCGCGAAAGGTGACGTGGCTCACGCCCTCAAGATCGAGAATCGTCCGCAGGGCGGGGGCGTAGGCCGTGACGGCGGATGGATCGGAGTCGTCGGGGGGCCAGAAGTAGAGGAGGCCTGCCGAGGCATCCAGGTACCACTCGCCCGGTGCATCGAGTTCTTCGAACAGGCCTTGGACGTAGTAGCGATCGGTGGGCCGGATCGGGTAAGAACAGTTGCCGGCAAGGGTGATCCGGCGAGCCGCACGGTCGACGCTCTTGATACGGACGATGTTGTTCCACCAGTTGTAGCGAGGAAAGACGAAGACCTCGCCTTCTTCCGGCCGGGCCCAGGTTCGGGCGTCGCTCTCCTTGTACTGGAGCGAGTGTTTGTCTTCGCCTGGAATCTCCTGATACATCGGCACGGGCTTGCCGTCGGCATAGGCCCAGCCGCCGCCGTAGGGATTCGCGGGATCGAAGCTCGGGTATCGGGCCAGCGGTTGCCGGCGACCGTTGTAGAATAGTTGCCGGAAGTTGACTCCCTTGAGGCCCTGGGCGTTCACGTCCACCTTGAGGATCTTGCCGCGATACGGGGTGAATCCGCGGATCGGGCGGCCCCCGGTGAGGACAACCTTCTCGCCCTCGTAGGCTCGATAGGTCACTGGCATGGAGGCGGTGCCGGAATCCTGGACGCCGAGTTTCAGCGTGTCGGGCAGTGAGTAGACGCCTTGGCGGAGATGAACCGTGACCACTGTTTTGAGCTCTCCGCCGGTTTTCAGGCCGCGGATCTCATCGCGGGCGCGGGCCAGCGTGGCGAAGGGGCCGTCGTCGTCGTCGGCGTTCGGTTCAGCGAGCCGGCCGGACCAGGCGTCGTTGCCGGTCGACGAGACGTAAAGGCTCATGGACTCTTCGGCGCCGGCGGTCGCAGACGACAGGAGAAGGGCCAGTGCAAGGGCGATTGAAGGGAGGCGATTCGAAGCCGTTCCGGCCATTGTTGTCATTGTTGTCATTGTTGCGCGGTGTTCTGGGGTGCTTTTGGCTAACCTGGGGGGCGACAGTTCGTTTGGGCAAGGGGAGGGGGATCTGACAAGGGAATGGACGACAAGGGAATTTTACAGACCTTTTGTGCGGGTCGATAGTCATGCGACCAAGGGTTGTTGCGGGGAGCGACAACGGGCAGAATGAACGACGGGATTCACGAAATGCGCGAAGGACACAAAAAGGGGTTCATCCGGTGCAAGCGTAGGTTCCATCCTCGCCCGGGAGTACGGGTGCCTCTTCTCTTGTTGCCGACGCGTCCAAACGGTTGTTAGTCAAGCGGTTAGGTATCCCGCGTCTCCGATCCCTTCATTACCTCATGTTCAAGACAGCTTGCGCTCCGAATCCACACAGGAACTGCTTCGCTGGAAGAGATCGGCGCACTGCCCGGCCCTGTTCTCCAACTCGGCCGGAAGCTCAGGGACGAACGTCCCCCACAGACCGTCCGGCGAACGGGCCCTCGCCAGAACCTCCGCCGCCAAGGTCCGCAACCGTTGCCGCTCTCGGGCCGTACTTGCCTTCTGGTCGCCTTCACCGTGTCATACTGCACGTGAAAGAGATCCGGCGAGTGGTGGCGCCCAGGCACATTTCCGTCTGGGAGGTGAGGGCCTTGGCCGCATCGCTGGTCACCAATCGCAAGCTTGCGCAAACACCAAATGGGCGGCCGATTCCCTCAGGCAACACCATTCGGTACAATCCAGCATGGCACTCATGGTTGGGGGGGCCTTCAATGGCCGCCGCTAACTACCATTGAATTAGATCCCCCAACCTGAGCGCCAATCAAGAAGCTGGTTTTGCCGGCAGTTGGCAAGGTCACGATCAAGGCCAATGGGCGCGAGTCCTTTTTTCGTGGTCGGGCACGGTTTGGAGCATGGCAGTTCCAAGGAGTACGGACTATGGCGAAGAAACGCTCGAGAAAACAGAAACCACTGGATACCACCCTGCCCATCTACCAAGTCAAGATCACGCTTCAGCATATCCACCCGCCAATCTGGCGGAGAGTGCTGACGAATGACTGCTCTCTGGATGAGCTTCACGACATCATTCAGATTTCCATGGGATGGGAAGACGAGCACATGCACGCCTTCGTGATCGAGGGCGAGGAGTTCGGCAATCCCAAGCACGGCAGCCAAGCGGAATACGACTCCCGCTTCGTCCGACTCAGTGAGCTTGGCGAACAGGGGCACATTTCTTTTCTCTACGATTATGATTTCGGGGATGAGTGGCGGCACATCATCGACCTTGAGAAGACGCTGCCTATCGAAGACGGCATCCGTTATCCTCGATGCGTGCAGGGCGAACGTGCCTGCCCGCCCGAGGATTCAGGTGGTCCCTATGGATATCCTTACTTCCTCGACAAGATCCGAGACCCGGACCACGACGAACATGAGGAGGTTCTGGAATGGCTCGGTAATGACTTTGATCCCGAGAAGTGCGATCTGGAAGACATAAACGACAGCCTTCACTATCTCCGACGCTGGTTGGGTAGGCGAAAAGGGAAGCACGTTCTCCCGGCAGCCTTCGGCAAAGGCGATTTGGTGCATGTGAAGCCGGGCACTGTCCACGAGCAGTACGCGGATATTCCGCTGGGCGGCTGGGTGGGGAGGGTGAAGAGGATCGGTTGGTTGACGCCCATTGGCTACGCCGTCCATTGGACGAAGCCGACATTGGATCAGGCCCACGCCGTTTATTTCAAGCGATGTCGACGGGATGGTCTGAAGTCCCACCGATATTGGTTGGACCAGGACCAGCTAGAAGCGGTGAATGAAGAAACGCCTGTGACGATGGAACAACCTACGGACATTGTCACTCGCCCACTTTCCATGGATGACCCTGACGACCGCATCCGAATGGTTTTCGGGCTGACCAGTGATGACGGGCTGCCCGGGGCCGACGAATCGGCACAGCGGCAGTACCTTGCTTACCTAAAGACCAATCTCTTCTTTCCCTTCAAGGCTGACTATTATCCAGCTACGGACATCGGCCCTAGTGACGCCGGGAAAGTGGAGGTTGTTGGCTTTGCTGATTCGCCACTTGATCGGCAGGCAGGTGTCGTCTGCTATGCCCGCCGAGCGAAGCACAGGTTCCTTGTGCCTCTGTGTGGTCTTCAGGTTGAGCCGGATAATCCCAACTATCAACCGGTTGAGGACTACACCTACTGGCTCTGGGAGGCTGAGGAGTGTGAGGAAGAAGACGATGCTCTTGAGCCGTTCGAATTCCCCGTCGGTACCGTTGCCTACTACGGCCCGGATGACAAGACAACCACAAAGATCGCGGCCGGCGTCATCAGCGAAGAGGGAGCGGAACCGATCATCAAACGGTGGGTGGCAAGCGACGTGACAACCAGTCCGAAAGTCCGGCGCGAGATGGAAGCGTTCTTCAAAGAACACAATGTAACCCGGGTGGGCATGAGCGACGGCAATATGGGTTGCCCACATGAAGAAGGCATAGATTTCCCGGTAGGCGGCGATTGTCCCTTCTGTCCTTGGTGGAAGGGAAAGCAAGGAAGTGGGGCTCAGGAGTGAGCGAGATGAACCTGACGGCTGACGAAGGCAAGCTCTTCTACGATTTGTATGCGGTCCTCCTGTCTTTCGTGAATCGGAAGCTGAAGCTCTCGTCGGAGCAGTTCTCCGATTCCCGAGAGTACACGTCCACGCCGCCCGAGGCTCGGACGGCAATTCGAGAAGCCCTGTTCGCCCGCCGGGAACTCATCGACGAGTTCGTGCACGACAATCCGGCGAACCTCAAGGCGGACGAGTTGGAGATCGTCGCCTCGTGGAAACACGCTCTGCCGGGCAAGTTCTGCGTCCTCCGTTACCTCAAGAAGTACACGGTCTTCCTGACCAGCGGCGGTTCGCCGAACAGGGCTTATGGCGTCCTCGGCTTGGCCGATCCTTTGGAGGCAGTCATCGGCCCTCGCCTGCCCAGGCTGGTCACGACCGTTCTCTTGCCGTTTCAGGGCAAGATCATCTACGACGGCCTGGTCTCCGGGTACAACATCACGTTTGGCGGCGGCATCAAAAGGACGCTCAATGAAGAGTACAAGCAGGCGAAGGAGACTTTCGGCATCGTTACTTCGCTCGGGGAGACAGTGGTCCCGGCGATTATACCGCCGAAGAAATCCAAATGGCGTTCGCGAAAGGACTGATCCCGTACATCCCGGCAGACCGGGCCAAGCCGGACGAGGACGTATGAACAATAGGAGCCTTTTCATGTCAGTCAAAGACCAGGAGCGATGGAAGCGATTGGCGGCCCTGGGAGCAAAGGGAGAAATCCCAACTCCTGAAGGGGAGGCCAGAATGTCCGCCGTCATTATGGAACTTGCCGAACCTCTGATCCGGCAACGCGGCAAGACTCCTCAGCGAGCCGAGTCGATCATCATGCTGACCATCGCCGGTTGGAACAAGTCGATGTTCCCGCCCGAGAAACAGCCGATGATCGAGAAGGACCTGATCGACGCCTTCGTGCCGAAGGATGGAAGCGCCGAGGCCGTTGCTGTTGCTATGGAAATCATGGACCTGATGGCGGAGAGGCGAGAGAACCTCTACCCGGACCTCCGCAAAGTGATCGTGGATTACGAAGTGAAATTCGACGGTGGCAGGCTCACGCTCAATGTCACGTCAGCCCCGATCCCCGACGTGGAGCTGGGAAAGATCCAGGACGCAGTGGCGACAGACTTGAGTGACAAACCTCGGTACGTTGCGACCGCTCGAAACGCTAAGGACCGTTCTGAGATTGTCTCTCGCTACAAGCATTTGCGTGCAGTCGGGCGCAACCTCAACCACAAGTTGGTCAAACGACTTTCCAAAGATGTTCTCTCCGAGGGAGGGAAGAGACTGGGGATCTTCCAGAGGGGCACTCTGATCTTCAATTCCGAGGATGAGTCTGCGGTTTTGATGGATTACTGCATCTACGATGTGCGCCGGAAAGGTCGCAACGCCGTCGAGCAGTACCTTATCGATTCGGCACCCGCTCCGGAATCCGACGAGATGGCTTGTCTCCGAGCCATGCAACAGGCAATCTACTCGCTGTTCGTCGTCGAATCGGTCATACGTGGATTCGGAGTCGTCGTTCGAGACTTGCTCTCCAGTGAAACCAATCTCGTCGTTGATATGGGATTCGGCAGTACCGCCGAGCCGGGGCTTGTCTTCGCTTCCCGGTTACTGTTTCATGAGGGCTTTGCCATAACGGGTGGAGCGGCGTTGCCTATCGGCGTGCTGCCGGAAGATCAGCGAGAGGCCGTGACAAGAGAACTGGCACGGGCGGTCAAAGCGGACACGGACGGTCGCTTCGATCCCGCCCAGATCATTCGTTCGTGCCTCCGCCAAGGTTGCTCGTCGCACGTCCAATACCAAGAGCCGACAGGAAGGCTGATAGGACGACACCGAGCATCAGATCGCGTTGCTGCGCCGGAAGCGGGACGAAATGCACCATGCCCGTGTGGCAGCGGCAAGAAGTTCAAGACTTGCTGTATGAAGAAAATGAAATGATTGCCGGCATTCACCGCCGTGCTGAAGACAACAGGATCTCACAATGGCCCACAAGAAGGTTCCTCGCAATGCTCCCTGCCCGTGCGGCAGCGGCACGAAGTACAAGCACTGCTGCCTCAACAAGGGCTTCGAATGGCTGGTCGATGACGACGGCAATATTCTGAAGTCCATGCCTGTTTCTGATGACGTGGCCCAAGTCGTTGACGAGCAGCGGCAGAAGTTCATTGAGAAACACGGGCGAGATTTCGGCCCCAATGACAAACTGTTCTTCGATATGCCGCCTTTGGAACATGTTGAACACGAGATCGTCCAAGCCATGAAGCAAGCAGGGCTCGACCCTGCCATGATCTACGCCTTCGAGAAAACGGGACTCCTCGTAACGGAAGAAAACGAACACCTGTTGTCCGAAGCGGATCTGGCTGAGTGGGAGGCGGCGATTGACGAATACGCGGCTCAACTGGAAAACCGCGAACTGCCCGACGATGAGGAGAACGAGTGGTTTTAGAGTCTTGGCTCGGGACGGTGCTTCCTGGAATCCCACAAGGCCATTTCGACAAACTCAGAACTAGAATCCGAACGTCAAACCAGACGAACAGACTCCCACCAAGACACACGCACGGTCTCGTTTCGTGCCTTTGATATTCGAATTCTGGATTTGTTTCGGATTTCGTGCTTCGGATTTCGAGTTTCAAAGCCGGGCGGACAGTGCGTGCATCCCACAACCGAGGACTTGAGCCCTACGCCGCCGCCACCCGTCTCGGCCGCCGGGCACGCCGCGCCATCGCCCGCTGCTGCTTCTGAACGGCGGCGTGGATGGAGGCGATGTACTCCTCCGTCGAGTGGTCGGAGAAATGATCGATCTTGAAGCGCCGCAGGCTGCGGAAGAACCCGCGGACGCGATCGACCACGCGGTGCCAGCCGTCGACGTCGCGCACGCGGCCTTTGCAGTCGATGTACATCTCCCGCCCGCCGTGGCGATAACCCCACCAGGCAGGCGGCACGCGAGTCACGATGTCGTTGTTGTTCACCCAGCGAAAATGAACGAGCTGGCAGTGGTTCACATAGGCCCGATTGCCGACCCGCGGGCTGCCGTAGGTGAACAGCCCGGCCGGCTCGACGGTGAGACGCGAGAGCTTGCACCGCCTGGCACAGATCGTGGCCATGGCGCCCCCGAGCGAATGGCCGGCGAACCAGAGAGGAAGCTCGTTCTCCGCCAGGGCCCGTTCGAGGATCGGCCAGAGATCGTTCACCTCGCGATTGAAGCCGCTATGCACTCGGCCGATCGTTTCGGCCAGCACGGTCACGGCGTTGGCGTCGGCCTTCACGTCGTTCCACTCGGTCGGCTCGGTGCCCCGGCAGACGATCACGCAGTCATATTGGTTCCGAAACCGATAGGCCTGAGCCCCGTCACGGTCGAAGTAGAGCGACTCGGAGAATCCGATCTTTCGCACGCAAGTCAACGCCGGCTCGGGCGGCATGTAGGCAATCTGCGAAAGCTCGGCAAACAGCAGCGACTGCTGCAACCGGGTCAACTCGCTGATGGGCCCGTTCACCCGTGAGAAGAGATCGATGCCGTGGAACCATTGCCGCTGTTCCGACGCCGTGTTCGCCTTGTTCATGGTTTGCCTGCCCGTTTGGCAAAAGGAGGGAAATAGATGGTTTAGGCTGAGCGACCAGCCTTCGTGGTGGCCCCGGCAGGAGTCCTGGACGAGTCAGCCCGTCTCCATATTTTGCGGGCAGGAAAATACCGCCCCACGGCGGCCGGGGCAAGGTCAACCGGGAACGAAGGATTCACGCTCATCCGGCTGAAGCGTAGGCTCCTCTGAAAGAGGTCTATCCCGATCTCACGGAGGTGCGACGCGGACGGGATGAATCGGAATCCACTGGTCTCGTCGGCGTGGAAAGCATTGCAAGTGAGATCGAGCGTCCGGTAGCCAGGCAAGTTGATCAATGTTTGAGATCTTTGGGAAGTGATTGGCGAGTGCCAGGAGTTGGTGCCGACGCGATTTCAGGGCACGTTTCCGCTCCGGCAGTACCCCAGCAGATCGCCGGCAAGGCTCTGGAGCCTGGTTGCTTCGCCGACCACCCTGGGGACGAAGTCGCCGTCTTCCTCCATGATTCTCCGGCACAGGTCGTTGGCCCGTTGTGCCGTCGCGGCGGAAGTGCGGATGACCCCGGCCTTGCGGCGATCTCGCTCGTCCGCCTCATGTGCCTGCCGAGCGTCCGAACCGCCCCTTTCCTGCGTCGCCACCCAGTTGCGGAACCAGCAGAGGAGCGTCGCTCGACTGATCACGCCGCTCGGCCGACCTTGATCCACAACAACAATCCGCGGAATCGACACGCGAGAGAGGAACTCGTACACCTGTTCGATCGGGGTGTCCTCTTCGTAGCAAACCGCATTGGTTCTCATCACTTCACCCACCTGGTCGTCCCAACCTTGCCCCAGCGAGGTTCGGGCCAGCAGATCGGCCTCCGACACGATGCCTGTCACGACCCCCGTGTCGTCGACGACGGGGGCAGAGTCGACCCGCGACTGGAGGAAGAGATCCGCCACGTATCGAACGGTGTCGTTCTGGTTGGGGCAGACAAGAGCAACAGCCATCACATCACGGGCCAAGACGCCGCCAAGAGGATCGGCGGCAGCCTGTCGATCCGACGGATTGAGCATCGGCTCCTTGAGGGTTCCGAAACGCACCACTCGATTGCGTCCCGAATACTTGGCCACCGCCAGGGCCTGATCGGCCAACTCGACCAATTGCTCGGGGCCGGCCGTGTCCGCCAGTCGCTCGGCGACGCCAAAACTCGCCGTGATCGGCAACGTCAGATCGCCCACAGCCAATGGAGTCTCGGAAATCACATCCCGAACGCGTTCCGCCCAACGAACGGCACCGAGTTCGTCCGTCTCCGGCACAAGAACGCAGAACTCCTCTCCGCCGTACCGGCAGAGAATGTCGCTCGATCGTCCCTGATCGCACAACAGCCGGGCAACGGCCTGGAGCGCCAGGTCGCCGCTGGCATGTCCGTGTTCGTCGTTGATTCTCTTGAAGAAATCAAGATCAATCATGACGCACGAGAGGGGGCGTCCGTGGCGGGTTGCACGCTCCCATTCCCGGCCAAGACACTCATGGAACTTACGCCGATTCAGGATGCCCGTCAGGGAATCTCGTTCCGAGAAGCTGCGGAGTTGCCGTTCCATCCGCACGATCCGCGATCCGGCTTCGAGCCGGGCCAGGAATATGCCTCGATTGATCGGCTTCGTCACGAAGTCGTCCGCCCCTGCCGCCAGTCCCTCCACCGTTTCGCCCTCACTCGATCTTCCAGTGAGGAGAAGAAAGTACACGTAATGAGTGAGGAGTTGCTGGCGGACCTCCCGACACAATTGCACGCCGTCGAGTTCCGGCATGTCCCAATCGCAAACCACGAGGTCGGGCGGCGTCTGGAGTATGGTGTCGAGGGCCTCGCGACCGTTATTGGCCTGGAGAACCTGGTGCCCGGCCGACGACACGATCCTGGCAACCAGCCTCAGGGTTGCGGCATCGTCGTCGACCACCATGACGTTTAAGGGTGACGGTTTGTTTCGGTCCATAGTCCTAGCGCAATCCCGCTTCCGTTGGATTGTCGAGCAGTTCACTGAACTCTCCTCCGACGTCAAAACAGCGAGCCCCGATCCGCCGGCATCGTTTGGCCACGAACACTCGTTGGATCCCCCTCGGGAAGACAATCAACATTCGTTCTCCGGGAAACACGGCTTCGCTGTGCAGGAACCCCATGCCGCAGCGAGACAAGTTCCGGACCATGATCCGCATCCATTCTCGAGGTCGCCGCAAGGCCGGCGGGCCGCTCTGATACCGGAGAATTGCATCCACCCGGCATGGAAAACGGGGGAATCGCCGTTTGTCTTTGTCGATATCGATGACCCGGGCCGAACCGCGATTCTCCCCACCCGGGTCGGCGGGAACTACGATCTCGCAGGCGACGCTTTCGATTGCTTCTGGAAATGTCATTCCTTCACCACCGATCTCAAAGCCTTCACGAATTCTCGGTCGAACTCCTGTTTGGACCCGCCTTCCAAGACTTCCCAGACTTGGTTGGCGGGCAAGCCTCGCCGGTAAGGCCGGCTCGAAATCATGGCGTCGTAGACGTCAGCGACGGCACAGATTCTCGCCCAGGGATGGATTTCTTCCCCAACAAACCCGACCGGATACCCACGACCGTCCCATCGCTCGTGATGCTGATAGACCATCATCAACTGGCCCCAAAGCAAATCGCGCCGGCCGGACAGTTCCATGAAACCGAACTTCGGATGCTGCTGGATCGTCTCGCGCTGCTCCTCCGAAAGCGGCTGCTGCTGGTTCAGCAGCGCAGGGGCGATCTGACGCTTACCGATATCGTGAATGACCGCACCGGAGCCCAGAGGAACGATCCCGTCACAAACGCCCATGCCGAGTTCTCGGGCAATCAGGACCGAGAGCACACTCACGTTCGTGGCATGGGTGTAGGTATAGTAGTCGTGCTCCATGAGGCCCAGCAGTTCGCCGACGGCGAGATCTTCGTCGCAAACAATATCGGCCAACTCGTCCCCGTATTGCGCGGCGAAGTTGACGAGCTTTTCCGGATTCCGGTCTCCAAAGGCCGACCGGAATACCGCCCGGTTGGCGATCTTGAGAACATGGAACCGCCGCGGACCGGGAACGTCGCGATTGTGAAGCACCGTCTCGATCAGGTAATCCCGGTAGGCGACGTGATCGGCAACCTGAATATAGAGCGTCGTGATGTCTTGTTCCGACAGTCGATCGAAGTCGCTGGATTCCATCGCCAGGTGACGCTCCCTGTAGAGAACGGGGGGCGCCGCCGGATTGACTCGCAGATAGAGATTGAACGGCAACTCCGTCGAGACGGTGATGGTATCGACCCCGATGGGAAGAAACCCCGAGCATTCGTTCCTGGAAGACGGCCGACTTGGTGCCGTGGCGATTGTCACTGCATGCGTCTCCTGCCCTTGAACTGACTGCTGCAACAAGAATGCCGTGAAAGAGCGTTTATGAAAACATACGACATTACTCGCCCGCCATAAGGGTGGAATCGGATATAATTGGATTCTACCAGGGCCACATGATGTGATGGTTTTGGTTATTCATCCCTGTCGGGGGGCATCGGAAGCTTCGTTGTCAGCGGCGTTCGTGGGAGACCCTCGAACGTCTGAGGGAACTACCGTAGTCCAATGTGGAACACCACACGAGCAGCGCGATTGTCTACCCGGAAGGTGGATTTTCCGCTCACGGCAGGAAGACCCTGACGGCGCAACAGACGGTTTGCCATCTGGCTGAGAATCCAGAACGCGGGAGGGCGGACAACCAACGTCATCAAGGCATGGGGCTGCCGCGACAACTGCGGAGCCTATCGCATCGCTCATTGCAGGTCCGAACGAAACGGGCACTCGAACTCGAGGAACATTTGAAGTCGAAACTGAGGTTGGGCGATCCACCGCTTGTTCGCGTGGTCTGGCAGACGCATTTACCCCCTCTTCGGACGGGATTTTAGTGAATCCTCAAGTCTGAATGTCAGGAATCCGTGGGCGGCGGCCTATAGGCCTACAGGAAGTTGTTCCCATACTTGCGCATATGTGCATTTGAGCAAAACTGCTCGTGGCGATCCACCTGAAATCAGTCGGTATCGGCATTCGTCCGAGTGTTCTGTTGTTTGCACAGGGATTGTTACTTCTGAGTCTTGATTCTGGGTTTGTGTGCGCGGTGCGCGCAGGTCTTTGTAGAGGTTGGGTTGCGGGCCCGTCCCGCTTTGGGAGTACGACGATGCGATTATCGGTGATGCAAGATGATCGGTTTCCGTTTTCACTTACAAGAGTTCTTCTGCGCATTTGCACTGCCCAGTCGGGATGGTTCTTTGCGCCAGTGTCCGTCACGTTGCTCTTCATGTTGACAACTCCCGCCGACGCAACTGTAATACTCGCCGGTGACCCGAACACAATAGAAATGAACGCATTTCCATTTGGCGGAAAAGCTTTCGCGGAACCCGGCACTCGGTATCAGCAGGTCTACAACGCCAGTCTTTTCCCAAAATCATTTACGATCGACAAGATCTCGTTCTTTGGGCACAGTGGGCCCTTCCAGCCGGATAGGACTTTCATTATGCGGTTGTCTACAACATCAAAGGCGGTGAACGGCCTCGATACCGTAAGCCTCGCCAACAATGTCGGGCCAGATGACACCCTGTTCGCCTCGATGTCTCCGAATGGTACGATTCCCGACAAATTCACCTTCGATGGAACTGATTTCCTTTATGATCCGACCAAAGGCAATCTATTAGTCGAAATCCTTATTCCTGGTGGGTCGGTCAATTATCATCTTTATGACGGATATGCAAAAGCGCATAACGGCACCTTTGGCAACATATCGAGCCGCGCCCATGATTTTGACAGTGGCTTCGAGTCTTTTGGTTTGGTAACGGAATTTGAAGGAGCAAATGTCCCCGAGCCTACCGCCCTCGCCATCTGGTCAGCCCTCGGAGGTCTCGGCATGATCGCCGCCCGTCGCCGCCGTAAGACCGCCTAGCCGCTTCAAGTCGCACAAGATCAATCGCAAGCCCGTGTCAGTATCGTCTGATGCGGGTTTTTTCGTATTCAGGTGCTCTATCGATGTTTGCATTCTGCGAGAAGGCAACGGCAGAATGAAACCCAGGAAAACCGAGCCTGCGCTGTCGGCCCCGGTTCAACGAAATTGTGGCGTTCAGTAGAATTTCAGGCAACGATCCCTCGGTTGACGATGCCCCGCATCCTCGCTCAGCATCGCCGTCGGGCGCCGAACAAGAACGTCAACTACTCGGAGGATCCGCTGATGAACTCCTACGGCAAGCAGTGCCCGTAGCAGGCTGAAGGGGAGATTCCGCAGTGGTTGAACTCATGAACCACTGAGAAGGGCCGTTTCCGGTTGGCACGGGCGGCACGCCCGTGGCATACGGCTGGCTGCAGTGGGACGTTCTGGGCGCAAGCGGATGGCACCCATTCCATCGAAGCAGTCTGACACCATGTGACAGGGCAAAACAGCGCACCTTTCCCCCGCCGGGAGTGGGGCCTATAATCGATGACTATGGCTGTCGTCGAAATCGAATCCCTGGCAAAATCCTATCGCGTCTACCAGAAGGCGGAGGGGCTGGCTGCTTCGGTGGCCGGCTTGTTCCACCGAAAGTACCGCACCGTCGAGGCCGTCCGCGGGATCGATCTGACGGTCGAGGCGGGGGAGTTCGTGGCCTTTTTGGGGCCAAACGGGGCGGGCAAGACGACGACCCTGAAACTGCTCTCCGGCGTCATCAACCCGACTTCGGGCACCGCCAGGGTCCTGGGCCACGTCCCCTGGCGGCGGGAGAACGCCTACCGGCGGCGGTTCGCCCTGGTGATGGGACAGAAAAACCAGCTCTGGTGGGACCTTCCGGCCGCCGAGTCGTTTCGGCTCCATCAGCAGATCTATCGCATCGATCCGGCCGAGTTCGACCGCACCCGGGACGAACTGACCGGGATGCTGGCCATCCGGAACCTGCTCTCCCAGCCGGTTCGCGAACTGTCGCTGGGCGAGCGGATGAAGATGGAACTGACGGCTGCCTTGCTCCACAAACCCGACGTGCTGTTCCTCGACGAGCCGACGATCGGGCTCGACGTGGTCGCCCAGTACAAGATCCAGGACTTCCTCAAACACTATCAGCGCGAGCGGGGTATCACCACGCTGCTGACAAGCCACTACATGAAGGACGTGGCCGCCCTCTGCCGGCGCGTGGTGATCATCACCCACGGCCGCATCATGTTCGACGGCTCGCTCGCGCAGATCGTCGACCGGTTCGGCGGCCACAAGGTCATCACCCTGCTGTTCGCCGACGGCCATATCCCCGGCGATCTGGGCGTCTACGGCGAGGTGATTTCGGAAGAGCCGCCGCGAGCGAAGGTACGCGTCGATCGCGGCGACGTGACGGCAACCCTCGGACGAATCCTGCAGCAGCATCCGGTCGTCGATGTGAACGTCGAAGATCCGCCGCTGGAAGAGATGATCGCAGAGGTCTTCTCGCAGGTGGATGAGTCGGCCGGGAAGGACGGCGAGTTGGTCGTGGGCCGGGGAGGGTGAGATGCCGGCACGCACCGCCGTCTGGTGGACCATCCTCCGCATCAGCCTCGAAGAGCGTCTGGTTTACCGGGGCGATTTTGCCCTCGGCACGCTCATGCGATTCCTGCCGATTCTCACCCAGGTCTTCCTGTGGTGGGCGGTCTTCACGGCCGCGAGTACCGGGCAGAGCATCGATCAGACGCGGATCGTTGGCTACTCCTATCACGACTTCATCGCCTATTACCTGTTGACCATGGTGAGCCGGGCTTTTTCGAGCATGCCCGGCCTGGCGTCGGGAATCGCCCGCGATATTCGCGACGGGACCGTCAAGAAGTACCTGATTCAGCCGATCGACATGCTGTCGTTCCTGCTCCTGAACCGCATGGCCCACAAGGTGGTCTACTACACCGTGGCGACCCTGCCGTTCGCCTTCGTATTCTATCTGTGCGGAGACTTCTTCCCGAACGGATGGCCCGAACCCCAGGTGATGGCGGCCTATGTCGCCTCGCTCCTGATGGCCTTCCTGCTGGGGTTCTTCCTCGAAGCGACCATCGGCATGATCGGGTTCTGGTTCCTGGAGGTCAGTTCGCTGCTGTTCGTCTACATGCTCTTCAACTTCTTCTTTTCGGGACACATGTTCCCAATCGACATGCTGCCCGGCTTCTGGGGCGAGGTGGTTCGGATCATTCCGCTGCAGTACCTGGCCTACTTTCCCGCGGCCGTCTTCTTGGGCAAGGTCGAGGGACCGGAGCTGATCCAGGGGTTGTGGATCCAGTTCGCCTGGGTCGTGCTGTTCATGTTCACCAGCCGCGCGGCGTTCCACCTGGGCGTCCGGCGATACAGTGGGTTTGGAGGTTAGACTATGCCCTCCGGACCTTCCTACCTCCGTGTCTTCCTCACGTTCGCCCGGAACAGCCTCGTCCGGAACATGACGTTCCGCGGGAATTTCCTGATCGAGACGTTCTCGTCGATGTCGTGGGTGTTCATGAACCTGGGCTTCTACATCCTCGTGTTCCAGCACACGCCCCGCATCGGCGACGTGAGCAATTGGGGCGAGTACAGCTTCGCCTGGGGCAAGTACGAGTTCTTCCTGTTCCTGTCGACGACCTTGATGGTGAACAGCCTCGTGCAGGCCCTGTTCATGGAGAACGCCTCCGAATTCGGCGAGATGATCCGCACCGGCACGCTCGACTTCGCCCTGCTCAAGCCGATCGACACCCAGTTTCTGATCTCGCTACAGCGTATCGACTGGTCGTCGCTGGGCAACCTGGTCGTCGGCATCGGGCTGGCCGTCTTCTCGCTCCACAAGATCGGCTGGGTGCCCTCGGTCTGGCAGGTGCTTCTGTTCATGCTGTTCGTGATTTGCGGCGTGGCCATCATGTATAGCCTGATGATCGCCCTGGCCGCCACGAGCATCTGGCTGGGGCGGAACCAGTCGCTCTACAACTTCTGGTTCTACATCACCAACTTCTCGCGCTACCCCATGGAAATCTACCGCGGAACGTACGGCACGCCGCTCCGCATGTTCTTCACGTTCATCATCCCGGTGCTGGTGGTCGTCAACGTGCCGGCCCGGTTCCTCGTTCGACCCTTGGTCCCCCAGACGCCCATGGACCTGCTGCTGCCGGTCTTCGCCTTCGTCGCAACCGTTGCAAGCCTGGTGGGAAGTCGCTGGGTCTTCAACCGGTCGCTGCTGAGTTACCGTAGCGCCAGCAGTTAAAACACCGCTCACAGCTCAAAGCTCAAAGCTCAAGGCCCACCCATGTTCAAACTCGCCTACAGCTCCAACGCCTACATGAACTTCTCCGTGGAGGAGACGATCCGCCGCATTGCTGCCCTCGGTTTTGCCGGGCTCGAATTGCTGGCCGACGTGCCCCACGCCTGGCCGGCCGGGTTGCTGGAAGAGCGGAAGCAGGCCATTCGCGATTGTCTGGCCGACAATGGACTGGCCATCTCAAACGTCAACGGGTTCATGATGAACGCCGTGGCCGATCCGCGGCAGCCTTACTGGCACCCGTCGTGGATCGAGCCGGACGCCCACTATCGCGCCATCCGCCGCGAGCACACCAAGCGGACCATACAGCTTGCAGGCGAACTGGGAGCGTCCTGCATTCAGACCGAGCCGGGCGGGCCGCTCAACCCGGGGCAGACATGGCGTCAGGCCGCCGAGGTCTTCTACGAGGAACTCATGCCCTGCATCGAGGTGGCCGAGGACGAAGGCATCTACCTGCTCATCGAACCCGAACCGGGCCTGATGATCGAAACCTTCGAGCAGTACCTCGAGTTCGTCGGTTGCATCAACTCGCCTGCGGTGGGACTCAATTTCGACATTGGCCACGCCTTTTGTGTGGGGCAGCAACCCGAGGATTGGATTCCGCGGATGGCCGAGCACACGCGGCACTATCATATCGAAGACATCGCCGGCTCGCGCGTCCACGCCCACATGATCCCCGGCGAAGGGGCGATCGATTTCGCGCCGGTGCTGCGAGCCATCCAGGAAACCGGCTATGATGGCTGGGTCACCGTCGAGTTGTACCCCTACATCGACAACCCCGACGACGCAGGCCGCAAGGCGAAGGCCTACCTGGAACGAACGCTGCAACGGGCGACCGAAGAATAGCTTTGCCGACAGCCCAACGTGACTTGCGATGGAGGCGGTCTCGTGAACCAGCCGGAACAAAAATCCAGTGGCGGGAGCACGCCGGCCTGGCTCCAGTTGGTCAGGCTGCCGAACCTGTTCACCGCGGCAGCCGACGCAGCGACCGGGTTTCTCTTCACCCACGCGGTTTTCAGCCCCGGCGACCGGCTGTCCATGTCGTTGCTCATCGGGGCGTCGGTTGTGCTGTACGCGGGCGGCGTGGTGTTGAACGACGTGTTCGACTACCAGCTCGACTGCCGCGAGCGGCCGGAGCGGCCTTTGCCCTCGGGACGGATCCCGCTTGGGACCGCCAGACTCGCCGGCTGGGGACTGCTGGTGTTGGGCATCGTGGCGGCCGGCGCTGCCGCGGCCTCAGCGGGCGACGTGCGTCCTGCGCTGGTTGCCCTGGCCCTGGCGGCGACGATCGCCTGCTACGACGGTTTCCTGAAAAAAACGCCGCTCGGCCCGCCGGCGATGGGGGCCTGCCGCGGGCTGAACCTGCTGCTGGGAATGAGCCTTTCGGCCGTCCCCTGGTCGGTGCCGCACTACTTGATCGTCGCGGCCGTCACCGTCTACGTAACGGGGATCACCTGGTTCGCCCGAACCGAAGCCGAGCAGAGCCGCCGTGGGCAACTGTCGCTCGCTGCATTGATGATTCTCGCCGGGATCCTGCTCCTGGAGCCGCTGCCCCGTTGGACGTCCGACACGGTTGTCCTGCTACAACTCGAACCGGCCCGCTGGACGTTGCTGCTCACCGCCTTGGGGGCCTTGATCGGGTTTCGGCTGATTCGCGCGACTGCAGATCCGTCGCCCCGCTTGGTGCAGACGGCCGTTCGGCACGCGATCCTGTCGCTCATCGTGCTGGATGCGGCGATTTGCTTCGTGACGCAGGGCTTGGGTCCGGCCGCGGCAATCGTGTTGCTGCTGGTGCCGGCCACGGTGACGGGGAAGTGGATTGCATCGACTTAGATTCAGATCTGTCGGCAGAGGCAAGACACACGGATGCTTCTGTGGAATAATCTCCCCGGAAGACGGCTCTTCCTCTACGGTTGGTTGCGTTGAGACCTTTGGTGTGCCACGGCGGTGGCAAAGGGGGATGTCATGCGACAAATGCTTCTCGGCTTTCTGGCAATTGGCTGCCTGGTGGCGGTCGGGTGCTCGAAGAATCACTACCAGATTCGAATAACACCGACGGACTCGGGTTTTGATCGGACGTTGACCTGCTGGACCGTCGTTTCGGGCGATCCGCCACATTCCCAGGCGCTGGATGCCGGAGAATTGGCGAGGATCGAAGAGAGTTACGGTTCGAAGCCGGAGCCCGGCGACGAAGGGAAGAACTCGTTCCGCGGCAAGTTCGGCGTGGAGACGCCGCAGGACGTGGGCGGGGCAGGAACGCTGGAACGCATCGCCACTCCTCTTGGAACGGTCTGGAGCTACACAGAGAGGTTTCGGGGTAGCGACGATCTGGAGGCTGAGTTGGCCAAGCGGCGTGAGGCCGTGGATACGTTGGCGGATCTGACCCTTGGCTGGCTGCGCAAGCAATTTGGCAACGAAGCCAACTTCCCACGCCTGGAACGCTTCGTTGACCGGATAGTTCGCCACGATCTGAAGAACGTGGCCGTACACGTTTGGGTTCAAGAGAACAGCGGCACCGAGGAATCGGTGCAGGGCGGGTTCGTTGAGCGTTTGTGGCTATTCGGACGCGAGCGGGATTACCTGACCCTTCACGATGTAGCGGCAATCCTACGGACCCTGAAGACCACCGATCCGACGCCGATACTGGAGATTCTGGCTCGATTGGTCGCCCGAGAACTCGAAATCGATCCGGCGAGTGACACCTTGGCAATCTTTCGCGACCAGGATCGGTTGGCGGCCTCGTGGAACGAGCATGTTCGCGGCTCCGAGTACTTTTTGCAGTATGTCCGCAACAAATACGGAGATCTGCAGCCAGAGCCAGCAGAGGTACCTGAACTTGTTTCCAACTTAGTCCGCGAGATGGAAAAGAGACGAGCAGAAAGGTCCGGCGACGACTACGATGAGAAGACGCCCATCCTAGCCAATGCAGATAGGCCTTCTCCAGCCGAGGCCGTCGGCGACCTATTGAGTGACGCATTCATTCACTTTGAAATGGCGAGGGACGACCTGCTCGAAGTAACGCTTGATGCGGAAGTGGAGCCGATTTCAACGAACGGCACCTGGAATGAGGCGGAAAAGACTGTGACTTGGAAAGAGCAACTTGGAGGCAGCGTGGGCCTGCCAATCGTCTGCGCCGCAACATGGGCCGTGCCGGATGAGGAAGAGCAGAAAAGGCGCTTTGGCCGGACTCTGTTGAGAGGAGAGAAACTGGCGGAGTACGCCATGTGGTGCGAATCGCTCTCCGAGAAGGAAGCCGAACAGTGGGACAAGGTTCTTGCCGGATGCAATGCCGGCGAGTCCTGGACGGAGACCGTCAAGTCGTTTCAGTTTGCCGAAGAGACGCCGGCGAGAGAACTGTTGGCAGACCAGGTGAAACGTCTGTTGATTGAGGTGGAGGTGCAAGAGAAGTGAGCCGCCCCGGGTGCGAGCCGCACTGAGGCATTCCTTCACGAAACCACCCCGGCCGGAAGGTTCCCGGTCGGGGTGGGAGTGAGATACTCGGTTGGACTGGCCTGAGGGCCTCTGGCAGTTACTTCTTCGGAAGCGACGATGGTTCCGTGAAACGCCGCTGCAAACGAAAGGCGTTGGGAGCGGCCAGGTGGATCCACTCGGCAACCAGCTTGCGGAGTTGTCGGTCCATCTTGAGTGAGAACCGATGAAATGCGCGGCTCTCGCAATCGAGCGGGAAGTCGCTGGAGCGGAGATCAGGAATTGCTTGGACGACCGCGGTATTGGGTTTCTCCATAATGCACCCCCGTGGGTTGAAGGACGCCTCTCCTCGTTTCGAGAACTTTCTCTTCCTGCAGTCTATTCGTTTTCGGCAAACTTGTCTTGCAGAAATTCCCGGTTGAAGAACGCTTCGTTGAACGACGTCCCATTCTATGTCTTGGATGCGCGACGATCCCTGCCGGTTTCCTCAAAGCCTCCAAACTCTGATCCTTCGTACGAAATTCTCTACGTAGGACAATTTCGCATTGTTTCGGTTCACACTCCACGAACAGGGGGATCGCACAAAAAACCCGGCGAGGACCTGATGAACACGATCCCCGCCGGGCTATACCTTTCCTCGCGACACGAACCGCAACGCGTTCCAGCCACCAGGAATTACTCCTTCTTCTCGACCTCATCCTTCTCAGGCTTGGCTTTCTTCTCGATCGGCTTGCGGGGTCGGTCCGGCGTCTTGGCATCCGGCGCTGCTCGATCGGGCCGATCATGCCCTCGGTCCACACGCGGCTCCTGCGGACCTTCCGTTTTGCGACCCGCCTCGGGGCCGCGCCGCGAGCCGTGATGCGAGGTCATCGATCCCTCAGGACCGCGACCCATCGGCGAACGATCGAACTGGGGACCGCCCGGGCCTCGCATCCCGCGACCCGTCTCCGCACCGCCCCATGGTCCGCGATGCCACATCGCCGGCCCCTTGGGACCACGATCCATGGCCGAACGGCCGAACTGCGGACCGTCCGGGCCTCGCATGCCGCGTCCCATCTCGGGGCCAAGCGACGGGCCACGACGTCCCATCATCGGACCTTTGAAACCACGCGCCATGGGCGAACGGCCGAAATGCGGCCCGCCCGGGCCGCGCATGCCGCGACCCATCTTGGGACCGCCCCACGGGCCGCGGTGCCCCATCATCGGCCCCTTGAAACCGCGTGCCATGGCCGAACGGCCAAACTGCGGCCCGCCTGGGCCTTGCATGCCGCGTCCCATCTTGGGGCCGCCCCACAGGCCGCGATGTCCCATCATCGGACCTTTGAAACCACGTGCCATAGGCGAACGGCCGAACTGCGGGCCGCCCGGGCCTCGCATGCCGCGTCGCATGTGTGGCCCACGACCTTCCATTCGCATTCTCGCCATGGCCATCATGGCGCGGCGGCCTTCTTCACGATCGATATTGCCGTCTTTGCTGGCGTCGACTCGGTCGAAATGCTCCCTCATGCGCGAGGCAGCTTCATCTTTGTCGATCGTCCCGTCTTTGTCCTTGTCAATCCCAGCAAAGCGTCGCTCACCCCAGCCGGGAAACGGCCCTCGGTGGGCATCTGGACCGCGGGCGTCCCGGTTGCGCGACGGTGGGCCGGTGCGCTCGCCGGATCGCGGACTGCCGCTTCTTTCCGGCCCCGCCCAACCTGCCTGCAGCCTGCGCATGACGGGCTCAAGCTCGTCTTTCGTGAGGATCTTGTCGCCGTCGCGATCGGCTCGGCTCAACATCTCCTTGACTTGTTCGGGCACACGTTCGGGGACTTCGCTGAGGCTGATCTTTCCGTCCTTGTCGGCATCCAGCCGCTCGAAGAACCGTGGTTGGTCGGGGGGCGAGCCCCGCCGCCCCTCCTGGGCGGCACCGGTCGCCGCTCCCAGGGCCAGGACCGACGCCCCGGCGAGGATCACAATCCAAAACCTCATACTTCTCTCCTTTCGCCTGATTCTGGTGGGACCGGCGTGTCTTCCAATTTGGTAAACCACGAGAACGGGGTTGAGTTTCGCCCGATTTCTCGAAACGGGCCTTCCGGGGTGCTCGTGGTCGATCTTGCCTGGATTGCGGCATCTTCCTATAATCCGCACCAAGAAAATGGCGAACCATCCAAACTGAACATCCGTACCATAAATCGTGGACGAGAGCCGCAGGCGACTTGGAGAGGGAGTGACAGGGCGATCGTCCGGAGACAGAGAAATGCGTCTTGGCGGTTTTGCCGTCCGGAGCGATAATGGCCGTTGATGCGAGTTGGGACGTGTTGCGTTCGGTCGACAAGGTCGTGTGAAAACGACACGTGTGGCCTAATCGCAGCGACCTGACGTGGCCGTTGAAGTGACCGTTGTCGTTGGCGGAGGGCGATTCGTCAAAGGTGCTACAGGGCGTGCGAAGACGCGATTCGGTCCGAACGGGCTCTCCCGGGATTTGATGGGGCGGGCCCTGTTCGCAGGTCGAAGACAGGTGTGCGACGAGAGTTCTCTCGTCCTTGCCAGGCCTCCCGCAGTAGTAACCGAAGCCGACGACGCAGCAACGTGAGTTATAATTAGGAGGACACGCCGCACCCCTCTTCGAGCGGCGTCCGTTTGGGAGTTGACAAATGCACATTTACGGTCCGGCCCATTTGCACGGAGCCCAACCCATCGGTCCCCCGCACTCTTCTCGGATCACGAACCGGCAGTCGGTCGGCGAGGCAAGTCCCATCCAGGACGAACTGCAGTTGTCCGACGCAGGACAGCTCATCGACAAGGTGCGCGACCTGCCCGAGATCCGCCAGGATCGGGTGGACCAGATCAGGGCTCAGATTGCCGACGGCACCTACGAAACTGACGATAAGCTGGAGATTGCCCTGGGACGGCTTCTCGACGAGATCGGCTAGCGTCCCGCCGGTTCGGGCAGGTGGTCCGGGCCGTACGCGGGATCGGGCCACTCGGGGCAAACCCTCTTCCTCAGATCCGCTTGCCTCATGACGCGCGACTATTCGCTCCGTGCCATCGAACCACCCCAGCCGCCCGAGGATCGGTTCGTGCAGTTTCTCAAGTCGCGGGGGAAGCGGATCACTCAGCAGCGCCGCCTCATCGTCGAGCAGGTCTTCAGCCATCACGACCACTTCGACGCCGACGAGTTGATGGACCATCTGCAGGAGTTGATCGCCGAGCGCAAGGTGAGCCGCCCTACGGTCTACCGCACCCTCAGCGAGCTGACCGAGGCCGGCCTGATCCGCAAGATGACCCTGGGCGGGCGAAGCGTCTACGAGCACGAATACGGCTATCCCAGTCACGACCATCTGCACTGCGAAGTCTGTAACAAGCTGATCGAGTTCCACAGCGACGAGATCGAGCGCGTTCGCGATTCGGTCGCCCGCCAGCACGACTTCGAGGTCTTCAGCCATCGCCTCTTCGTCAGCGGCCTCTGCCGCGATTGCCGCAAGAGAAAAGAACAACGCTCGGACTGATCTGCCGCGTCTCTGCTGAATCGTGCACCCTCGATCCATGGATACTCCTCAACTGGGGGTGGAGGATGGAGAGGAGCAACAGCTATAATGGGAATGGATCGGTCGTACCCCTCTCTTTCCGCACAGTCGAATTGCGGACTTGAGAAAGTAATGGCCACTTCAGTTGCGTTGAACATCTTCGGAGAACGCGTCATGGCAATCGCTGAGCAAGCTCTGAGCGGGCAGCGAGTGGTCTTGCACGGCGTCCCTTGGGCGACCTACGTCGCCCTGCGGGATGTGCCGCAAAGCCGGAACGTTCGAATGACTTACAATCGGGGGGAACTGGAGATGATTTCGCCGTCCAAACGGCATGAGGTCTGCGCACACCTGCTGGGACGGCTGATCGAGGCATGGTCGGAGGAACTCCACATCGATATCCAGAGTTGCCGCGCCATGACCTGCCGGCGTGAGGATCTCGAGCGGGGCTTCGAGCCCGACAACTCCTATTACGTCAAGCACGAGCCGCAGGTCTGGCAGAAGATGGAATTGGATCTTTCCGTAGACCCGCCGCCCGATTTGGCGATTGAGATCGATCTTTCGGGCGAAACGTTCAAGAAGATGCCCCTTTGCGCCGCCTTCGGCGTGCCCGAGCTGTGGCGATACGACGGGCAGACCCTCGAAGTCTACGAACTTAATTCGGCGGGGCAATATGAACCGCGGCCGTCAAGCGCGAGTTTCCCTCGACTGCCGCTCTCGGAGGTTCAACGCCTGATGGGGCAAGTGGGAGACGTCCGGGAGAACATGCTGATTCGTTCGTTTCGCACGTGGATCCGGGAGCATGTTACGAAGTAGGCACGTTTGCCCCGCCATGTGCCGGGCAGTGCACATTCGCCACACCTGCACTCGGGTGGCTGTTGTGACAAAACACTCCTGGCCCGATCACCACTGTACCTGCTCTAAGCGTTGGGATAGAAACAGATGAGCCAAACATCCGTTGAGTACGTTTGCAGGACTGATGCGGGGGGGTGGCGGATCTCAGGTACCCGCGTCTCCCTCGATTCCGTCATTTATGCGTACTGGGAAGGCAAGAGCCCCGAGGCCATCGTGGAGGAGTTCCCTGCCCTTATGCCCGAGCAGGTCTACGGAACCGTGGCTTTCTATCTGCGCCATCGCAGTGAAATCGACCGGTACCTGCAGGAACAGGAAACGCGATGGAATCAGCTTCGCCAGGCAAGTGAGGCACAGCACGGGCCGTTGCTCGATCGGCTTCGGGCCGCTCGGAAGCCGAAGTCAGCGGAGGAACATCCGTAGTGAGCCGCCCACAATTTCTCGCCGACGAGGACCTCCGGGGGAACATTGTGCGGGCAGTCCGTCGGTTGGAGCCGGCTGTTGTTATCACGACCGTTTTCCAGGAAGGCCTGTCAGGCACCTCCGACGAAGATGTCCTGCAATACGCGTGGGAGCAGCATTGGCTTGTCGTTTCGCACGACGTCAACACGATGAAAAGCTGGGCCGAAGAACGGATTTCTGACGGGCGATCCATTCACGGCCTTTTCCTCGTCCCGCAGAGCCGTCCAGCGAGGCCGGTGGCTGAAAGCCTTCTGTTGATCTGGTCCGCGTCAGATTTCGACGAGTGGCGAGACCGAATCGTCTATCTGCCTCTCTGAATTACGTGATCCCAGGAGGAAGAGGGTGACAACCACCCGATGCCGCGGCGTTTTCTCGGGTGCTTCGCACAAGAGGCAACTCTGCCGTTGATTGCCGTTGCCGCTCAACCAGACCTGACAATCCTCTCCGTCAGATGCTCCTCGAACGCATCGAGGTCCTTCCAGGCCATGGCGCAGCGAACCGGCGAGCCCCCATCGTCGATCCGGGTGAAACCGTTGTCCGTGACGACCAGCTTGATCGTCTCCATCTCGAGCAGGTCTTCCGAGTAGCCGAGATACGCGGCCACAGTGTCGAAGAGCGTCGAACTACGCTGGGCCGGGTCGGGCATCTTGTTGCCCCGTTTCTCCTGCGCTTCTGTCCAGACGCGGTAGTTCTCCATCAGGGCCTTGGCGCCCGGCGTCTGACACCCGTGAATGCGGGCGTAACGTGGGCCGGCAAGGTGGACGATCCCGCAGGTATCCAGCGGCGTGACGGTCTTCTCCCAGCGAGCCTTGAAGACGGCCCGCAGGGCTGCCGGATCGGCGCGGACGTTCCACTCGGCTGAAATCTCCTCACTGCCGCCGTAGCCTTTGCGAACGCTGCCGTGCATTCCCACGAAGCGAGCCTTCTCGGCCACGTCCGGCGCTCGCCGCAGTACCTCGGGGAGATTGGGAACCGGCCCCACGGCAATCAGCGTCACGGGATCCTTCGACTGGCGAATCGTTTGGATGATTGCGTCGGCGCCGTCTTCGTACACCCGGCCGGGGTACTTGCCGAGATCGTAATCGGCAACCCAATCGGCCTGGTCCTCGCCCCGGTCGCCTTTGTCCAAGCCGATACCGACCGGAATGTCGGTCCGCCCGCACACCTCCAGCATCTTGGCCAGGACCTTCGCCCGATAAGTGCCGTTCTTGTAGTCGGAGACGACCAGCTTGACGTCCAACTCGGGCGAATTTAGCAGCATCAGCAAGGCCCAGGTGTCGTCGATATCGCCGCCGATGTCGGTATCGAAGACAACGGGGATCTTCTTGCCGGCCTTGCGGAGCGCGAAGGCGTCCTCGACCGTCGGTCCGGCGACCGCCGACGGAGCGGCGTGCACGGATCGCATGGCCAAGGCAGAGGCCGCCAGGCCGCCGGCAGAGGCCGACAAGAATGTGCGTCGGGTGAACGAGGACATGGCAGACTCCTCAATGGGGACCATTTTTCTTTGACGGGGAGGGGATTCTCAGCGTGTCAGCATAGCAGCCGGCACGGCGCATCGCCAGTTCTCCTCTAGCACTTGCGCTCCCGTCCGGTCGCTTGCGGCCGTCGTTTCCGGAGCCTAGACTGGAAATTCGTTTTCGGGCTCAAGAAACCCTCTCTGCGGACCCCCTCCCTGACTTGGAGAAACCATGAACCTCTCAAGACGCCAACTTCTCAGAATGACTGCTGGAACCGCCGCTGCGTATGCCGTGGGCGCCGCCGGAACCAACCTCTTTGCCGCGGCCGACAAGAAGATCCCGATCGGGCTGCAGCTCTACTCGGTGCGGAAGCTGTGCGAGAAGGACCTTCCCGGAGTGCTCAAGGCGGTTGCCGCCATGGGGTACGTGGGAGTCGAGTTCGCCGGCTACTACGACCGCACGGCGGAGGAACTCAAGAAGCTCCTCGACGACAACGGCCTGAAGTGCTGCGGCACGCACCTGATCACGCGAATCAACACGCTCACGGACGGGAAATACGACGAGTTCGACAAGGAAGTCGAATTCAACCAGGTGCTTGGAAATCCGTTCCTGATTTTCCCGTGGATGCCCGACGAAATGCGCAACTCGGCCGAAGCCTGCAAGAAGACCGCTGCGTTGCTCGACACCCTGGCCGAGCGCGTCCGAAACGCCGGCGCCTATGTCGGCTACCATGCCCACGGCGGCGACTTCACCAAGATCGGCGATACGACCCAGTGGGACCTGTTGTTCGAGAACTCTTCGGCGCGCGTCGTCATGCAGATGGACATCGGCAACTGCATCGGCGGCGGCGGCGATCCTTACGCCACGTTGAAGAAGTTCCCCGGCCGCTCGCTCACCGTCCACCTCAAGGAATACGGCGGCGACGCTCCGGTCGGCGAAGGGGAAGTCGACTGGAAGCAGGTGTTTGAAATCTGCGAGTCGGTGGGCGGCACCAAGTGGTACGTCGTCGAGCACGAGAGCGGCGACGACCCGCTGGGAAGCGTCGACGCCTGCCTGAAGAACCTCCGCAAAATGGGCAAGTAGCCCCGCGTGTCTTCTCCGACATCTGGTTGCGCCCGCCGGCACCTCAACTCAGTGCCGAGCGGGCGTCGCTCTTTGCGGGCACAACGGTTCGATGCGAGCCGAGTGATCGTAGAGCCATTGCGGATCGTGCCGACTGTATGGGGGCGGCGACGGGAGAGCGGGGGATAATCTCCGAGACAGGCCGACACAGAAACAGCACCCGGTTTGCTCCGTGGTCTCGCCGGACCTAACTTTTCACTAGCGAACGCCGACTCTCTCGCCGCGCCCCCGTATCGGGGCAAAGAGCGGCAGTCCGTGTTTGCCGGGGCATGCCGGAGCATCCGTTCAATGAACGTACAGGGTACAGACGACACTCGATCGAGCCTGTCGCCGGTCGTGCAGGTCGACGGCGAGAAGTGCGTCAATTGCCATGCTTGTATCGCCGTCTGCCCCGTCAAGATCTGTAACGACGGTTCGGGCGACTACGTCAACGTCGATCCCGATCGCTGTATCGGCTGCGGTCGGTGCCTCGAAGCATGCACTCACGATGCCCGCTATCTCCAGGATCACATCGAGGATTTCTTCGAGGCGTGCCGGGACGGACAGCCGATCGTGGCCATTGTAGCCCCTTCCGTAGTCGCGAATTTCCCGGGCCGCTATCTCCACTTGAACGGCTGGTTGAAGAGTCTGGGGGTATCGGCGGTTTTCGACGTGGGGTTCGGCGCCGAGTTGGCGGCGAGGAGTCTGGCGGAGTGTCTGAATACCGACGCGCGGCGGCCTTTGATCGCGTCGCCCTGCCCAGCGGTTGTATCCTATGTGGAACAATATCGCCCGGCCTTGTTGCCCTATCTCGCGCCGGTGGACAGCCCCATGGTCCACACGGTCAAGATGATCCGCAATCATTACCCACAGTTTCTCGATCACCGGATTGCGGTTTTTTCTCCGTGTCCGGCGAAACCGCGGGAGTTTGAGGCCGCCCGGATCCAATCGATTCATATTACCTTCGCCTCGATCGCTCGCCATTTTCGCGGCAGCGGCTTGGACCTGGACGATTTCGCGGCCGCACCCTACGACGGTCCTTCGCCCAACACCGCTCTGTTCTTTCCCGCCCCTGGCGGCCTGTTGCGGACCGCGGAACGATGGATCCCAGACCTTTGCAGCAACACTCGCCGAATTGAAGGCCAGGAAACGCTCTATTCGTATCTGGAGACGCTCGATACGGTGATCGCATCGGGCGAATCGTCACTGCCGATGCTGATCGACTGCCTCAACTGCAAACACGGATGCAACCTGGGTCCCGCCTCGGCGCTGCGAAACCAGGCTCCGGACGTATCGGAGGCGTTTCTTCGCGAACGGTTCCGAGAACGCGAGTCGGCAACGGAGGCTCGCGACGCTACAGCCCGCGACGGAGAGATTCGCCGCACAATCGAACGCTACTGGGACGGATCGGGTGAGACGCGCGTTTTTCGGGATCGGTCGGGAAACGCACGGGTGAACCATCCAACCGCCGAGCAGCGGACGCAGATCCTTCGCTCGATGCACAAGTATTCTGCCAAGGACCTGTTCAACTGTTGCTCGTGCGGATACCAGTCTTGCGAGATGATGGTCCTGGCCATCCACAACGGTCTGAATCGTCCGGAGAACTGCTATCACTGCCTGATACGAGAGCGGGAACGAGCCCGGGCCCAGGTGACGGAGTACCAAACGCATCTCGAGGAAATGGTGGCGCGCCGCACGGCCGAACTCCGAGATGCCAACGAGAAGCTGCGACGGGAAATGGCGGATCGCAGAAGTGCCCAGGAAGCCGTGGAGGATCGCGACCAGAAGCTGCGCGACATTCTCCAAGGAACGCCCATCGCCCAGTTCGTGATCGACAAGGACCATCGGGTGATCCACTGGAACAGGGCACTCGAGCAGTTCTCCGGACTCCCCGTCGAAAAGATGATCGGGACGCGGAACCACTGGCAGGCCTTCTACTCCAGTCCCAGACCGTGCCTTGCCGACCTGCTCGTGGATAATCAGACCGCCGCCATCCAAGAGTACTACAGTGCTCAGCTCCAGAAGTCCTCGCTTGTCGAAGGCGCCTACGAGGGCAGCGGGTTCTTCCCGAACAGTGGTAATGGCGGCCGATGGCTCAGTTTCATTGCCGCCATCATCAAGGACGGAAAAGGCGTTGTCGTGGGCGCCGTCGAAACGGTCGAAGACATCACCGCGCGAAAACGGGCCGAAGAAGCGTTGGCCGAATCCCAGCGGCGAGCGGAACTGGCCAACAAGGCGAAGAGCGAGTTCCTGGCCAATATGAGCCACGAGATTCGAACGCCCATGACGGCCATCCTCGGCTTCACGGAATTGGTGGCGTCCCAGTGTCCGGGACATTGCGAGTGCGGCGGCGAGTCCGTCCGCGAGAGCCTCCGCACCATCTCGCGCAACGGGGAGGCCTTGCTGGCCATCATCAACGATATCCTCGACCTCTCGAAGATCGAAGCGGGAGAGAACCAAGCGGACATCGCCCAGTGCCACCCTACGCCGTTAACCGAAATTCATGACGTTGGCTCTTAAGTTTTGTAGCCGTCGCGATTTGTTGTTTGGTTGCATTGGTGATTTGTGGGGCCCCGATGTGTTCGCGTTTCTTCTTTCGT
>JAAYAY010000371.1 GCA_012719125.1 Planctomycetaceae bacterium | reverse complement strand
GATTATCAACGCTACCCGTACGCGCTATCGAAGCCCCGAATCGTCGATCAGCTCTCCTCTGACCCCGCCACCCCCTCAACTAGCCCGTTGCAGAACCACTCGATTTATGCAACAGTTGGGTGAACATTTGATGTGTGGTGGAGCACGAGAACACAAGTGCTGGAACGGCGTCACAGTGGACGGGCCGTTGGCAGCACGGAAGATCTCAGAAGCTGTCTTTCACGAGATCGAAGCCGTCAAGGATTTCGACGAAGTCTTCCGCGAGATGGTTGGGGAGGAAGCCCGCCAGACCGATGCGGAGCATGGGGCGAGGATTCGCGAGGTCTCCGCCAAGATCGCACGGAATGAACGCGAGTTGGCGAATGTGGCACGCTTCATCCGTGATGGCAGCCATAGTCCAACGATTCGCGCGGAACTCGAACAGCTCGAAAAAGAGAAGCTGGAACTAGCCTTGCAGCTCGACGAACTCCAAGACCGGCCGGTTGACAACCTCGTCATCCCCACGGCGGAGGAGATCCGGCTCCTGGCGCGAGACGCGTTCCAAGACTTGGCCCTCGAAAGTTCGGAGTTCGCCAGACTCATTCGCTGCCTGATCCCGAAAATTCTCGTCGTGCCCTATCGTTTGTGCGATGGCGGGCACATCGTGCTGCGGTCACGGTTCAGGCTATGCTTGTCCGGTCTGCTTCCAGATCGTCGCGCCCGAGAAGTCCTGGAAGAACCGCTCACGCGTACTCTGTCAGTAGATCTGTTCAACCCCTGCCAACGCGAGGCCTTCCGAGAGCAAGTTGTTGCTCTTCGGGCCTCACTCAATCCTGAAACGGGCCGGAATTACACGGAATGTGAAGTAGCTCGAAAAGTAGGCATCACCACGACTGCGGCGCAACGTGCCGCCGCCCTGCAGCGACAAATGGATCGGCTCGGCCTTACTGATCCGTACGTTCCGCTGGCCGAACCGCCCGACGACTACAGTAAGCTGAGGCGGCATAAACACCATCGCTATTGTTTCGAGCCCCTCGAACAAGCCGGACAGTTGTAACCCCCTGGCCGACATTGACTTGATTCGACTTTGGCCCTGCGTTGTGTAAACGCAGGGCCTTTTTTATGCGCTAACCAAGGACACCAAGAATGAACCAGAGTCGCTACCACACAAGATCGGAACAGCCGGAACAGATCCGAAACGCCCCGAATCAACCGCTACGACGGCTCCTTCGGCTCGTCGCTGCCCAGGTTGCTCGGAAGCTCAAGCGAATGCAAGCGGAGACGTGTCGCGAGGCTTGCAGCGGAAGATGAGTCCTTCCTAGTCAGTACGGAACACACACATCGCCTTTCCTCACGCAGAGGTGATACGATCAAGTGAGCGCCGCGGGCAACGCCTGCTGTGTTTACGCCTAGCTTTGCGACTTCGGCAAGGTTGACCTTGCTCGCACGGCAAGATAGAGATTGACACGGTGGCTGTTGCCGTTTCGTGACCAGACGAGATTTCCGTCGTGCATCGCAAGTTGGCGCGAGCACACAGCAATGCTTACAAAACGCAAAAAGCGAGGCATATTCAATTGGAGACGGCGCGGTTAGCTGCCACAGCCCTCGCCAGTACCTGAAAAAAGCCTCTGAAAAGGCCTCGTTGTGACGCGTGACAGACAACGCGCTGCATCGAGGCTTTCTTATTGTTTGTGCCTCGGCGTGTGCCGGGGTGGTCTTTCCTTCACGAGGACTGTCCCTGCATGGGGGCGGTCCGTCAACACCCTTTTTCGATGACACAGGAGACCCCATTGCATGCCCAAGAAAATCCGCGTTTCGATGAACCAGGCGATCGGACAGCCAGACGCTGACTCGCTCATCGTGAAGTGCGGCGTGGAGTTCGACGCCGAACCGTCGCAAGGCCAGGACAGCGACGTCCACAGAACCGACGTTGCGGCCGCCCTTGAAGTCTGCCGTCAAATCCTTGCCGAGGAACTGACCAGACACCAACAGACGCACGTCGCCGCTCAATAACGTCGTGTTCCGCGAGGCCGGCTCTTCTGTAACGAGAGTCTGCCTGAGCACGTTGGCGTCCGATTCACTCCACGATTTCCGCAATCGTCGGCTCCTGCCCTGCTGCGTCGATGGACCGTCGTCTTCTCGTAACCCGATGCGACCTTGCCTTCGTCTGCTCATGACGACGGCCGTTTCCACTGCGTGTCACCAGTGCCGCCTAGTGAGGTGGCTCCAGTTTGACAGACACTCCAAGTGCTTATTCCAGCCGTTATACTGGGGAGCAAAGGAGTGTGACATGACAAGGAAATCGAGCCGGGGGAAGGGTCGTTCTGGGCGTCGTTTCTACG
>JAAYAY010000370.1 GCA_012719125.1 Planctomycetaceae bacterium | reverse complement strand
CGTAGAAACGACGCCCAGAACGACCCTTCCCCCGGCTCGATTTCCTTGTCATGTCACACTCCTTTGCTCCCCAGTATAACGGCTGGAATAAGCACTTGGAGTGTCTGTCAAACTGGAGCCACCTCAGTTGCAGGGATCGAACCTGAGGGCGCAGATCTGTTGGTCGGTAGCAAGTTGCAGAGTGTGCTCGTGCCACTGGCCGTCGATCGTCAGTTTCGTCTCCTTCCGGGCGCGAATACCGTCCGGCTGGCTCTTTCGGGCACGTCTTCCTGAAGGCGAGTCCTCCGGCTCCTGGCCGAAATCGGTCCATTCGGGATAGACCAGACGTGTCGTCTCCGTGGCCACCGGTTGCCGGCTTTTGGCCGGCGCGAGGAGGACGTCTTCGGCCATCTCGTGCCAAACCTTGACGAAGGTCGCTGTGGTCGGCCGGCTGCTGTCTTTTTTGCGTTAGCTCCCAGAATTGGCGCATTGGATCGTCGGTTTCTCGCCGTTGGAATCGGTCTTCAGTATTGATGGGCGGCGGGGCTGAGTCAACGTGCCGGGTGGCATCGACCGAGGCGTCGAGGCACTACTTTCTGCGGCTCAATAGTTGGATAGCGCCACTTCAGTGCAGTCTGAGAACCTGAACCCGTTGGAGTGCAGTCGTTTAACGCCCAGCCGAAGGCGCCGGCTTCCGTAGTGCGGCCGGCGCCTTCGGCTGGGCGTTAAACGAGCAACCCTCAGGAAGTTGCGATTACTGGCGACTGCTCAAAGTGGCGCTGTCCAAATAGGCAACCCCGACCGGATAAACTCCGCCATATGCTCGATGGACTCGCGGGCTTCCGGGAGCAGCGGCTCGTGGGATTGGAACACGTGGAACATGCCCGGCCAGACCTCGAGCTTCACCTGGACCCCGTCCGCGCGAGCCTTGTCCGCCACGCGGATACTGTCGTCGCGGAGCATCTCGTGTTCGCCGACCTGGATCAGCAGGGGCGGGATGCCGCGATAGTCGCCGAAGACGGGTGAGGCCAGCGGGTTGCGGGGATCCGTCTTCCCCAAATAAAGATCTCTGAACACGGGCATGGTTCGCGCACTGATGATGGGATCGGCCACGGTCTTCAAGGACTCGCTCGCCAGCGTCAGATCCGTGGTCGGCGACAAGGGAATCCCACCCGCCGGGAGCCCCAGCCGGCGGTCGCGCAACGCGAGGAGCGTTGCCAGAGTCAGGCTGCCGCCGGCGGAATCGCCGGCAATGAAGGTGGCCTTGGCGGGGCCGGGGCCGGACGGTCCGTTCGAGAGGATCCACTCGTGGGCAGCGACACAATCCTCGAGCCCGGCCGGGAAAGGGTGCTCCGGCGCCAGTCGGTAGTCGGGCAGGAGCACGGCACACTTTGCCGCCGCCGAGATATGGGCTGCCAGCGCCAGATAGAATGCGCCCGACCCCGAGACAAACCCGCCGCCGTGCAGATACAGGAGCCGCACATCGCGGTCCGCGCCGGGAGCCAGGACCCATTCCGCGGGAATTTCCCCGATCTTCAAGCGAATGAGGCTGACATCTTTGACGGTGGGCTCGCGGCGCGAGCCCATGATCCTGCGCAACTGCTCCAGGTTGAAATCCGCTGTGCCGAACGGCGTGTTCTTGCGCAGCTTTTGCAGGTAGGCAAGGCCTTCCTGAGAGACCACCCGCGGCTTGTCCGCCGGCGCTGCCGACAGCGGCAGAACGTCGCTGCCGTCCTTTTCGGGGATCGCTGCGGAGTTCTGTTGAACTGTGTTGTCTTGGGCAGACGCCGCCGTTTGCGTCTGATGATCGTCAATGGCGTACACGCCGACTGCGACCACGAAGATCAACAACACCGTGCCGGCAATGCGTTTCATCGGGAATCTCCGATTCTGTGACAGGCGGAGCGTGTACTCAATCCGGAGTCAGTACGGTATTCATTAGGGTGTGAGTTTGCGGGGTTGAGAATCTGCCTGGAGAAAGGCTCCTTTGGTGAGGCACTCTGCTTGCCGATCTTCGTATGGCACGTGAATTCCGATTGAACGGTGGTTTTGGGGGACGCCCGCACGCATGCAACGCCCGATTCGTCGACTTGTCCGAGGCGGTTATGGCTCACGTTCACTCGCCTCTCCAATCACGAGCGACCCCAATGAGGGGTTCCAGGGTTTCTGCCTTATCCGATTTCAATCCTTTCAGCGATTCAAGATCAGCTTCTGCCTTCTCGATTTCGCCAATCTCAGCGAGTGTCAATGCCCGATTGAAATACGCCGATTCAAAGTTCGGGTCTGCTTCGATCGCCTTTGTGTAGAGTTCAATCGCCTTCGCCTTTTCGCTTTCTCGCAGCTTGTTTGCCTCGTTGTATGCGAGCGCCGCATCGACGGATTCTGTCGGTGAACCTGGCGGCATGTACATAGAACCCTTGTCAGATTTGCCACAACCCGTAAGCTGCCACGTCACTGCAATACACATCAAGAGAAGGATGATATTTTTCACCGTGAGGCCTCCCCGTTCGTGTGTCGTTAGTTGGTCGTTTGATGGGACGGTGGCTTGAACGACTTGAATCTGGCTCATCGACTGGCCATTCCGGGCCGACACGCTCCCGCTGCCGTGCTTGCCGCGTTCACTGCCTCGCTCTCACGCAAGAACGGACTTTCTGCTGCGATCACTGATTTGCCCCACACCAGCCTGTTGCAGTCGATCCAACAAGGCATCTCGCCCGTTTTCCATGGACCATTGCATTTCATCGTCTGTGATAACCGTAGCAATGAGAATGTCCATCCTGCCATTAGGTAATTCTGTGCCGACTGGCAAAGGTGGTCTTGCCTTTGCAATCAGCACATTGACTGACTCGTCTTCGCCGACCCTGATCTCTTCGACTGTGAGCCCACGATATTCGTCAACTCGCTTCAGGATACCGGCGTCATTTAGTATCTCCGCGTTGGCAACCCACTGAAGAAACCAGAGTGGCCAGTCGGCACTGCCAGTAGTCAGAATCATGATCTCGTATCCATATCCAGCCTTACCATCGGCCACGACTGCTTTTGCCTTGGGTTGCAGACGCATGGTTGTCCTTCGGACTCTTCCTTGGTCATCCCGTTCAACATCCACGTTTGATGCAGACGTTGCAGCCGGCATGTCGGGATTGCTGAAACCGAACGTCGTGTGTGCATAGATGTTCTCGCCAATGGCTGTCGCAGGAATCACGAAAAGCCCACCCCCTGGCCATACACCAAACATGTGACCGATCTTTAAGATGTCTTTGGGAAGTTGCCCGACGTGCTCCCGGTAGTAGTCTTCCCGGGCGGCGTAAACCTGCTGCCACAGCACCTCATCGGCATCAGATTCATCTATCGGTGTGTTTGACGCACAACCGGAGAGCAACGAGCGAATTCGTGACCATAGATTCATAGTGAATTCCGAGAGCGAACTCGTGCAGAGATGACTTTGAGCTTTCACCTGTAAACGGCTGTGTAACCCCTGTGAGGCGATCCCAAGGGTTTTCGGGTAGGATAGAACAGTAACCTGATTCCAGTCAAGCATCTGGATGAATTGGCCCCAAGAAAGAGTCTCATCAGACTTTCCCTTCTTAACGCAGACAGCGTAACTCCTTTTTGGCACGTAAGTTGTGCCTGGTCGGTCCGATAGACTCATCCGATCAAACAAACTGCCGAGAACTCACGAGATCGACGACGGATAAGACAGCCAACGAAGCGACGTGGCTCTTTTCGCGAAGCAGTCGTTTGCCGATTCGGAGTACCCATTTTTGTGGCCAAGAAGCAGAGCCCATACCTCATTCCTTGCCCTTCTTCTTGGGCCGCCCGTTGGGTGAGACGTGGGCACGCTGGGCCCAGGCGAGCCAGGCCTCCTTGAGTTCCGCAGCCAGCGCCGGCTTCTCCGCGGCCAGATCGTGCTGCTCGGTGCGATCGGACTTCAGATCGTAGAGTTCCCACGGACCCTTGCCGCCCTGGCGAACGAGCTTCCAGTCGCCGCGGCGAACGGCGGCGTTGCCTTCGTGCTCCCAGAAAAGCATGTCGCGCTGGATGGGCTTGTCTTCAAAGGCGGGCAGAAGGCTTCTGCCTTCCGGCGGCAGGATACGCATGCCGTCCTTCTCGCTTGGATAGTCCGCTCCCGTCACGTCGGCCAGTGTCGCCATGATATCGATCACGTGGCCCGGCTGCCGCCGCCATTCGCCCCGGGCCGAGATGCCCTGGGGCCAATGGACGATCAGCGGTGTGGCGATTCCGCCTTCGTGGTTGAAGTGTTTGAACTTGCGGAACGGCGTGTCCTGCATCCAGGCCCACGACTTGCCGCAGTACCAGTTCGAGGCCGCCGTGGTCGGGTCGCCCTCGTTCTTACCGTTCGGGCCGCTCTCGGCGCAGCCGCCGTTGTCGCTCAGGAAGAGGATCAACGTATTGTCGAGCTGCCCTCGCTGCCTCAGGCCGTCGACGAGCGTGCCGACCGAGCGATCCATGGCGCAGACGCAGGCCGCATAGACGGCCATGATTTTGTCGAAACGATCCTGCTCTTCTGCCGAGAGACTGTCCCAGGCTTTCACGTCCTCGGGCCGTCCCGCTTTGCTCCATTTCGAATCGATCAACCCCATCTCGATCTGCCGGGCGTAGCGCTCCTCGCTCAGCTTGTCCCAGCCCTTGCGATACTTGCCGCGGAACAGGGCAATGTCTTCGGCCGTGGCCTGCAAGGGAAAGTGCGGTGCGTTGTGGGCCACATAGAGGAAGAAGGGCTTCTGGGCGGCGAGGGCTTCGTCGATGAATTCCAGGCCGTACTGGGTCCAGGCGTCGGTGGAGTACCAGCCGTCGGGCAGCGGCTTGTCGGACGACGCGACCACCTCGTCGTTCAGCCGGATCGTGCGGCCTGGCTTGACCTGGAAGTAGAATCCGCCGCCTTCGGGGATGCCGTAGAAGCGGTCGAAGCCACGCGCCCGCGGCAGCATGGAGGGCTCCTTGTGGCCCACGTGCCACTTGCCCGCCATGGTCGAAAGGTAGCCCGCACTGCGTGCCACATCGCCGAGGGTGACGCACCGTTTATTCAAGAATCCCCGATAGCCGGGCATGCCGTAGTCGTCGGTCATGTGTCCGACGCCGGCCTGGTGGGAATAGAGTCCCGTGAGCAACGCGGCTCGGGTCGGGCAGCAGCGTCCCGTGTTGTAGAACTGGGTGAAACGCAATCCGCCAGCCGCCAGGGCGTCGAGGTTGGGAGTGGGGATCTCGCTGCCGTAGCAGCCCAGGTCGGAGAAACCCATGTCGTCCACCAGGATCACAACGACATTGGGACGACTGTTTGCTTCGTCGGCCCGGAGGTCGCCGAAGAGCGCGAGGAGCAGAAGGGCGAAGAGACAGAGAGCGTTTGGGATTCGTGGCATGCGTATTCTCGCAGGGGCGGTGTCGGTTCTAAATGGTCTTGCGTGATTCCCGGAGGAATTGCCGGGGTCCTCTACCCGTCATTCCCGCGCAGGCGGGAATCCAGACACATCGCAATGTCTTCGGTGGCGGGAGGTCTGTATGTCAAAACGTGGCACTACGGATTCACCTTCACGTTCTCCACCTTGCCTTGCAGGGGATTTGGAGCGTTGTACTCTCCGACGCCCGATCGGCTGTCCTGGCCAATGCTGAGGCCGTCCATGGGTTGCGCGGGGATCAGGCCGGGGGCCCGGCCTTCGGCAACCTGCTTGCCGTCGATCGACAGGACCATGCGTCCGTCCGACTGGAGTTCGGCCAAAATGTGGAACGGGTCGCGCGGAGTGGTGCCGGCGACGATCGAAGTCGGTTTCTTTTCGATACGAACGGTGAACACGAGCCGGCCGTCCTGAAGATGCAGGACATAGCCGTGCTGATTGCCGCCTTGGGCGAGGATCACGCCATTGTTGCCCTGGGGAGCGACGTCGCAACTGATTTGCAGCGGTCTATTGGCGATCGGCGGCGACGGTTCTTCGTCTGCCTGTTCGACTTCGGCGGTGAAGAAGGGATAGACTTGCACCCGTTTGGCCCAGGCGATCCACTCGTCGGCCAGGGCGGCCGTCCGTTCAGGGTACTTGGCGGCCAGGTCGGTCGTCTCGCAGCGGTCGTTTTCGAGGTCGTAGAGTTCCCACTGGATCTCGTGCGGCATCCGTTTCGACCAGACGACCTTCCAGCGCCCTTTGCGCAAGGCCCGGGCTTCCTGATGCTCGAAGGCCAGGGAACGTTCGGCAAGTGGCTCTCCCCGCAAGGCCGGGAGCAAGCTGACCCCTTCGGCGGGCTGGATGATGCGTCCCTGGAATTCGGCGGGATACTCGGCGCCGGTCGCTTCGCAGATGGTAGGCATGACGTCCATGACGTGCCCCGGCTGGCGGACCCATTCCTTTCTGGATGGAATGCTCTTGGGCCAGTGGGCGATCATGGGGGAGCTGATTCCGCCTTCGTGGGTGAAGTGTTTGTAGAGTTGGAAAGGCGTGTTGCAGAGGTTCGCCCAGGCGCTGCCGTAGGCGTGGTGCGTGCCCGGCCCCCCCATGGTTTTCAGTTCGTTGCCCTGATGCAGATGGGTGATTCCCTTGCGCGAGTCGTCGTCGAAACCGAAGGGGCCCCATTCATAGCAAGCCCCATTGTCGCTGAGCAGGAGGATCAGGGTGTTTTCCAACTGGTTATGGCTTTCGAGATCGGCCACAATCCGCCCCACGCCCTGGTCGATGTGGTGGACCATGGCGGCGAAGATCGCCATCCGCCGAGCGAGGTCCTCGCGGCGATCGGCCGGCAGGTCTTGCCAGGCCGGGTTGGGCTGCCCGCCGTAGCCGTTGGCGATTGGCTGGTCGTCGACCGGCACGAGCGATCGTTCCGTGAGACGCCACGAATCGGTGGCCAGTCCGATCTCGTTCATTCGCCGGAATCGCTCCTCGCGGAGCACGTCCCAGCCGCGGCGATAGGTTTCGACGAAGCGATCCACGCTCGCGGCCGGGGCCTGGACGGGAAAGTGGGGCGAGGAGTGGGCCAGGTAGAGGAACCAGGGAGCGTCTTTCTGGCGAGACTGTCTGAGGAATTCGAGGGCGTAGTCGGTGAAAACGTCGGTGGCGTAGAACTCACCGTCGGCGTACGTCCGTTCCGGCCGGCGGCCTTCGGGCAGGCGCTGGTAGCGGTCGGGCGACCACTGATCCTGGGCGTAGCCGCGGGTGTAGCCGTAGAACTCGTCGAAGCCGTGCTCGATCGGCCCGGGCAACTCCAGATGCCACTTGCCGACCATGTAGGTCTGGTATCCTGCTGTCTTGAGAACTTCGGCCAGGGTCACGCAGCGATCGTTGAGATGGCCCAGGTAGGCCGGCCCGCGGCGCCGATCCGGTCTTTCGGTCGAGAAGGACCCGATGCCGGTCTGGTGGGGATGGAGTCCGGTCATGAGCGACGCGCGGCTGGGGCAGCAGCGGGCCGAGTTGTAGAACTGGGTCATGCAGACACCGCCCGCGGCGAGCCGATCGATATTGGGCGTGGGGATCTCGCCGCCATAGCAGCCCAGGTCGGAGAACCCCAGGTCGTCGAGGAGGATGAGCAGCACATTGGGTCGCCCGGGCTCACCGGCGAAACAGGGCTCACCGAGTATCGCCAGAAGCAGAAACGCCGCGGGGTATTGAACACCTGTCAATCGTTTCATGGATTCTCTCAAATTGAGTCGGGGGGACGATACGATTCTGGCAACCGGTCCGGACGCAAACGGGGGCGAGGAAAGAGGGCCACGGAAACCCTGGTACTAGGATGACCGAGCACAACCCCCACTCCGTTTTATCAGGCATCGGAACCATAGCACACGAAAAACGAGAGGAAACACGCAATTCTCGAAGCCCCACACAGAATCAACCTCCAAAATCCCACTCGAACTGTGAGCCAAGACACGTCGCAGTTTCTTGACCGGACGCGCTCCAGAAATCAAGGTTGGACTCCCATATCTTGAAGCATCTGTTTCGCCCATTGATCATTTTGTTCGGCAGCCTTCAACAGCCAGGTCAGTGCCGTGGTCCGACCCGCTGCAACGCCCAACCCGTTGCGATACATGTATCCCAAGTAGGCTTGCGCGTAGGCGTCGTTCTGTTCTGCTGCAAGCTTGAACCACTGGATCGCAACCGGGTAATTGCGACGAACGTGGATGCCTTGCTCACAGAAATACCCGATCTGCGATTGAGCTTTCGCATCTCCCTGTTCTGCAGCTCGATGATACCACTGAAATGCCTGTGCGTAGTCCTTGCGTACTCCCTTTCCGTAGAAGTATGCGTCACCGAGGTTTGACTGAGCGAGAACGTGGTCCTGTTCGGCTGCCTTGCGATACCACCGTACGGCTTCAGCCTCATCACGGGGTACTCCATCACCGGACCCGTAGAGGGTTCCCAAATTGCACTGCGCCGTCGGCTCGCCCAACTCCGCCGCTTTTCGATACCAGGCAATCGCTTGCGCCTTGTCGGCCTCCACGCCCTTCCCTTGCTCGTACATCCAGCCAAGGTCGGTCATTGCCAACAGATTGCCTCCCTCGGCCGCTTTGCGATAGAGATCAAAAGCTTGTTTCGCGTCCGGCGGCACCCCTTTCCCGAATTGATACATTGCGCCCAATCGACGCTGGGCGTCGGGATGATCCTGCTGCGCGGCTTTGTGATACCACTTGGCTGCTTCCACGAAATCCGGCTCGGCACCGTATCCGGATTCATACAAGTGGCCGAGGCACATCTGTGCCGGACAAAGCCCCGTCGGCTCCTCGGCTCTTCGATACCAATGCGCGGCGAGGGAGGCATCTTGCGGGACAATCTCGCCGTCCCGGTAGAGATCTCCAAGCGCCAACATGGCGAAAACATGTCCTTGCTCGGCAGCACGTTGGTACCAGTGGACGGCCTTCTCTCCATCCCTCGGCACAGCGAACCCGTTAGAGTAGTAGTGTCCGAGTCGTTCCTGGCTTTCGACACAGTCCTGCTCGGCAGCCAGCCTGTACCACTCGAGAGCTTGCCCATAGTCCTGCTGTACTACACTGCCGCTCTCGTAGTAGTACCCCATAGAGCTTTGGGCGCCGACGTAGCCCTCCGCTGCGGCTTTCCGATGCCACTCGTAGGCCTCTTGCTCGTTCCTCTTCATGCCGAGCCCGACACAGAGCATGTCGCCCCACTCGTCCTGCCCTCGGGCGTATCCCTGTTCGGCAGCCTCCCGAAACCACCGGGCTGCCTCCGTCCAGTCGGCAGCAACGCCGTGGCCGTCCCGGTACATTCTTCCCAAGTTCGTTTGCGCCCAGGCGACTCCCCGCTGGGCCAATCGGCGATTCATCTCGGCCAGTTCCGAATTGCTGGGCTGCGGCAGCAACGTCACGTTGATCTTCCGCGGCTGACCATCTCGGACGACGTCCAACGAAACTCGCCGACCGCTGGCGAGTCCTTGCAGCGCCGTCTCGAGATATCGAATTCTCTTCACGGGTTGGCCATCCAGCCGCAGGAGAATGTCTCCAGGGCGCAGCTCTCCTTCGGCGGCCACCGGATCCTCAAACATGCCTTCGACCAGAATTCCGATTCCCGGTCCGATCCCCAAAGGGGCGGCAGACTGCGTGGAGAGGTTGGCCATCTGAGCGCCGAACCACACGGATCCGGACGAAGGTGCAACGGGTTGCGGAACGGGCGTCGAAGGCAGGATGCGCACCCGCTGTCCAGGCTCAACCGAGCTTGTTGTGTTCTCGATTCTGGCCCACGCGCTACCGTTCTCAACTCGAGTAACTCGGGCCGTGCCGACAACTGCCCTCTCCCCCAATTCCTCGATGACAACAAACACTTCAGCCTTGTCTCCGACTGCTGGAATCGCGGCGGAGTCGAGCGTGATCTCGACGGTTTCTCCTTCTATCTCGGCCACTCGGCCGGGGATCTCTTTTGCCAACGCGGGCAAGCAAGTTAGCAGAGTGATTGACAGGAGTGCATACATTCTGAAATGGCGCATTCTTTCAGACTCCGGTACTACTGATGTTTGCATATTGTTGAATGAACGACAGGGATCGAGATGGCCCTGAGAATTCGGGCCTCCGTTGTCGGCCTCGTGTTCAGTGAATATGCAGGCCTCAATAGAAGAGCCCTCCGTGATCTCCATACCGCATGCCAGCCCGTGTGTGCCGGGGAGTTGTCGCTCTCGGCCTGCACCAAACGGTTCGCGCCGACCACCAGGCCCAATCCAGATGATCGCTATTGGTTTGCGCCATCAATGCCATATTCGTGGAGCTTTCTCTGTGCCTCGGCGAATCCCTGGTCGGAAGCTTTCAGCAGCCACATCAAACCTTTAACACGGTCTCGGTCCACGCCTCGACCTTCCAGGCACATTATCCCAAGATACGTCTGCGCGCCGGGATGTCCCTGTTCGGCAGCCAGCTCAAACCAGCCTGCTGCCGTCTCATCGCTCTTCTGCACGCCTCGCCCTTCAGCGGCAATCAGGCCCATTGCATACTGGCCACGGGGGTCGCCGGCCTTCCCTGCTTGGTGATACCATTTCATCGCCTCCCCGTAGCTTCGTGGGCCGCCGCGTCCATACTCGTGAAGCAACCCCAGATTGACCTGAGCCGTCAGGAAGCCTTGTTCCGCGGCCTTCTGGTACCACTGGCGGGCCCGGGAGTAATCCTGCGTGACGCCTTTCCCCTGCTCGTACATCCAGCCAAGATTCACCTGAGCGAAGCGGTCTCCTTGTTCGCCAGCTTTGCGGAACCACTCGACCGCCTTGGCCTCGTCTTTCGGCACACCTTGTCCGCTCTGATACATGGAACCGAGTTTCGTCTGTGCCAGGGCGTTTCCCTGTTTGGCGGACTCGAGATACCAGGCGAAGGCCTCTTCTTCGTTCTTCGCAGTTCCCGAACCTGTCAGGTACATCATTCCCACGTCGGCTTGGGCAACAGCATTCCCGCCTTCGGCGGCTTTCCTAAACCACCGAAGTGCTTCCTTCATGTCTTTCAGCACACCTTTGCCATCCCGATACATAACGCCGAGCGCGCGTTGAGCCGACAGGGCGCCTTTGGCGGCGGCTTTGCGATACCAGTAAAGGGCCTGAATAAAATCGCAATCGACGCCTTTGCCGACTTCGTACATCAAGCCCAGCCGGGCCTGGGCATCCGGGTCGCCCTGTTCTGCCGCTCGGTGCAGCCATCGGACGGCCTGGGAGAGGTTCGACTCGACCGCTGCATCCTGGATGTAGAGCTGCGCGAGCTTCTTCTGTGCCAGGCAGGATCCGTTTTCCGCCGCTTTCTCGACCCAGCTGAATGCCTCGCGTTCGTCTTTCTCGACCCCACGGCCTTGGAGGTACATGGCGCCCAGGTTGTTTTGCGCCAGAGCGAAGCCTTGCTCCGCCGCCTTCCGGTACCATTCCGCAGCCTTGGCAAAATCCCGCTCCAGGCCGATCGCTCGTTCGTACGCGGAAGCCAGTTCGGTCTGAGCGGGCGGATAGCCCTGATCGGCTGCCTTCTGGAGCCACTGGAGCGCCTCCTCCAGATCCTTCTCGACGCCCTGTCCCATGGAGAGCGCGCGAGCCAACTCGAGCTGACCTTGTGCATCGCCCAGTTCGGCCGCCTTGCGGTACCATTGCACGGCCACCGTTACGTCCTTCTGGACGCCACGTCCCTGTTGAAATCTCGTTCCCATTTCAACCTGGGCGACGGGATCTCCTTGTTCCGCGCGTCGCCGAAAGACGCTTGTCAAGGTCTTCTGATCCGGCGTTGTCTCCAAGGTAGCGGAGAGTTCGATTCGCTTTCCTTCACGGACGACTTCGAGGAAGACGTCCTCGCCAACAACGTGCTGGTTGACGGCACCGGCGAACTGGCGAGCGTCCGCGATCTCGGTGCCGTTTACGGCGACCAGGATGTCTCTGGGCAGGATCCCTGCCTTTTCGGCCGGGCTTTCGAGCATCACGTGCTGGACCAGGGCCCCGCGGCCGTCGGTGAGGTCGGCCTCCGCAACTGCCTGCGCGTCGACATTGCGAACGGCCACCCCCAACCACACGGGGCAGTTCAAGAGCGAATCGTCATTCCGAGCGTCGTTGGGGCGATCGGCTGGCTTTGCAGGTTTCTGGGGCTCCTTTGAAAGAACCCGGACCTTCCGGCCTGGGCGGACTTCGCCCGTTGCCTGCTCGACGCGGGCCTCGATGAGGCCGGAGCGGACGGCAACGACGCGGGCTTTGCCAACAAGTGCATCTTCCTCGATTCCGGGGACCGCTTGCAGGATCTCGACCGCATCTCCGGGGAGAGGAACCGATTCGGTGTGGCAGGCGATTTGGAGATGTTCGCCGTTGACGGACGTGATCTGTCCGGGGATTTCGATCGTGTGGGAGGTCGTGGGAATCATCAGCATGAGTAAGATGAGTACGGTCATGGCTGGACTCCCAATTGTCGCAGTTCGTTCTTTGCCGGCTCATACCCCTGTTCGGCGGCCTTCATAAGCCACTTGAGGGCCTGAGTGCGATCTTGTGTGACGCCTCGTCCGTTAAGATAACAAATTCCTAGATTGAACTGAGCCTCCACGCGTCCCTGTTCGGCCGCCAGTTTGAACCAACCGTAAGCGGTGAGAAGGTCACGTTGCACCCCCAGGCCCTCAGCAGCCATGTAGCCAATCTGGGCCTGGGCATATGGGTTCCCCTGTTGGGCCGCCGCGTGATACCACTTCATGGCCAACGTATAGTTCTTTTCAACCCCCGTTCCGTTGAAGTACGCATCTCCAAGATTATATTGGGCGACGTCATTTCCTTGATCGGCCGCCTTTTCCAACCAGCGCAGCGCCTCCTTTTCATCTTGGGCGACGCCGTGGCCTTTCCAGTAGAGATTTGCCAAGTTATTCTGCGCCTCTGCCACGCCCTGATCCGCCGCCTTCCGATACCAACGGGCGGCCTCGACATAGGCTTGCTCTACGCCTCTTCCCTGGGCGTAAATCAGTCCCAGTTCATACTGTGCGAGCGCGTTGTTCTGGTCAACCGCCTTACGAAGCCAATGAAGCATCTGAGCATCGTCCTTTTCGACCCCTGTGCCATCTTTATAGGATAACGCGAGGTTGAACTGGCCGAAGCTGTCTCCCTGCTCGGCAGCTTTGCGAAACCACTTGACGGCTTCGGCGTGATCCTGCTCGACGCCTCGCCCGTGATTGTAAAACACGCCCACCCAGTTCTGGGCCTCGCTCTCACCGAGTTCGGCAGCCTTGCGGTACCAGTTGAGGGCCAGAACGTCGTCCTGAGCCACGAAGGTGCCCTCGCTGTACCAACGTCCCAGGACCAGCATGGCTCCGCCATGGCGGTTGTCCGCCGCCCGTTTGAACCAGGCAAATGCCTGCTCCTCATCCTTTTCGACCCCTCGCCCCTCGGCGTACATCCAACCGAGATTACATTGGGCCCAGGGTTCCTCCTTTTCGGCCGCTCGGCGAAACCATCTCACGGCCTCTTCGTCATCCTGCTCCACGCCCCGGCCCAACTTGTGGCTCCATCCCAAGGAATTCTCGGCAACCGGGTGACCCTGCTCAGCAGCCTTTCGGAACCACTCAGCGGCCTTGGTATCGCTTTGCTCAACACCCGAGCCGCGCCAGAAGTGCAGTCCCAGATTGTTTTGCCCCCGAGCATACCCTTGCTCCGCCGCCTTTCGATACCAGCGCACGGCTTCCTCGGGGTCCTTCACGACCCCTTGCCCGCGTTCGTACATGACACCCAACTCCGACTGCGCCCACGCGAGTCCCTGCTCGGCCAGTTTGCGACTCATCTCGGCCAACTCCGAGGGACTGGGCGACGCCTCCGTGACAATCAGCAGTTCCTCCCGATTCCCGCCACGAAACACGATAAGACGAACTTGTCGGCCCGCAGGGTGTTTCTTGATCTCCTCGCCGAAGCCGTTCGGGTCCTTCACCGGCTGACCGCCAACGCGCAGCACGATATCTCCGGGTCGTACCCCTTGCACTTCGGCAGGGTGTCCGGGAAAAACTCCCTCGATGAGGGTGCCAGTGCGAATGTCGAGTCCGGCATGAGACAAGTCACGGTCCGTCGCATATCCCACCTGCACGCCGATCCATACTTCTTTCGTCGATTCGGTGTCGGTTGTCATCGCAGGCCGGCTGCCGAGGATTCTCACCCGCTGCCCCGCTTCCACCGGGCTGCTCGATTCCTCGATTATGGCGGCCACCGACTGGTCGTTGACTTCGATGACCCGGCCCTCTGCTACCAGCGCCTCTTCGCCCAGCCCCTCGATGATCACGAAGACCTCTACCCTGTCGCCAACCGCCGGAGTAGCAGCCGCTTCCAAGGTGATTTTCACCGTTTCTCCTTCGATCTCGGTTATCCGGCCCGGAGCTTCTGCGGCAAGCCCTCGCAGACAGGTCAGCAGGCAGATTGATAGGAATAGGTTCGTTCTGAAGTAGTACATGGCTCGACTCCTCGCATCAGAAGAAGCCACCGCCGAGCTGGTCAGGGGTTTTCTCCAAGCCCTCGAACATACCCTCGCCCCATTGTCTGCCCCAGTCGTTCCAGTAATCCTGGTTCCCGTAGCCTCCGTAGCCCTGGTTGCCTCCATAGATTCGTTGGTTGTCCCAATTGGATTGTGCGTTTCGGATCCGTTGGCGGGCAGCGGCGATTTCGCGTTGGGTGAGCGCCCGATCCAACCGGCTGGCTTCCGCCTGAATCACCAGATCAACCAAGGCCTCCGCGCGATCGCGATAGTCGCTGTCGCGGTCGCCGGCAACGCGGTTCTTCTCCAGCGCCGTCGTGGGTGGATACTCTCCCGGCGGATAGAGATCGCGGTCGATATCCCTGTTGTCTCCGTTAAGGCCTCGAATCGCGCTGGCGGCTGCACTCACGAGAAATGGGATGATCGGGGTGCTACTGATGGTGCCTCCAGTGGCATAGTCCGGTCCGACCGGCCAGGCCATTGCAGGGTGAGTGCTCCATTGTGGATCCGGACCGTATTGCGCGTAAGGCGTTGTGTAGGTGATGTCGACGCCCCCGGGCTTAAAGGCCTCGCTGATCATATGGGAGGCCCCTACATTGAATACAAGATTGACAAGATAAGCCCCAACCGCGGCCATACCGACGGGATTCGATCCAAAGACCAACGTGCTGGCCAGATAACCTGCTCCAAATCCCCCGAGTATCGCTGATGTGTCACGAATGCGCTCCCGGTTGGTTTCCGCCTTCACATTGGCTTCAATAATGGCGGCGGGGACAAGCGTCGTGGCCACATAGCCTGTGCGATTGGCAACTTGTGTCGTCGCAGTCAGACTATCTAACGGCGCGACCAGCCGGCATGCCGATTCAATGGGGCGCAGAACAAGATTCTCCACCGTTCCAGACACGTTCGTTCCGGAAGAACCGGTCGCCCCCGGTTTTTCGCCTGCCGCTCCCATCGGATCCACAAGCCGAGTGGGCGCGTTGTTGACATAAGCGTAGCGATTCAGCGAAAGAGGATCGGCTTGCGTGCCACGGAGAGTATCGGCTGTGAGGAAGCGACCGAGGTCGGGGTCGTAATAGCGGCTCCGATAGTAATAGAGACCGGCCGAACGGTCGAACTCCCTGCCTGTGAAAGCCAAAGGACACTCGACGCTGCCATGACACTTCTCGATCCGTCCGAAGGCGTCGTAGGCGTAGGAAGCGGCGGGAGAGCCGCTTTCGTCGGTCAAGGTCCGGATACTGCCGAGGGAATCGGCGTGAAGGAAGTAGTCTTCGTCTGCCTGCGACATCGCCAGGGGCCGGTCGACGTCAAGACCGTGCAGGTACGTGGCTTGCGGGGCGAGATTCTCGTCGAGTTCCGCCACCAGGTTCACACCGTCTGTCACATACCAGGTACGGCCCTTCGAGTCCTCTCGCCAGATCCGCTCACCCGTCGGGCTGTATCCGTAACGGAAGCTTTCTCCGTTCGAAGGAGTCACCTGCACCAACCGGTCTTCCACGTCGTACTCGTAGCGAGTCACACCCTCCGGACCCTTGCGCTCGATGAGATTGCCGTTCTCATCGTAGGCAAGTGTTTCATCTCCCGCCTTGAGCAAGCGGTCTGCTCCGTCGTATTCATAGACGGCGCTTTCGCCGTCGGTTTCACGGGCGGCTCGATTTCCTCCCGCCTGGTAGGTGTACTTTACCACGCTGCCGTCGGAGGGTTTCTCTTCTGTGATCTGCCCGCTCGGGTCGTAAGCGTAATGGACTGTCTGCCCTTCCGCATCAACCACTTCCACCGGATTGCCGGCCGCATCGTACCGATAGTTCCAGCCGGCGACGGCGTTGCCCTCGGCATCCACATAGTTCACGCCGACCACGCGGTTCTGCGAATCGTACTTCAACGTGCCCTTCACCCCGTTCGGATAAGCGATCGAAGTCCGACGCCCCGCCTGGTCGTAGGCGAACTGGAACGTTTTCCCCTCGCCTATTTGAATGGCCGTCAACTGGCCGTAGTCATCGTACTCATACTTTGTCTTGCGCCTCTCCGAGTTGACGAAGGCGACCAGGCGGCCTTCCCGATCGTATTCGTAGGTGAGCGTTCGCTGGATGGCCGGATATTCGATCTTCGTCTGATTTCCCATTTCGTCGTAGGCGTAATGAACGGGGAAGAGGCCGTCGTCTAACAGGACCAGATTGCCGTCACCGTCGTACTCGTAACGAACCGTCTTGCCGTCGGCCAACTCCTTGCGAACCAACCGCCCGAGGCGGTCGTACGTGTAGGAAGTCGTCTGGCCCTTGGCATCCGTGGTGCTGGTAATGCGCCCGAACGGGTCGTGCTTTATAGCCATCGTATTGCCGACCGGCGACGTGATCCCGGCAAGATTGCCGACGCGATCATACTCGTACTTCGACACGCCTCTGCCTGGGTGATGAATCGCAGAGATGCGACCATGCTCATCATACTCGTAACGAGCCCGGTCGCCGTTTGGCTCTTCCACCTCAACGAGTTGCCGCGCGTCGTTGTAGCGAAGTTGCTTCACACCCTCCCGCTCATCGACAATTCTGACCAGCTTCCCATTTTCGTCACGGCGCACTCTGGCGGTGGCGCCTGTGGAATCCGTCGTCGATGAGATCTGGCCCTTCGCGTCGTATCGGATCGTCTGGCTTGCGCCCAGGTTGTCTTTCCATTCCACCAGATTGGCGAGCTTGTCGTAGCGGTAAGAGATCCGGCGGCCGGTGGGACGGGTTTCACCCGTGAGACGTCCCATGTCGTTGTACTCGTAGGTGGTCGTATTGCCGTGCTCGTCGGTGACGCTGCTGATTTGCCCGTCCGGATAGTACGCGTATCGCTGTTTGGCGCCGCCCGATCCGGCCTCTTGGACCAAACGGCCGCGCTCGTCGTATTCGAACGTGACGGTTCGATCCTTGTGATCCGTGCGACGCACGAGCAGCCCCGCAGGGGAGTACTCAAACCGTACGAAGCCGCCGTCCGGGTATGCGACCCTGGTGGGTCGATTGTGTTCGTCATACTGGCACTCCGTTGCGTTGCCGAGAGGGTCGACCTGGCGAACCAGGTTGCCTCGCGCGTCGTGCTCGAATGTGGTTGTCTGACCTTGGAAGTCGGTCACGGTGGCCACGTTGCCGCGCTCATCGTAGGTAAGCGTGGCCTCCAGGCCATCGCCCGTGACAATCTTCTTCACCAGGCCGTTCGGGAGGTACTCCGCTTCCACCGACCGGCCGATCGCTCGTCTGGCGTCTTCCGATTCGGTTGTCCTAGCTGTTTCGCGCGAGAAGCCGCAGAGATTGTTGTGCTGGTCGTACAGAAAACGCTGTCGCATCCCCTCGGGTGTCACTTGGGCTGTCGGCCGGTGACTGGTTTCTTCATACTCGAAATGCGTTTCTCCGAGCAGCGAATTCTCGACGCTCCGAATCCGTCCACTGCCATCGTAATGGACTCGGGCGCGGTACCCCGTCGGGCCCTCCATGGAAACGAGGCGCCCGGTAGGGTCTGTCTCGATCGTCGTCGTCAACCCGGCGGGGTTGGTCACTCTCGTGCCCAGACCATCTTCGCTTCGTTTGATCGACGTCAAACGGCCAACCGGATCCAGGTGTTGAACGATTCCCCGAGCGTCGTCGTACTCGTATCGTTCGAAGGTCCCGTCCACCCAGCGACGCTGGATGACTCTGCCTTGCCGGTCGTAAGCGAGAGTCGTGGTTCCGGTTCGGGGATCGACTATACGCGTGAGTTTCCCCGGCCCGTTGTAGCCGTAGCATACGGACAATTCACCCGGATCAGCATCGCCGGATGAGGCCTGCAGACCGTACCAGTAGCGGACCGTCGCGCCCGTCGAAGCTCGAACACTTGTCAGGCGGCCCTCGCGGTCGGATACCAGGCGCAAAGACGTTTGAAACGGACCGTCGATCCGGACCAATTGTCCGTCCACGTCGTAGCGCAGGGAAACGTTGTTTCCGTTGTCGCGTTCGATTTCGACAAGTTGCCCCTCCCGGTTATAGCGCTCACGGGAACCGTCCGCACGTGTGCGAACCGCCTCCGAACCGGTGAATTCCAGGCGGTCGCCTGCGACGGAGCGGAAGTTTTCGTCCTCGGCGTAGGACCTGAAAACCGTCGCTCCAGCATCCTCTTGAATCACCGCAATATCGTGGCCTCGCAGAAGTCGCTTTTCCCAGTTGAGTCGCCACCGTGAACCCAACAAGCCCGGGGAGTCGTCTTGAAGCTTCAGCGACCGACGGATTTCCAGGTTGATCGCACCCGCCGGGATCGAAAGATCCGTAACCTCCACTAGGAGTGTGCCCGAACGCGGATCGATCGTCTGGGAGCTTCGGTTTACGAAGGGAACCGCCGAGACACGCGCAAGATCCGACTCACCGGCACGCCGGCTCGGCGGGGCTTCATCGTAGAGCGTGATTTCCACGCGTGCGTCGCCGACTTCAGCATCCGGCTCAGGTTGCTGACCGGAAACAACAAACGCTTGATTCTCTTTCGGAGCCGCTGCACCAATTCGAAAACTCGCCCTCAGTCCGGCTCTTTCAATCAACCGCTTCGCCTCCGCGGCCGAAAGCCCCGTCAGATCGGGAACAACACCTGGCGTGACAGATACCTGTGGTGCGCGGATCTCGTTCTTATAGACGGTGATTTGGACACGACCGCTCTTCGGCAGCTTTGCTCCAGCTCGCGGCATTTGCTCGACTACCGTCAACCTCTTCTCCGGGGAAGGGGCCTCCAAGCCGAGATGAAACTCGGCCACCAACCCCACGGCCTCGATGGCCGCTTTGGCCTCCTTGGCCGATAACCCCACCACTGAAGGCACGTCCTCGTCTGCCCAAACATCCGGCCTTGCGCCAAAGAGATTCAGTGAGATGGCGAGCACCACGAATCTACCAAACCCAATCCGCGAGTTCTGATGAGAGACCATCACAACCCCCTGGCAGTACGCCCATGGTCTGAGAGAAGCAGGTTAAAATCGGCAACCCCCGGTACGGATCCTCACTTCCTGAGATAAGAGCCCCCGAGGATCTAAAATACAATCTACCTCTATCTTGAACGACAAACAAGCGGTTACGACCACTCACGGGGAAGAACGCACGTCTTTGCCTGAGTGACCATGATCGCGGACTGCCGCCCTGACAGACAACAAGAGGATGACGATGGGTGGTTGTCTGAATTCACAATGCACTGGTGCTGGCCTTACGCAACTGGAGGCGATCAGCACGCCGCCGCGCCTGATGCCCGACGGACGGTTGTTGATGACGCCCTACGGCAACCACACAGGCGACAGCCGCGGCTACAAGCACGCGGCCGTGCTCGAGTCGCGTGACCAGGGCCGAACCTGGAGCATTCTCGCTGAGGTCAAATCGAAACGAACATCTGAGAAGGGCCAGCCGACGATCCTGTTGGAGCCGGACCTGGTCCGTCTCGACGATCGGCTGCTGATGCTCTGCCGGCCGGCGATGGTCTGGACGGAATCGCTCGACGGGGGCCGCACCTGGAGCGAGCCGCAGGAGTTGGGTATCTCGGGCGATTGCCCTTACCTGCTGATGACCAGCCGAGGCGTGCTGCTGTGCGGCATACGCCATCGGCCGACCAAGAACACATGTGTGATCTACAGCCTGGACCAGGGCAAGACCTGGACCGGCCCGATTGCTATCGACAACGTGCTGGGCGCCTACCCGAGCATGGTCGAGCTGCCCGACGGCCGGGTGCTGACGGTTTACTACACGGAGGGGAAAGGCTCCGACATTCGTTGTGTTTATCTGAAGGCCGACGGTGACGGGGTCGCGGTGCTGCCTTAACGGCTCCACAATCAGCCTACCGCGTCGTAGGACAGGATTGCATCCTGAGGGAGACAGGTTACAAATCTGTCCTACGGTTGGTTTTGTCTGGATAGGTTACAGACATATCCTATGGATTGTCTAACGCGTGGGGAGCTCCGCGATCCGCAGGTTGCGGAAGCTCAGGTCGGTGGTGGGGTCGTGGCCTTGGAGCTGCAGGGTGCCGGCTTCGAGGCGGAGGCCTTTGCGCGGATTGGGGTCGGGCTGGCGGGTGTCGGTCCAGTCGCTGACCTGGTAGCCGTTGACCCAGGCGGCCATGTGCTTGTCGTCGGCATGGAGCGTCATGTGGAACCAGGTGAAGTCGTCGGAGACGACCTTGCGGGCGTCCTGGCGGCGGAAGAACCCGCCCGTGCCGCAATCTTCGGGCTTGGTGCGATCGTTGTCTTTGAAGCCGTTCTGGATCTGCAACTCGTAGCCGTTCATGGTCTCGCCGGGGACGCTGCGGAAGAAGACGCCCGAGTTGAGCTTCTCGCCGTTGGAGAAGCATTCCAACTGGAGGGTGAAGTCATCGTACTGCCCCTCGGTTTCGAGCATTCCGCGACCGTTCTTCACGTTGATCCAGCCTTCGGGGGTGACCGTGAACACGCTGGGCAGCTCGGGGAAGGTTTTCCAGCCGGCCAGGTCCTTACCGTTGAACAGGCTCTTCACGCCCAGCGGCTTGAGCTTCACGTTGCGGAACTCGATCTTGCCGCCATTGAACTGCAGACCGATATAGCCGCGGCCGACCGGGGCGGAGTCGGTGTATTCGAGCACGACCTTGCCGTCGAGTTTGACGACAAAGCGGCTTCCGTCGGCGATCACATCGAAACTTTGCCAATCGTCGCTGTCGTAATTCCCTTCAACCTTCTGTCGTTGGACAAAGCTGCCCGTGGGAAACGGATTCGTGTCGCTGTCGGCGATGTTCAACTCGTAGCAGCGCGTCTTCACATCGTTGGGTACCGGCGGTGTCCGCAGGAAAACCCCGCTGTTGGCCCCCTTGGCACTGCGGAAGTCGACCTTGAGTTGGTAGTTGCCGAACTGGCTGGTGGTGTACAACAGGCTATTCTCCCCCACGGTAGCAACGAGAGCGCCATCAACGACCGTCCAGTTCGCCTTGATTTCGTTGGGTGTGCGCCAGCCGTAGGTCGTCTCGCCGTCGAAGAGGAGGATCCAACCGTCGGCAAGTTCCTCGGGAGTGAGGGTATTGGGTTCCGCGGCCGGGAGTCGAGACGAAACGCAGGTGAGGATGAACAGGAAACAGGCAAGGAACTTCACAGAAGGAGCAAAGGGACCGGCTCGCATGGAGTGTTCTCCGTCGTCAAGGGGCCAATCAGACCGGGATTCAAGACAGCCCTAGCTTACCCGACAGCGTCGGCAGATTCAAAGGTATCCGCCCCCGGGATTGCCGAGGACGGTCCCACTCCTTGCATTTTCGGCGCCCTGGTCGATAATTCGGGCACAGCAAGCCGCATCGGGCGGTTTGCCTCGGGTGCAACGGGGAGCCGGTGATGGAATCGATCAACCTGATTACGGTTCTTGTTCTCGAGGCAGATCTCCTGATTCGAATCGGTTTCTCCGTGCGGGTCATCATGCGGCGGCGCCCGGTGGGGGTCTCGCTGGCATGGCTGATGATCATCCTCGCGTTCCCTTTCGGCGGCGCCGTCATCTACCTGGCTTTTGGCGAGACGCGGCTGGGAAACCGGCGAGCCAAGAGGGCAAGCTTGATCCACGGGCCCTACCTGGATTGGCTCGCCGACGTCGACAAGCGGACCGACATCCACTGGTCCCGGCTGGGCCCGGAAACCGAGGCTCTGGCCCGCCTGACCGAGGCGACGGTCGGTCTGCCGCCGATGTCGGGGAACCACGTGGAATTGATCGAAGAGACCGACGCCGTCTTCCGCCGGATCATCGCCGACGTGGACGCCGCACAACGAACCTGCCACATGGTGTTCTACATCTGGAACAACGGCGGACTCGCCGACGAGGTGGCCGACGCGCTGATTCGTGCGGCCAAACGTGGAGTAATCTGCCGTGTGCTGGTCGACGCCGTGGGCAGCGCCCCCTTCCTGCGCAGCGAGACGGCTCACCGCATGCGGGAAGTAGGCATCCGTCTCCATGCGGCGCTGCCGGTTGGTCTGGTTCGCTCGCTGTTCTTTCGCCTGGATTTGCGGATGCACCGCAAGATTGTGGTCATCGACGGCGAGATCGGCTATACGGGCAGCCTGAACATGGTCGATCCGCGCTACTTCAAGCAAGGGGCCGGCGTGGGCCAATGGGTGGACGCCATGGTCCGCGTGCGCGGTCCGATCGTCGAGGGTCTGGCTCTGACGTTTCTGGAGGATTGGGAACTCGACACGGGCGAAGGCCTGGAGCAGCTTCGCCAGACAGGCGACGTGCGGGCGCTGGACGAGGCGGGAAAGGCGGTCGTTCAGGTCGTGCCCTCCGGCCCGATCACCGAAAGCCATACGATTCAGCAAGTTCTGTTGATGGCCATCTATGCGGCGCGGCGCGAGCTGGTTCTTACCAGCCCCTATTTCGTGCCGGACGAACTGCTGCTGACGGCCCTCGTTTCCGCAGCCAGACGCGGGGTCGAAGTGACGCTGATTGTTCCGGCGAAGGTCGATTCGCTTCTGGTGCGATTGGCCAGCCAGGCCCACAAGATCGACCTGCTCGAGGCCGGCGTGAAGATCGCCTTGTTCGAGGGGGGGCTGTTGCACACGAAGTCGATCTCGGTCGACGGCGAGTTCAGCCTGTTCGGATCGCTCAATCTGGATCCCCGGAGTCTCTGGCTCAATTTCGAGATCACCCTGGCCGCTTACGACCGCGATTTCACCGCGAACCTTCGCCGCCTGCAACAACGCTACATCGAACATTCCCAATTCATGGATCTCGATGCGTGGCGGAAGCAGCCGATGGTCGAACGACTGGTCGTCAACACGGCCCGGTTGCTGTCACCCTTGATCTGACGAAGGGGGCAGCAGGTCGAAGTCGACGACCAGGGGCAGATGGTCGGAAGCCCGCCTGGTGGTCTCCGAATGGCCGGCGAAGGCGTGATGGTGGCTGACGTCGCCCCGATAGAACACCCAGTCGAGCCCGCGAAGCGGCAAGGCGGCCGGAAAGGTCCTGTGATTGTGTGCGACCGGCTGAAAGCCAAAGGGCTTCAAGAACTTTCGGCCAAGAACTCCGAAGACGTCGTTGAAGTCTCCGCCAAGGAGCACCGGAGTATGGTGATGGGTGTGCATGAGGACGTCGGTTGTCAGGAGACGGCGAACCTGGATGACCCGTTCGTAGCCGGCCAGCCCGAGATGCACGTTCATGAGCAGGAGCCGGCGGGAGTGGCCGTCGAGTTCGATGCGGCAATGGGCCAGGAGGGCGCGTCGGCATTTTTTCCAGCGTACGGTCAGGTCGACATGGTTCACGTCGAACAGCGGAAACCGGCTGAGGATGGCGTTGCCGTACGCCCCGGTCTTCAGCAGAACGTTTCTCTGGTAAGCGCGGTGCCGGTAGTCCAAGGCGTCGCCCAGGAGGTCGACCTGGCGATGGTGGCTGGAGCGCGGCACTCCGTCGTCGACCTCCTGAAGCAGGGCGATATCGGGCTGGTAGTGGCTGAGGACCTCGATCACCCGGTCAGGATGGTACTTGCGATCGACTCCGCCGATGCACTTGTGGATGTTGTAGGTGAGTAGACGAAAACGCATACAGGAATGCACCCGTGGCCGTCAGACTCCGCCGAAACAGACGCCGTGCTACGACCGATGGAAGTCGATCCAGTGAATAGAAAGTTGCTCGGGATTCCCTTTGAGCATAGCCGCTGGAATCTCCAGTAGAAAGTAGGCATCTTCCGCCATCTTCGTGGTGACCTCGAACTCATCGCCCAACGACGGTTCAACCACGCGGGTTTCTGTTTCGGTGGGGAAATCCTTCGGCACGGGTGACGTTACGTGTCCCGTCGCCGCCCATTCCGTACCGCGAGCAAGAATCGTGCGAAAACCTACGCAGCGAAGATTTATGTCGGTCTGGTCGCGCCAGAGGTGCCCTTGCATGGTCACGAACACTCGCCCCTTGCCGAACGGCACAACCCAATCGACTACCTCGTTCTCCTTCGTATCACGAGAGAACGCATAGGTGAGCACGCGAACATTCTCGGCCGGTCCGTGTTGACCGTGGGTGAGTTGCTCGGTGGGATGCATCCAGCGCCGGGGCAGACCTCGCGTGATCGGATGGTCAGGGTCAAGGCGGGTGATCTGGAAGGAGTGAGCCGGTCCGTGGCCGGGATTGCGGCCCTCGCCCGCCGGAAGGCGAAGGACGTGTTCTTCTTGGTCCACAATCAGGCTCGGCCCAAAATCCTTGGTTCGCCAACCGAGTCCGATCATGCGGTTGTAAGCCGCCCAGTTGGGGAACGAGTTGTTGGCTGAATGAAAGACGACCAGCCCGCCTCCTTCCCGAACGTAATCCTCCAGCGCCCGCTCGACTTCCACTGGCCAGTGCAGACTGTCCGACTTGTGTCCGCCGTTGAAGTTGCTGACGACCACATCGTAATCCTCGAATGGGGGACGCCATTGAGCCCAGGCTTCTTCGGGGGCGTCGGCAGGGGGACTGGTCGCTACGTCGACTGTGAATTTGCCTGCTTCAAAAAGGATCTCGGTGAGGATACGAGTTGCCCGCGGCCAGTCGTGGTTGTTGTCCCCGTCGACGATCAGAACCTTGATCGGCTCCGCCGCCCATGCCGCTTGAGGTTCCCGAAGGAAGGGGCAGCAGAGCGTGCTGAGAATGACAGCGACCAGTCGCATCAGCAAGAATCTCATGGATTGTCACTCTGCGTCCAGACCGCGAGCAGAAGAGATCCAACCGTGAGGGATCGGCGAAACATGGATAGATCCTTCCGTTGCAGCGAGCTAGGGTGGGATAGCCGAGGGAGCCGTGATTCTAGCGCCTGCACGCCGTAAAGTCATGTTTCCCGACGATTTCCTGCTTTCGAGCGTCAGAGTTCGCGGGCATTCGGTATGAGCCAAAACCTTGCCGGGGACGCTCCTGGGTTCTCGCGCGATTCCCTCAGACCGCGGGAATCACTGGGCATTTACCAAGAAAAGCTCGTTGCCTGGCCAGGAAGTCATTGACCCGATTTCTGCAAATTGTGCCCCATAATTCCCTTTTGTTCACCTCCTGGCAGAACTAGAATCAACGTCTTAGAATTTCGTGCATCTCTGGGGTGCCGTGTAGACATTTCTTGGCGGCACCGCCTGTCTCGCACCACGATCGGCCCTCCACTGGATTGCTTTGCGGGAGAAAGACCATGACCCATTGGCAGAAATCGGCAATCACCCTGGCGGCGACCCTTGTCTTGGGAGTTTCATTTATGTGCAGTTCGGCATGCGGCTCAGAAGGGATTGCTCGGGAGCCCTTTGGTCATACGGCTGACGGAAAGGCGGTGGACCTCTATACGTTGACCAACGCCAACGGGATGGAGGTGGCCGTCACCACCTACGGCGGGATTGTCGTCAAGCTGACGGCTCCCGACCGGCAAGACAACTACGCCGACGTCGTTCTCGGCTTCGACAAATTGGAGGGTTACCTGGCCGGCCATCCCTACTTCGGGGCCATCGTCGGCCGCTACGGCAATCGCATCGCCAAGGGCAAGTTCACCCTCGATGGCAAGCAGTACACGCTGGCCACCAACAACGGCGAGAACGCATTGCACGGCGGGCTGGTCGGGTTCGACAAGAAGGTTTGGCGGGCTCGCGGGGCCCTCACCCGGGAGGGCATGACACTGACGCTGAACTGCGTCAGCGCCGACGGCGAAGAAGGCTACCCGGGCAAGTTGGAAGTCAAAGTCGTCTACACCCTGACGAACGACGACGAACTGAAGATCGACTACACGGCCACGACCGACAAGGCCACGCCGATCAACCTGACGAATCATTCCTATTTCAACCTGGCCGGTCAAGGGACGGGCGACATCCTGGGGCACGAGTTGACGATCGACGCCGATCGGTTCACGCCGGTCGACGCGGGACTGATTCCGACGGGCGAACTGCGGCCGGTCGAGGGAACGCCTTTCGATTTCCGCAAGGGGACGGCGATCGGGGCCCGGATCGAGGCCGACGACGAGCAGCTCAAGTTCGGCGGCGGGTACGACCACAATTTCGTGCTCAACAAGAAGGGCAACGATCTGACGTTGGCGGCGAGCGTTTACGAGCCGAAGACGGGGCGGGTGATGGAGGTCTACACGACGGAGCCGGGGGTGCAGTTCTACTGCGGCAACTTCCTCGACGGGTCGAACGTGGGAAAAGGCGGCAAGGTCTACAACTTCCGCAACGGGATGTGCCTGGAGACGCAGCATTTTCCCAATTCGCCGAACCAACCCGACTTTCCCTCGACGATTCTGAGGCCGGGCGAGGAGTATCGGACGACGACGGTGTACAAGTTCTTTGCGAAGTAGGGCCGTCGGCCCGGCCTTCGGGAACATGCAGGACGTGTAAAGGGACGTAGTATGGGACTTTATCTTGTCGATACGGTTGTCTTCGTTGCTTTCATCGCCTCGGTCATTGCCATTGGCATGTGGATGAGCCGGGAAGAAAAAGACAGCGAATCCTACTTCCTGGCCGGACGCGGACTCAGTTGGTGGCTGATCGGCTTCTCGCTGATCGCGGCCAATATCTCGACGGAGCAGTTCGTGGGCATGTCGGGCGACGCTGCCCGAGAAGTAGGGCTGGCCATCGCGGGCTATGAATGGTTGGCGGCCGTGACGTTGGTTTTCGTCGCATTCTTCTTCCTGCCCAAGTTCCTGCGAGCAGGGATCTACACGATCCCCGAATTCCTCGAGCACCGCTACAACCAGTATGCTCGACTGGTGATGTCCCTCTTCACCATGATGATGCTCGTGGTGGTGAACATCTCGGCCGTCATCTACTCGGGGGCCAAGCTGGTCGACGTGCTCGTCGAGCATCCCCTGGTGAACCTGCAGACCGCGTCGATTGCCATCGGCTCGCTTGCCGCGGTGTACGTCATGTTCGGCGGCTTGAAGGCCTGTGCCTGGGCCGACCTGCTGCAGGGTTCGGCCCTGATCATCGGGGGAGGCATGATCTTGTTCTTCGCCCTCGGTGCTCTCGACGCGGCCGATCCGGCTGCCATCGCCCCCAACGCGGAAATTGCCGCCGAGATCCAGGACGCCAGCCCCCTTCAGAAATTCCTCACCGTCCACGACGAGAAGCTGTGCACGATCCGGCCCGCCAACGATTCCAAGGTTCCCTGGACCGCGTTGATCATCGGGCTGTGGATCCCCAACTTCTTCTACTGGGGTCTCAACCAGTACATCATGCAGCGGACGCTGGGCTCCCGCAGCCTGGCGGAAGGCCAGAAGGGAATCGTATTTGCCGCTGCCATGAAGCTGCTGATCCCGTTCATCGTGGTGTTTCCCGGCATGATGGCCTTGACTCTGTTCAGGGAAGACATGCAGAAGGAAGCCCGTGAGAAGACGAATATCACGTCGCTTGTGCTCTTCGAACATCTCTCGGGCGAGTCGACCGGCCTGCTGGAAGGTCTCAACGAGCACGTAACCAAGGCGATCGAGGAAGCCAAAGCCGAATTGACGAAAAGCGAGGCCGAGGCGAAGGACGATGCGAAGCAGGTGGTCTTCAACATGGAGTCCGAATTCGTCGAGCTCTATCCGGAAGTCGCTGCCCGTATCGTTGCCTATAACAAGAAAGTGGCTGCCGACAACAACCTCACCTACAGCGTGGAGGCGGCCGGCCCACAAGGCGTTCTCTACTTTTTCGATCTCATGGGCTTCGGCCCGGACGAGCCCGAACCGAAAGCGGACGCCGGTGAACCAAGCGACCAGGATGTGAACGGGGCAATCGTCGCAGCAGCCAGTGGCGACGACCGGTTCGACGTGGCCAAACAGATGATCGGCGTCGACGAGGACGCGGCCTTCCCCCTGTTGATCAAGAAGCTGGTTCCGCCGGGCGGACTTTACGGTTTCATGATCGCGGCCATCATGGGCGCCGTGCTCAGTTCTCTGGCCTCGATGCTCAACGCCGCGTCGACGATCTTTTCCATGGATCTCTACAAGCGTTACTTTGTTCCCGCGACCTCGGAGGCCGGCCTGGTGTTCGTGGGACGAACCTGCGTGATCGTCTTCGCCATCCTGGGAATCGTCGTGGCTCCCCATCTGAGCCATCCCATGTTTGGCGGCATCTTCACCTTCATCCAGGAATTCCAGGGCTTCATTTCGCCGGGCATCCTGGCCGTGTTCCTGTTCGGGCTGTTCGTCCGAAAGGCGTCGACCCTGGCGGGCATCATCGGCCTGGTTGCCAACCCGATTATCTACGGCGGCCTGAAGTGGCTCGACAAGATCCCGGGATTGGGCAGCATGGAGTGGGCCAGGCAATTGACCAACTTCGCCTTCCTCGATCGGATGGCCGTCACGTTCTTCGCCATCCTGGCCATCATGTCGATCGCGACCATAGTCGCCCCACGCAAGGAACTGTACGAGTTCAAGGCGAACACGACCATGAACCTGGATTCCTCGAAGGGAGCCAAGGTCTTCGGAACGTTGATCATCCTGGCCACGGCCGCCCTGTACTGGTTCTTCCGCGGCAGCGCCGTGATCCCGTTCTAGACCGGTTTGAATCGATTGTCCTTTGTCATGAACGTCCTTGTTCCACCCCGGAGGAACAGGGCCCCAATCCACCAATTTCACTTCCACGCGAGACAACCATGAGAAAGCTCTTTGCAGCGGCTGTGGCGTTCGGACTACTGGCTACCTTTGCACTGACGGCCGTGGCGGCCGACGCCGAGGAAGGGTTCGTTTCCCTGTTCAACGGCAAGGACCTCACCGGCTGGGTCAAACGCGGCGGCTCGGCCGAGTACGAGGTCAAGGACGGTTGCATCGTGGGAAAGTGCGTTCCCAACACGCCCAACAACACCTTCATGTGCTCGGAGAAGGAATTCGGCAACTTCATCCTGAAGCTGCAGTACAAGTTCCTTGAAGACGGAAACTCGGGCGTCCAGTTCCGCTCCGCCGCCCGCCCCGAAGGCGATCACGAGCGAGTCTACGGCTACCAGTACGAAATGCGGCCCGACGGCGAGTCGGTCGGCCGCATCTACGACGAAGGGCGTCGCGGGCACAAGTTCGGCGTCATCTGGCTCGACGCCTACACGCCGCAGGATCGCCTCGACGCCGCCCTGGCCAGTAACAAGGTGGGCGACTGGAACGACGTCGAGATCCAGTGCGTCGGGCCGTCGATCAAGACATGGCTCAACGGCAACCTGGTCGTCGACATCTTCGACAGCTTCTCGACGAAGGGCTTCTTCGGCCTGCAGATTCACGCCGGCAAGTCCGGATCGGTGGCCTGGAGGAACATCCGCATCAAGGATCTCGGCGAGAGCAAGTGGGAGCCGTTCTTCGTCAAGGGCGACGACGGCAAGTACCAGCTCGTGGATGCCAAGTTCGTCCTGCCCGAAGAGTGGTCGTTCACCGAAGACGGCGTTCTGCACGGCGTTCACAAGAAAGACCAGAAGAACGACGGGCTCGTCATTTCCAACAGGGATTACGACAACTTCATCGCCCGCGTCACCTACCGCATGCACGGCGGCAACAGCGCGCTCTACTTCCGCGCCGAGGAGACGGAAGCCCCGTGGGTGCTGCGGGGATTCCAGAACGAAATCGCCAACGACGGCAAGGATTCGGGCCTCTGGCATACCGCCGGCATCATCGACGGCAAGAAGATTCCCGGTCGCGGCTGGGTCGTCACCAACGAGGAGTTCGTCGAGAAAGTCCGCAACAAGGACGACCAATGGAACACCACCTGCACCGCCGCCTACGGCGACCGCCTTGTCCAGACGCTTAACGGGTTCTGCACCTCGGATCTCGTCGACGCAGAATGCGAAAAGACGGGCAAGCTCGGCTTGCAGATGCACGGCGGCACCGACTGCGAGATGTTCTTCAAGGACTTCGAGGTCATACCGATCACCGAAGAGATGGCGAAGCTCATCGAACGGAAGTAGCCGGCATCGCCCGGAGATTCAGGAACCGTGCGGCGCCCGGTACCTGCAAAGCCCGCGAAAGGAAGACTGCGCGATGCGATTCCTGCCAGCCCTGTTAGTACTGTCTGTGGTTTGTGCAAACTCGCCGGCCGCTGAAAAGGTCGCCTATCGTCTGGAGACTGACATCTCCTACGTTCTCGAGGGACAAGCCGACGGGACCGACTATCAGCTCCAGCGCTGCAAGCTGGACGTCTACTATCCGGAGAACACGAAGGGATTCGCCACGGTCGTCTGGTTTCACGGAGGCGGGTTGAAGGGCGGCAAACGTTCCATTCCGGCCGGGCTCAAGGACCAGGGGATTGCGGTGGTGCCGGTCAACTATCGGCTCTATCCGAACGTCAAGTGCCCCGTTTACCTGCAGGATGCCGCCGCGGCGGTGGCCTGGACCTTCCGGAATGTCGAGAAGTACGGCGGCGATCCCCACAAGATCTTCATCTCCGGCCATTCGGCGGGCGGGTACCTGACGAGCATGCTCGGGATGGACAAACGTTGGCTGGCCGCCTGTGACATCGACGCCGACAAGATCGCCGGCCTCATCCCGCTCAGCGGCCACACCATCACGCACATGACCGTCCGCGAGGAACGAGGCATCCCCCAGAAGCAGCCGATCGTCGACGAGTTCGCGCCGCTCTATCACTCGCGGCCCGATGCCCCGCCCATTCTGCTGATCACCGGCGATCGCGAGATGGAAATGCTCGGCCGCTACGAAGAAAACGCCTACTTCATGCGAATGCTCAAAGTCAACGGGCACCAGGACGTGACCCTCTACGAGATCCAGGGCTACGGCCACGGAATGGTCGAGCCGGCGGTGACGCCGATGTTGAAGTGGATACGGGCGAAGGTCGCTGATGCTGCCAAGAGTGAATGACAAGGGAATGGACGACAAGGGAATAGGCGTGAACCCAATGCGAGACTCAGTGATCGAACAAACAAGGCTGGAGGCCGGAGACTGGAGACCGGAGGGTTGCAAGCACAAGGATTTGCGGTGCATCGAAATCCGCTCGCCGTGTCGGCCAACGCAGCATCAAAAGCTACAGCCTACAGTCTCCAGCCTCCAGCCACGGCCCTGCATTTCAGGGAGTCAATGGTTCTTCAGAGCCCACTCCTTTTCACATTGACTATGAAGATGAACGGCACGCACATGTTCAACCGTTGGATTGTTGTTTCGTTGTTCCTGGTTGGCTTGGGCGGGCGTCTCTCTTGGGCGGACGATGCGGCGGGGGGGCCGCGGGTTGTTTCGCCGAACTCGTTTGAGGGAACGGACGCCCAGCGGATCAACGAGGCGATTCGCGTTGCGGCGGTGCAGGGCTTGCAGGTTGTGGTACCGCGTCAGAATGCGGGGCGAGACGAGGATCTGTGGTTGCTCGACTCGGCGATCCTGGTGCAGGACAACACGACCCTGGTGCTGGACAACTGCCATATCAAGCTCTCGGACCGCTGCCGCGACAACATGATCCGCAGCGCGAACTGCGGCATGGGCATCACCGACATCCGGCCGATGAAGCACGTGCACGTCCGGGGTGTGGGCAACGTGCTGCTGGAGGGCGCTGATCATCCGCGGGCGACCGGCGACAGCGCCAAGACGCTCGGCGAGCGGACGTATGGGACCGACGCAGGCAAGGAAGGCGAGAGCCAGACGGGGGATTGGCGCAATATCGGAATCCTGTTGGCCTTCGTCGAACATTTCAGTATCGAGGGCCTGCACGTCAAGGACTCGCACTGCTGGGCCATTTCGCTGGAGCGGTGCGGCTTCGGGCGGGTATGCGACATCCACTTCACGTCCGAGGGGCACAAGACGATCGACGGGGTGCAGCAGACGGTGCTCAACCAGGACGGGCTCGATCTCAGACAAGGCTGCCACGATATCAGCATCGAGCGGATCACCGGGCACACGGGAGACGACCTGGTGGCGCTGACCGATATCGGTAGCGACACGAGAGTCGCCGGCAGCGACAGTTCCACCATGGTGAGTGCCGCCAACTGCCGCGAAGGTGGAGTCGACGATATCCGCAACATCTTCCTGAGGCAGATCAGCGGCCACTCCCAGGGCAGACACCACGTGGTACGCTTCCTGAACGCTTCCGGCCTGCGGATCTACAACGTCGTCCTCGACGGGCTGATCGACACGTCGCCCCCCGACGCTCCCTGCAAGGCCACCGTGAAGATCGGTGACGCCAATCCACGTTGGGGAGGCGTGACGCCGGTGGGCGATACGAATCGGCTCTTCCTCAGCAATATCTCGAGTGCTTCGCAGCACACGATTCTGATCGCGGGGTCGTTGGTCGATTCGTGCATCACAAACGTGGTTCGTAACACGGCCGACGGAGAGCCGATTACCTACGAGTCGGGCCGGGAGTTTGTGCAGAACGTGGAGATGTCGAACGTGGTGCAAACGGGTCGTGATGCAACGGGTATCGAAGCAACCGGTAGGTGACCTCTCACTCGTTGTGTGCTGCTTGTGTCTCACAGGCATCGACCGGTTTTGAGCCGACAGCTTCGTCCTCTTCCTCCTTGGAGTCGCGGACGAAGAACCACGAGGCGGGGATCTCCTGCTTGACCAGATCGGGACCCTCCACCGACACTTTGAGGGCCTTGTTTCTTACGCCATTGAAGTAGGTCAGCGTGAACGGGTGCAGTCCGGCCTTGAGGCGGACATGGGCACCGGCTTCCCACGCCGGATGGCCTGCATCGTTGTCGACAACGAGGCGATTGCCGATGTAGAGTCGGCTGCCGTCGTCGGAGTTGCAGTAGAAGGTGTAGAGTCCGTCCGTCGGCACTTCCAGGAATCCGCTGAACCTGAGCCCAAACCATTCGCGCCCTGCTCTGTAGGTACCGGCCGATGGTTTTTCGGTACGGCCCATCTCAACGGGGGAGAGCGTATCGAAGTCGGGCAGCCGGATCCATTTCGGTTCATCCGGCGCAAGCGTAGGTTCCATCCTCGCCCGGGAGTACCGGTGCCTCTTCTCTTGTTGCCGACGCGCCTAAACGGTTGCTTGTCAAATGGTTATGGTCATCGTGCAACAGAGAAGAGGCACCGGTACTCTTCGTGCACTTCGCACCCTACGCGAATTCCGGATGAACCTCCATTTCCCCCGGTAGGCGGCGTAATCGAGACCGCCGGTCATGCCTTTCCTGGGAATCGGTTGGTCGAGTTCCAGCGGGCTCAGCGCGACGTTGACGTCGAGGTCTTCATTGCCGCGCCGCAGGTGGAATGAGTCGATCGCCGGCCTGCCGGTCTACCGTGGCAAGCCAGAAATCGAGCCCGTGACGGATCGTGAAGTCGCCAATGCCGGTTATCAGGTCATCGACGCGGATTCCGGCCTTTGCGGCGGGTGCTCCCTCGGTCACCGAAGTGACCTTGGCGGCGTCGCCAAGCATGTCGACTTCGAGACCCAGCGTGAAGGCGAACCGCTGTTCGGCCGCCAGCATTTGCGGAAACACGCTTCGTACACGATCGACGGCAATCGCGAAACCGAGATTCTCTGCATCCAGCTTGTAGGTGACGATGCCGATCTGCTGGGCCAGGGCGTTGATCAAAGGCCCACCGGAATTGCCCTTGTTCACCGCCGCACTCACTTGAACCGTCCATGGAAGGTATGCGTCGGCGGTCGTCCGGCTGCGGTTCAGGCCGCTGATGATGCCGGTCGAAACGGAATACGTCAGCCCTTGAGGGGAGCCGATGATGACCACGGGTTCACCCAGCATCAGGTCGTCGCTGCGTCCGAGCGGAAGCGTTTGAAGGGGCTGATCCGAGTCGATCTTCAACAGTGCCAGGTCTTCGTGAGGCAATCTGGCGACGATCCGGTATCGACGTTCACTTCCGTCATTCAGAACGACGGTCGTCCGGCCGACGTTCGCGGCAACGTGATCGTTCGTCAGAATGTAGCCACTCGAGTGAACGATGGTACCGCTACCCAACGCCACGGAGTACTCACGCTTTTCCTTTACCCAGAGGATGTTCCGAACGACGACCACGGACGGAAGTGCCTTGTCGATGGTTTTCACCGTGGCCGTGTGCCGAGGCGACTGTTCGTCCGCCGCGTCCGCATTGAGGGTCATCGTCGACGGCCGGGAATCAAGGAAGAGCAGGCCCGCCAGGCTTGCGGCAAGCCAGATTGTGGGTTTCATCACCAGAGCAACCTTTCGTGTTTCGTTTAATCAACGAAGAGTGTTTCCCACGCGCAGAAGTCTGGCATTGCGTCGCGGCCCGCTCGTTCAGTCGACCAATTCTCTTTCGATCTCTTCCAGCGACTTGCCTTTCGTTTCGGGGAGGAAGCGGAAGATGACGGCAAAGCCGAGAATGCAGATGGCACCGTAGAGCCAGAAGACGCCGTGGGCGCCGAGCGAGTCCTTTAGCCGCGGGAACGTGTACGTCAGCGCGGTGCAGCCGAGCCAGAGGGAGAGGACGGCCACCGACATGGCAGCCCCGCGGATGCGGTTGGGAAAAATCTCGCTGATCACGACCCAGGTGATGGGGGCCAGCGACATGGAGTAGCAGGCAATGGCCGAAACGACCAGAACCAGCATGTGAACTCCGGTGCTTTGCAGGAAATAGGCCGCTCCGAGAACGGCGTAGATTCCGGCCAGCCCGGCGGCCCCGATGAGCATCAGCGGACGGCGTCCCAGCCGATCGACGGTGTAGATGGCGACAAAGGTGAAGACGAGATTCACAACACCCGTGACCACGATATTGAACATCAGGCTGCCGACCTCGTAGCCGGCCGCCTGAAAGACCTCCTGGGCGTAGTTGAAGATGACGTTGATGCCACACCACTGCTGGAAGACGGCCAGGAACACGCCGAGGGCCACGATCTTCGACAGTTTCGGTTCGAGGAGATCGCCGAAGCGGACCCGGGCGACTTCTTCGCCGGCAAGGGTGGCCTTGATGTCGGCCAATTCCGCCGCGGCGTATTCTCCTCCACCGACGCGTGCGAGGATCCGGCCGGCCAGCTCATCCCGACCATTCTTGACGAGCCAACGGGGGCTTTCGGGAACGAAGAACATGAGCAGGAAGAACAGGAAAGCGGGGACCGCTTCGGCGCCGAACATCCAGCGCCAGCCGACGTTGCCGTTCCAAGTGGGGCGGAGGTAGACGGCCATGATGCCCGCATCTTCGTCGGCCTTGGCCTTCTTCTGCTCTTTGGGTGCGTCGGCGGCGAGTTCAACGACCTGGATATTGGGGAATGCTTGCTTGACGGCGTTCATCGCCTGCGCGTCGACGTCGGTCGCTGCCGGAGCCGACGGTTCTTGATTGAGCAAGAGGCGAACCCGGTCGGCGGTGGGCACGGGGGCGGCGATCATCCAGTTGACGATCTGGGCGGCCAGAATGCCGATCACGATCGTGAGCTGATTGATCGAGACGAATCGGCCGCGGGATTCCGCGGGGGCGATTTCCGCGATGTACATGGGCGACAGGTTCGACGCCAATCCGATGCCCAGTCCGCCCAGGACGCGAGCCAGGTTGAACGAGAGGAAATCGCCGGCCAAGGCCGTCCAGACGGCGGAAGCCGTGAACAGGAAACCGGCAAGAATCAGCAGGCGTTTTCGGCCGAAGTGGTCGCTCATGGCGCCCGACATCATGGCCCCAAAGATGCAGCCGACCAAAGCCGAACTCATGGTGAAACCCTGCCAATTCGGCGAGTCGGTGATCTCGAAGTAGGGCTCGTAGAAGGGCTTGGCGCCCCCGATGACGACCCAGTCGTAGCCGAACAGCAGCCCCCCCATGGCGGCCACGAGGCAGATGGTCCAGAGGAAGCGGGCGTTGTAGTGGGGAGAGGAGGTCATGCGGGCGAAGACCCTTGGTTTCGCATTTGCTCAACGATCCAGAACACGGCGGGGCATGCCAGGGCATTGCCTGCGTGCCCCACGGTTCGAGTGGTGAATCCCGGTTTGTTTGTGTGCGGATACTCTCGGCATTCCGCGGGCCGCACGTCGTAGATCGTGCAGAGATTGTCGTCGCCATGCTGCTCGGCATGTTGTCGCCAGTCTTCGAGAATGGAGTCGTGATTCATAAACGCACCTTCTGAGGTCTCATGGGTCACCTGCTTCCCGTGGCCCACGCCTCGCGGATCGCGTTCTGCAAATGAGCCAGTGCCTGCTTGTAGTTGTCCGGTCCCACGTACTCCAGGATCAACGGTGCTTTCGGCGTCCGTTCGGCCGTGAGTTTGACGAACTGCACATAATCCACGTCCCCCTGCCCTGCCGCAACCCCGCGGTCGACATGGAGCTTGCGGTCTTTGGCATGCAGGCAGTCGATATAGGGACCGAGCTGGTTGAACATCTCGTCCAGGTCGTTGATCTCGAGGATATTGGCCGGGTCGAGCAGGGATCGGATTCGCGGCGAACCGATCTCCTCGATATACAGCCGGGTGCGTTTCGCGCTGGCCAGGAAACCGCGGAAGAAGGCTTCCAGCAGCACCGTGGCGCCGCGGGCCTCGGCCATCTCGGCCAGTTGCTTGCCGGTGGCCACCATCATATTCCAGACGGGTTCCTGGAAGTGGTAGGCGACGGGCGGTTCCGGCTCGCTGGCGTTGTGATAATGGCCGGCCTCGGTGATGAAGGTCTTGCAGCCCATGTCGCCGCCGATCTTCATCATGGCGTCGAAGTAAGCCAGATTCGCCTTGCGCTCCTCTTCATTGGGATCGATCAGGTTGGTGTAGACGCCGACGCTGTGGATCTCGATTCCCTTTGACCGATAGGCGTCGGCGATGGCCGAGCAGCGAGCGGCCGTCAGATCGGAGACGTCGGACCGGCCGTTGTATTTCCAATAGCGGCTGTCGGTCTGGTTGAGGAACAACTGGATGACCTTCAGACCGGTCTCGGCCAGCTCCTCGGCGAGTTGCTGGTTGGTGTAGTTGGAGAAACCGAGCGTGGCGATGCCGATGGCGAGGTCGGCCTTGGCCGCTGCCTTGGCTGGTGAGGGACCGGCAACGAGAGGCAAAGCGGCGGCAGCCGCTCCCAGTTGGAGAGCTTGTCGGCGGGAGATGGGATTTTGCATGGCGGAGTCCTCGAAGTAGGGTGCGTTTTGACGCACCATAGATTGCTGATGGTTGGAGCGAGTGAAAAGGCACCCCCCTCCCCTGCCCTCCCCCTCGCTCACTTCGTACGCTGGGGAGGGAGTGCTGTTCTTTCACTCGCTACGGAGCTTTTCACACTTCGCACTTCACTCTTTACTCTTCCTACAAGCTCCAGCCGTCGCGATACGTTCGGCGGAGAAGCTTGTTGGCTTCTTCGTCGTTGGTGATCTTGAAGGCGGCACCGTCCCACTCGAGTTTCTTGCCGGTGCGGATGGCGATGTTGCCGAGCAGGCAGGCCTCGGTCAGCAGCCCCGAGTGGGCGACGAAGTCGGAGCCGGCGGGCTGGCCGCCGCGGCAGGCATCGACGAACTCCTTGTCGTGACCCGGCGATCGGGCCAAAACCTCGGGCGGACGGCCGTATTCCTTCATCCTGGTTTCGGGGACGAGCCGATGGCCCATGAGAACTCCGGTCTCGCCGATCATGATGTCGCCCGAAATGCTCCGCCCCTCTTCGAGTCCCTTGGGCCGAGGGGGCTGGGCGCCGCCGCTGAGCCAGTGGAGCTTGACCGGCGGCATGTCGCCCCGCGCGGGGAACTCGAAGTGCACGTTGAACACTCGCGGATAGATCTCGGGATTCACCTCGTCGCACTCGGCCTCGATCTTGGTGGGGCTGCCGAGTTTGAGGGCCTTGAAGATCGTGGAGAGCTTGTGGCAACCGAGGTCGCCGAGCTGCCCGGTGCCAAAGTCCCACCAGTCCCGCCAGCGCCAGGGATGGTAGCAGGGGTGATACGGCCGCATCGGTGCGGGGCCAATCCAGAGGTCCCAGTCGAGCGTGTCGGGCAGCGGGGGCGTGTCCTGGGGCCGGCCGGGGCCGGCGGGCGGATCCCAGAAGCCGCGTCCCCAGGGCACATAAACTTCGTGGACGGGACCGATGGCGCCGTCGAGGATGTACTCCTGGATCATTCTCGCAACACTCTCGGCCTGGCCCTGGTTGCCCAGTTGGGTGGCGACCTTTGCCTTTCGGGCGGCTTCGGTCACCTGTCGGGCTTCGTAGACGGAGTAGGTGAGCGGCTTCTCGCAGTAGACGTGTTTGCCTTTCCTGATCGCGGCCAGAGTAATCATCGCGTGCGAGTGGTCCGGAGTGGCGACCATGACAGCGTCGACGTCTTCCTTGTCGAGGAGTTCGCGGTAGTCGGCGTAGGTATTGCAGCCTTGGTACTTGCCTCTACCCTTCTGCTCGGCATAGGCGGCTTCGATCGCACGCCGGGCCGGATCTCGCCCGGAGAGGCGGGTATCCTTGCCCTGGCTCCAGTTCCACGACATGTAGCGGTCGCATTCCCGCTCCACGTCGCAAACGGCCGTGATCTGGACCTCGGGGAACCCGGCGAAGCGGAGCATGTTCTGGATGCCCTGGCCGCCGACGCCGATTCCGGCGAGGGTCGTCTTCTCGCTGGGAGCAACATTCCCTTCGCCCCCCAACACATGCCGGGGAACGATCGAGAAGGCGGTGGTTGCGGCAAGCCCGGCGAGAAACTGCCGGCGCGAGACTCCGTTTGGACGCTGCGGATGGTGATGGGAGTTGTTCATATTGTGGTCCTCTTGGTGTGGATGGTGGTTTGGGAAAATGTCTGTTGTTGTGATTTCTTTGGTGGGAGCTTCTGCCCCCTCCCCTGCCCTCCCCCTTGCTCGCTCCGCTTGCTGGGGAGGGAATTCAGTTATTCGAGAACAAGTTCGGCGAGGTAGATCGCGGTCATCGTCTTCCCCGACTCGTCCTTCTCGTGGCTCGAGTACCAGGAAACGAGGGCCCGGCCGGGTCCGAGTTCGACAAAGCCCGGATAGGAATTATCGCCTCCGCTGGGGAGTTCTGCAAATTCTTGGAGCCCGTCGCCGACGAGCCAGCAGAGGGAGGTCTTGGGGCCGCGGTCCTTGGTCGAATGTCGCCCGCCGACGACATAGCGGTCGCCCCACTTGACGATCACCGGGCCGCCGACGTAGCGATCGAGGTCTTTGCGTTCCCACTCGGTATAGGGCGGCCTGGAGCGAAGCAATTGGGCGTTGCCGCCGCCGCGGCGGCCGATCGCGACGACGCTGCCGTCCGGCTCGAACAGAAAGGCGGTTTCGTCGCCGTCGATCTCCTGGAACACGGCCCGCTTGCGCCAGATCAGGCCGTCGTCGCTTTCGAGCATGAGGGATTCGACGGCGTGCCCTTCGCCGCGCGGCCCTTCGGCGAAGCCGATCTTGCGGCGCCCGCAGAGGTAGGCTTTGCCGTCGTGGGCGGCGGCTCGCCAGATGTAATGGCCGAAGGTGCCGTCGAGCATGACGGGGCTTTGCCAGGTCTTACCGTCTTCGGTCCAGGCGGCGAAGCCCAGGTGCTTGTTCAGGTCGTAATCGCTGACCGGAATGGTTGTCTTGCCGCTCCACCAGGTGCCGGTGTAGACGAAGAGCTTGTTCTGAAAGACGAGGAAGTGGGGATCGCGGGTGTCACGTTCCTCCACATGAAAGCGATGGACTTGTTCCCACTCGCGGCCGTCGCTGCTGGTCAAGATGATAACCGAGGCGGTGGGGTTGACCATGTGCCCGTCGGGGCAACTGCGGAAGGTGAGGTAGAGCTTGTCCTGAAAGCGAACCAGGTCGGTGAAGGCGTTGTGCTCGCCGTTGTGGAAGGCGCGGCGGATGGATTCGACGCGAACCTTGGGCACGGCGTCGTCGGCCGGGGCGTGAGCGGTCGCCAGAAGTAGAGCTGCAAGTGCTGAAACGAGAGTTCTCGTCGCCATGGGTGTCTTCCTCGCATACGAGAATCGGGCCGGTGGTAAAGTCGTTGTCTGCCCATGTTGTAGCGTGATTCGGGGGGATTTTGAAGCCATGGGGTGGGTTTCGGATGCTATCTATAGGACTCAATCGGGGCGGGAATTGTGTTGTTTCGGCTGCCGGCGTATGATTTTCGGAAAGGAAATGGTGTAATGGAAAGGGGTCGTTGCGGTGGTTTGTGAAGAACTGCAAAACGGCGAGGTGGGTGTAACCGAGCCGGAAGTGATCCTGCGGATCGAGGACCTGCGGGTTTCCTACGGGAAGCTGCGGGCGGTCGACGGGTTGAACTTGACGGTCCGTGCGGGGGAAATCTACGGTTTTCTGGGGCGGAATGGGGCCGGGAAGACGACGGCCATTCGGGCGATGATGGGGATCATCACGCCCGCCCGCGGCCGCATCGAACTGCTGGGCTATCGCGGGCGCCGAATCCGGGCCAGGCAGAAGCAGCGGATCGGCTACGTTTCGCAGGAGCAGCATTTCTATCCCTGGATGAGCTGCCGGGCGTTGGGCCGGTTTGTCTCCGGGTTCTATCCGACCTGGGACCACGACGAATTCGCCCGGTTGCTCAGTTTGCTTGATCTGCCGCCGAAGCGGCGGGTGTCGCACCTGTCGGGCGGGATGCGAGTGAAGCTGGCGCTGGCCCTGGCACTGGCGCACCGGCCTCCGATTCTGATCCTCGACGAGCCGACCTCGGGTCTCGACCCGGCCACGCGGCGGGAGTTTCTGGAGATCATCAGCCGGCAGGCAAGAAGTCACAGCCGCACCACGTTCTTTTCGTCGCATCTGGTGGACGAAGTCGAAAGGGTCGCCGATCGCGTGGGCATCATCCACAACGGCGGCATGCGCTACGAGGGCGACATCCGCACGTTACAGGAATCGGTGCGGGAAGTGGATCACTTGCCGCCGACGGACGGGCCCGGGACGGCCGATGTTGGCGCAAATGAACCGACGGCCGGGGACGCCGTGGAATCGGCGGTCGATGATCCGTCGGTTCCCGTCACGGCAGAACTCGCAGTCGACACGTATGCCGCCCGGTGGGAGTTCTGCGAACTGGCGGCCGCACGTGGTTTCGTGGTGATGAGGGACGGGTTTTCCGGCAACGGGACCTCATCGGTCGTCTACGGCGACCCGGAAGCCTGGCGCGACGTTCCGTTTGGAACTCGCAAGGTTCGACGGCTTTCGCTGGAGGATATTTTCATCGCCATGACCGCCGAGGCGACGCCCAACCTATGACGAGAGCCCTGATTCTCAAAGAGCTGCGTCAACACTGGCTGCCGCTGCTGCTCATCGCCGGCATTTCCGGAGTCGGTTTGCTGCTGATTCTGGCGGTGGTTCTGCTGGATGATTCGGGCAGCCGGTTCGAGGCCTTGCGGCGTTTCTTGATGGCCCTGCTGCCGCTCGGCGTGCTGGTGCTGTGCAACCGGTTGGTGGTCCGCGAATACCAATCCAAGACCCAGTTGTTCATCGAGTCGCTGCCCGTTTCGCGGGGGCGGATGATCGTGGTCAAGTACCTGTTGGGGCTGGCCTTCGTGGTCTGCTCGGTCGGCCTGGTGTTTGCCGTCTGCACGCTGATCAGCCTCCGCAGCGAGTCGCTCACGGGGAGATTCCTGGCGATCATGGCGTCCAGAGCGCTGGCGTTCAGTTGGTGCCTGTATTCGTTCTTCTTCATGATGGGGCTCCTGGGGCGTTATCGGGTCGCCATCTACATCGTCGCCTACCTGGGTTTGTACGCGATCGATGCGCTGACGCAGGTGGAACTGGCCCGGTTCGGCCCCTTTGAACTGGTCGACGGGCAATTTGCTTTTGAACGCGTCGTGTTTCCCCAGCAGGCCCTACTGGTGACTCTGGCGATTGGTTCTGTCCTGGTTCTGTTGACGCTGAGCCTCGCGCTGGTGCGCGAGGGCAACGTAGCCACGCTGCTGGCCGAGAAGATGTCGCACCGCGAGAAGATCACGGTGGCGGCGGTGATCCTGGCGTTCATGGTGTCGGTCAGCGTTTACGACAAACGCGTCGAGAAGGAGCCGTTCGATCTGCCCGGCGGCATTGCCGCAAGCTGCGGCGAGGTGACGGTCACCGTCTCGTCGGAGGATGAAGCGGACGACGACCGGGGACTGGAACTGGCGCAGCTCGTTGCCGACGAGGTGGCCGCGATGCAGGGGTATCTCGGCCTGGCGGATCCACCGCCGATCTTCATCACGCAGTGGGGCGATCTCGACGCCGACAAGTTCGAACGGGCCGAGTTGGAGAACGCCGAGGGTTTGCTGGTGCGGGCCAATTTCCGCAGCAAAGACTGGGAGGACGGCCGTTTCCTGGGATGGTTGCTGCGCGAGGTTCTGATTCTCTGGTCGGAAGAGCGGCTCTTGCGCGAGCCGAATCTGTGGGTGCTCGACGGCTTCTCCATCTATTGGACGGGCCGCGACGAATGCAGCGCGCCGCGAGATCGGAAGCAGCTCGAATTGCGTGCTGCCTACGGCGGCCGGCAGGGGTTTTCGTCGAAAGACACGACCGAGTGGCTGCGCTATCGGGATCGGGTGGGGGAAGACATTGCGGGGGCGGTAGCCTGGCGTGGCCTGGAGTCGCTCAAGGCTCGGCAGGGTGAAAAACGGTTCCGGGCGTTTCTGCGGACGGCTATGGATTGCAGCGTTCCGGCAGACGTGCGGGGGATGCTGCACGAGTGGGCGCATCCGGTGGCAAGCCTGCTCCATGAACATGCCGGGCTGGCGTATGCCGACTTCCTGGGGCAATGGTCCCGAGATCTGGACGAGTTGGCAGAGTCGCGTCGGGGCGAGTTGGACTCGATCCCGCAGATTTCGGGGGAGGTCACGATCGAGTCGCTTTCGAACTACACGCGAGTGGTCCATTTCCGCTTCGAGAGCGAGCCTGCTCCAGAGTCAGGGCGATTCGTCCTGCAGTACGCGGAGTTGCCGGCCTTCGCGGTGACGGTGGAACCGAGTGAGATCCAGCGAGAGGACTCCTTGTATCCCGATCAGAATGAGGGCGAGCTTCCCGGGACGTTTTCGCGGGGTGCGCGGCTGTATAGCACGTTTGCCACCTGGGTCGACGTCCTGGGATGCGAGATTGTGAGCGGTTGGACGCGGTTGGAGATGCACTGATGTGGGGCCTGTGGCGCAAAGAACTCCGCTCGACGCTGCCGTTCCTGGTGTTGGCGGCGATCATCCCGTTGCTGGGGATCGTGTACGAGTTGATCGCGGGCTTACCCAACATGAAGCCCTTCGGCGCTACCTACCAGGACTATGTCGTCTCGCCGAACGAAGGCAGCGTCCTGATTTCTCTGTTTATCCTGGCCCTGGCGTCGGGGCTGCTGGTTCGCGAATACGACGAAGGCACGATGGAGTTCCTGGATTCGCTGCCGGTTTCGCGGAGCCGGGTGTTTGCCGTCAAGATTGCCGCGGCCGTGTTGGTCCTGCTGGTGCTGACGGTTCTGGACGCGGCCACTACCCTGCTGTTCCACGCCTTCTCGCGCACGTCGCTCGATACGTCGTTCCATCTCGGGTTCTGGTTCACGGCCGTGGGGATGCGAATGTGCCAGGCGATGGTGATCCTCAGCCTGGGCCTGGCTTGTTCGTTTTTGCGGCGGTTCGGCTGGCTGCTCATCGGGCTGTTGTTCTGGGCCTACATTCTGGTTCACGAGTTCATGCCGTCGATCGCAGTGCTCGACGTGCTGGCCCTCTCGCAACCGCAAATCGAGGGCCAGGAGTGGATCGTTCCCCAACGGCTTCTGGCGGTTCAGGCCGCCCTGGGCGGCGTGTTGATGTTCACGGCTTACGTGTTGTTCCTGGGCTGGGGAGACGCGATGATGCGGGGCTTCCAGCGGCTCACGCGGAGTCGCGTGGGGAGCGGTTTCCTGCTGGTCGGCAGCCTCCTGGTGGGAGTTGTGGCCGTTTCGTTGAGTTACTACGTGATGAGCAACGACCCCAAGATCACCGAGGGAGGCGATCCCGGTGCGGTTACGGTCGAGTACCCAAGCTGGAGCACGTCGCGGGCGCGCAGTCGCTGCTACGAATTTGCCTATCCCACCAACCTCGCAGGCCGCGTGCTGCCGCTGGTTGCTGCCGCCGACCAGGTCTACGACAAGGTGCGGCAGTTCTTTGCCGCCGAAGCGGGCGAGCCGATTGTGGTCGACGCCACGAGCCTGCTGCCGCGCCACGCGGGGTTGGCCTACTGGGACAAGATCCGCCTTAACCTGGCGGTCAGCGAGGAGCTTCCCGAACTGGAGTCGATCCTGGGGCATGAGACGGCTCACGTCTTCCTGGAGCGCCTGTCCGACACGCGGCTGACCGAGCAATTCAACTCAACGCGGTTCTTCCATGAAGGGGTTGCCTCGTACGTGGAGTACGAACTGTTCGACTCCGGCCGGGACGTCGCCGGGTTGCGGCGCATCGCGGCGGTGATGCGAGATCGCAACGAGGTCGACATGGAGGAGCTCGTGGACAATTCGCTGCTGGCGGCGCGACAAGACGGCAACCTCGTCTATCCGCTCGGCGAACTGTTTGTTGCCGAGTTAGTCGCCCGGCATGGCGAGGCCGCGGTCGGCAAGATCGCCCGAGCCATGGCTCGCGAAGGCGCCCCCGAGAACCTGTCGGGGCCGGAGTTGTGGCGAGACCTCTTCCAGGCGTGCGGCTATGACTTCGAAGGGCTGGTGGATGCCTATTACGCGCGGCTCGATGCGGAGGTGGAGCGCTGCCGGGACTTCGTCGACGGAGTGCCGCGCATCCGCGGGGCGCTGGAGAGCGACGACGAGCTGGTGACCGTCTCGATCCACTGGGAGGCCGCTGACGATTGGCAGCCCGTGTGCCGATTCCGCCAAGAGGAGGAAGCTGCGGAGCGGTTCTACATGGACGGGCTGGAGACGGAGGAGGGGACGTTTGTGGCCTGGCGTGACGATTTCCCCAGTTCCACAGTGTGGTATCAGGTGGGATTACGACATGCGGACGATACGGTCATCTTTGAGCCCTGGGTCTCCGTGAAGTTGAAGGAGTGAGGGACGCGGCCGGAGGCTTCCGAATAGACCAGACCGCCCCCCGTGAACGTCATATAGGTGTGGGAGCGCTCCACGGACCCATGGATCGACGGTGAATGCGAGTGGCGGAAGACCGGGAACTCGTTGCGCGGCTGCGGCAAGGAGATCGCGATGCGCTTCGGCAGATCTACCTGAAGTACAAGGATGATCTGCTCACGATCGCAACCTGTATGCTGGCCGACAGGGCGGGAGCCGAGGATTGCCTGCACGATTTGTTCGTGGCCCTGGCGTCGGATTCCGTGCGAGTCCGCCTCGACGGTAACCTGAAGGGCTACCTGATCACGGCCGTGGCAAACCGCTCGCGAGACCGCCTACGCAGGAGGGGACGGTCTCAGCAAACGAGGGACGCACCCGACCAGGCGATGGGTGAGGCGGTTAACGCGGCGGCCGATCCGGCCGCGGCGATGATCGAACGGGAAGAGGCCGATCGCCTTTATCGGGCAATCGCCGCCTTGCCCGCGGAGCAACGTGCGGTGATCACGCTTCGTCTTCACGGTGAGTTGACGTTTGAAGAGATTGCCCGGCAGTTGGGCGTCTCGAACAACACGATTCGCAGTCGCTATCGATACGGTCTGGAGAAACTGCGTTCCTCCCTTGATGTAGGAGTCGAACGATGAATCCTACAGATGACTTGGAAAGACGCATTCGGAGTCTGCGTGTGCCGACCGGCGACACGCTCGACCAGCGCATTCTGGCGGATGCGCTAGCGCGTTTGGAGAATCGGCAATCAACCACAACACCGCTCGATCTGCTCGGATCGAGCGTTTGGAGGACGATGATGAGAAGCAATTGGACGAAATTGGCGGCGGCGGTGTTGCTCGTGGCCATCGCAGGGACGCTTATGTCGCTGCGTCAGACCGCCTCGACGGCCTACGCTTTGGAGCAGACGCTGGAGGCAAATCGTGGACTCCGGTACGTCCATCTCCGCTTCGACGGCGAGGGAGGAGAATTGCGGGAAGCTTGGGCCGAGTTCGACGAGAAGGGCCAATTGGCCCGCCTGCGGATGGACTTCCCGAAGACCGAAGACGGCGCCAAGGAGGTTCTCTGGGAAAACGGCAAGGCCGAGGTGTGGCTCAAGACGAAGGGGCACGCTGTTGTCCTCCACGCCAAGGAGGAGATCGCCGAACTCGTCAAGGAATTGGCGCCGTTCGACCCCAAAGTGGTCATGGAACAACTCCACCAGGCCGAAGCCAAAGGCAAGGTGGAAATCGAGACTCAAGAACCGTCCAAAGAGGGCGATCCGATCACGCTGGTCGCGGACTATAAGGACGCCCCGGGCAAACGAGAAATCTATCGGGTCAACCCGGTCACCAAGCTGGTGGAACAGCGGAAGAGCTATCTCCTGGTTGACGGCGAGTACAAGTTGATGGGCCTTCTCGAGTATCTGTCCTACAATGAGGCGGTTCCGGAGGGGACCTTCGTGCTGGACATTCCGCCGGACGCACTGCGAGTTGATTGGACGACCCAGGAGGTCGGACTTGCGAAAGGCGACCTGACCAACGAGCAGATCGCGGTGAAAGTCGCCCGGGAGTTCTTCGAGGCCTTGATCGCCAAGGACTACAACCGAGCGGGGAAGATGTTTGGAGGTTTGCCCGGCGCGAGATTGGAGCAGGCATTCGGCAAAATGGACTTCGTGCGAATTGTCTCCATCGGCGAGCCGACGCCCCATCCCGACCATCGAACGCGGTTCCTGCGGGTCCCGTGCGAAGTCGAGATTCGCATGGGGGAAGAGACTCGCATCCAGAAGTTCACGCCGAGCATCCGGGCCAACGAATGCCAGCCGGATCGCTGGGCCATCGATGGCGGCATTTGAGCGGAGCCGCCGTATCTGCCTCACCGTCTATCTTGCTCCCGGCAGTTGGGCATCGACAACTGCCGGGAGTTTCCGACGACGTTTGGCATGCGGGTTGCACATCTGTCGTTATGAACGCGGTTTCTTGCCGCAGGGCCGGCCGGGAGGCGACAAGAATCTCGCGAAACAGTACGGAAGAGGTGTGAAACTCTTGCACATCGCAGGGGTGTTCTCAACCTCGTCGCCCTTGGGGAACGCCCTTGGCGTTCCAGTGATCCACAGCAGAGAAAGAGGAGTCAGACAATGAGAAAGCTCATCGGAATCGGTCTTGCCGTCAGTTTGATTGTTTTTGCTGTTGCCGGAGAGGCCTATGCACGCGGCGGTGGCGGGCGTGGGGGCAACGGCGGGAGACAAGGCATGCGAGGCGGAATGGGATCCTGCCCGTACGCCTACAACGCGCAATCTGGCTACGGCTACGGCAATCAGGCCGCGGCAATGCAGCAACGGATGATGCAGTACCGCTATGGGCAAATGCAAGGCTACGCTCGGCAGAACGGCATGATGCAGCAACAGCGGCTGCGGGACGGCTCCGGTCTGGGGCAGTCCGCACGAGGCGGTCAGGCCGCCGGGATGCAGCGGCAAGGCATGCAGGGCCGCCAGGGCGGAGGAATGGGAGCCGCCGGCCAGCAAGGTGGTGCAGGCGTCCGCCGGCAATTGCGCGACGGGTCCTGCGGCATCCCGGTGCCAGTTCCGCAGCCGGAATCGCCTTTCTGAGTTTGCCTGAGCGAGGCCAGGGGATATGACCAGAGGCCGGCGTCCGGATTGGACTCCGGCCTCTTTCCGTCTCCGAGACGTTCAATCCCGGCCACCAATGGAAATCCGCCGCTCCATAGGCCATAATAACCGGCCTCAGCGTTGGTCCACCCGCAGTCCCAGGAGAACGATCCCATGGCACGCTCAAACAAGACGGACAAACAAGCTTCGATCCATCGGCGCCATTTTCTCGCGGCGGGTGCCGTATCGCTGGCGGGGGCGGCAACAATGAACGCCCGGGCCGAGGAAGCGGAATCGGACGAAACGCCTTCAGTAGTCCGCCCCCCGGAAGGGCGGCGCATCCTGCTCTCCTGCAAGTTGGGCATGATCCCCAAGGAACTCGACGGCAGGAAGCTGTCGCTGGTGGAACGACTCGGCATGGCGAGCGAGGCCGGCTTTGACGGCGTCGACTTCGATCAGGCCGGCGAGTGGACTCCGGAACAGGCTCGCGACGCCGTCCGCGAATCGGGCGTCTTCGTCCACAACGCCATCAACCACGCCCACTGGTCGAAACGCCTGACCAGCGCCAACGAGGCGGAGCGAGCCGAAGGCCGGGCCAACATCGAACACTGCATCCGCGTCTCTCACGCGGCCGGCGGGTCCGGCGTGCTAATCGTGGTCGGACGCGGCAGCGACGGCACGGCCGAAGAAGTGAACGCACGAGCGAAGCAGGAGATCAAGAAGCTGCTGCCGCTGGCGACCGCCCTCGGACAAATGATCCTGATCGAAAACGTCTGGAACCAGATGCACTACGTCCACGACGGGCCAAACAACCAAACACCCGATGCGTTCATCGAGTTCGTCGACAGCTTCAACAGCCCCTGGGTGGGAATGTATTACGACATCGGAAACCACTGGAAGTACGGTCAGCCGGGCGATTGGATCCGGGCCTTCGGACGCCGCTGCGTCAAGCTCGACGCAAAGGGCTTCAGCCGTGCCGAAGACAAGTTCACCGATATCGGGGAAGGCGACCTGCCCTGGGATCAGGTTCGCCAGGCCCTCGACGACATCGGCTTCACCGGCTGGGCCACCGCGGAAGTCGGCGGCGGAAATGTGGAGCGCCTGACTGTCGTGCGGAAACAGATGGAAAAGGCCTTCGGGTTGTAGGGTGGGGGTTGGAGGCCGGGTCGGGGTGGATAGTCGACTATCCATTACCATCCTTGGAGTGAACCAATGAAGATCTACCGGAGTTTGGCAACGTTTCTCTTTGCTCTCGTTCTGCTGGGCTGCTGCACACGGGCCGAAGCTCGTGATCGTTGGACGGCCGAAGAGGCCAACGCCTGGTATGCCAAACAGCCTTGGCTGGTGGGCTGCAACTTCTCGCCCAGCACAGCCGTCAACCAGTTGGAGATGTGGCAGGCCGATACGTTCGATCCCGAAACGATCGACCGCGAACTCGGCTGGGCGTCCAGCATCGGCTTCACCAGCGTTCGCGTCTTCCTTCACAACCTGCTGTGGGAGCAGGACCGCGAGGGGTTCCTGGCCCGGGTGGATAAGTTCCTGGAAATCGCCGACAAGCACGGCATTGGCGTGATGCTGGTTCCGCTGGACGGCGTATGGGATCCGCAGCCGAAACTGGGAAAGCAACGGGACCCGCGCCCGCACGTCCACAACTCCGGCTGGCTCCAGGCGCCGGGAGCTGAGATCCTCCGCGATCCGGGCCGGCACGACGAACTCAAGCCGTACATCGTGGGTTTCATTCGCCACTATAAGAACGACCGGCGGGTTCAGGCCTGGGATCTGTTCAACGAGCCGGACAACCCCAATCGGAACTCGTACGGCGTAGACGGTTTCAGGACGGAACTGCCCGAGGACGTGAAAGAAGAAATGGCCACGAAGCTTCTGGCCAAGCTGTTCGTCTGGGCCAGAGAAGCAGAGCCGACCCAGCCGCTCACCGCCGGCGTCTGGCGCGGCGACTGGTCGAGCGACGATAACCTCACCGCCTACAACAAGCTCATGCTCGACCAGTCCGACGTCGTCAGCTTCCACTGCTACGGCCCGCCGCAGAATATGAAGGATCGCGTGAACGAACTCCGCCGATTCGGCCGCCCCCTGCTATGCACCGAGTACATGTCGCGCGGCAGCGGCAGCACCTTTGACCCCATCATGGGCTACCTGAAAGAGCAAAACGTGGCGGCCTACAACTGGGGGCTCGTCGACGGAAAGACGCAGACCGCCTATCCCTGGGAAACCTGGCAGAAACAGTTCACGGCCAAGCCCGATCTCTGGTTCCACGAGATCTTCTGGGCCGACGGACGACCTTATGACGCGAAAGAGGTGGACTACATCAAGAGTGTGACGGGGAAGAAGTAGGCCGCCGTCTTTTCGCCTGGGAGTCGCCCAGTTCTCCCGAAAATCAGACGATACCGGAAATTCTCCTCTGGATGTTCAAAAAGATACTTGACATGTGTACACTTTTCTGATAGTGTACAAAGAAACATATCCCCCGCCTCCCTTGCCAGGCCTGACGCGTATGACTACCCAACCCCAACCCCCCTTTAGAAAACTTGCCTTCCCCGTCGGTGAACCGGTACACCTCGAACCAAGCACCCTCCGACGAGAGAAGCTGCCATCCCCAAAGACAAGGGGCCACTTGTGGGGAGTAAGTGTCAGAAAACGTAAATTCCAGGGAAAGTTGACCTCCCGACCCCCCTCTATTGGGTGATAAACTGCGCAGTCTCGCGGACTCACGAACCTTTGCCGACGGCCGACAATCATGAAACCCCATTCGCGGTGGAGAAAACCGGTCTTCCCTCTCTTGCTCGTGGCCCTCTCGTCCACCTTGGCACCAGCCGAGGATACCGACACCCTCGCAGCCAATGCGAAACTCCTTTGCACGCAATATCTGGCCGCGTTCGGCAGCGATAGAACCGACCTTTTCTACCATCACCGCCTCGACGGGCCACTCGGCATGGCTGCCCTCTCCAGCCCGGCCGAAATCGCAGTGGGCACGGTCGACGGCAAGCCGATGCCCTACGGCTACGGCTCCGGAATTCAGGATGTCGCCCTGGAAAATGGCCAGTTCCTGTTCGCCTTGTGCGACGTCTTCGATGCCACCCACGATCCGGAAATCGGCTCGCTCGCGCAGCGGGTCTTTCGGGGAATCCGACGGGTCGCCACCGTCTCGCCCGAGCCCGGCTTCGCCCCCCGTGGCCCACACCCGGACGGCAAGAGCTATTATCGCGATTCATCGCGAGACCAGCACGCCGCCCTGGCCGAGGCCCTGTGGCGGTACGGGCAGTGCGACCTGGCCACCGTCGACGACCGCCGATTCATCGCGGGCGAGCTCGACGAAATGGCCCGGCGAATGGAGGCCAACGGCTGGAAGATCCTCGTCGAAGACGGAAGCCATATCGCCCACGTCGGCTTCGGTTGGACCCAGTCGACGCCCATCGGGGCCATCTCCCTCCTCTCCTTTCTGGCGATGGTGGCCGACGCGACGGGCAGTCCACATTGGCAGGAGTTGTATCAGAAGTACTCCACCGAGAAGGACTCGTATCGCTGGACGGAACTGCTCCACCCCGACGCCGTCGAGACCTGGAAGCCGCTTACGCTCTACAGCAACCAGTTCTCGCAGGCCGTCCTGGCGCTCCAGCGAACCGAACGCGATCCCAACCGAAAGAAACAACTGGCCGAGTTGCAGCGGCGACTGGCACTCAGGGCTCTACACTCGAACGTGTTCGATCCAGCCGTTTGGCGGCGTCTCGATTGGGCTGGCGCTGAGGCCGACGAGGTTGCGTCCGACCGTCTCGCCCTCCTCGGGCTCTCGCTGTCGGAGCCTCGCAACGTGCTTGCCCTTCTTGAGCGCTATGATCCGGCCTGGATGACAGCCAAAGACGGCACACTTCGCTCGACGGGAAACAAGCTCTGTTTCGGCATCCCGACGGCCGCGTTTCACAAGGTGCTGGCCAGCGAGAACGCGGAGTTGATTGCCGAAGTGGCCCCCCATATCCGCCGCATGCTGCGGCTCATGCTCGATCACGGTCAGGACTACGATCGCGGCGAGAACTTCAACCGCACCGTGGTGCTGGGCTTGCTCCTCTGGGCGGCGGAGGCACGAGGCGACGCCGCCATTCCCTCGCTCGATTCGTTGGGCCTTGGCCCATCGATGGACGTCGAGTTCCACCATGGTCTGCTCTATGCAATCGGCGAGGGCAAGCTGCGGGTGGTCGATGTTTCCGATCCCGATTCACCGCAGGTGAAGGGGACCATCGGGGGACTGGGCCGAGTCCGCCAACTCTGCGTTGCCGAGGGAGTGGCCTATGTCACCTCGCGCGAAGACGGACTGTACATCGCCGATGTCTCCTCCCCCGAGCGGATGCGAATTCTCGCCCATTACGACACCATCGAACTGGCCACCGGGATCGAGGTCTCCGGCGACGTGGCGTTCGTCGCCTGCCGCACGGCCGGCGTGGAACTGATCGACGTCTCAAATCCGGACAAGCCCGAGCATCTGAGCACCGTTCGCACCGGCGAGGCCCAGTCGATCTGCGCCCGCAACGGGATTCTCTACGTGGGCGTGTGGGGTTCGGCCGAGTTGGTGATCTGCGACGTATCGAATCCCCACAAGCCGGCTGTGCTCTCAAAGGCCACGCTGGAAGGCTACGGCGACGGCGTCACCGTTCGAGGCAATTACTGCTATGCCGCCACAGGACACCACATCCGCGGCCTGCCCCATCGCGAGCCGGCAGACCCCGGCTACGGTCGCGGCCACGGGCTGGAGATCTTCGACGTTGCCGATCCTCGGGCGCCCAAGTTCGTGGGACGCGTCAAGTTCCCGCCGTTCTACCGGCTGGGGATGGACATGTGGGACGTGAAGGTCACCGATCGCTATGCCTTTGTGGCCGATACCTACAACGGCCTGTTGGTCGTCGATATCGCCAGTCCAAGCGAGCCGCGGGTTGTCTGCCATCGCGGGCTGCCTTTCATCCACAAGTCCAACGACCCCAGCCCGGCCGCCGGAGTCACATTCGGCGACGACCGGGTCTTCGTCGCGGGCGCTTGGTCCGACGTGCATTCGCTCGCGTGGGATACGTCGCTAACGCGTCAAGATACCCAAAAGAACATCCCGCTCACCGTCGGCCCTCGTCCTGCACCGACCCGCGATCCGCGCTTCCGCGTCTATCGCCCGGCTGGCCAGGTTCACGCGGTCGATTTCGATGGGGATGTGGCCTTCGTCGCCTGCGGGAATGCGGGCCTCCACGCCGTCGAGATCGGTTCGGAGATCCGCCCGCTGGCAACCTATCCGACCGGCGGCTTTGCCTTGGGGGTTGCTGCCGGGGAAGGCCGGGTGTGTGTGGCGGAAGGTGACGGCGGTCTGTCGATCTGGAAACACACCGGTATGGGACGGTTAGAGGCCTTAGGCCGTTACCGGGTGCCCAACGATTCGGTTCGGCAGGTGGTGGTTGCGGGCAAGTACGCCCTGTTGCACGTCGGGCCGAGCACGCTGCATATCGTCGATGTGGGCAATCCGAGCGAGCCGAAACGTGTGTTGGACGACTCGCAGCTTGGCCTGTTCTACTACAACCCGATCGCCCGGGGGCTGCTCGCAGATCGGTATGCCTGCTGCCACTGGCATGTGACGGGCTTGTACTGGTACGACTTGTCGAGTGAGGTGCCGCAGGCGAGTTGGCATAGTGAGGGGTCCCGGATCGGTTCACAAAACGGCGTAGCCTTTCTCGGCGACCGCGCTCTGGTCACGTCCCGCGGCGGATATGTCTTGGTCTCCAAAGGGGAGAGCCGGGCATTGGATGAGTTGGAAGTGAACCGCATCCCGGATTTAGCCTTATCCGGCAAACCCACCATATCCGGTGATCGGCTCTATGTGTCGGATCGCTACCGTGGGATTGTGACGGCACTCAATATCACCGATCCCCAGCAGCCCCAGCTCATCGATCAACTCGAATTGGAGGAGCATCCGGGCGTGGTTGCCGTGCATAACGGTATTCCGATCATCCCGGGGGGATACCAGGGACTGTTGGTGTGGGACAAGTACGGGCTGAAGTGAGGTGGAATCGTTGGCCTGTGGGTTCCATGAGATTATGGGGTGTTTCTTGACAATGCGTCCTTGGGTTGTTCGAGGATAGCTGGAGATGTTTGGCTTTCTGCGAAAGCTGTTTGTACTCGATCCGGTAAAGCCGGAAGTAGATGCGTATCGTCTCTTCGATATTCCAGAGAATGACGTGATCCTTCGCCACATCGGCCGGTTCGGTTCCACGTATGCCTATTCAGATCGGATTGAGAAGGTAACAGGCAGGCAAGCGATCCTCCGGCGAATCGAAGGTCATCCGGACCTGCATTACTACCTGTGGTCGGAAGCTGGACGCGAACTGCCTATGGATTCCAGGTGGATCGTTCGCAACCGAGCGGTGTTTGCCCATCCGGACAGCAAAGTCATCTTTGCCGTCGCCGGCGGCACCCATACGATCCGAATCCGTCTTCCCGCGTTAAAGGTCGACGAATTGCCCGGGCCTTTCGAGCGCGATGAGGACCTGATTGACGGCGATGCCGTTTGGGTCCGCCCTCGTCTGAACGAGGAAACGAATCGGCAAATGCTGCAGATGGCTTTTGACTTCGCCACGCCACGCAACAAGTGAGCCTTTCCTGCTCTGTGTCGTTGCTCCCGCTCAAACCAGAACGAGCCGGTCGCCCCGTACGGGGGCAGTGTGAATGGTCACTCCCCGCGGGATCGCAGGCCTTTCTTGAAGATCGTCTATAGTATTTGCCGCCAGCCCCAAACATCTTGTGTTGACCGATACCGCGATACTTGACTTGATCCGATCCATCGTCGAAAACAAAAACACCATTATCCGTGGTATCCGTCATCCGTGCTACTAACAGCTAAAAGCTTTGCACGGCGCGCAGTTTTTTCAAGCGGCTAGTTGCGTGAGAGTCTTGATCTTGGCATTGCGAGCGTTGATTAACGCGGTAATGATTTCGTGTCCCTGTG
>JAAYAY010000369.1 GCA_012719125.1 Planctomycetaceae bacterium | reverse complement strand
TCCAGCCTACAATAGTCCAACTCTCGCCCGATCGCCACTCGACGCTTCTCTGGTTGTCCCCAACCCCCGGCAAACCAGCCCTACCACCGCTGACAAACTGGTACCGATCCTGACTGTCGCTGACACCCTAGGCCGTATGCGGTGGCACGTTCTTGGGTGCAAGCTGTTGGTATGCCTTCCGCCGCGACTGGTGTATACTGATTGTGCTGCCGGTGCCGCCCGCGGATCGATCCGGCAATGCGTTGGCCGTCGTCTCGGCTGTTGTTCAGAAATCGAAAGGAAGGTTCCGGCATGAACAAAAAATCCAAATGGATCACAACGGTTCTTCTGGTGATGTTCGCATCGGGCAACGTGCGGGCGGCACAGGACGATATCCCCGCGTCTCCCGAGAATGATCGTGGAGGGTTGGAATTCTGCGTCCGTGCATTCCTCGCGAAAGATGAGGCGACGTGCGACCTCTTGCGTGCCCGGCTGGGGGGAATTCAGAACGTTCACAGCCTGATCACCATCGACGCAGCGAAGCATCCCGAACTCTACAAGAAGGTGCTGCCGAATCTCGAAATTCGCACTCTGACGTTGCAGAATCTGGTTCAGAACGCCAAGACCGCCGAGGAAGCCCGGGCGATCGTTGTCCTGTATCAAGATCTCGTCGACATTATGAACGACTACGACCGGGGGAAGGACTACTTTGACGGCAGAGCGGGCCGGTTCGTCAAGGCCTATCGCGCCGGTGAGGACGATTCGATTCAGCCGTATCACGTATCCGTGCCCGACTCCTACGATCCGGCCAAGCCCTCGCCGCTGGTTGTTTCTCTGCACGGATACGGGGGAGACAAGCTGACCCGGGAATACTGGACGGCGGAACGCTCGCTCACCCATGCTCCGGAGAAGAACAAGCACAACATCATCGTCCTGAGCATCTACGGCCGGGGCAATACGATGTATCACGGCCTGGGCAAGCGGGACGTCTTCCGCGCCATGGACGAAGTGACGCGGGACTACAATGTCGATCCGCAACGGGTCTATCTCAGGGGCGGTTCGATGGGCGGGCACGGCACGTGGTTTGTGTCGATCTATCATCCGGATCGCTTCGCGGCCATCTCGCCCATGTGCGGATACTGCTACCGGTTCAAGCACGATCGTTGGGAAGCCGTTCCATCCTGGGCGTACAAGGCGACGCTGACGGAGTACGGCCTGTCGTTTTTCGCGGAGAATTATCTCCACGTGCCGAACTGTATCCATCACGGCGCGGTGGACCAGACTGTCAGCGTGGAGAATTCCCGGACGATGGCGAAGTGCCTCAAGGATCTTGGGTACGATTGTCTGTACAAGGAATATGAAGGCGTCGGCCACGACGTGTGGACGGTTGTGGATTCGGCATCCGTGTACGATTGGCTCATGCAGTACAAGCTCGATCCGTATCCCAAACGGGTCATCTACAAAACCCCGACGCTGCGATACAACCACGCGTACTGGGTGACGATCGACGAATTCATCGAGGCGAATTCCGTCGCGCGGATCGAGGCCGAGGTGACCGCGCCCAACACGGTGACGGTGAACACGAGAAACGTGCGGCAGTTCTCGCTGCAACTGCCGGAGAAGCTCTTCGACCGCGAGAAGCCCGTGGCGGTTCTGGTCGACGAAATGCCAGCGACGACCTTCGCCGTCACCAAGGATTCGCCGGAGACGATCTCGCTGCGCAAGTCGCCCACGGGCCCGGCCTGGGCGGACTCTACCGGCAAGACCGCAGGCGGCCTTCGCAAGAAGCACGGCCTGCAGGGGCCGATGACCGACGTTTACGAAGAGCGTTTCATCTACGTCTACGGCTCCGCCGGCGACGACGAGGAAGACAGGATCAATCAGCAGGCCGCCACCCGGGCCCGCGACGCCTTTACCGGAGCTTTCGGGGACCGCTTGTTCGTCGGTGAGTTCGTCGTGAAAAGGGACACCGAGGTGACCGGGGAGGATCTTCAGAACGCCAACCTCATCCTGATCGGCCGGCCGGAATCCAACGAGATCACCAGGAAGATCCAATCGAAGCTGCCGATTCGTCTGGAAGGCGATACGATCGTCGCGCAGGGCAATCTTCCCGCAGAAGACCTCCAGGTAGCCTTCCTCTACCCCAACCCGCTGAATCCGCAGCGTTATGTCTTTGTGCAATACGCCACTGACGCGAAGTCGTTTGAATCGCTTCCGAGGTCGGAGCAACTGCCCGACTATATGATCTTCAGGAGAGTTTCTGACGGGAAAGAAACCAAAACGGAGTTCCTCGAAGTCGGCCACTTCAACGGCCGATGGCAATTCGACCGGGAAGAGTAGCTCCATAATCATGAGTTAGCGGAGGGATCGGAGACGGGGATTGGTTCACACGATCACTCAGGGCCAACTGCTCCTCGGCATTGGCGGTGGAGTTCTGCCCGGTAATCTGAGCAACGCAAGTCCGCCGGGATATCGCTTGGGTGGGGCTTCTGATGTCCTCTTGTTGCCAAGGCAACACCGACGATTCTCCGAAGAAGTGTTGTGAAATGGAGGCCGATCCGCGGAGAATCATCGGTGCCACCCGCGCGTGGCCCTTGAGCACGTCTCCACGCAGAGCCTATTCGGGCAATCCGGTCAAGGTCCGCCTGGGCAAGATGTCGCCCGACGGCAAGAATGTCGATGCCGACGACACGGTCTCTGCAAGCGGGGCAAAGGAGAACCTCAGCAGTGTACGAGCGATTCCCCGCCCCGGAATCCAACCTCGAAATCCCCGAGCAAAGCCGATCCTATTCTGTGTCACCAACAAGACAAACGACCCCAGCCCAACTACAATACCCTTACTGACGGGTTGAAATAACGCGAACTTGGAGAGAGCGTGACATGAGGCCAACAGAGTTGTTCTCGAAATGTGTGAAGGCTAGTGTGCGTTGTATGCTGGTGATCATTGCAGCGATGGCCGGCAGTGTGGTGTTTCTCTCCACTGCAGCCTCAGCCGACGAGGCCCTCGCTGCGAAAGAGCCCTTGCCTGGCGACGATGCATCCGTCGAATTCACCCACGGGGAAACGGATCGCTTCGTCAAGGGTGTGAAGCTGTTTTCAGATCGAGATTATGAATTGGAGGAAGGAATGCCCGATTGGCTGTGCGGGAACAACTTCCTGCGCTGCGGCATTGATCGTTGTAGCTTCCGCGTCACTGCCCCCGGCATACTGACGGTGTTGACACCTGATCGTCAGTCAAATCCACGGGCTTCTCAGGCACGTGCACTGGAAGAGCTTGGCTTCACGCAGATTGAAAAGCCGTCCCTCATCCCATTGGTTCATGCAAAAGGCCAAATCTACCAGAAGCAGGTCAAAGCCGGTGAACAGGTCGACATCGGGAAACTCTCCGTTCTGGTCGGTTTTGCTGAGGCGGTCAAAGTCGAAACCATGATGAGGCCCTGGTCCGAGAACAACGGGGAGAAGCTCTACAACGGCATTGTCTTGCCCGAACAGTGGCCCCCGAGGTATGAGCGGGATCCCGGCGAACCGATGCCTGTGCCCTACCTGGAATGTCCGCCGCCGGTCATCCCGATCGACGTAGGCCGGCAACTGTTGGTCGACGACTTTCTGATCCAGGAGACCACCCTCATCCGCACGTTTCACCTGCCAGAGTACTATCCCGGCAATCCCGTACTGAAACCCGACAAGCCTTGGGAGTTTACGAAGATGGGGAGCTTCGCCGCACCGTACAGCGGCGGAGTATGGTTCGACCCTGCCGACGAACTCTTCAAGATGTGGTACCACGGCGGAAACATGGCGGCCACGTGCTATGCCACCAGCAAGGATGGCATTCACTGGGAAAAGCCTGATCTGGATGTCGTTGCCATGGGCACCAACATTGTCGTGAAGCCGGGGATGGACAGGGAGACCGATAAGACGTTCGACTCCACCACGATTTGGCTCGACGACAGCGAACCCGAGGCCCGGTTCAAATACTTCGCGACGGAAAGGGCAAGTGGTCCAAAACGTCTGTTCGTGACGGTCTATCGATCCAGCGTTGACGGCATTCACTGGAGTGAGCCGTTGGCCGTTGGGGGCGCAAGAGGCGATCGAACCACGGTGTTCTACAACCCGTTCCGCAAGGTGTGGGTGCTGAGCGAGCGGACCCGATGGAGTGATTATAGCAGCCGCGCACGCGCCTATACCGAGAATCCCGACCCGAGGCAACTGATCGCGGCATCCCTCAACAGAACTGCCGACACCGTCATGTGGGCTGCGGCCGACAAGCTCGACCCGACGAATCCGGTCAGCGAGTATGCTGAAGGCCCATCCCTTTATAACCTTGATGCCGCTCCCTACGAGAGCTTGATGCTGGGGTTCTTCTCCATTTGGCAAGGGCCGGAGGGCGCTCAAATCCCAAGCCGTGACAAAGTCCATAAGCGCAACGACATCCTGATCGGATACAGCCGTGACGGGTACCATTGGGACCGTCCCGATCGCAGGCGATTCATCTCTTGCTCATGGGATGCGAACGACTGGCGATTCGGCAACGTGCAGTCGGCCGCCGGCGGGCCTCTGGTGGTCGGGGACAAGCTCTATTTCTATTTCTCCGGCCGAGCCAAAGTTGATGCCGGTCTCTATGGCCCGGAATCAACCGATGGTCGCGAATCGTGGGCTGCCGACGGCGCCACCGGCCTGGCGGTGCTTCGCCGCGACGGTTTTGCTTCGATGGACGCCGACGACAACGGCGGCACGCTGACGACGAGGCCGCTCTTGTTTCACGGCAATTGTCTCTTTGTGAACGTTGACGCAACCAGTGGAGAGCTTGCAGCGGAAATCCTGGATGCGGACGGCAACGCCATCCCCTCCTATACAGTCCGGGACTGCAAACCCGTCAGGAATGTTGACAGTACGATCTGTCAACTCGAATGGGGCGACGGTAAGGACCTGTCCGGCCTGGCCGGCACACCTGCCAGGATTCGCTTTTCGCTGAAGAACGCAAAACTGTTCGCCTTCTGGGTCACTCCTGAAAAGAGTGGTGCCAGTCATGGTTATGTTGGCGCCGGCGGCCCGGGTTTCAGCGGCCCGGCCGACACGGTGGGCATCGCCTCCCGCGAACTGTAGCGGTCCTCGCGACTGCGTCACTTGACGGTTGACCGCTTGGTTTGCCACCGGCTTCACGGTCACGCGAGCAGACGGAAACGCCATTCCCATGGAGGGGCATCTCGCGCTGAGTTGTTATTCCTGACCTTCTTGGGTTCGCCGACACGCTGCGCATTTCGTATTGTGCCAGTCGATGAAAAGTCTGAATGAACGCTTCTGGACGGGTCGCCCACAGCCACTGCAAAGGAGCTTGCCGTTGACCGCAACTGGACACGTCTTGTCGACCCATGCCACAATTCGATAGCTCAACCAACCGTTTGCCAGACCAGTCACTACCGCTGCCGTCCACGCATTGAGTGAGATGCAAAGGGCCAGCGCCCAACCAACTGCGGCCGCAACACAGCGTGCGGAACTGCCCTTGAGATCGGTTGGCGAGGTGAAAGCAGCCAGAGTCAGCAGGATCAACGGAAATGTGGCAACGAGTGCAACCACGGAAGACAACATGCCGAAGAACGGCAATGCCACAAATGAGAGCACCGCTGCGACAGTCACAAGTGTCTTGAACATCTTCACGCTGCTCACGTTCGACCGCAAGAATTCTCCAATGGGGAAACTCGTGGACGGCAAGTCTCTGCCTGCTACCTACGGGGGCGCAGATTCTAGTCCTGACACGCAGGAAGGCACTTTTCACATGTCGCATTCTAGCAGGAAGCTGCCGTATTGCCACGCCATCTCTTGCGCGATAGGCTGTTTCCTCCTAACTCGCTCGCCGCCCTCACGTTGAGTGTCCGCTAGCCGTAGGGCACCTCAGCCATCATTCCGCCATACCATCATTCCACCCGTTCCGGCTTGACGAAATCCTCGGTCATGTCGTAGGGCAGGCGCCAGACGCAGTCGCCGTCGTGGTTGGTAAAGTAGAGGTGCGAGGGGGAGAATTCGTCGGGGTTGCCGTCGGCCCAGAACGCGTAGAAGTCGGGCTGCGCGTCGACGGGGCGCCGGACGTAGGTGTGGTTGAACCGGCTGCCCCGGGTCACGTCGCGGTCCTTGGTCCAGGTCGCGCCCGAATCGCGGCTGGTCCACAGGGCGACCTCGCCGCCGGTGCCGTAGTGCTGCGGGCCGGGCTCGGTGGGGCCAATGATCCGCCAGGTGTCGCCCTCGACGTAGAGCGAGCCCATGTCGTAGTTGCCCGTCGAACGAGTCACCTCGTGGAGCCACCACTGCCGCCCGTCCCAGTGGGCGATCGTCCAGATCCGCGGATCGCCGATCGGCCCGGGCTGGTAATGGGCGGACGTGAGGACGAGGATCACCGGGTTGCCGTCGGCGTCGAAGTTGACGTCCTTCATATAGACCAGGCGCTTCTCGGCACGGAAATCGCGGACCAGGGCCGGGCAGTTTGGATCGGTCATGGGAGTTTCGATCGGCGTGCCGTCGGCGGTTCGCCAGGTGCGGCCCATGTCGGTCGTCTGGACGAAGTAGAGGTTGGTCCGCTTGTCGCAGACGCCGCCGGGGTGCATGTTGAAGGCCGTGATCACGCGATTGCCGCAGCGGTTGCTCACCTGGTAGTGGCCGCCCATGCCGGCCAGCTTTTGGTGCTCGGTCCAACGGCGTCCGTCGGGGCTGGTGTTCCAGTAGAGTTCCCGCACGCCGGTATACTTGGTGAACAGATGCAGGAAGCCCTGGCCGTCGATCCACCAGGGCTGCGGGTAAGCCATCTCTTCCTCGGAGATCAACTCGAAGCGTTCGATCGAGAGCGGCTCGATGCTGCGATACTTGAACCCCGGCCGCTTGCGGGCTCGCCCGCTGACGAAGACCCATAGGTGGCCGTGCTCGTCCAGGGCGATGCTGGGATTGTCGTGGGGATCGTCGACGCCCCCTTTGTCGTGCACGATCACCGGCCGCGGCACGACGCCCCGGCGGTGGTCGTAGTAGGAGACCATGGCCAACAGGTGGCGTTTGCCCTGTTTCGCGCCGCCGTAGACGAAGAACGTCTTCTCGGCCTCCGGAGAGTAGACGGCCAGCGGCAAGTGCTTGGCGGTGTAGGTGGCAAACCCGCCCGGGTTTTTGTCGCCGTATTCCGACACTTGGCCCAGGGTGAACCAAATCCCCCGGTAGCCGTCGTCCTTCTGTTGCGGCGGCTGGGCGTCGGCATCGGCCGGGTGAACGGCGATCGCTGCGCAGAAGACGGCGAGAAAGATCGCGAGAGCGGCCGCGTGTTTTGGGCAACGGCAACTGGGCAGGACGGCTTGCATGGGAGTCTCCTTGATCGATTTGCCGAAACCGGCACGATGCGGACGGCTTCTGGACATGACGGTGAATCGAGCAACTCGATACTGTAGTTGATCTTACTGGACAGATCCAGCATTCTGGGTTTGGGCGTCATCTTCTGAGGGGCTCTGGATCGCCGAAAAGGTCCGTTTCTATCCGACAGGATTCGAGGCTGGATCGTTATGGCGGAAGAGGATCCCAAGGAGCACCGCCGCCGCGGGCGCAGCGACTTCCTCGCCTACCGCAACCACGCCGGCCTCTACGCCGACTTCCACTCCATCCGCCACACCTTCATCACCAACCTCTGCAAAGCCGATGTCTCCCCAAAAACCGCCCAGATGCTCGCCCGGCACAGCGATATTCGGCTGACGATGGAGGCGTGTACGCACGTCGATCAGAACAAGCAGATCGATGCGATTCGGAAGCTTAGGGTGCCGGACGAGGGGGCGGCATGAGCGGCTGACGGCAGATCAAATCCTCGCGGTAGTCCAGCATGTGGGTTTCCTAATCCGACGGATTCGTCTCGGACCGCTGCAAATGCCCTCATGCAAGCAGAGCATCCACTAGCGATTTGACCCAGATACTGCCCCCCAAAACAGAATTCGAGGCTCGATTTCGGAGTTCGCGACGTGTCCGATAGCAACCCGGCATACAAACAAATACTGGCAGAAAGATCACGCAGCCCCCTTATGTGGGGCAGAAGCTGCACGATCGGTTTAGGAGCCGATTGTGAGCCAGAACTGGAGGAGATTCTGCTCCTAATCATTACCCGGACTAGCCCTCACACGGGACGAAGATGCCAGGCTCTGGCGTTGCCCAGCAAGCTGCGGTGCCCCGAAACATGTAAGAACTGGACTGGGGCAAGGCACCGCTTTGAATCGATATTAGAGAGAAGGTAGGCATCTCACGGTCAGTGTTTTGGGCGTCACGTCCGAGCCATCAATCGCATCACAGCGAGGAATCGCTACCGCTTCGATCCGGTTTTCTGCCACAACGTGACACACGCCATCGTTAAGACATCGGGAGGTTGTTGACTGCCTTGGGCTTTGCGTCTGAAAGGTGTCGCCCATAGGCAACACCCTTCGGTGCCGCAAACCAACTCCGTCCTCGTAGTTGTGTGGATAGGCTTCTCCGGGCCGGTATCCATCATCGCAAGACGCCCCCTGGAACGGGTGCCCTCTTGACACACGAGGCGATAACCTGGGACACTTGGTAGCCGATAGGACGCAGTGGGGTGTGTTTCCCTGTCGTCTTCTGGTCGAGAGACTGATGGTCGAGAGACTGACGCCATCACTCCACTAGGCATTCGCAAGGAGCGGCTTACGAGTTGAGGCGAATGGTACCTCCTATCGTGTCAGGGCACCGTGGGGACCTACGGGGATAACCATTGTTGCGGCATTTCAAAGGTAGGCACTTGCCGTGGTTGCATTACTATCCCCACTCAGTTCTCATCCATGCTTACATTTCCAACGCCCTGAACGCTGACAAAGGAAGCCCGGATTTGCAGGCCCAAAGCTTGGATGGCCTGTGGGCTGGAAAAGCAAATATCAATAATCCCCATGCGGATTACTTCCAGAATCGTCCAAGTGCGGCGTTTTTTGCGGTACTGTACGTTACACGGTATCACGGGAACCTAACATGGGAGTCGAGCTATGGTACGCGAACCTTGTGCAAAAAGGGAGACAGTACGCAGCGTGACTGTCTTGGGGCTACTCACTCTTTCGGTGGCCTTCGTTGCCAGCCTGTCGCTCTACGCGATCGAGCCACCCACGCCAGCGGAACTTCAGCAAATGACTCAAGATGGTGTCCTCGAGGCACGACTGGCCCGAGCAGAAACCCTCGGCCTGTACCGTTTTGGGGCCGGACTGGAACAGAAGGCGGTTCGAAAGGTGCAGATCGAAGCACTTAATGCGTCGCCTGGGGCGGGGCCGGCGTTTCCATTCGGCGGTCCATTTATGGCCTTCCCCTACACTAGGCCGCCCGAGTTGGTATCTGAAGGAAGAGTGAAGACCTTGACCATCCTGGTGGACTTCAACGACCTTCGTGCCGAAGACGACCCTAATCTGGGCGGCATGGACACCGCATGCTTCCAAAATAATATCTATGGGAAAGGCACCGACGCCGCTCAAGATGATCTTCCTTACGAGAGCTTGAGATCCTATTACCGGCGGGCGTCACACTACGGCGAAGATGAGCAAGGGAACGTGGTCTCCGGAGTGGACGTCGACGGTTCGGTGCTGGGCTGGTGCCATCTGCAGAAGGATCGGGATGGCTACGAACCGACCGCGGCGGGAGATGCTGCCTGGAACCGTGCGATCCTCGACTTGGCCGTGGAGGCTTTGACGCCCCTGGATGCGAGCGAGGACTTTGCCCAGTATGACAATGACGGAGACGGTGACATCGATTTGATCACCATCATCTATGCGGGCCCTCCCACCGGCTGGATGTCCTTCTGGTGGGCTTATCGATGGGAGTTCTTCGTGCCGGAAATGTATGACCACCAGTTTGACGACAAGCACCTCCGTCAGTTCGTATTCCAGTTTGCCAGCAAACGATCCGGAAACGACTTCAACCCCAACACGCTGATTCACGAAATGGGGCATGCCTTTGGGCTTCCCGACTACTACGATTACCGACCCGGCTATCCCAGTCCTTCAGTGGATGGTGGAGTCGGCGGGCTGGACATGATGGATGCCAACCAGGGCAATCATAACGCCTTCAGTCGATGGCTCCTGGACTGGATCGCGCCCGAGGTGATCGGGTCGGCCACTCCCGCGAGGAAGGTACTTTGCGCGTCCGGCTCCAGCAATGGAAGCGGAGCGGTTGCCGTCTTTCCCGGTCTCGTCGGAATTGCCGCACCCGGCCAGGAACTCTTTATCATCGAGAACCGTCATCGGTTGGGGAACGACGAGAAGATGCCGGGCAACGGAATTCTGGTTTGGCATGTCGACGCAACGCCAAAGTTCGATAATTCAGGCTTCCTGATGAACAACTCGTACACCGCCCACAAGCTTCTCCGACTGGTGCGGGCGAACAATCCGACAGACTTTGCCGATGGGGAGTGGGCCGAATCGGGCTGCTACTACAATACTGGCGAAGTCTTCACGCCAAGTTCTTCGCCAGACTCAAGACGCTATGACGGCACTCCCACAGGCGTCTCAATGACCGACCTCTCAGCAAATGGCGAGGAGATTACCGCAGAAATTGGCATCGTGCCCGGCCATCCAGGAGGGACACCGACAATGGTCGCCGCGGCCCCTCCAGAGGTTACGCCACCACCGACAACACTTGCGGCCAAGATGGCGGCCCAGAGAGACCAGCCAATTGATCTGGCGGACGCCGAGCAATTCCTCGTAGAGTTCCAGCGGGCTTTCCCGAAAGAACTCGAACAAGCGTGGGCGGAGAATTTCGACGAGAAGCGTTTGAGCGGCCCCGCCGACCAGAACACGTTCCTCTCGCAAATTCTCCTGACCCGATTGGCCGCCAAGGACGGTAAAGCGGCCGTCAAAATCCTCCAGCAACTGCCCTCAGGCGTCTTCCGCTCTCAGGTCTCTCCTTCGGTGTTGGAGGCGTGGGCTCACAACGACACGAAGGGGGCCGCAACTTGGTATTTGGCTCCCAGACAACGTGAGCTTCGCAAGTCGACGCCCAGCACCAGCGATGAACGCTCTTCTGAATCTATGAAACGATTCGCAGAGACGATCTACCAATGGTCGGCGATGCGAGATCCGGCGAAGGCCGTCTCCGCAATCGATGACTTGGATCGCATGCCTGAGATCGAAGGCGCGGTTCGGGGAGTGTTGCAGGCAAACGAACTGATCGGTCGTGACGCTCAACAACTGGGCCAAGGAATAGAAGACCTGAAAAAAAACCGCGATACGGCCGAAGCCTTCATGAAGATTCAGAACGCAGAAAGGGAAATCCAGAACCCTGAGAAACGAATGGAATTCCGCCAATTGATGCAACAGCGTGGCTTGCGCTAACTCGCTTCGAACTGTGCTTGCAGAGTCCCTGCACTGGAACCGTTACGCCAGAAACACGGTCACTGTGCAACAATGCCTGCTATTGACGGCTGCATGGTCAAAGGGCCGGTTTGGCCAATCATGTGCCCGGAAATGCCGGGCCCCGTTGTCGCTCTCGCTCATTAGCCATGCAAGGTCAAAAAGCACTGCACTGGTTATGGAACGAGGGCGAGCAACGGGAGCCCGGTTTCCTCGGAAAGACCGCATCGAACTGCTCCACAATCAACAACGGAATCGCTGAACCTCGCTTGGCAAAGCACTCGCACCGGTAAGGAACCTACCATGAAGACGGCCTACTCCCTGCGTTTCTGCTTCGGCGGACTGGTAGCATCCATTTTGATGCTGTCAGGCACCGGTCAAACGGCGTACGCCCAGGTCGCTGTGCCCCATATGCCGGTTCGCGACCGCCCGAATCCTCAGTCAACAGGCCTGGCAAACGCGCCGGATGAAGCGACGACAGCCGAGGTGGATCGGCACCTGAGATTGGGACGTCCTATCCTTCTCCACGATCGGGAGCGTCAGGGGTATGCCGTGGCCGTCGATGGAAGAACTCGGATTCCGCTTTGGGTCCAGTATGAACTTCGCCGATCCGAACTCGACGGCCCCGGTAGTCGCGACGACAGCGAATTCGAGGCAGATGACTCGCTCCCCCTTAATGCCCGGGCGGAGCTCTCGGACTATCGGCATAGCGGCTTCGATCGCGGACACATGGCTCCTGCAGGCGACATGAAGCGTAGCCAGGACGTGATGGACGACAGCTTCCTGCTGTCCAATATTGCCCCCCAGGTCGGCAGCGGATTCAACCGCCATATCTGGCGCCTGTTGGAAGAAGCCGTCCGGGACTGGGTAAGAGAACGTGAGCAGTTGACAATTATCACTGGTCCCGTCTTTGCCCCCGATGGCGACAACACCGTTTCCTACAAAGTCGTCGGGGAACACAACGTCGCCGTTCCGACGCATTTCTTCAAAATAGTGGTCGACAACCGAGGAGACGAACGGGACTCGCTGGCGTTCCTGATGCCAAACCGCGTCCTGTTCGGTCGACAGTTTGAGGACTTTCTTGTGTCCATCGACGAAATCGAGAAGGCGACGGGACTCGACTTCCTCAGTAACCTGCCGGACGACGCAGAGGAAAAGCTGGAGTCCGCCAAAGCGCATCGCGCATGGAGAACCGGCCGAGAGTTGCGGACGCTCATGGCACGCGCGGCTCGGGAGGTACAAGTCCACGAAATCGCGTTGAACGAGAACGGCCGGTTCGTAAACGCGGAACAGGTGGAGCAACTTGTTCAGGCAGCGAAAGAAGCCAATCCCACTCACTTCTTTCTGTTGGCCCACGGTTGGAACAACAGCCGCTCCGATGCACTCAATTCCTATCAACGAATGATCAGCCTGATGGGCCAGGTCGCCGATGCCCGGCCGGGTACACGACCCGAACCGTACCGGCCCTTCGTCGTTGGCGTTGTTTGGCCCTCGAAAGCCTGGGACACCGAATCGCGGAGCTTGACCGCGATTCAGGCTGGCGAAGACCTGACGCTCGCGGTCGCCAAGGTACTCCCTCCAGGCCGCTCCGAAGCGTACTTGGACGACGTGACACGCCTCCGAACCTTGTTGTTGCAGGATCCGGTAACCCTCACACCCCAGGACTACCAGGATACATGGCAAATCCTCCGACGCTATTCTCTCCCTGCGGAGTCGGTCGATGATGAATGCCTCTTCGACGGACCGCTACCAGCAGGTACTTCACCGCAGAAAGGCTTGGGCGGACTGTCGATCCGTGATCTCTTCCGCGTGTTCACATTCTGGCAAATGAAGAAACGCGCCGGGACGGTCGGTAACCTCGGCGGCCATCAACTACTGGCACGACTGATGCAGGAGTTCCGAGATGCCGAGTGGCACGTCAGCGGACATAGCTTCGGCTGCAGACTCTGGCTCGCGGCTCTGACAAATAACGAGTTGCCGAGGAAGATCGACAGCCTGACCTTGATTCAGGGCGCCGTTTCGTCCTACGCATTCGCCATTAGCGTACCGGGTGAGAATCGTCCTGGCGGCTACCGCCCTGCGATCAACACGGTCAACGGCCCGATCATCGTCACTCATTCGAAGCAGGACATGCCACTCAATTGGGCTTATCCTCTTGGGTCGCGCCTCGCTGGCCAAGTGGGTGAACTCGAACCCACCGGGGCGCCGCCATCGCCATATTCCGCATTGGGTGCAGTCGGTGCCTCCGCTGTCGGCCACCGCCTTGTGTTGGAGGAGTATCGTCAAGACCCCACGGCGTTGCCTCCTCGGTACGCTCTGGGGTCAGGCGTGTTCAGCGTGAACGGAGACGAGTTGATTGATGGCCACAGTGGTTTCTACAGCGAACATATTGCCTGGCTGCTTTGGGCCACAATCGAACAATAGGAGTAAGACACCGGACTGTTCTCGATCCCATCGAAGCCTGCATACTCAATGAACGCAGGGCTGACATTCGTCGCCCTGACCTAAGCATCGAAACGCAACTTGCGTGGGCGCGTGGTCTCCGGCTCCGCAGGCCGACGCGCGAACACGTTCGGAAAGACCGCTGCCACGCGCGTTCAGTACACAGTTCCGATTCGCACCATGAAGGTGTCGTCGGGTTCGTACTCGACGGGGCTTGTGTCGTAGAGGAACCTCCGGTCGAAGACGTAGCCTAACTCGAAGCGATAATCGAGACGGCCGATGGCCTTGCGCTGGATTCCGAGAAGGAGGCGCCAGTCGCGGTAGTCCATCCGGGTCGTGCTCCCGTCGGCTCGGCCGACGGCCCACATGCTGCCGCCGAACTCGCCGGCCAGGTAGATCCAGTCCTGCGTGTCGTCGGTGCAAGCACCGGACCAGCGGACGCGATGGGCCAGCTTGGGCTGGGGGAAGACCATCTCGTATTTGACGTCGTCGTTCGGCGTCCAGATCAGACCGCCGATGGGCAGGATGTTGTTTTCGAGCCGATCGAGGTAGGCGCAGCCGACCAACGCCTGCCACTGGGGCGTCCAGGTCCAGAGCAGGGCGCCATGGCCCGGCAGGCGGATGGCTTCGTCGGTTCCCTGTTCGAAGTCGCTGTAGACGCCGGGAGTGACGGCAAAATCGGTTGCGATCGCCGGGTTCCAGCGATACATCCAGCGAAACTGCACGTAAGCGTCATAGAGTTGCGACGGCAAGTCGGGCGTGCGGGGCCACTGGAGGAAGTAGGTGCCGAATCCGGGGGTGATCAGCATCGGGGCCTTGCGGGACGGAATCGGCAGGGCGAGGATCATTCGCAGATCCATCTCGATGAGACCCAGGTCTCGCGTGCTTTCCGGATCGATGTAGGCGGCCGTGAACAGCAGCTTCTGGAACATGCCGTCGCGAGCGTCCGGCGGCAGATCCGGGTTCCTGGGCGGGGCGAGCGGCAGTTGGCAGACCGGATCTTCGAGACACGCTTCGGGCAGCACCTGGTTTGGCACGATCGCCTGGGGAAGTGCCCGGTAGGGAGCAGGAGGCGCCGGCTGCCGGTACTGAGGAGTCTCGAAGAAGGGTTGCGGCAACTCAGCGGCGCTGTCGGGATGGGAGACCATGTGTCCCGGAAAGACGCCGGTTTGCGGGGCCACCGACGGCAGAGGCACGACCGATTCCTGGGCCCCGGCGACTCCAGGAGCAAGCGTCACTGCCAATAGCACTGCCAGCCGGCGGTAGACTGAACGCACATGCAACTCCCCGTACAGATGCCCCTGCAAATCACGTCAGTAGGCCAACCCGGCCCCGACGAAGACGGTCGAAGTGGGCCGCATCGTCGTCATCCCCATTTGATAGATCTCGCGTTCGAATGCGTAGCCGACCTCCCAGTAGCCTTGCCAACGGCTGTGGTCGTCGAATTCCATGCCGACGGCGACGCGCATGTCGTTGTAGTCGGTTTCGATCACGCCGGTGCCGGTGTTGATGGTCCAGGAGTCGCCGCCGTACTCGCCGCGTCCGTAGAACCACCAATCGACGTTGCCCACCTGGCGGAGACGCCAGGCGAGTTTGGGGTCGGGGAACAGGATTTCGAACTTGGTGTTGGAGTTGGGCGTCCAGATCAGGCCGCCGGCCGGCAGCAGTTTGATCTTCTGCCGATCGAGGTATTGAATGCCGGCCTTGACTTTCATGTTGGGGGAAAGGGAGACGATGCCGTATCCCTTCCCCATGTAGCGGATACTCTCGTTGGTTACGCGATCGAAGTCGGAATAGACGCCGATGCGGAACGACAACTCGCCGCCGAACTCGGGCGTGGGCTGAGGGTTCCAGGCGGTATCGAGGTACGCTTCGTAGAAACGGGGCGGGAACTCGGGATTCGGTGGATGGGGCGGCGACGGCCCGTTCCACCAGTTTGCGGCGAAGCCGGGTGTGATCAGCAACGGCGACGGTGAACTGAAGAACGGGATTGCAAAGCTGGCGCTCAGTTCCGCATCGTGAAGCCCCAGCTCGTGCTCGCCGTTTCCCGGCATCCAGACGTAGTCGAGGCGAACCTCATCCATGAAACGCTGCATGGTCTGGACGTAGTTGGTCGGCGCCTGAGGGTAACACCAGGCCGGCGGGTTGGACATGTAGGGGTCATACGGCATGATTGCCGGGTTCTGCGCGCCGGGAGTGGCGTAGGGGTCCCAACCCGGGGCAGGCGGAGGGCTGATGGTTCCCTGGAACTGAGCCATCGGCCCGTTTGGGGCGTATTGCGGCACGGTGCCCGGCTGATAGTTGTAACCAGGCACGACACCGGCGGGAGGTTGCGGCGCGTAGCTGGGATTCACATTGTAGTTCGTGCCGGGCGGGGCGAAGGTAGTGGGGCCGGGCACGGCGTTGCCGCTCGGCGCGCCATAGCTCCCCGTCGCGGGGGCGCCGGAATAGGGATTGGTGCCCGGTGCGGGGATGGTTGCCCCCCCGTATTGTGCCACCGGTCCGTAGGTCGGCGCCCAAGTGGGTTGCGAGGGGACCGACGTTGCCGTATTGAGCGGGAGCTTCGACGGAATCTGAACCCGCTGCGCCATGGTTGGCGGGACGGCCAGGATTCCCACCGCGGCCAACGTGCCAAAAAAGGTCGCGATTCTCACGACAAAATCCTCAAGATCGAGGCGAGGGGTCGCCGATTACAACGGGTTCGAGATACGGGGTGGATTTCCATATCAGTCGAGGCTGCCCCCGTCAAGAGCGGTTCCCTTTTCCGGCTAAGATGGCGAAACTACATAGGAACGGGCAAGCAAGTCTTGTGCGACCTGCTTGCCAGAGAATCTGATTATTGTCTTTTTATCTGTTTTCCCAAATTACCAGTTGCCCGAGAAAGCGCCTTGTCTGCTTCGTCTGAGCCGATCGACCGAGCCCGGCTGCTGTCCGGCAGACTCGTGGCTTCGTTGGAGTATCACAAGGTCCTGGAATCGACCAACGACCGGGCGAAGACTCTCGCTCGCGAGGGGGGGATTGAGCTGCCGGCACTGATTCTTGCCGGACGTCAGACAGCAGGGCGGGGGCGGGGCAGGAACCGCTGGTGGTCGGGGCCGGAGAGCCTTGCCTTCACCTTGCTGGTGAACACTGAGCCCTGGAAAACGGCTCGCGAACAGATCTCACTGAGTGCGCTGGCGGCAGGGATCGCCGTGGTGGAGGCCGTATCGCGGCGGGTTGCTCAACACGCGGTGGGGCTTCATTGGCCCAACGACGTTTACGTCGGCGACCGCAAGCTGTCGGGGATTCTGGTCGAAGTACCCGTCGAGAATCGGCTTGTGGTGGGCATCGGCATCAACACGAATTGCCGTCTGGACGACGCTCCGCCCGAGCTTCGCCAGCGAATCACCGCGCTGATCGAGTTGACGGGCGACGTTCACGACCACACCGGGCTCGTTGCCGACTGGCTGGTCGCTTGGACGAACTGGATCGGGCGGCTGCCGGACCGCCCCGGCGAGATCGGCGAGCGGGCGAACGGATTGTGCCTCCAGTGCGGACGAGTGCTGCGTCTGCGGCAAGGCAGCCAGGTCTATGAGGGAGAGTGCTTGGGAATCGCCTCCGACGGGGCGATTCGGCTGCGGGGCAAGGAGGGCGTTCGCGAGTTCTATTCCGGCAGCGTCGAGTGACGCGGGGTGCTATCGGCGCGAAGTGGAGCGGCTTCGCGAGGACTGTTCGGGGGAGCTGCGGCCGTCTGCCGGTTGATTTGCCTGTTGTGACGGGGCTGGGGCAGCCGCAGGTTCCTTGGGGGTTCGGGGGATGAAATAGCGGGTGTCGTAGAGCGACAGGGCTCGGGCCGCCTTCAACTGCCCGACGGCAGCCAGGGCGGAAGAGGAGGTGGCCGAGCGGCGTCCGGAAACCGAGGCCAATTGCTTGTGGAGATAGCCGAGTCCGCGGACCAGGCGTTCGTCTTCGAGCCGTTCTTTGGGTAGAGAGTCGACAAGCCAGACGAGGATTGCTCCGGTTGCATACAACGAGCCGGCGGAGTCGGAACTCGTACCGCGGTAGGCGAAGAATCCCGGGTGCCAGCTTCCGTCGGCATTCTGCAGACCCAGGGCATAGTCGTGGGATTCGTCGATGTGTTTCTGGGCTCGTTCCCACACTTCCGATGAGACCTTGTCCTTCTTCAATTCCTTGAGCGCGAAGCTGATTGCGGCGAGGCGATCGACGACGTCGATGCGCCCGGCGTCCGGCTTGCGATCGAGTTCTTCTCGCAGGAGTCGTTCCACGGACCAGGTCTCTCCAAGGTCGTTTTCCCAAGTCTCTCCAGGTTCTGTGTAGAACGCCAGTCCGATCAAGGTCGCGGATTGGTCGAGGCCCTGGCGGCAAGCGCGCTTTTCCGAAGCAATCAGGTCGGCGACGGTGCCCTGGTGATCGCCAATGCGGAGTTCGTAGGACGGGGGAACGCGGTTTCGGGCGAGCATCGCCAGCAATTGGGCGGGGCGATTCTGGTGGCCGTAACCGACTTGGGCGACGATCTGTTTGCCGTCGGTCCGCAGCAGCTTGTATCCTCCGCACGGATAGTTCCAGCAGACGGCGCCGACCGCGTTGATTTTCTGGGCGGAGCGCCCGCCGGAGGCGATCTCGGCGGTGTTTCCGAAGGTTTCGCAGAACTCAATCACCTCGGCGGGCAGATTGCCCTGGGCGTCGACGGAGTAGGCATAGACCTGCGACAGGGTACGCCGCACCTGGTCGCGAAACGCAGCCATTTGCGGACTGAGTTTCGGGACGGCAGGTTCCGTCGGTTGTGGCGGTTGCTGCTGTTCGCCCGTCGTTTTCGATTCACCTTCCACCTGGTCTGTCTCCGCCGGCTCGGCGGCGGGATCTTCGGCAAAGACCATGGCGGTCTCAACCTTCTGGAGGTTTCCCGATTCGTCGACGATCCACGGGAGCAGCGTTTGAGCGTGCACGGTCGTGGCAATGAGAACGATCGACGAGAAAAGAACCAGTGGGATACGAACCTGAGGCCGCATCATGCGAGTTCTCCTGGTAGGGATGGGCGCTTCTGCCGGAAGTCCGCTTCAATGACAAGAATAGATCCTTGGACGTGCCGCTTTCGAGAGACTACGACCCGGGCGTCGCGTCCTTGACGCCGGCTTTGGCGGTGGTCTGGCTCTCGGCGTTCTTAGGGCGATCGATCAGGAAGCCGCCGCTGGTTCCGCGCCGGTTATAGCTGTTGTTCTTGGCGTGACAACCGTATTCGTCCTCGTCCCCGTAGTCGATGACGAAGCTGAAATTGCCGCCGCAAGACGGCATCGAGTGATAGTCGATCGCATTGGAGCCCAGGCCCTGGCCGTAGCCCTTGTAGACGTCGTTGCCGTCGTAGTCGTAAAGCACGCCCAGCCCCGCCTGTCTGCCCTGCCCCTGCGTGCCGCCGCCGGTAGCCAGGTAGCGGTCGTTTCCGCCGAAATCCATGAGGTAGCCGACGGAACAGTCCCAGGCAAAGCCGACTCCCATGATCGTGCCGTTGTAGGAGTCGTCGCCGGCGTCGTCGATCAAGAAGCCAATCGTGTAATGGCATCCGAACCCGTTGCTGAAACGCTGAAACAACCTCTCCGACCGAGTGCCGCCGTTGTAGAGTCTCGTCGTCGCCCCCAGGCGTTGATCATTGCCGCCGAAGTCGCGGGCAAAGCCGACTCCCAGCCAGTAACCGCCGCCGTGGGCGATGTAGTCAAATTCGTACTTGTCGTCTCCGCCGCCGTCGAGGATGACACCGATGCCGCCGTTGGCGACCCCGCGGAGGCCCGCACCGACACCCTGCCCCCAGCCTTCATAGCCGGGAGTTTCGGGATAGGAGTCGTAATACTGGCCGCCGCAGTAGTAGTGGTCAACGCCGTCCAGATCGTCGAGCACACCGAACCCCAGAGGATTGCCGAATCCCTGGGCCCACATGGCCGCGTGGTAGCGGTCGTTGCCGTCACGATCGCAGAGGATACCGACGCCTCCGAGGGCATGCCCCTGGACGCGGCGCAGCCCGACGTAGGAGTCGTTTCCGGCTCTGTCGATGAGGATTCCGGCTCCTCCAAGGGCGGATCCCTGGGCAATATCCTTCGCCTGGTAAGTGTCGTCGCCCGCCGCATCCAGGAGCATCGACACGCCGAGAAGTGCTCCGCCCTGGATGCCGGGCTTGGTGCCGCGGTAGGTGTCGTTTCCTGCCAGATCGAGAATCACCAGAAGCGGGCGTTGGACGGAGACGGCCCCCTCCAGGTAGACGTCGTTTCCACCCAGGTCGATGACGGCTGTTACGCCGGACATGTCGTCAAGGGTGTAGGTGTTGTCCCCGCTGCCGCCCACAACGATTTCTCCCGCCGGGGTGAGAATCCGGCGGTGAATCGGCCCAGTGGCTCCCGTCACGGATGCCGGTTCGCCGGGGGAGAGCTTGGCGAGTTGTTCCAGCAGTGCCGGATCGGCCAAGGGCACCAGGGCGGCCGCTGCGTCGTGCATCTTCTCGCGGTTCGATTTTTGCAGCATCTGGCAGAGGAAACGTGCGGTTCCGCGGCTCGGCAAGGTGTGCCCGTTGCTTGCACTGGTCGTGAACGAGGAGTAGGCGCTGCTCTCAAAACGGTTGATGTCGCTGCGACTGAGCGGTTCGAGAGCGGCGGCAAAGGCCATCTGCGACTCGATCAAGCAGCGACGAACCTGATCGAGAGCCGCCTCGGGAGATTCGATCGGAGCGAACTTCCGCGGTTCCCGCTTGGCGAGGTCGAGTTTGCCGGCCGCGATGCCGAGGGCGCGATCGAGACCTTCATGCTCCATGAGAAAGGCCTGATGAAGCTTTCGGGTGAAGTCCTCGGCTTCGGCAGGAGCCTTGATCATGTTGCGCATCAAATGGTCGTACCAGTCGAGGCGGCAGATGCCGGTGACTTCACCGCCCCGCCCGGCGGCCGACGTGTCGAGCTTCCCGTTGGCAAACCTCTGAAATTGCGCAAAGGTCGACTCGATGTTCCGCTGTCGGAATCCTTCGACGATCTCATTCTGCATGAGAGCCACCATCCCCGCAGCTTGGGGGTTTCCGACTTCCGGCACGGACGGCGTCGGCGTCGGCGTGTCGGCGACCGCAATGCTGGAAGTCCGTGCGAAGACGGCGGACAACAGGATTCCGGCAAGCAGCAAGGGGAGGACCAAAGGATATGGCCGGAAAGCTCGAAACATCCCGCAACTCCTCATGGCAGACGCACCGCAACACGCGGCTTTCGGGCAGCACACGTAGATAGATTTCGGCAGGGCATCGGTCCGACCCACGCTCGTTGTTCGTGGGGCAGCCTCAGGAGGCATTATCATGATCAACCCAATAGCGTGCAAATACTTCCCAGTTTCTCGCGGATCGATTATTCCACGGCAGGCGGTCTGTCAGCGTCTGAACGGTTTTTTCAAAGCGGCCAAACAGAACTCCTGGCGGTGATGTCCAAGCTGGCGAGTCCGTACCTGGTTGAATCCCCACTCCTGAACCCGGCGTCGAAATGCGGGAATCTGTTCCGCGAGGTTCCATTCGAGCAGCTTCAAGGTGAGCAACATGCCGCGAATTCGAATCTCCGGATGCATTACAATCGATTCCACTGCTTCCAGCGTATACTGCGGCGCTACATTCATGTCGGCGGTGAGCCATCGTATTTTGCGGAACTCACGCCGACGAACCTGAGGCGCCCTGCACCGCACATGCCGGAAATTCGGATATTCCAGAACGACGGGAGACACCGCCCCCGGGTCGATCCCGAGCACGGAGTAGCCGTGCTGGAGCAACGCCTGACTCGTGCCGCCCGGTGCGCATCCCAGATCGGCGAATCGCGCTCCGGGAGGAACGGGGAATCCGGACCACGCCAGAGCCTCTTCGATCTTGTACCATGCCCGGGAAACCGGTGGAACCGGCGGTGCGACCCCAAGCAGTCCTCCGGCAACTCGCGAACCTGCGCGTCGGGCTCGATGATACCCGATCCACCAGTCGTCTGCCTCAACCAACACGCAATCGAGGACAAAATCTCCCCGGTTGGCACGGCCCCCGCCATTTTCGGCAAACGCCACCCCCGAGTCTTCGGGGCAACTGTTCAGGATGGCATTGCGAGCCTCGATTGCTTCCGGGCTGATCTGGATTGCGTGTCGGTCGTCCTCGGCGGAGTACAGGTCGCGTTGCCAGACGTGGAGGGCCCGAGCAGGGCGCGTCCCCAGAATTCGCCAGGTCTCCGCCGCTCGGGACTGGAGGTTTTCCCCGTGCGCACGGCCTAACGAGAAGCCGTACGTTTGGGCGAATGTGCTTCTCAGGTCGAAGTCGCCGACCAGATTGTGGTCTGGGGGGAGCTTGAAGGTGACGAAACCGGGACGAGAGAAGGAGAAGCGAAGATCGGGCCAATCGCAGGCGATTTCGGCCTTGAGCGCCGCCTCTGCCCCGACATGGCAGGTGACAAACAGGAACTGGGGACGCTCTGCCATCGAAATCGATCGGGACGCTGTTGGAGCCCTGATTCCGAACTTGCGTGCACGCTGCGCGCATGTTCTTCGTGAAATTCGGGTTGTAGGGCTTGGCTGCGAAAACCTTTCAGTATAGCGGTCCTGCTATCGCTGCCTAGCGCCCCGCCCTTTCATTCAGGAGAACGGGTGCACGTCAGCTTTTGCGCGCGGTGGTGGGGAGCGAAAAAGGTCAATAGGAGAATTTGGAGTTTCTGTGGTAAAGTAGCTGGCTCGGGGCGGTTTGGTGAAAGCAGGATGCCTCAGAAAGGAGT
>JAAYAY010000368.1 GCA_012719125.1 Planctomycetaceae bacterium | reverse complement strand
TCCAGCCTACAATAGTCCAACTCTCGCCCGATCGCCACTCGACGCTTCTCTGGTTGTCCCCAACCCCCGGCAAACCAGCCCTACCACCGCTGACAAACTGGTACCGATCCTGACTGTCGCTGACACCGGTTGGCGACAGCCAATGGTGGAGAGTGCCCCGCTAACTCGCAGTTTGCACATGCTCAGAGATTATCGAGCGGCACTCCTCGCATCGATGTATCCGAGCCATGGCTCCGAAAATCCCGGGGTGTGGGGCAGCGCCCCGCGTTTGCGTATCAGCGGCATATTCCAAAGGCAGCCGCGATGATATTCGCGTCCGAGAACTGTCCGAGAACTGGTGGTACAGCAGGGGATTTCATGTAAAATGTGGAAAGTGGGGTGACCGAGGGCCCCTTCGCGGTTGTTCCGTAACTTCCATTCTATAAACCACTTAAGTCAACTTCCCTCTGTCAACGCTGACAGTAACCGGATGGCCTCCGGAGCCGAAGGTTACAGGTTCGAATCCTGTCGGGGATGCTCATAAAGCCTTGTCAGATAACGACTTCTGGCGAGGCTTCTTTTGTTGAGTTTGTCGGCGCGAATCACTTTTCGCAAAAATTCGCATAAACCGCCCCTCGGCGTTCCGATGATGGGCCGCCAACCGCGACACGCTCCGCCGCCCCGGCACCACGTGCGACGAGCCCAACGCCTCCTACCTCGCGGCCGGCCACGTCGACGCCAAGGCACGATTCCTCCGGGACCTGATCCGCGGGCTCCATGCCGCCTCACCCACATGCCTCGGCGCAATCTTCTCCTACGACCTCCAGAACGAATTCTGCTACCACGGCGGCCCGCCCTTCACCCTCACCACGGGAGCCCTGGAGGCCGCCAACGGTATTGGACCTACGATACTCACGAACAAAGCGACCAGATATGGCACGCCCGCGACGGGCAGGATGCGATCTACGCAGCCTTGAGCCAAAGAAAGTAGTAGGCACGCTCCGCCGTGCCGTCCGCAGAATCGGTAATCACACCACCACCGCAATGCTGGGTTGCGTATCACACCGTTGTACAAGTCCCGGTAACGCCGGCTTTCGTAAGTTGCGGCCTTCTTCCTCGCTTTGGAGTCGGTCAGATACTCGTCTGCCAGCACGGCGAAACCAGTGTCGAGCCAGTCCTGGGCGCCGGACAACTCACATGAGAGCGATCACGATCTTCGAGAGTCTTCTGATCACGATCATCGAGGGGTGGATGTCGCGTGATACGCGGGGCAAGTACCGATGGCCTCTTCTCTGTACTGTGGTGGGGTAACCGAGTTCGCTGCATGGTTCATGGTCGTCGTGGCTGGTTGTTGGATGATCGCAACTGCATTCAGTTTCTCAGGAAGGCGCGAATTGCCTCGTTGACGGCATCGGGCGCTTCGAGGGGCGACATGTGGCCGGCGCCGGCGATCTCCACGAGCCGGGCGTGGGGAATTGCCTGGGCAATCGTTCGCATCTCTTCGACGGTGGAGATGGCATCCTCCTCGCCGACCACGACGAGTGCGGGGCAATCGATCTGTGGAAGGAGCGAGCTGGCGTCGATCCGCTTGGCCATTCCTAGCGCCGACGCGGCGATTCCCTGGGGGGCGGCGGCCATCATCACCTGCCGGGTCTGGTCGATGATCTCCGGTCTGTTTGCGATCGTGTCCTTGCCGAACAGCTTGGGAACCATGCCGTCGACGAGCGCTTGAGGGCCTTCGGCAAGTACCTTGGCCGCCGTGGTGCGACGCGCCTGGGCGACTTCGGGCGCGTCGCAGAGCGCTCGGGTGTCGCAGAGGACCAGGGCGCGGAGTCGATCCCGGTGACGTTTGAAGAACTCCCAGGCAACGTAACCGCCCATGGACAGCCCGCAGAAGACGACCGGCTCGGCGACGTCCAGACCGTCGAGCAGCGCCGCCAGGTCGTCGGCCATTTGGGCCATGGCGACCGTCCCCTCCGTCACGTCACTTTGGCCGAAGCCGCGCAGGTCGGGAGCCACGACACGACAAACGTCAGTCAACCCTGCGATTTGCCCCGACCACATGGAGTGGTCCAGGGGGAACCCGTGAACCAAAAGCAGTGGGGTGCCTTGGCCTTGGTCGATGGTGGCGAGTTCGACATCGCCGACGGGGATTCGTTTCATGGATTCTCTCATTTGGCTATCAAGGGCACTGGCCGTCCACCCTACTTGATTTTCTGCTCGCTTGCCGCTTTGCGAAACAGTTCGTACTTCTGTCGGATCAGTCCGGAATGGGGTGAGAATTCGACGGCCTTCGCCTGGGTTTCGACGGCCTTGCCGATATCCTTCAGCCCGTAGAAATAGACGTGGGCCAGGGTATCGAGGCAGGCCCCTGACTCGGGGCGCAACTCGACGGCCCGGAGCGCGTGTTTCAGCGCCTCCTGCATGTCCCCCGTTGTGTTCCCCACGACCCAGGCAAACTCATTGTGGGCCGAGGCATCTTCTGGAGCAGCATTTGCCTCCTGGCGAAGCCGCCCGGCGGCGGTTTCGATCATCGCGGTCACGTTCTTGCGAACCGGTTCCTCCAGATCTGGTATGCGGTACAGGGCGATCAACGAATCCAATTCGTTCGGATCGTTCTTGAGTGCATCCAGCAATTCGGCACGGAGTTTTTCGTCCTCACTGCGGTCCCTGGCCAGGCAGGCGAGGAAGAAGTGTTTGCGGGCGCGGACCTGTTCGGTCGAGAGAATGTCGGAGCCTTTCAGACGTTCCCCGCCCAGCGAGCCGAGGGTCGCGTCCAATGCAGCGACAGCCTCCGCGTCGCGTCCAGCGTCGTGGAACATTTCAGCGAGTTCCCAGTGAGCGTAGGAGATGAACCTGGCGTCTCCTGCCTCCGACACCTTCTTATACACTTCGGCTGCCCAGTCAATCATACCTCGCGACTTGAAATAGTCGGCCATCTCGAAAGAGAAAGAAGCCGGCGACTCGGGATGTGCGAACGCGAGTTGCTGAGCCCGTTCGAAATGCTTTCGAGCCGGGTCCGACTCGCCGCGGAGGGTTTCGGAGTAGGCCAGCGTGCAGAGCAGGGCGACAACCACCCGTTCACCGGTTCTGGGAGACCGTTGCCGGAGAAGCGACTCTTCCTCTTCCACCAGATTGCGGAACGGAGCCGGGTCCGCTTTCGAATCCGAATCCAGCCGGGCAAAGTCGACGAGCCAGCGAGCAGCTTGCCGACCGCTCTGTTTCAACTCGGCGTCGACCGCCTCCTGCATGCGAGTCCGTCCTTGGTCGTGGACCGGCCAATTATTCAGAATGGTCGTTGCGATATACTTCGACATGATGACGGAGTTCTCGATATGCGCCAGCCGGCACGCCGCCCGATACCCTTGGCCTTCGGGGAGCGTCATGAGGACTCGAACCCTCAGAAGCTGGTCCTCGGTTGCCAGGTCTGAGTATTCTGCCAGCGTGTTCTTGACGCGTTCCGAGTCGGTCTCTCGAACCACCGGCATCTCGATGGTACGCAGCAGATATCGCGCCCGGGCAGCGATCTCCAGGTCGGGGTCGTTGGCCGCAATCGTCAAGGCGTTGTAGGCTGCCTCACCCAAATCGTCGAGTCTCTCCTGGGCTCGGTCCCGCACCGCAAAGTCCGGATCGCCCAACTGTTCGATCAGGGAGGCGATGTCCTCGCCGGAAGGCTGGTCGGATGCCGCGGAACTCGTTGCGAGGAAGCCGAGCACGGAGAATGCCAGCAACAGGCATCCCGCTGGCACGAGCGCCGCTGGTCGGTTGTGGATCACGTATTCCTCTCCGTAAGCATTGTTGCCACCTTCGCTTAAGAATACCGCGAAGCCCCACGGCGGGGCAACCACTCGGGACGTTGCCCGGGGTACTCCCAACTGCTATCGATTCGATTTGCCCCATTCGACTAGAATGCGGGCCTCCATCCCAGACACCACCACAGATCGCTGATGGCAGTTCAGCAGGAATCTCCCGCCACCCCCACAACCGAAGCGGACATGCCGCCGGTCCGGAAGATCGGGCAATCTCGCCCCGAGGAGCCGGCCGTGCCGGTTTACCGGCATTTCCTGTCGGGAGATCCGGGCGAGTTCCGCCTCGGCGTGCGACTCCGTCTGGGCCTGGCTGCTGCTGCCATGGTCGGCGTATTCGGCGCTCCGTGGTTGGCCGGACAACTCCCGTCGCCCCTAATTTCGATCAGCATGGCGATTTTCGCGGCACTGGCCTGCGTGCCCTTGGCCGCACTGGTGGCGCGGTGGGCCGGCCGATCGAGCGGCCTGCTGACGGGCCTGCTGGCGATTGCCGGATGGATGGTCCTGTCGTGCTGCGCTGCTCCCCCCGTGGTGCTCGCCGCAGGCTCGGCCAGCGCGGCGATCCTGGTCTACGGTCTGGCGGAGTTGCCGCACCGAAATCCGATACTCGGCCGCCCCGTGGCCGCGGTCCTGTTCTATCTTGGTGCGGGCCTCGCCTGTGCGACTGCCGGTCCGGCAGCCCTGGCCCCGATCGCCGCGGTGTGTTTGGGAACGATGCTCGGCAATGAGAACTCACGAGGTACCCGTTTCTTCATTTCGCCCCCTGGCCTAGCCATCTTGGGGATCGGCCTGGCGCTGGGCATCTTCACTCCGGCAATTGTTGGGCCTTCGGGTCCCCTTTGGCCACAATGGCTCGCGGTGGCAGGCCTTCTGGCGGGAATGGCGTGGACGTGGGGGCTGGTCCGCACTGGGCACGGGGCCAGTCCGTTCGGACGCCTGCTGACGAGTTGGCTGCTCGGCCCCTCTCTGTTGGGCGTCGCAGGGGTGATCTCCGTAGAACTGCTAACGGCAGTCACTCTACCCGCCTGGGCCGCGGTGGTCGGCCCGTCTCTGATCCGCCTGCGACGAGGTTTTCGGCGATGGGGCCTCAGTTCGCTGTAAGACCAGTCCCTTCTCTTCCAGCAGCCGTACGATGCGTTCCCGTTCCGCACGGGGTACGGTGATCTGAGTGAACTGACGATTGTGGCTGGATAGGACAAGAGTGTCGACAGCCCAACGGTCCCACCGGAACGTGGCAAGCCGGTGGTAAGGCGTAAAACGGGTTGCAGCTTCGATCAGCCCATTCTTGGCAAGTTCGACGACTCCTGGCCCGGTATTCCACCAACAATGAGTCATGAGCAAGGATGCAACCAAGCCGACAAAGAGCGGATGGAGCCAGTCGAGTAGATCGTAGGCGGCGGGAGTGGCCCGATGAGCGCGAGAGGCTGCCATGTAGATCGCCGCGGCGACATACAGCAGAAGGAGGGCGATCCACTGAATTCGGGCAAAACGGAGCCCGTGTGCAGCAACCTTGAAGACTACTTTGCCGACAAGCCTTTCAACTCTCCGGCGAGCCGCGCAGCGGTGAACCAAGGAGAGAATGAAGCATGCACTGACAACCAGGGCGTCGAGCAAGAAATGGAATCTCGTCGGCGAATCCCAGGAACGAATGACCGGCAGTCCCGCAGCCAATCCGACGGCGGTAAGCACCATGGCAATCAGCAGGGCGCGGATGCTGAATTGGACGGAAGTAGCCATGGCTGGCCTCACCTGGACCGCGGCATGACGGCACATTCTACCCGTTCGCGTCAGGCGTGAATCGCTTCAGTCCGGGGATCAGAATGAGGGCGGTTGAAAAAGGGCACCCAGATGCACGTATCAATCAGCACCAGTTCCGTCGGCAGCGACATCACGTTGTGATTCCGTCTCCGCTCTTTCCAGGTCTTGCCAGTTGTCCTGGATCCGAATCTGTCCCGACAACTGTTTTAGTTGCATCCGCCGCGCGTACCGAACGTAATCATGCATTGCCACACGAAGAGCCTCGGCAGGATCGCTCTGCTTGGTCAACTCCTGCAAGTCGGCCAGCTCTTCATCGGTAAGGTGAACGGTGGTTGGCATATCGAACGCTCCTGAACGAGAGCCATGCTTTGCCCCATTATGGCATACAATCGTCGTGAAAGGCAACCGACAAACGGCGTCTCGCTTGCGACGCGGCAAAGGCCCTTTCTACCTCTTGAGCGACGCCAACACGTCCTGGGGCTCCACGTCGCCGACCAGTTCCACGTGTCCCAGCCGCGAGGGCAGGACGAAACGCAATCGGCCGTGCTCCACCTTCTTGTCGTGCATCATCTTCTTGAGAACCAGGTCCGGATCGACGTCCGGGACTTCAGTCGGCAGTCCCACGGCCGTGAGCAGCCTCTCTTGCCGGTCCGTGAGTTCCGAATCGATCCGCCCAAGCCGTTCGGCCAGGCGGCTGGCGCAGAGCATGCCGATCGCCACGCCTTCGCCGTGGAGCAGTTGCCCGTAGCCGGCCAGGGCCTCGAAGGCATGGCCGAAGGTGTGGCCGTAGTTGAGCACGGCCCGCAGACCGGTGGTTTCCCGCTCGTCCTGGCGGACGACGTCGGCCTTGAGCCGGCAGCACTGGGCGATCACGCCGCGGAGCAAATCGTGATCGCCCGCGTTGATCCGCCCGACTTCGGCTTCGAGTTGCTCGAACAGGGCGGCGTCGAGAATCACGCCATATTTCACGACTTCGGCCATCCCGGCGCGGTACTCGCGGCTGTCGAGGGTGTCGAGCGTTCTCGTATCGATCAGCACGCCGATCGGCTGGAGGAAGGCACCGACCATGTTCTTGGCCTTGGGCAGATTGATTCCCACCTTGCCGCCCACGGAACTATCGACCTGGGCCAGCAGGCTGGTGGGCACCTGGAAGAAGCGAATGCCCCGGGCGTAGGTGGCGGCGATGAAGCCGGCCAGGTCGCCGATCACGCCCCCTCCGACGGCCACGACGACGCTGCGGCGATCGGCTCCCATCTCGAGGACGGCGTCCCAGAGGCCGGCGGCCGCTTCGATCGACTTGCTCGGCTCGCCCGGCTCGACGACGATCATGTCGACATTGACGTCTTGGGCCGCGAGGCTCTCGGCCACCTTGTGGGCATGGGGTTCTTCGACGTGCGAGTCGGTGAGCACCACGGCGTGGGTAGCCCGTCCCTGTTCGAGCAGAAAGCTCCCCGCCTCGGCCAGATTGTTCTCGCCGATGCGAATGTCGTAACTCCGTTCGGCCAGCTCGACACGGACGGTTTCGTTGGTTTTGCTCACGAATGGACTCCTCGCAGTCGTTCGACGTCGGCGGCAGTCACGGTAATGGTCCGGCAGAAGCCCGCGTGCAGCCGGACGTAGTCCAACTCGGCGGCAGCGGAAGCGTCGGCATGGAGCGATTTCTCGATCCGTGCTTTCTCCTCGGCCGAGAGATGTGCCAGTTCGGCGGGCCAGATCGTCTTCTGCTCGATCACCAGGGCATCGCGATAGGGGTCGAAGGGCTCGCCCATCGAAAGTCTCCACAATAGACGACTCAAACCACACCACTTCGGGAAGGTCCCATTATAGGCCCAATCCAGGCCACGCGGCAGGCCCTCGTGGGTGACGCCTGCCGGGTGTCACCGTCGCCTCTTCGGTGAGGCGACCATGTGGGAAGTCGACGGGATGCGGAAAACGCCGATCCATTGGGGCCCGCACACTTCGCACCCGGCAGGTGCGACCCGCAGGGCCTGTTACGCCCAGTCAAACGGAAACGGCATCACCTGATCCAGCCGCTTGGCGCCCGCGGCGACCATCACCAGGCGGTCGAAGCCCAGGGCCACGCCCGCGGATTGGGGTAATCCTGCCTCCATCGCAGCCAGCAGGCGACAGTGTTCCGGCAGAGGTTGTTTGCCGTCGGCCACGCGGGCCGCGTTGTTCGTTGCGTTTCGCCGCCGCAGTACCTGCGGATCGAGGAGTTCGTGGTATCCGTTGGCCAGTTCCATACCGGCGACGAACAGTTCGAAGCGTTCCGCCACCGGCGGGTCTTCCTCGCGAACTTGCGCCAAGGCCGATTGCGAGGCCGGATAGTCGTAGAGGATCGCGGGCTGATCTTGCCCCAGGTGAGGCTGCACTTGCTCGACCAGGATGAGATCGAGCCAGCCGTCGCGATCGTCGTGGCGGAGGCTCTCGGGAGGCGTTCCCGTTCTCAAAGTTGCCGCTCGCAAAGCCGACAGCGGGGCCGTCAGCGGGTCGATTTCGGCGTGTTCCAGAAACGCCTGCCGATAGCTCACTTGCCGGGCGGGGCCCCGCTGGAGTACCGCCTGGCACAATTCGTCGAGCAGATTCATGCCCTCAGTCAGGCCGTCGCCGGCGCGGTACCATTCGACGAGGGTGAACTCCGGGTTGTGGAGCGGCCCAAGCTCTTCTTGCCGGAAGGCCTTGGTGATCTGATAGATCGCTTGGCCGCCTGCCGCCAGAAGCCGTTTCATGGCGAATTCGGGCGACGTCTGCAGGTAGCAGACCTGTTTGCCCACCTGGACCGCGAAGGGGTCCAGGTGGCGATCGACGACCGTGTCGGCCGAGAGGAGGGGCGTTTCGACTTCGAGGAAGCCGCGACGGTCGAAGAAGTCACGGGTGCGGCGGAGCAGTTCGGCGCGGAGGCGCAGCGCGGGCCAATCGGCCGTGGGGCCCCATGTCGACGAATCTGGGGGCTCGCTGTCGCTCGCCCCCAACCACCCTGGCTCTGACATTGCCGGTGGACTACTCTTTCACGCGTTCGATGTACTCGCCGGTGCGGGTGTCGATCTTGATCATCTCACCCGACTCGACGAAGTTCGGCACGATCAGTTCGGCGCCCGTTTCGAGCTTGGCCGGCTTGGTCACATTGGTCGCCGTGTTGCCGCGAACCGCCGGTTCGCAGTATTCGATTCGCAGGACGACATGGTTGGGGGGCGTGATGCCGATCGGGTTGTTGTTGAACAGCAGCATGCTGCAGTTCATGCCCTCCTTGAGGTACTTCCAGGCGTCGTCGACGGTGTCCATGCCGAGTTCGTACTGCTCGTAGCTCTCGTTGTCCATGAAGAAGAAGGTGTCGCCCTGCCGGTAGAGGAATTGGGCCTGGATCTCGGTGATGTCGGCCGCGTCGAGCGAATCGCCGCTCTTGTAGGTGCGATCGAGGACCGTGTTGCGGATCAAGTGGCGGAGCTTGCACTTATAGAGCGCCTGCCCTTTGCCCGGCTTGACGAAATTGCACTCGATCATCAGATATGGATCGCCGTCGATCTGGACTTTCAGACCCTTGCGAAAGTCGCTTGTGTTGTAGGAAGGCACGTTTCTTCGTCCTCGACTGAAAAAAGCCGCGTGATTTGGATTCCCACGAGCCGCCGGCGAGCCGAGCCGCTTCTTGCGGCAGTGCGGGTGTGATACGATTGTCTGTTCTACGGTTACGGTGGCCCGACGACCAGGATAACGACCTTGTTCCATCGAGCAGATCCCCGCGAAGGGGCGGCCCAATCTGGGTGGCAGACGGTGTTGGCTGAGGCAGTGACGGACCCCCAAGAACTCTGTCGCATTCTCGCTCTGCCCGCCGTACTGGCCGAAGAAGCTCACCGTGTTGCCGGCCCGCTCCGGTTGCTCGTACCCAGGCCCTATCTGGACCGCATCCGCCGCGGCGATCCAGACGATCCGCTGCTCCGCCAAGTCTTGCCGATCGGGGCGGAGTCGGAGGTCGTGGAGGGGTTCAGCCGGGACCCGCTCCGCGAAGATCAGGCGACGTTCACTCCCGGTCTGCTCTCCAAGTACCGAGGCCGATCCCTCATCGTAACAACTGGCCGTTGCGGCGTCCATTGCCGATTCTGCTTCCGACGACATCACCCGGCCCCCGCCCTGGATGGGGATGAAGACCGGCTCGAAAGGGCACTCGATCATCTGGCTCGGGACCGTTCAATTCACGAAGTGATCCTCAGCGGCGGCGACCCGCTGGTCCTTGAAGACGACGTCCTCTGCAAGTTGGCCGAGAGAGTTTCGCGAATGGAAGGGATCCGCAGACTGCGGATTCATACGCGGATGCCGGTGGTTGTGCCGCAACGGGTGACCGATGCCCTGCTGGCGGGAATCAGGCAAGTTCCCCTGGCCGTGGTTATGGTTCTCCACGTCAACCATCCAGCCGAAATCGATGGGGACGTTGCCCAGGCGATTGGCCGGCTCGTCGACGCTGGAATTCCTCTACTAAGTCAGAGTGTGCTGCTTCAGGGGGTGAATGATCAGTGCGACATCCTCGCCGAACTGTACGAACGCCTGATCGATCTGCGCGTGACCCCCTACTATCTGCATCAACTCGACCGAGTGTCGGGGGCGGCGCACTTTGAAGTCCCCGAAAAGAAGGGTGTCGAGTTAATCACGGGGCTTCGTGCCCTGCTGCCTGGCTATGCCGTGCCGCGTTATGTCCGCGACATGCCAGGGAGTCTCAATAAGCAGGTCCTGGCTTGAGCATTAGACCGGCAGTCCTATCCGTCCGCCTGCCAGGTCTCCCGGACAAATCTTGAGTCCATCCGGGAAGATTGGGGCACTGTTGCCGGTCGTATGCCGTCACGGATGCCCTAATGTTCATCTTTCCCCAATACGGCGCACTTATCCCGGTGCGCCAAATTCTCACGGATAGCCTGCGGCCGTCCGATGTAAATGCAAGCAGTCCAGGGAAGATACGTTGTTTACGCTGTATTTCGGGGCTGTCTGTAAGGCCGGAAGACAGGATTGTGTCTGGGCCTGCGGGTGATGAAGTCGACGTAAGTCTGCCACGGACCGGCTGGGAAGGCATACTTTTGAACACAAACGGACCTCTCGTGGCAAAACCATCAGCCAACCATCTGCGTATCTTCCGTGAGGAAACGAGTCGTACGGACCGGAACGAATCGGTGCTCGTGGGCAGCCTGCCCGAAGTGCAGCGGGCCTTCCAAGAGCTGACCGGTTGGTCGCTCCGATACGAATCCGGCCCGGTGCCGAATAAACCGACCGGCCTGACGTGGTCCACCCCGGTTACCCCGGGACGCGGAATGCCTCCGGGACACCTCAGGCTTACCAAGGTCGGTTCGGAGGGTTCGCTCGAAGAGGGCGCTCCACCTGACGAAGTGCGGCGGCTCGGCTCGGCGCTCGGCGGCATGATCGCAGAACTCCTGGGGACCCACCACGCACTCTGGCTCCGCGAAGCGGAACTGGCGGCGGGCGTGCCCGTCGTGGCCGGTCCCTACGAAACGGAACATCTGGCGGTCCGGCTCCAGGCGGTCTTGAAGAGCGGCGCCGAGTCGGTCGGCTGTCCAGCCGCCGGGCTCTACCTGCTCGACGAGGCAACCACCAGTCTGAAGTTGCGGTCCAGTTTCGGCATGCCGCGGGAACGACTCGCGGAGCCGGCACGGCCCTTGCAGGGAGCCCTTGCCGACCTGGAAGCCATGCTCGGCCATGCGGTCGTGCTCACCGATCTCGATCGGCAGACCCATTGGAATCCGCCGGAGGACTTCGCCGCGGCCGTGTGCGTACCGGTTTGCACGCCGACCACCATCCTCGGCACGCTGTGGATGTTCTCCAACGAGCCGCGTGATTTCACCGACCGCGAAACGAGTCTCGTCGAGGTCATCGCCGGGCGGCTGGCCGCGGATTTGGAACGAGAGAACCTGCTTCGCGAAGGAACCGAGTCGTCGGACTGGAAACGCGAGCTTTCGGCCGTACAACGACTTCAACGCAATCAACTGCCCACCATCGCGCCCTTGTTGGAGGGTTGGGACGTTGCGGGCTGGACCGATCAAGCCGGCACCGTCGGCGGGGACTTCTTTGACTGGTTCGCATTGTCCGGCGGAATGCTGGCCGCGGCCGTGGGCGACGTGGCGGCTCGGGGTGTGGAGGCGGCTTTCGCCGCCAACACGGTCAAGGCGGCCACCCGTGCTCACGGCCAGTACCACCGCAACCCCGAAGCCCTGCTGAAAGCCGTCAACCTGACGCTATGGACCGGCGCCTCGGGCGATCAGTTCGCACACATGTTCTTCGGACTGGTGGAGACGGCCACCGGCATGGTCCGCTATGCCTGTGCCGGCAATCCGTCGGTCCTTCGCCTTTCGGCGGGAGGTTGGGAATCGTTCACCGAAATCGCGCCCCAGCTTGGAGAGAGCCCCGAGACGGCCTACCCGGAGCGGATCTGTCTGCTGACGCCGGGCAATACCATGGTCATCCTCAGCGAAGGCGCCCGCAAGGCGAAGAACGCTCAGGGGCTCGCCGTCGACGAGAGCCAAATCGCCGAAGTCCTTGCGCGGCATCAGGACGCCCCGGCGGCAACGATTGTTCAGATTGCCACAGAGTTTCTCGGCCAGCACCGGGCGGTCGACGCTCGTCACGATCGAACCATTCTGGTGATCAAGCGGACGGCCGGTTGACGGCGTCCGGAAAACGACTAAATTGGAGGTCTCCGTTAGGCGTTTCGCGGGCCGCCCCGACTACCCTCCAGCGGGGATCGGTTGGCGGGGGGCACACCTGTGTTGTGGTTGGCATTCGGCCCACGAGACGTGCCACTTTGCGGGAATGGCGGAATTGGCAGACGCGCTAGGTTGAGGGCCTAGTGGGGTGTAACCCCATGCAGGTTCAAGTCCTGTTTCCCGCACTGTTACAGCATAAGGACTTACGTCAATTCGACGTGAGTCCTTTTTGTGTTTCTTGTTGCCGAATCTGACACAAATCCACGATAAGGTCGTTTTCCGCACAGGTGATCAGGCGGGGCACATATCAATACTGACCGTGGCAGCGTGAAAGAAGCAACGATCGGCGACGGTCGCTGTTCGGCATTTCTGTTCCGCTGCTCAGCGCTTGGGTAATCCTACGCCGGGGACAATCTCGCACGGTAGCGCCAAGAGGTTGTCGACACCGGATACGCTCGGGGGATCGGAACGCACGGCAAGGGACCGTGCCGAGCGGTTCTTGCACCACCTCTGCGAAATTGGTCCAATGGGGCCACCCACCCTTTCGAGTGCCTGCCTCCCCAGCGAGCGAAGCGAGCGAGAGGGCGGGGAGGGGTAAGGAGGTGGCAGTCGATGGCAACGTCGAACGTCGCGCCACAGAGGGGTAGGCAATCGTTCACCAACGAGCTTCCCGAGGAGGTCAACCGATGGGTCGCGAGACCATGACATCACGCCAGCGCCTTCTCACGGCGCTCAACCACGAGCAACCCGACCGGGTGCCGATCGATCTGGGGGGCAATCAGACCGGGATTCACAAGTTCGCCTATCGGGCGCTGCTCGACCACCTGGGAATCGCCGATGAACTGACGATCATGGACCAGGTGCAGCAGTTGGCCAAGCCCTGCGAGGCCTTGTTGCAGCGGCTGCACGTCGACACCCGCTACATTGCGGCCGGTGCGGCCGAGACGTTTGACGGGCGGATCCGGACGGCCGAACGCAACGGGCGGACCTGGTACGACCTGACGGACGAATTCGGCGTCACCTGGTCGATGCCGTCCGACCAGCCGCTCTACATGGATATCAGCTACCACCCCCTGGCCGACGCCACCATCAAGGACATCCGGCACTATCCCTTCCCCAAGGGCGACGATCCGAGCCGTTTCAAGGGTCTGCGGGAGCGGGCGTTGCACTTGAGAGAAAACACGCCCTATGCCGTCGTCAGCGGCATCTCCGGCGTGGTTTACGAGACCTGCTGGTATCTGCGGGGGCTGGAGACATGGTTCATGGACATGGTCAGCCAGCCCGAGTTCTGCGCCGCCCTGCTCGACCAGACCCTCAAGTTCTGGATGGACTGGTTCCGGCTGTTTCTCGACGAGGTGGGCGACTTGGTCGACGTGATCATGATCGGCGACGATCTGGCCGGCCAGACGGGCCCTCTGTTCCGGCCGACCGTCTATCGTGAGCTGGTCAAGCCCCGCCAGCAGCGGCTCGCCCAGTGTATTCGCTCGCGGACGGAGGCCAAGATCTGGTACCACACCTGCGGGGCCTGCACCGAGTACATTCCCGACCTGATGGAAAACGGCGTCGATATTCTCAACCCGGTCCAGATCAGTGCCGCGGGCATGGAACCGAGCGGCTTGAAGGCCCGGTTCGGGGAGCAACTCACCTTCTGGGGCGGCGCGATCGACGCCCAGCACGTCCTGCCTTCTGCCACGCCCGAGAAGGTCCGCGACGACGTCCGCCGCAACCTGGAGGCTTTCATGCCGGGCGGCGGATACGTGTTCAACAACGTCCACAACATCCAGGCAGGCGTCCCACCGGAGAACGTTCTTGCCCTGTATGACGCCGCCTACGAGTTCGGGTTCTATGGACCATAGGGTGAACGTAGGGTGGGCCAAGTGAACCATGAAAGGAGGCGAGTGAATCGCCGGACACGCTAGCCGGTATGGGCGATCGTGCACAACCGTAACGCGAACGCGGCCCACCATGTTGCGGATGCCGTTTGAGGACGGCCACATCACGCCGGAAGAGATTCCTGATGCGCGATGGGGCGGAATCCGGTCAGATGCGCGTCGCAGCAAATGGAACACACATCCCGGTGGGCCGCAACTGGCGAACTGGTTATTCACGCGCCGATGAGATAGAGTGATAATCGCTGTTGAACGCATTCCCTGTTGGTCCGTTTTGGCCCACCCTACATTGCAGGTGCACCATGTTTCGATCCAAGATACGTAACACTGCTGCTGCGTGGTTTCTTGTTCTCGTCGTCGGGCTCTGTTCGCATCTTCCCGCCCAGGACTCGGCCTCTATCGCCAAGCAGTTCAAGAGCCCGTCGCGCGACTATGCCTCGGCGCCGCTCTGGGTCTGGAACGACATGCTCACCGAGGAGCAGATTGTCTCGACGCTGGAAGACCTGGCCGGGCAAGGGGTGAAGCAGGCCTTCGTCCATCCGCGACCAGGCCTGATGACTCCCTACCTGGGCAAAGATTGGTTCCGGCTGTGGAAGGTGGCCCTGCGCGAGGCCGAACGGCTGGACATGAACATCTGGATCTACGACGAGAACTCCTACCCGTCGGGCTTTGCCGGCGGGATCGTTTCCGAGGCCATGCCCGAGGCACGGGGCAAGCGGCTGGATATCAAGCAGGTCGACGCGGCGCCCGGGGCGAGCGAGAACCTGATCGCCGTGTTTCGCATCGACGGGGAGAAGTATGAGGACGTGACCGGGAAGGTGCAGGCCGGCGAAGAGTTGCCGAAGGGGCCGTATCTGGCGTGCTCCTATTCGCTCTCGCCGACGGGTGGCTGGTTCGGCGGCAAGTTCTACGTCGACCTGCTCCATCCGGGCGTTACCGAGAAGTTCATCGACGTGACCATGGAGGCCTATCGACGGGAGATCGGCGACCAGTTCGGCAAGCGGATGCCCGGCTGGTTCACCGACGAGCCGCACCTGGCCCCGGGCGGCGGGTTGCACTGGACGCCCGGTCTGCCGGAACTCTTTGAGAAACGCTGGGGCTACAGCCTCATCGAGAATCTGCCCAGCCTGATTCGGCCGGTGGGCGACTGGAAGCGGGTTCGCCACAACTACTACCAGTTGCTGCTCGAGCAGTTTATCGACCGCTGGGCGAAGCCCTGCTACGAGTATTGCGAGAAGCATGGGATCGAGTTCACCGGCCACTACTGGGAGCACGGCTGGCCCGACGCGGGTCACGGCGGCGACAACATGGCCATGTATGCCTGGCACCAGCGCCCGGCCATCGACTGCCTGATGAACGAGTATCAGGAAGGCCCCCATGCCCAGTTCGGCAACGTGCGGGCGGTGCTGGAGCTGGCCAGCGTGGCCAACCAGATGGGCTGCGAGCGGACGCTGTGTGAGGCCTACGGCGCCGGCGGTTGGGACCTGCGGTTTGAGGACATGAAGCGGATCGGCGACTGGCTTTACGTGCTGGGCGTCAACACGCTCGACGAGCATCTTTCCTACATCACGATCCGAGGCGCCCGAAAGCGGGACCATCCGCAGTCGTTCTCGTATCACGAGCCGTGGTGGGATTCGTACCACGTGATGGCCGAGTACTTCACCCGGCTTTCGCTGGTCATGTCGCAAGGCAAGCAGGTCAACGAGATCCTGGTTCTGGAACCGACCTCGACGGCCTGGATGTATCAGGGCGATTGGGAGAAACTCGACCCGCTCGGCGAGCGGTTTCAGAAGTTGGTCACCGACCTGGCCAAGGCCCAGGTGGAGTTTGACCTGGGTTGCGAGGACATCATCGCCCGGCACGGTTCGGTGAAGGGCGACCGGTTCGTGATCGGGGAGCGGAGTTATCATACGGTGGTGCTGCCGGACATGGAGAACCTCAACAGTAAGACGCTGGAGTTGTTGAAGGAGTATCGCCGTGGCGGGGGTTTCTTGTTCTTTTGCGGGACTGCACCTGCGCGGGTTGACGGCGTGCTTTCGGAGGCCCCCGATGAACTGGCGCCGTATTTCGAAGCGACCGATCCAGTTAAGGACATTCAGGCTCGGATTCGCCCGGTAAACGATGACAAGATAGACTTCGCGTTTGGAGTGGACGTGTCGCCAACACGTGAAAAGGATTCCAGTGCTGGTGACTACATGAATGAACGTGGAACGCTCTTCCACCACCGCAGACAGGTTGGCAACGGGCAATTCGTCCTGTTGGTGAACACGAGCATCGAATCCGGGCATTACGGCACCTTCCTTGCCCGTGCCGGCGGTACCCAGAAATGGGACTTGCTCACCGGCGAAGTCGAGGCCTATCCGAATGCAATCCGGTTTGATGGCGATTTGATTCAGGCAGATTTTTACCTGCCGCCGTGCGGCAGTCTCCTCCTGTTCCTTGCCAAGGAAGCGCAAGATTCGAAGCCTGCTGACGATCGATCCCTCGATGAATGTGACTGGGTCGAGCCAACTGCTACTCAGCTCCGGCGTACCGAGCCAAATGTGCTTCCCCTCGATTTTGTCGACCTGGAGGTTGCCGGCGAGAAACGCCAGGCAATCTATGTCTGCAACGCTGCGAAACTCATCTTCCAGAAGTACGGCCTCCCTGCGGGTAATCCTTGGAGCCGTGCGGTGCAGTACGGCGATGAATTGATCACCAAGACCTTCCCAGCCGACAGTGGCTTCACGGCAAGCTATCGGTTCACCATCGAAGAGAGCGTTCCCGAGTCGCTGGAAATCGTCATTGAACGGCCCGATCTCTACACGATCTCTTGTAATGGCCAGGCGGTCAAAGCAGCGAAAGACAGGTGGTGGCTCGACAAGGCCTTTGGGAGGATCGATCTGGGTAAGACCACGAAGGTCGGCGAAAACGTCGTGACGCTCAAGGCCGCGCCGCTGACGATCTGGCACGAGTTGGAGCCCGCCTATGTGATCGGCGATTTCAGTGTCGAACCAGCCGCGTCGGGTTTCACGATCAAGCCGACGAGGCCGCTGGAACTTGGCTCGTGGAAGGCTCAAGGGATGCCGCTGTACGGTCACTGCGTGTCGTACACGCAGGAGTTCGACGTCGCCGAGAAGGCCGGCAGTTATAACGTCGTGTTGCCCAAGTGGTACGGCAGCGTGGCCAAGGTGAACGTCAACGGCAAACCGGCCGGTGTCATTGCTTTTCGAACATGGGTGACACCAGTCGGCTGGAAACTCGACGTCACCGACCATATTCGCCCCGGCAAGAACACGATTGAGGTTATTGTCATCGGTACGCTCAAGAACACGCTCGGCCCACACCACGCCGGCGAGATGGTCGGACGAGCCTGGCCCAGCGCCTTCGAGCAGGGCCCCGAAAGCGGTCCGCCGCCAGGTGAGAAGTATCACACGCTGGATTACGGGTTGTTCGAGCCCTTCTTGCTGCTCCAACTGCGTGAGCCGTAGGGTGACACTATGAAAAGCGGAGATCGGCCCGGGTCGTGACTGCCCTTTGGACTCGTGGTAAACCAGTGGTAGTGAATTGACAACACAACCGCTGTTTCCGAGACGTTTGACTCGAGAGCGACCCCCCGTACCTCGCGAATGCCGGCCCACCGGTGACAGCCCCCATCTCTGAAACCGTGCATTGGACCATTCATGGCAGGCAATGCAGACGATGTGCGATGGGTGCCGCAGCATGGTGGGCAGGCGCTCGATTTGCTGTGGTGCCAAGCTCACCTGATAACGGAATCCGTTTCGACGATTTGCGATTGTCGCAATTGGTCCGCTCTTGCCCACCCTACAGCTTCGGCGAAAGGCCCTCGGCGACGAGGCGGAGCTTGTTCCTGTCGACGATTCGCACGCGGCTGCCATCGGTCTCTTCGATCACGCCGGCGTCGATCAGCTTGCGAAGGGTGCGCGAGAAGGTCTCGCTGGTCAGGTTCAGGTGGCTGGCCAGGTGACGCTTGAGGCTGGGCAGTTCGATGGTCTCGGTGTCGTCGGCCTCGGCGTTGAGCAGGTAGCGGGCGACGCGGCTGACGGCGTCGCGGAGAACCACGTCGCCCATCAACCCCACCAGGTGCTGCACCCAGTAAGAGAAACTGGTGATCATCTGCAGGCAGAGCTGGTGATCTTCTTCGAGAGCCCGGCGAAACAGGTCGCGGGGCAGGAGGACGCAGGTCGAATCGGCAACCGCCTCGGCATTCGCGGGCAGTCGAAACCCGCCGAGGGCCGCCATTTCTGCGAAAGTGTCTCCCGGGCCGATCATGTGGAGGGTGTGCTCCTTGCCGCTGCCGCCCGTCTTGAACACCCGGACCAGCCCCGAGCCGACCAGATAGACGCCCGGGCATTCCTGGTTCTCGCGGAAAATCAGGGTGCCTTTCTCGAATTTCACGATTCGCGCGATCCGCAACAGCCGCTCGAAGGCTTGATCCTGAACCTCGGCAAAGAAGCGGCAACTGTGGAGAATCTCGGCAACGTTAAGCGACATAACTCGTGACGTCAAAGAGAATTTCGAGAAACAGACTGCCCGCTTGATGCAGATCAAGGGCCCAGCTAGCCCTCAAGCGTAAGATACCCACGAGCGGGCAGGAAAGCCGACGCAAAGCTCCGATTATAGGTTCGAGCTGGAAAGTCGGCCAGCGACTACCCCGCTGTCGGGGCACACCAACCACCGCATTTCTTCCTTTCATGAGGAGTCGATCGAAGATGTTCTGCAATCAATGCGAGCAAACGGCCAATTGTTCGGGATGTGTTTCCAGCCCTGGTGTCTGCGGGAAGAACGAAGACGTTCAGTCGCTGCAGGAGACCTTGCTGTACGGCGTGAAGGGCATGTGTGCCTATGCGAGCCACGCCCGGCGGTTGGGCAAGAGCGACGAGGCCGTCAATGCGTTCATCGAAGAGGCCCTGTTTTCGACGATGACCAACGTCAACTTCGACATCGGGGTGGGACTCGAGCTCGTCCTGGAATGCGGCAAGCAGAATCTCCGCGTGATGGAGATGCTCGACGAGGGGCACCGCGAGCGGTTCGGCGACCCGTCTCCGGCGGCCGTTCAAGAGGGCACGCAGGCGGGCCCGGGCATTCTCATCTCGGGGCACGACATGGTCGACCTCGACAATCTGCTCAAGCAGTGCGAGGGCACGGATGTGAAGGTCTACACCCACGGCGAGATGCTGCCGGCCCACATGTATCCCAAGCTGCGCGAGCATCCGAACCTGGCCGGCCATTACGGCGGGGCATGGCAGAAGCAGCGGCGCGAGTTCGACGCCTTTGCCGGTCCGGCCCTGATCACGACCAATTGCGTCGTGCTTCCCAAGGAGAGTTACGCAGGGCGCCTGTTCACGACGCGGGTGACGGCCGTCCCCGGCGGGACGCGGATTACCAACGACGATTTCTCGCAGGTGATCGCCAAGGCCAAGCAGTGCGGTCCGCTGCCCGAGGCGCTGGGTCCCAAGCAGACCGTGGGCTTCCATCACAGCGTGATCTTGAACATTGCCGACACGATCGTGCAGGCGGTCAAGGACGGCAAGATCAGCCGGTTCTTCCTGATCGGCGGCTGCGACGGCGCCGAAGTGGGCCGCAACTACTTCAGCGACTACGCCCAGGCCACGCCCAAGGACTCGTTCATCCTCACGCTGGGCTGCGGCAAGTACCGCATTCGCGACTACGACTACGGCGAGTTGCTCGGTCTGCCGCGACTCTTGGATATGGGGCAGTGCAACGACGCCTTCGGAGCGATCAAGGTGGCCGTGGGCCTGGCCGAGGCCTTCAACTGCTCGGTCAACGATCTGCCGCTGACGCTGGTCGTCTCCTGGTTCGAGCAGAAGGCGGTCGCCGTCCTGTTGACCCTGCTCTATCTGGGCGTGAAGGGAATCACGATCGGTCCGAAGCCGCCGGCCTTCGTCAGCCCGGGCGTGTTCAAGGTCCTGCAGGACAAGTTCGACCTGCGGTTGACCGGGGATGCCAAGGCCGATTTGCAGGCGGCCCTGGCCGGGTAGGTGCGGGGCGCGTCTGAAAGGTGCGCTACGTTCGAGTGGGCAGGACGCGGAGACCGATCCAGTGTGACCGGGCTCCGCGTTTCTCTTTTGGGTGTTGGTCTATAATTCAGGTAATCAGCCGCTGGACGTTGCGGCTGGGAGTGCCGAAGATGTATCTGTTCGGGATGTGGAATTGTACGCCGCATTTGCTCGACTGATCGACGGTGACCGTGATGTCGGACGTGCTTGACAACGTGGAGACATTCCAGAAGGTCGACGAGTTCATGCGTATCTTCCGCTCTGCTGTTCGCAAAGCGCAGGCGGAAAGCCGTCGACTGGGGGTCGCTAACGTCTACTTCATCGATGGACAAGTTCTCTACGAACTTCCCAACGGCGAGTACACACGCACTCCCCCGCCGGCGGTGGAACCAGCGGGAGGCAATGGGCCGTCGAATCTGGACGGTCGATCCGGCGTCTACCCTGCAGAAAGCTGATTGCCGCTTCACGTCACACCCGGCAGGAGTGACCCACTTGGGGATGTTGGCATCCGGTCGCCGGTCGGCGATAATGGGATCGGTTGCCACTGTTCCTTCTCACGAAAGGGAGCCCGCCATGGATTGTTGCTGCTGCCGTAGCGATCGCCGTCAGTTTCTGAAGACTTCTCTTGCCGGCGGTGTGGCCGCCGTCCTGGGGGGGAGTTTTCCGAGGGTCATGCGGGCTGCCGACGCGGTCGTCTCGGATGAAGTGCGTGGGAAAGTGGCCCTGACCGCCGGGGACGATCGAGCGGACAACGTTTTCCAGGGCATGGCCCGCTTTCGCGATCAGATCCTGCGAGAGATCGGCGATCGGCGCATCGTCGTCAAACCCAACAACGTGCTCGTCGACAAGCCCTTGGCCGCCACCGACGCCAAGTGCCTGGAAGGCATCCTCGAATTCCTCAAGTCGATCGGCAAGCTCAAACAGGCCGTGATTGCCGAATCGGCAGGCGCCGGCCCGACCGAAGAGGGTTTCTCGAACTACGGCTACTATGCGGTGGCGAAGAAGTACGGCGTCGACCTGATCGACCTCGACACCCAGCCGACGAAGGTCGTCTATGCGTTCGATCAAGCCGACTTCGCGCCCCATCCGGTGAAAGTGTCGGAAATGCTTCTGGATCGCGAGCAAAACTACATCATCTCGGCGGCCAAGCTGAAGACGCACGACCAGGTGGTCGCCACGCTGTCGCTCAAGAACATCGTGGTCGGAGCCCCGGTCAAGGACATCGGTTTCCGCTTCGGCAAGGGGCGGGTGCCCGGCACCGTCAGCCAGAAACCGATCACCCACGGCAGCGGCACGTACGGAATCAACTACAACATGTTCGCCCTGGCCCAGAAGCTCCGGCCGCACCTGGCCGTCAACGACGGCTACGAAGGCATGGAAGGCAACGGCCCCGGTTGGGGAGATCCGGTCGACCATCGGGTTTGCGTGGTCTCGCCCGACTGGCTGGCGGCCGACCGCGTGAGCGTCGAACTCATGGGGATCGACTTCGCCCAGATCGGCTACCTCAACTACTGCGCCCGCGCAGAAATGGGCGAGGCCGACATGGCCAAGATCGAGATCCTCGGCGAACCGGTCGAGCGGCATGTGCGCAAGTACCGGTTGCACGACAAGGTCGAGCAGCAGTTGAAGTGGATGAATCCGCCGAAATTGGGTTGAGGCTCGGAAGTTGGAGTACAGGCTTCAGCCTGGGTATTGTAGCCATCACGCTCCGTCGTGATGAGCGCTGGGTGATGTTCGGAGGTTCATTCATCGGCGATGATACTGGGGAAGTTTCAGGAACACTCTCTTTGCGCTCATCACGGCAGAGCGTGATGGCTACTATGGTTTACCGTTTCAACGTCGGTTCCAGCCACACGCCCCAGTCGGCGTTATTGCGTGCCGCTGGCAAGGACCGGATGTTCGGGCGAAGTCAGGAGCATTCTCCCGGTGGGACAACCGGTATCCCGGGCGACGACCGGGCACTTGACACGGAGCAGGAAGAAGATCGGCCGGGGAGACCCGCTGAGGGTTTCGAAATTTCCCTGCCCCTTGGAGATGACCAGGTCGGCTTCGGCGAAGAGCCGTTGGAACGTGGGGCTACAGTCTTCCAGGATCGTTCCCGGAGCGTCGGAGCCGTTGTCGATGACGCGGACCAATTCGGTCAGCCCGGCCGCTTCGGCGTCGACATAGGTGGCGTCGTTGATGATCGGTCCACCCTTGACCGCCACGACGACTCGATCGAGCGGCAGTTGCTCGATGAGCAACCGATCGAAGACGATTTCGCCGGCATTGTCGGTCAGATACAGGATGCTGCCGGCCTCGGCAATCGCCTTCGCCAAGCTACCGACGTCGCCGCTGAGGGGATCGGTCAGGCACGACTCGATCGCATCGAGGACTTCCTGTTCCTCCAGCCCGCTTTTGACTCCCAGGTCGATGACGTTCCCGGCGATCGCCAAGCGGACTGCGATTTCCAGGGGGGCGTCCGCCTGCTCGATTCGTGGCCGGTACTTGGGACACAACTCCAAGGCGAGACGATTGAAACGGTCCTTGGCTTCTCGGTAGGGGTCCTCCCGGCCGGAGAGTTCGCGGAGCCGGCGATGAATCGTCTGGGCCATGACCGGCGGGGATTGTTCGAAATCCATGCGGGCAGTGGCCTCGAGGACCTCGCGAAGGAGCTGTTTGTGGATTTCTTCGTCGTCGGTTACCAGGCGAGCGGAGTCGAGGGACTGGCGGACAATACAGGGAACGCAATCGAGATGGGTCTTCATTCTGAGTCAGTTGGGGTCAAAATCGATTTGTCACAAAAGGGAAAAAACGACAGGCGAACAGGCAGGGAGCAGGCCGTGTGCCAAGAATCACAACGTCGATGACCATTCTGCCCAATACCTTATGGAGACTCATGTTATATACGACGGCCGACGGACGAATCAAGCGAGTAGTCTTGCAGTTTGCGAGGCTGGTGAAGGCGCGTAAGGTTCCGTCGTCTCACTGAATCGCGCATGTGACCAACCTGATGAGTGATTGCGTCTGCCAGTCCCTGGGTGGCATAATAGGCCCTGCCATAGGACCGGGTCGTCGATAGTATGGGTATAAACCACGGATCACACCGATGTCACGGATGGTGAATGGCAGAGCGGTCCCTATCCGTGCACATCAGTGTCATCCGTGGTTCACTCCCACTTGCTTCCGGTATCTGGTTCAGTTCCGAACGGGCCAGCGGCAATCCGGATGGTCTTGCTGAGTGGGTTCTCGATGTCCGACGAATCGACAGACTGGGAACAAGTCAGACAACCGCAGTTCAGTCTGCGTGCGTTGCCGTCGGGCTTGCGGTTGCGCTGTATCTAGCGCTGACAGCGCGGACCACGCTGGTTTATCTGATCGGATGTCTTCTGGCAACAATCGGGCTGGTCGGATTCCTCTGGTTTGCCCCATGGCTGGCCGCCCGGTTGCCGGGGCTGTCGGATTCTGTGTGGTGGTTGTAGAACACCGCCACGGCCTTGGCGATAGAATGTGAGCGGAAACGACACAGGCAGCTCCACTGCATCGACCGTGATCAACACGATCGCACTGAGATTCCTTGCCGAATCTGCAGATTTCTGCGAGGATGCAATGGGCGGGGTGTTTCCTGGGTTTGTCAATCCTGCTTGTGACGCCGTCAGGACCGGTTACCCATGAAGCGGATTCCGCTCAACACGTGCGTGGATTTCCTGGGGGACTTCCCCTTGTCTCTTGACGTTTTTCCCGGCAAAGAGGTGGCTCAGTTCGTTGCCGCCGGTCTGGCGGAACGTGGAATCGAAGTGCTCGTTATCGAGAGGAAGCGGCCGGATATCGGCTACTGCGTCGGATGTCTCGCCAATGGCCGACGGTTCAGGGTGTGCGTGACGGTCCGACCATGGGGCGACATGGGCCGGTGGCAGTTGCAGGCATCGGCCGCTACCAGGAGAGGCCCACGCGGCTTGCGCGGGCAAGTCGACCTGGATGCCCTGGCGCACATCCTACGCAGTCTCGAGGAGATCCTTCACAAGGCCAAGGCGATCTGGGACATCCGCTGGTTTCCTGAGCCGGACGACCCGGACCATCTCGAAATTCAGGAACCCGAAACCGGCCCAACCCGGGACCTTGCGGCCGACGCAAAGTACCCCTTCCTCCTTCGTGTCAGGCGATCCTTTCGTGTGTACGCGGTTCTTCTTGCCGTGGCGTACTATTTCGTAATGCCGGGCGTCGCTGTATTCGGAAACGTCAGTGAACCGAATGCAGCATTTCTGGCGTTGGTTGCCTTTGGGACAGTCCTGCTCTACGGGGTCGTGTTTCCCATGTTTCTGGCAGTGCCGATCTCGCACGTTGCGGAGCAGCGCCGGCAGCAACGGCAGTCCGCATTGACTAGGCATTCAGAGAGTCTGTGGCCCCAAGTCACGTCGTCGCGCGTGAGTAATCACCTCCAGTTCAGTCTGGGCGCACTTCTCATGGTTGTGACAGCCATGAGCGTGTTGTTGGGAATTGGATGCTGGATCGGCTGGTGGCGGTGTCTGGCATTAACGCAATTCGGACTCTTTGTAGGTCACTTTGCGGTAACTGGCGCGCCGTTCGTGTTGATACTTCCTGGGATGCCATTGCCCAACAGGAAAGTCGTCGGAATCTGGACCCTCAGTCTCGGGGCTTTGTTGATCCTGCACGTGCTGGCCACGATCCTCGGTGTCGAGATGTTGCTTCGCACGCCCATGCTTATGGACCTGCATCCCTTCACCCATATGATCCAGGGCACTCTCAATTGGACAGTGCCGTATGTTGCGATGGGGCTGTTGATCGCAGGCTTCCTCTGGCAACAGGTGCGGAGCAACCGAGCCTGCGTGGCGGGCTGCGGCCTGGCGGCCGTCGGACTGGCGGGGTGTGTCTGGTATGGGCACCGCTTCTGGTGCGAATACTTGGGCTATGACCTTTCGGAGCTTTCTGAGATTGTCTGGTGGGTGTAGGCAAGAGAACCGCGGGTTGTTCGGCGCGTGTGGTTGGCCGAAGGAGTCGCGTTCCGAAACGTCTGTAGAACGCCTTCGGCGTATCGAGGATGGCGGGGCTTGTATCCCAGCGTGCGCTGCGCGACGTCGGGCTCTCGAGTTCAACGCCTTCGGCGTGGATTCAGAAGGGGAGATGATTGGCGATATGCGGTCGTGATGAAATGGAAACTGCAACATGGTGGGCCGCAGCTCGCGGCGGGATGGTGTAAACGTTTGCGCTGGTGGTATATCGCCTGCTGATGGCCCCTTTCTTGGTGTTGGTTCGCTTTGGCACCACCCTACATTTCACCCTATCTTTCATTCTTCTCGAACCACCTCGTCAGCAGCTTCTGGCGATCGGTCGGCTGCTCGGCGCGGGAGCGGTCGTTCTTGTCGGGGCCGTGCTCGACGCTCCAGCCGTCCCATTCGCGGAAGGCGTGGTAAGCCCAGTCCCAGTCGTTCTCTTCCATGACGTCGATCACGTCGCGGAGGTAGTCGCGGGCACTCGTGCCCGGGGCCCAGCGGATGGCGCTGAACTCGCCGATGTAGATGTGCACGCCGTAGTCGCGCTGGTAGTCGACGGCCGGCTTGAGGGCCTTCCGCAGGGCGTCCTTGTCCCAGTAGCGGCCGTCGATCTCGCCGGGGTAGGTGACGCCGACCGGGGCGTCGTAGACGCCCTGGTGGGTGAACTGGTGGGGCTGGTACATGTGGACGCTGTAGACCACCCGCTCCACGTCGATCGGCTCGAAGAACTCCAGCGACGGCGGGCTGCCCCAGGGGGCCGGCTCGATAATGATCGCATGGTCCGCATCGATTGCCCGGACCGCCCGGGCGGTCTTGGCGGCCAGGGCGTGCCAGTCCAACACGCCTTCGCCCACCATGCCCTCGACGGGCTCGTTGACCAGGTCGTAGCCCCAGACCTGTTTCTCGCCGCGATAGTGTGCGGCGATCTTCTTCCAGACGTCGACAAAGCAATCCTGGAACCGCACCTCCTTGAACAGGTTGCATTCCTTGGCCTGGTTGCGGCCGCCGGGCGGCGTGTGCAGATCGATGAGCACGTGGATGCCGACCTCCTTGCAGACGGGCAGCAGGGAGTCGAGCCGCTCGATCTGCGAATCGATCCACCGGTTGTAGGCGTCGAGATCGCCGTTGTCGGCCGGGCCGTGTGGGAAGCCGCCCCAGATGAACTGCCAGCGCACGTGGTTGGCCTTCCACTCGCCTCCCAGGACGCGCAGATCGTCGGCGTTCACATGGGGCCCGATCATCGCTCCACGCAGCCGCGGCAGGTCGTGGCCCTTGTAGACCGGGCCGAGCTTGGCCGACGGATCGACCGGGCGGCGGCGGCTGACGACGGTGATCTTCACGTCGTCGAACCAGACCCGGCCGGTGACCATTTCCAGCCCGAGAATGAGCGTCGCCTGGGTTGCGTCCTGGGGCACGGCCGCGAGGAAGCGGACCGGCTTCCAGTCGAAGGTGCCGAACACGCTGTTCTGCTGCTGCCAGTTCTGGCCCTCGGGGCTGACGGTGTGGAGCATGACCTTGATGCCGTTCCACGGATTGGGCGGCTGGGAAACTCCTTCGGCCCGGACCATGGCCTCGACGCGGACGCGAGTCCCCTTGAGCTTCTCCAGCGGCAACCGGATGCTTGCACTGCGGTGACCCGGCCCTTCAGAAACGGGGATCTGAACCGAGAGCGATTGCGAGTCTTCCAGCCCGGCCGTCAACTGCACGCCGGACGCGCCGATGCTTCGCCAACCTTCGAGAGCCGCGGGCGAATCGAAGTCGGTTTCATAGACCGTCTCCGACGCTGCAGAGACGCATGGCAAAAGAAGGGCGAGCAGGCAGCAGGCTGCCGGGGAGAGGCGGCAAGGCAGGAGTATCATGGCGGGGCTCCGGTGTGGCGGGAGGGGGCAACGTATCGAATTATAGTACCAACCCGAAGCGTAAGCGAGGACAGGGAGGCAACATCCTCTGTCCTCGCTTACGCTTCGGGTCCGTGTGAGTATCACTCAGCTCGTCACTCGACGATCTCCAGCACGATGTCGTACTGCCGGTGATCTTGTGTGAAGGGAATGTAGATCTCAATCCGCCCCTCCGAAGGTCCTGCCCGGCCGTCTTTGCGATAGGGATTGTGGGGCAGCACGGGCCAGCGGACGCTTGCCACCTCCGGCAAGCGGAACCGGCAGCCCGCGTAGGTCAACTTGCCTCGAACCTCGTCGGGAGCTAGTGCGAACGGCTTGTCGTCCAGCGTGATTTGCTTGTTCCCGCCCGTCTTCAAGATTTCGCCCATTCTTGGCAGAAGCGTCAGGTGCGCGGCGACGGGCAGCGACGACTCGCTGGTCGCCTCGACGTGGAAGACGAGGCGCCGGGCGTCCTGGATATCGACGCGGATGCGGCAGGTCTCGGGGCCGTAGGTCAGGTCCAATCCCAACTGCGGGTCGGTCGTCAGCACGGCCGCGGACGGGATGTGATAGAGTTCGCCCTTGGGCAGGAAATCGGGGTTCTCGTCTCCCGGCGTGTGCGACAGGAGGGCCGTGTCGCCCACGGTGAAACTGCTCCAGCCGGGCTGCAGCTTCGTGTTTCCGCCGCCGAGAATCAGGCCGAGCTGATCGTGGTGGATGCTGGCGAAGTTCTGGCGGTCCTGAATCCATCGCGACTTGGTGATCGGTGTCGTATAGGCCGACAGACAGACGAACCAGGGGCCGCTTTGCTGCGTGGCCGCTCGATCGACTCCCCCCTCGGTCAGCACAAAGGGGGGAGCATCTTCGTGGGCCGAAATCTGTTCGACGGGCCCTTCTTCACCGCAGAGCAGGAGCGACGCGATCAGATCCGCGCTCAGACGGTCGAGGCCCAATTGGGACCATTGGTTTTGCAGGAAGGTTCGTCCCGCCGACGTGAACGTGAACCCCACGTTGCCGGCTTCAACGGTATCGTGATAGGGGTTGCGCTGATCGATCGTTTCGACGGCTTGCCCGCCGGGATAGGTGAAATGGCGGTGAAAGGCGGCCACCTTCTCCAGGGCAGGCAGCACCCGCCGGTCGCCCGAGGCCGCATAGTACGTTCCTACGGCATCCACGTAGACGAAGTCGTAGAGCACGACCGGCCCGCCCCCCTCCGACCAGTAGCCGGCCTCAGACTGCTGCTCGACCACCTTCATCATGAAGGTTGCCGCCTGCTCGCACCACTCGGGCCGGTCGAGCGTCTTGCCCGCGATGTAGAGTCCCATCGCGTGATGGGTCGGGATGTTGTGGACGGAACTGAGTTGGGTCTTACTGATACCCGTGTAGCCCAAGGTGAGCGCGTCGCTCCACCGCTGGCGGGCTTCGGGCGGCATGCGATCGCCGACGAGTTCAAAGGTGCGAATCCATCTCGAGTACGTCCACGGCATCCAGATCTTGCCCCAGGTGCTGCCGTCCTTCTTTGTGAAGACCCACTGGCCCCGCTCGTCCATGTTCTCCAGCAAGGGGTCGCCCGCCTTGACGATCACCTTGAGCAATTCGGGATCCTGGTAATACCGATTTCCGTCGGCCTTGGTCGCGTAGGCAACCGCCAGGGGATACATGTCATGCTGGTCTCCGCAGATCCAGATCCCTAAGCCGAACCGGCCCGTTTCCGCATCAAAGGACTTCAGGATCCCCGGCACTTTTTCGACTAGGTGACCGAGAATCGCCTGCTTGTATTGGAGATCGGCTCCGCCTGCGCTCGCACCGAGAAACAACGTCGCGGCTAGCGCGAGAGTGGTTGGTCGCATCATCGTCACTCCGTTCATCGAATGTGCATGGTTCGATAGGAATCCGCGGGGCCTATTGTGACCGATCCGGCAATGAGATGCCAGGGTTTTTCCGAGCAGGCTGGTGCCTTCTGGAAAACGAGCCCGTCCCGTGTCGGTGGACGTGCCTTTACGGTTCCAGCCACGAATGATATAGTTGCGAGCTAGGCGTCTCGCATCGGGTCCGAACATTGCCGCCGCCATGGGCAAGCAGACTGACACTCACGACATGGAACTGCTGCCCCCCGCGGGCGACAATATCGTTCTGTTCTACCCGTTCGTGGCGGAGGAAGCGATTGAGGCGGTCCGCGAGACGCTCCAGTCGCGCTGGATCGGCCAGGGACCAAAGGTCGACCTGTTCGAACGGCGTCTGGTCGAGGTTCTGTCGCTGCACTCGGCGCCGGTCGCCGTCGGCGCAACCACCGACGCCCTGCACCTTGCCTATGTCCTGGCGGGGATCGGCGCCGGCGACGAGGTGATCTCTCCCGTCTTCACCTGCACCGCCACCAACCTGCCCCTATTTCACCAGGGGGCGACGATCCGGTTTGCCGACATCCAGCCGGACACCATGAACATCGACCCCGAGCACGTGCGGAGCCTGGTGACCGACCGGACCAAGGCGATCGTCTGCATGCACTACGGCGGCTTGCCGTGCGATATGGATGAACTGCGAGAGATCGCCGGCCAGCACGGAATCCCGGTGATCGAAGACGCGGCCCACGCATTCGGCGCAAGCTACAAGGGCGCCAAAATCGGCGACATCTCCGAATACACGGTTTTGTCGTTTCAGGCCGTCAAGCACATTTCGACGGGTGACGGAGGCATGCTCCTGCTGAAGGACCACGCCATGGCGGAACGGGCGAAACGCCTGCGATTCTTCGGCATCGACCGCAAGGCCAAGTTCGGTGGATACTGGGAGAATGACATCACCGAAGCCGGTTTCAAGTATCAGATGAACGATGTTGCCGCGTCGATCGGACTTGCCGCGCTGGATCATTTCGAGTGGATCATGAGCCACCGCCGCTCCCTGTGGCATCGGTACGTGGAGCGGCTGGCGGACGTCTCGGACGTCGAGTGCCTCGGAGCCGGCCAGCCGGATCGCGAGCATGCGGCCTGGTTGATGACGGTCGCCCTGGACCGGCGGACCGACCTGGGGCGCAGGCTGCGCGAGAACGGGATCGAATCGGGGCGGGTGCATTTCCGCAACGATCACTTGAGCGTGTTTCACGACTTCTGCCGGGACGATACGCCCAACATGGACAAGTTGGAGAATCGCTACCTGGTCTTGCCGCTCCACACGCGCATGACCTTGAGCGACGTCGACCGGGTCTGCGACGTCATTCGTTCTGGTTGGTGAACCGGCTATGCGTGAAACGCATCGCTGGGCGGGTCCCCTAGTCGCTGGGCCCAGGCGGGCGGCAGGCGATCGGCGATCTCGATGGGGCACGGGCATTCGGTCGGCTGGGGAATCGGTTGGCGGCGAACGAATTCCGCCGTCGCTTGCAGGCCTTCGGCAATGCTCAGGCTCTTCGCGTACGCGTCGGGGAACAGCCGCCGAGCCAGATCGTGGCGGCAATGGGCGTGCACGACTTCCGCCCGGCGTTCCAGGCGACGAACTCGGAAGGGAACACCTGCAAGCCGTGTCAGACGACCATTTTGTATCCAGCGTCCCCGTCTCGATGCCATTCTCGCCGGCATCGCCACCAAATCAGCGTCAAGGCTGGTACTATGAAGGCGGCTACCACGGTCAATAGACCAAGACCGGCGCCCAAGGGGCCGTATTTCGCTCCGAAGATACAGACGGCGGCGCCGATCAGGGGGTTTCCGATGATTGCGACGGGGAGCGTTGGATTGCGCTTGTGAGCCAGGAGATACGACGTGATACACTGTGGAATGTAATAGAGAACCACGGCCGCCGTGAACACGATCGTAGGTAAAGGCGGCAAGAGCCGCGCTGCCAGTTTCGCGGCCAGCGGATGGGAGGCCAGGTTGAGAACAATAACCGCCGCACAGAAGGAAATCCCGGCGAACGCCAGGATCCCGCTCGATATGAGACTGACCCGTTTAAACACGCGATCCAGCTCGCGGTAGTCTCTTCTCGAGATCAGAATGCCGAACAAGGGTGTCCGCGTGTGTACCCAGGCGAAAGCTCCCGCCTGCAGGGCCGTGAGCACACTCCACGTCATTCCCATCTGTCCGGCTGCCGCCGCACCGTGATACTGCAACGTGATCGGCGTGAACAGGAAGAACGCAAAGTACTGGAGCACTCCTTGGACGGCCAGCGTCCACTGGAGTGGCCAGATCTCCGTACGCCAACAAAGCTGCTCGTCAGGCGCCGGAGCGAAGAACGGTCGAAAGAACTCCCGATAGCGGACCTGGAGCAGGTAGACCTCCCAGGCCAGCTTGACCGCGGCCGAAGCAACCGCCGCCCAGAGTCCGGCACCGAGGGCAATGCATGTCCATACCGCCAGGTTGCCGGCGATGGCCTGGGTGAAACGGTATTTGTTGACCGTAATCACCTGGTTGCAGCCCTCGAGAACTGCCACAAAGGGCAGCGTCCAGAGCAACAGTCCGGTGAGGCCCACGAGCGAAAGCCACGGGAGCATCCATTCCTGTGGCGGAAGAACCTTGGGCCAGAAGAAGGCCACACCCGCGACGCCGACTCCCACGACGAACACAAGACTGGCAGCCCCGTACCAGACCGCCACCTTGCGCCCCAAACTGACCAGGCGGGATAACGCCCGCGGATCACCGGTCAGGTGACCACGATCGTCGAGCGAGAGCCTGGCCCATTCGTGGCTCGATACGTTGATTATCACCACTTGCAGCCCAAGTTCCACAAAGGTCTGCAGCGCCAACAGGCTGGCAAAGGTGTAGAAATAGCCCTGCAGTTCCGGTGTGAAATAGAAGGCAATCAACAGAATCGTCACCGGGCCCGCAACGAACTGCCAGGCACGACCCGAGACCGAGTAGAAGACGGCGCGATCCATTTCCAGCCGGTTCAACCAGCGCCGCATCCACCAGCGACGGCCTTGGTCCCTACTTGCGGTCATCAACCCTCCCAACGGTTTCGGCTTGCTGAAACCCGGTAATCTCTTCGCGGACAAGCATACCTTACCGTCGCGAACCTCGGTACCGGGACTCGTGTTCCCTGCCAATTAACCGGCTTCGCCCAGGGCCCACGCGAACATCGACACTTGCTGTGAAGATGGGCGGGAGATAGACTGAATCAGGGTGCCCACGACGGTACGATAGCGCGCTCGATCCCTGCCTCTGCGACGTAACCTCCTCAGGAGCAATAACTTGGAGCGACGACTCGACTTCTTGCCGTTTGGTCGGCCCGACTTCTCGGACGCGGAGATTGACGCGGTAGCCAGGATTCTCCGTTCAGGCTGGATCGGCACGGGCGCCGAGGTCCAGGCCTTCGAGCGTGAGTTGGCAGACTACGTCGGGGCAGCGCACGTGGTGGCCCTCGATTCCTGCACGTCGGCACTGCATTTGTCTCTGGCGGCCCTGGGGGTCGGGCCGGGCGATGAAGTCATTTGCCCAAGCCTGACATGGTGCAGTTCAGCCAACGCCGCCCTGTACTTGGGGGCAGACGTCGCATTCTGCGACGTCGATCCAAACACGCTCTGTCTGTCCCCCGAGACGATTGCGCCGAAGTTGTCGCCTCGCACCAAAGCCGTTGTCGCCGTCCACTTCGGTGGATTGGCGATTGATCTGGCGCCCCTCCGCGACATGCTGCCCGATCGCGTTCTTCTGATCGAAGATGCCGCGCACGCCCTTGCTGCCAGGTACCCGGACGGCACGTCGGTGGGATCGGCGGGGCGACCGACTTGCTTCAGCTTCTATGCCAACAAGAATCTTTCCACGGCCGATGGCGGCGCTGTCGCCGTGGCGGACGCTAGGATGGCCGAAACGCTGCGGTGCCTGCAGCAACATGGTCAGTCGGCCGACGCCTGGAAACGCTACACTGAGTCCAAGAAGTTGCTGATCACCCACGTCATGCAACTCGGATACAAGGCCAATTACACCGACCTGCACGCGGCAATCGGACGAGTTCAGCTCAGGCGTTTGTCGGAACTGCAGCAGCGCCGCCGCGAGGTGGCGGCGTGCTATGCCCGACGTCTGAGCGGCGAGGACCTTGGCCTGCGCTGGCAGCAGAACGTCTTCGAGGAATCTCACGCGCTCCATCTGGCGGTCGTCTTGTTGCCCCTCGAGCGGCTTGCAGCATCGCGGGATGAAATCGTCGTCGAGCTTCGGCAGAGAAACATCGGAGCAACGATCCATTATGTGCCGCTCCATGTCATGCCGTTCTATGAGCAGGAGTTCGGTCCGTGCGAGTTGCCCACGACGGAGGACGTCGCCCAGAGGATTATGACCCTGCCGATCAGTTCGTCGATGACGGTGCAGGATGCCGAGTACGTCTGCGATCATCTCATAGACGTCCTGCAGCAGGCGGCCCGGTAAGGCAAGAAAGGTTGTTTTCATGAAGACGGAACCGGAGAGCCCCAATCCGAGGACGCCCGAAGCGGGAGCCGGTGCAACGTATGATTTCGGGGGGCGGCTCACGCGCGAGTTCCCATCGCAGATCGTCATCGACGCCACCGAATTGTGCAATCTGGAATGCGTCCATTGCGCGCACCCGCACTTCAAGCGCACCGAGTTCTACAGCGGGAAGAGTCTTGACCCGGCCCTGAGCCACAAGGTAGCCGACGAGGTTGCCGGTGCGGGCCGCGGCCTATGCCGGTATATTCGTTTCACCGGTGAAGGAGAGCCGCTGATTGCCCCCCACATCTTCGAGATGCTCGACTACGCGGTAACGAATTCGGGAACCACCGTCACGATTACGACGAACGGCTCGCTCAATCATCCCGGCAAGGTAGAGCGTTTGATGGCAACGGGCGTCGATATTGTCGACGTCAGCATCGACGCTTTCTCGCCCGAAACGTATGCCCGCATTCGCGTCAAGGGCGATCTGAACGTTACTCGCGCTAACGTGAAGCGAATGATCGATCTGTCCAAGGCGGCAGGTTGCCCGACCAAGGTGGTGGTCAGCTACATCGAACAGAAAGAGAACGTCCACGAAACGGCTGATTTCGAGAAGTACTGGAAGGACCAGGGCGCCGATTTCGTCGTGATTCGCCGCATGCATTCGCACGCCGGCGTGATTGTCCAGATTGCCCGGAACCTGCACGAGGTGAACACGCGGGGGCCGCGGCGGCCGTGCTTGTACCCGTGGGAACGGATCGTGCTCAATCCGCGAGGTTTCCTTTCGTTCTGCCCCAACGACTGGGTGCACGGTTCCAACATCGCCGATTATCGAACGACCACGATCGCCGAGACCTGGCAAAGCGAGTTCTATAGCCGGCTCCGCCGGGCGCATCTGGCCAATTGCTACGCTCACCATGACTTCTGCGGGCAATGTCCCGACTGGGCCTCGACCCGCTGGCCGAGCGAAGGCCGTAGCTATGCCGATCTGGTTGAAGATTTCAAAGGCTGCGAGTGATCGAGGAGACGGCCGGTGCGAGTGGGAGTGATCCAGAGCAGTTACGCGCCGTGGCGAGGCTATTTCGATTTCATCGTCAGCGTCGATCTCTTCATTATCTACGACAACGTGCGCTACTCCAATCGCAAAGGAACCTGGCGCAACCGAAACCGTGTCAAGACGAGCCGGGGACTCCGCTGGATGACCGTTCCCATCTCGGCGAGCGGTCAACCGGTTATCGACGAGGTCTGCATCGTCCCGTCCCCCAAGCCTTGGAGAAACACACATCAGACACTGCTTACGGAGAGTCTCCGGGCGGCTCCCTTCTTCGACGACGCCCTGGCGATTTGGCGGGAAGGCACCCAGGACTCGTCAGGGCGACTGAGCCCGCTGAACGTGCAATTGATTCGCACGATATGCAGGTACCTGGGAATTCGGACCCCCATTGTCGACGCCAGGCATTATGCCTCCTCGGGTGCCAAGACGGAACGGCTCATCCACCTCATCAAGCAAGCCGGCGCCACGACGTATCTTTCGGGCCCTGCCGCACGCGATTATCTCGACGAGAGCCTCTTTCGCGAAAACAAGATCCGCTTGGAGTACAAGAGCTACGATTACTCCCCCTATCCGCAACTCTGGGGCGAATTTGAGGGTGCCGTCACCGTTCTCGACCTGATCGCGAACGTCGGCCCGGAAGCCGCCAAGCACCTTCGCAGTCGAACACCGGATGTCGTGGCCGTACCATGAGAATCGGCTTCTTCGGAAATACGAACAACTTCCCTATCATGCTCGCCCTGGCATTCCGGCGTCTTGGGCACGACGTTCGCTGCGTGATTCATCGGCCCGAGCCCCTGCATCGGCCAGAATTCAGGTACGCCGACATCCTCCATCCCTACCCCCCGTGGATCCGGGAGATCGTGATGATCGACGCAGCCGACTTCGTCACGAACAACCCTCGGCGGCGCGAGGTGGTGCGCTGGCTCCGAGCGTGTGATTTCGTCGTCCTTAACGAGCTCGGCGTCAGTCTGGCCGGCAAGATCGCGCGGCCTTATCTGGCCATGCTCACGGGCAGCGACCTGAGCTACTACTGCAATCCCGCCAGCGGATGCCGCGTCATCAACGCCATGACGACGCGAAATCCCCTGAAACGCCTTTGGGGACGCTGGGTCTGGCAACGCTTGCTGCACGAGCAGCGCAACTCGGTATGCCGAGCAAACCTGGTGTTTCATTTTGCACGGGGCCTCATTCCGGCCAACGACGCCTTGCTCGACGACATTGGAGTGGACGATTCGCGCCGAATGTTCTTTCTCATGGCCGACGTCGGCAACCTGCCCTACACGCCGCCGACGAACCGCTCGATCCCCAGAACGTTCTGTGCGACACGTCTGACCTGGAAGAAACCCGAACTGCCGGGCGACTCCCCGCTCGACTTCAAGGGCTCAGACGTGATGATTCGCGGCCTGGGATTGTTCTGGCGCGAATCAAAGTGCCCTCTCGACATCAACCTGGTTCGCAAAGGGCGGCACGTCCAGGAGACGGTGGACCTGGTCGAACAGGAAGGTCTGACACCGCTCGTCACCTGGCATGACGAAATGACGCAGGCCGAGATCTGGCGCCAATACGCTTGCGCCGATGTTCTGTTCGAACAGTTCGGCGAGGGGATCGTGGCTATGGCGGGTCTGGAGGGAATGGCGGCGGGACGCCCGCTCATTGCCAATGGCCGGCCGGAGATTCTCGAACCCATGCTGGGCGAGCCGTCGCCTATCTGCCAGGCCACAACCCCCCGCGAAGTATACGATCAATTGCAGCGATTGCTGTCGGACGACGCGCTGCGAAGGCACGTCGGGGAGGAATCGCGAACCTGGGTGCAACGACACTTCGCACCTGAGTTGGCTGCTCAGAAGATCGTCGAGCGACTGGCACTCTGACAGGAGGTCAGGCGACGCCTCGATCATTCAAACTCGGCGTCGGGGCGAATCGTCAAATACCACTCCTTCCAGGCCTTGACCGCCGCCACGCGATCGCCTTCATCGAAGTCGTCGGGCAATCCGAGTCCGTGAATCTTGCGGCTGATCCGCCGCAGCCCGTCGCGAGCTGCCAGGACGATTTCTGCCTCCGGATCGGTGAGGGCGTAGATCAGCATGGGAACATCGTCGAGGGTGCCGGCCCGCGCGAGTGCTTGCACTGCCCCCAATCGCAGGTCGGCCGACGTGCCACCCGCCAGATCGCGAAGCCGAGCGGCGGCCTGAGATACGAGCGCTTTGGCTTCGTCGGGCGGCAGTTCCGGCAGAACGCCGACTGTCTTGGTGAACTGCTCGTCGTTGCCTTCCCGCAGGTTGGTGATGAGCTTCTCGATGTCCGACATCTCCGCCGTGCTGACGACTTTGCCTCCCTGCATCTGCACAAACTCGGAGTCGCTGGGCAGGCCCCTGCCCCCGACAAGAGTACCTGCCCCGAAGGAACGGGCGCGCTGCTCGAGACTCTTTCGCATTGATCGAACCAGGAACAAGATTCCCCACGCCGTGTTGCAGGCCACGGCATCTCTGCCCCATCCGGGATCATGCCAACTACCGTCGTCCTGTTGGGTTTCCAGTAGAAAGCTGCCGCAGACATCATACCAATTGGCGATTTGTTTCGGAGGGCCGCTCTCGGCATATTCGCGAAAACTGAAATACCTCTCCAGCGTGTAGAGATAGTAGAAGGGCCACATATCGGCCTTCACGGTGAAGTTCTTGCTAATCCAACCAGCACCATTTGCCACCGTGGTGTCGATCAGCGCTGCGTCCGCACGGCCTCGGTACCCGCTTTTCTGATCCTGGATCTTCGTGAGCGCCGGCGGCAGCCCTTCGGGTTGCTTCCGATTCTCGTACAGCCCCAACAGATCCGCGCAGGCATAAACACTTGCCAATCCCGCCAAAGATACTCCGGGTCGAACTTCCTCCTGCGCGATCGGGCGGAAAGAATCGGAAACCTTCCCCTGGTAACCAAAACCCCCACTCGGGTCCCGCGTCTTCAGAAGCCAAACCAAGCAGCGATCGATGAGGTCAGTGCGGACATCAATTCCCGATCTTGAAGCCTCCCACAACCCCAGAACCACGTATTGGGTCATCGAGGTATCCCCCGTCGTATAGCCCGGATATCCCCATCCGCCGTGAGGCTTCTGGACCGACTCGAGGTAACGGAGCAACTTCTGGATTTCCGAGCGATACTCGGGCGAATCCAGTTCCACCAGAAAGATGAGCGACAATCCTGGCGTATACATCTCCGAGAACTGGGGCGTGGACACGTTGAGAGACTCACGAATGCCCGCAATGGCCTCTTGAACTAGTGGATGACTACGATTGGCACCGCTTTTCAAGAGCGCCAGTCCAACCACCGCCTTTGCGCCCACACGGGCGTCCTTTCCCTTGTCCGATTCCAGAAACCTGACCGCCCTCGAAACGGCTGCCTTCACGGAGGGGTCCTGCGGGCTCAGGGCAAACGCCGGCTCCCGCAGGCACAAGACTCCCACCACGGCCACAAGGCCCAAGACGGACCGGTTCCCACTCTGTCTTAAAAAATGCATCAGACGAACCTCTCGAGTTTCTGCCCGTTGACACAACGCCCCCTCTCGGTGTAATGCTACCCCCCATCCGCAAGAGTGTCAAGGTCCTCGCGGAACGTCGGCTCGCTACCGCGGACGTCGTTGAGATTGATTGAGGTTAGCAAGATGGAGGAGGCTACGCACTTCCGTTGCTCTTCGAAGGTATGCCGAACCGGCTGCTCGCTCATCAGCAATGTCGGCATATTCGACAAGTCGCTGGGCGTTGGTCGCCATGATGCGTTCCATGCATGGTATACAACAGACGGTACCGACCGTCGTGACACGCCAACTGCTGACTACTATAGCCGTTTCGTAAACCGTAAACCCCACGGGCGATATTGCGCTCGCTCGTCGACAAACCTGGTACGAAAGCGAATCCATAGTTGACGAAACGCGCTGTAGACCGGGGATGGAAGAAGTCGCCAGACGAGACGATTGAACCACATCGTAGGAATTCGTTCGTACTCGTCTAGAGTACACGCACTATCTCCTAGATCGTGATACGTCTGTTCGTAGGCTGACTGCGTCGGGACGACATGCGATGTCGAGTCGGAAGTCTTTGTAGCAACGCAGTAAACAAGCATACGTCGCCGACTGTTTGAACGCATCATCTGTGGCTGACGTGTCACATCAATCGAAAAGAGGTCAACACGCACCATTTCTCCACGGCGTTGGAACTCATCAGCAACGTAAAGGCGAAGATCTTCGAACCGATTCGCTCTATAGAAGTCGGCAAAGAGCGTCGGGCTGAACTGGTAGAATCCGTGATTCGAGTAGTTATTGGCCGGCACCACGTGAATTACTCGCCCCCCCGGTTTTAGCATCGTTGCGACGTTTGCCAACGCGCGCCTTACGTCGAAGACATGTTCAAGCGTGCCAGCGTCGAGAATCATGTCAAATCGCTCAGTAAACTCGTCAGGTAAGGGATCATTCAAGTCAAACACGAACTGCGCACCTTCGTAATCGCTGTAGTCCATTGCGGGGCAGTCGTGAATCCCAAGAAGCTTGAAGAAGGCAACGTCACTCGAGTAGTTCTCGCGAAACGTCCCCTTCCAATGAGGAATATTTGTTCCGAGCTCTTCGGACGCAGAAAGAGGCTCTGGCGTGATCCCCTCCTGCCTGATGATGTCACAACACTCGTCAAAGGTAGCGTAGACGCATTGCCGTCCAAGCGTTAAGACGCTACCCGAAAAGGGCTTGCGTTTGTGCTCAAGGGCCAGGAATCGCAGATTTGGCTTTGGAAGTCCCATATCGGAAACAGATGTCCCTTGCGACGGTTGGGTGATTAGGCGATGTCTCCTCGCTGGAGTGCGGCATTTCCGAGTTTCCGAGATAGCCGCGCCCAAGTCTATCCCATGCTCACAAAGCCTGTCAAACAACAACGTTGGGCGGTCCCGCCCCCCGCTGGACCGGAGCCCCTGGGGGCTCCGAAAGCCGGACATTTCGACTATTCTATTGTATATGGCTGAGGCAAACGAATGGCGGAGACGACGTCGGTGAAGCAGACAAGACCACGGGTGTCTGACAGAGTGCGCATCCTCTGCGTAATCGGCTCCATGGGCGCCGGGGGGAGCGAACGCCAGATGATCGGACTGCTCGAGCATCTGGATCGGACGCGGTTCCAACCGCTACTCTATACCGTTTATGGGGAGGGTGAGTTGTTGGGAGAGGTGCCTGGAGATGTCCCGGTGGTCTCCTTCTGGGCCAGTTGTCGCCCGCCTCGGTGGAACTGGCCCGGGCGGATTCATCGCATGCAGGTCAGGCACCTGGCCGACACGATCCGGCAGCAACGAATAGACCTCGTCCACGATCGAACTTTTCAGGCGACGCTGATCGCGGGCCCGGCAGCAGAGCGGGCCGGCACGCCGCACGTCAGCACGATCGTTGCCAATCCGGCAGACGCCCTGAAGACGGCCGGACGCTTCGTCGGAGCAAAGAAGCGCCTGCTTCGCCGCGCCTACCGCGGTGCAGCGAAGGTTGTGACCGTCTCCGGCGACTTGCGTGAGAAAGTGATTGCCTACTACCGACTTCCTGGCGAACATGTGCTGGCCCTGCGCAACTGGATCGACCTGGCACGGATCGATCGGTTGGCCGAAGAGTACTCACCCCCCTTTGCGGCTCACCGCTTTCACGTGGTGGTTGCGAGTCGGTTGGTGCCCCTGAAAGGGCAGCGAATCCTTCTCGAGGCCGTCAGAGAGGTGGCGGTCCGCCGCGGGCAGACGAGCCTGCTGGTCCATCTGGTAGGATCGGGACCGGATGAGCCCGTGCTCAGGGAGTATGTCGAGGAACAGGGCCTCGGGGAATACGTCTGCTTCGAAGGGTTCCAACTCAACCCCTATCCGTTCATGCGAGCCGCTCAGCTCTTCTGCCTGCCGTCGCTGTTCGAGGGGATGCCGAACGCTCTGCTTGAGGCCATGGCTTGCCGAGTCCCCGTCCTAGCCGCCGACTGCCCCACCGGGCCGCGCGAAGCGCTCGACGGAGGCCGATTGGGGCGGCTCGTGCCGCCGGGCAATTGGGCGGCCCTGGCCGACGCGATGGAAGACGCCATTCTCAGTCACGAACGCCGGCTCGATCACGTTGAGGATGCCCGCCGGCACGTGGAAACACTCTATGGACCCGGAAGCTCTCTTCCGGTGCTCGAATCCGTATTCCTGGACGCGGCAGGTCGAAACGGAGGAACCGCCCGGCATGGTTGGTGAAAACACTTCGCTCCGTTCCGCCGGCTGGGTCAGCCTCTGCTCCCTCGTGCAGTTGATCCTGCAATTCGCCTTCCAGGTCTACCTGGCGAAACACTTCGGAGCCTCGTGGGAGATGGATTCCTACGTGGCCTCCATGGCACTTCCTACCGCCGTCAGTGCCGTTCTGGTCGGTTCGCTGGGCTATGCTTTCGTGCCTCAGTTCAGCCGGCTCCTGGCACAGGACGCGACTCGTGCCTGGCAACTGGCCGGCAGCATGGGAACCATCCAGGGGGCGTGCGGCATGGCGGCGGCACTGATCGCGTTCGTCTCGGCGGAATTCCTGGTGGCCTGGCTCTTCCCCGGATTCACCGAGGCAAGATCCTCCCTGGCGGTGTCTCTCCTAAGAATTCAATGCTGGCTGATCGTCGTCAACGGTTTCATCGCGTTCCTGCAGGCGCTGCACCACTGCCACAAGCGTTTTCTGCTCCCGGCCGTCGCAGGACCGATCGGCATTGCCGGGACCTTGATCGCAGCGATCGCCTGGGAGGGTTGCGGCATGGCCGGCGTTGCCTGGGCGGTCGTTACAGGGTCGACCGTTACGGTCCTGTTGCAGCTTCCGCTTCTGCTGCGTCACGGCCGTTTCGGCGTGCGACTGGACGAGGACCTCCGACGATGCCTGGCCCTTCTGCTGCCGCTGATGCTCGGCGCCTTGTACTTCCGGCTCGATCCGCTGGTCGACCGTTATCTGGCTTCGCAATTGCCGGTCGGAAGCGTGGCCCATCTGGGCTATGCCTGGCGGATGGCGTCGGCCATGCTCCTGATCACCGTGGGCGGGCTGTCGGTCGTCGCCTTCCCGAGTTTCGCCGAGCATTGGACGGCAGGCAGGAAGACCGAATTCCGCGCGGAAATCGCGGCGTCGATGCGCTGTCTGTCGGCGATTCTCGTCCCGCTGGCGTTTGCCCTGACATTCTATAGCACACCGCTGGTGGCCGATCTGTTTCAGCGAGGAGCATTTTCTGCAACGGACAGCCGGCAGGTCGGACTGCTGCTCATGCTGTACGCCGGGTTGATTATCGGGGCGGGAGTCGGCGAGATTGTCTCCAAGGTGTTCTACTCCCTCTCCGACACGCGAACGCCGACGCTGCTCGGCGTCGGCACGTTTACCGTCGGCCTGATTCTGAAGATCACCTTCGTTGAGCGATTTGGGGTCTCCGCCGTGGTCGCAGCCACGTCGTTCTACTTTCTGCTCAGTGCGGCCCTGGCCGTCATGCTGATGGTCCGCCGGTTGGGCCCCGGCGTGCTCGACGGAATCGGCGGCGCGTTGCGGCGCTCGGTGCTGGCGTCGCTTCTGGCAGCGGCGGCGGCCTGGCCGGTCGCCGGCGCCGGATTTCCGCTGGCGACTCTTGTGGCTGCGATGTGGGGAGGTCTTGTCTACCTGGGAGCCATGTTCGCCCAGAAGGATGAATTCGCCTTGCGGATGGGTTCCTATTTGAGTTCGTGGCTGGGGTTCGGGAATCGCGGGTCCTGAAATGGAGTCGGCCGGAAGATGTCGCTAAACGACCTTGCAGATATCGAATGGGAACAGATCGCGTGTCCGGTCTGCGGATGCCCGGATTGGCGTCGGGTGCGCACCATGACGAATCTGCAGTACCGGACGTCGAACGAGTTTCAGTTGGTGCGTTGTTCTGACTGCCGCCACGTGTACGTGAATCCGCGGCCGACGCTTGACTGCATCGGCCGCTTCTATCCGGACGACTACTCTCCGCACGCCGAGCCGGAGGCCGACAATCACTTGGAGCAGAAGCAAGAAGGGGTGCCCTGGTACCTCTCCCGGCCCGTGCGTGCGATTCCTGGATTGCGCGGTTTGTATTACTGGCTGAAAGAAACCTGTGCGGAAGTTGTGCCGAAAGTGGATGGGGCGACACCGCGGGCCTTGGAACTGGGCTGCGCCGGCGGCCGCTTTTTGGAGACCCTGCGAGACCGGGGTTGGCAGGCCGAAGGGCTCGAACCGGCGGAACGACCGGTCGCTGCTGCACGCGGTCGGGGATTCCGCGTGCATCACAGCCCATTTGTACCGGGAATCTACGAGCCCGGATCGTTTGATGCGGTGTTCGCCTGGATGGTCCTGGAGCACCTGCACGATCCTTGCGGGGCGCTGCGGGAAGTCCACCGGATCCTCAAGCCACGGGGCTGGATTGTTTTCAGCGTGCCGAACTGGGGCTGTTGGGAGCCGCGAGCGCTGGGCCGATACTGGTGTCTGCTGGATCCGCCTCTCCATCTGCACCAGTTCACTCCGCGGATATTGCGGCGAATCCTGACCGAGGCCGGCTTCGGGCAAATCCGCGTGATTCATCAGCGGAATGCGTTCAACCTCGTGTGGAGTGCTGGTCTCTGGTTGCGGGAGAAGTGTCCTCAAGCCCAATTGGCCCAACGGTTGTTGGATTTCGCCCCGAACCCGAGTGTTCGAGGCCAGTTGGCCCTGGCCCCGATCGCCAAAGTCCTCGCCTGGATGCGACAGAGCGGTCGATTGACCGTCGCGGCCCGAGCGGTGTAGGGCGTGAGCCCGTCGCAAAATGGCCCTCGCCGTCCGGAAATGATCCCTCTCCGTTGCCTTGGGGACCGCGAAGAGTAGTCGGTGAGATACTGAGCAGATACACTGAGGCTTGGCAACTGTCGGTAGATCCGTTCTCTGTCAGCGATGGATACGGCATCAGAATGGCAGACGACCCGACCAATCCCTATCGTTCACCGGCCGACCACGAGGCTCCGTCAGGTCCGCATTTCACCGGGACGAATCTGAAGTGGTTCACGCTCGTGGGAGGTGTCGTTGGTGTCTTGCTGCCCATCGGCTACGGCGAGTGGACCATTTACAGCGTGCGGTCGCAACCGCTCCAGCCGGGGGAAGTAGCCTGTGGCATGCCCATATTGGCCAGCATGTTCTTGATGGTTGTCGGACCTCTCGTAGGCGGAGTGGTCCTTGCCGTGACCGGTGCCCTGACGGGCGCAATTTGTGATATTGTGGTTTTCGTCTGGAGGTATCGAGCCTACCGCTCGTCGGGGCGATCAAGGGTCCACCCAGAAAGCGCCCCTGACGATCTTGTCTGACGGCAATCCACGGCGGCTGCAGGCCTTCAACCATAGGTCCTGCGAAAGCGCCGCCTTCCCTGAAAATGTTGCGAACAACACACCGCAACGCTAAATTGGCCGTTGAGACATCCATCCCACGATTCACCGTGCGCACAAGGAACATCTCCATGAGACGCATTTCTCTCGTTCTTGCCATCTGCCTGGTGATGAGTTCCGCGCTGCCGGGCGCTGACCTGCGAGTCTCCTTCCAAGACAACCCAACTGAAGGTGAAATGCGGATGATTGTCGATGGGCAGGATGCGCTCGTCTACCAGTACGGCGACGATCAGGATCTCGTTCACTTCTACCCCGTTCGATCGCCTCATGGGCAATCGATGACGGTCCAGAAGACCGAGCCCTATCCGCACCATCGCTCCTTCTGGTTCGGCGATAAGGTCAAACTCAACGGCGGCCGGGCCGTGGGATTCTACGACGCCCTGTATTCGGGAAACGGACGCGCGATAGACGCGAAGCCGCCCTACGAGAACCATGTGCGCCACCTTGCATTTGGAGAAAAGTCCGTCGAAAGGGATCGGGGCGTGCTCAAGGCACGGTTGATCTGGGAGATGGACGGCGACAAGCCGGTTTTCGATGAAGAACGAACGATGCGTGTGATTGCCCTCGGCGACGGCGAGTGGTTTCTCGACGTCACCTACACGCTGACGGCCGCCTATGGCGACGTCGAGTTCGTCAGCGACGCCGTGCATTATGCTTGGCCGTACGTCCGTATGAACACGACCTTCTCGGTGGAGGGGGGCGGCACGATCACGAATTCGGAAGGCGGTGTGAACCAGGCCGGTACCAACGGCAAAACCGCCCGCTGGGTGGACTACTCGAACACGGTCGGCGGCAAGCCGTCCGGACTGGCGATTCTTGCGCATCCGAGCGAGGGGCCCGAATCGCCCCAGTGGCTCACCCGCGACTACGGCTGCTTCGGCCCGCGCCGAACGGACGAGAAGAGCGGCAAACCGTTCACGGTGGCCAAGGGCCAGTCGATTTCGCAGCGCGTGGGCATCCTCGTACACCGAGGCGATGTGAAGACCGGGCAGGTGGCCGAGCGGTTTGCAGACTACCTCGCCGGCAATCTATAATGACGCCTTCATTCCCGCCTTGGACTCAAGAGAAAGATAGTAGGAAACGAAAATGGCAAGCCGTGTTCTCTTCCGTACCTTCATCTTCCTTTCCCCCATTTTCTTTTCTCATGTCTTCTTGATCGTTTCTGACGCAACCGCGGTTTGAGGAGATTCCTACGCCATGAAGTCTGCATTACCAGTGGTTGTTCTGCTCGGTCTCATCAGTACCCACACTTGGGCTGCCGACGTTTCGGATTACCCGATCCGGCCTGTACCGTTCACGGCGGTGGAGGTTGGCCGGGGATTCTGGATGCCGCGAATGGAGACAAATCGGCAAACGACCGTGCCGTATTGTTTCGATCGCTGTGAGGAGACCGGGCGAATCAGCAACTTCGTGGCGGCGGCCGAAAAGAATCCGGACGGATTCCAAGGGATCTTCTTCAACGACTCCGACGTGTTCAAGATCGTCGAAGGGGCTTCCTACGCCCTGGCTCTCAAGCCCGATCCTGAGTTGGACAAGTACCTCGACGAGCTGATTGCCAAGTTCGCAGCCGCCCAGGAACCGGACGGCTACCTCTACACGGCCAAGACCTCCCAATCGAAAGGCCCTCATGGGCGCGATCCCCGCTGGACCGGGCTGAACCACAGCCATGAGCTCTACAACGTGGGCCACATGTACGAAGCGGCCGTCGCCCACTACCAGGCGACCGGCAAGCGGAACTTACTCGACATCGCCGTCAAGAACGCCGATCTGATCGCCAAGGTGTTCGGCCCGAACCCGGGTCAACTGACCCACGTGCCGGGTCATGAAGAAATCGAGATCGGTCTGGTGCGGCTTTGTCGGGCGACGGGCGACAAGAAGTATCTCGACCTGGCGAAGTTCTTCGTCGACATGAGAGGCAACCAGGAGAAACGGGAAAGCCTCTACGGCGAGTACGCCCAGGACCATGCCCCGGTCGTGAGCCAATCCGAGGCCGTGGGGCACGCCGTGCGCGGCGGATACTTCTACGCGGGCGTGGCCGACGTGGCCGCCCTGACCGGCGAGAAAGCCTACATCGACGCCATCGATCGCATCTGGCAGGACGTGGTCGATCGCAAGCTCTACCTGATCGGCAGCGTGGGCCAGCACGGCGCCGGGGAGGGCTATGCCGGAGCCTACCAACTCACCAACCTGAAGGCCTACAACGAGACCTGTGCGGCCATCGCTCTGGCCTTGTGGAACCACCGCATGTTCCTGCTGCACGGCGACGGGAAGTACGCCGACGTACTGGAACGGATTCTGTACAATGGTTTCCTGTCGGGCGTGTCGCTGAGCGGGGATCAGTTCTTCTACCCGAACCCGCTGGAATGCGACATGAAGTTCAAGTTCAACCACGGCAGTTTGGAGCGGAGCCCCTGGTTCAACTGCTCGTGCTGCCCGAGCAACGTCGTGCGGTTCCTCCCCTCGATCCCCGGCTATGTCTACGCCGTCCGCGATCGCGATCTCTACGTGAATCTGTTCCTGGCCAGCAAGGGTACGATCGATGTGGACGGCGAGGTGGTCCAAGTGGTCCAGGAGACCGACTATCCCTGGAGCGGCAAGATCCGCCTGACGGTCTCGCCCAAGGCAGCTCGGCAATTTGCCTTGCGGGTACGGATTCCCGCCTGGGTCCGCGGCCGGGTGCTGCCCAGCGATCTGTACCGATACATGGACGCCTTTCCGGCAGAATGGTCGCTGCAAGTCAACGGCCAGGCGGTTCAGGCCAAACTCGACGCGGGCTATGCCGTCCTCGATCGCCAGTGGAAGCCGGGCGACGTGGTTGAGTTGGATCTGCCCATGCCGGTCCGCCGCGTGCTGGCCAACGAGCAGATCGAGTTCGATCGAGGCCGGGTGGCGATCCAGCGGGGGCCGCTCGTCTACTGCATCGAAGGGGCCGATCACGACGGCACCGTGCTCGACGTGTGGCTGGCCGACGACGTGGCGCTGACGCCGGAACACAAGCCCGACCTGCTCGGCGGCATCACCGTGCTCAAGGGCAAGGCGGCGGGCGTTTATCGCAGCGATGACGGCACGATTCGCAGTCGTCCCAAAGCGATCACCATGATCCCCTACTATGCCTGGTGCCACCGCGGAGCCAACGAAATGCAGGTCTGGCTCCCGCGATCGGCCAACCTGGCGGTCGTGCCTCCGCTTCCCACGATCGCAGGGACGAGCAAAGTGACGGCCTCGCACAACTGGCAGAGCGATGCGGTCGGCGCCATGAACGACCAGATCGAGCCCGCTAACTCGATCGATCACAGCATTCCCCGGTTCACCTGGTGGGACCATCGCGGCACGGCCGAGTGGGTGCAGTACGACTTTGCCAAGCCGGCAAAGGTATCGAAGGTCGAGGTCTACTGGTTCGACGACACGGGCCGGGGCCGTTGCCGCGTTCCCCAGTCGTGGAAGCTCCTCTACCGCGACGGCAAGAGCTGGAAGCCGGTCGAAACGTCGGTCGAGTTCGGCACGGCGAAAGACCGCTTCGTCGAGGTCCAGTTCACCCCCGTCGAGACCGACGCCCTGCGGATCGAGGCTCAAATGCAGCCCGAGTTTTCGGGCGGGATTCTGGAGTGGCGGGTGAAGTAGTAGGTGCCGGGTACCGCGCTGAACCGTAGGATGGGCCAGAGTGGGCCAGCGTCACTCGCATTCGCGGTCGGGCAGTTTGCCAACGGCACACATCGCTTGCACGATCACACTCCGAACGTCGGCCCATCATCGAACGCCCCCAACCTCAGACGCAGCAATGCAAACGGCTTGAAGTTGAGACCGTGATCCGATGGGCCGTCCCTCGGTTCCTCTTCGCTCGCCACGTCGCGGACAAGGCGAACATACCTGGTGGTGGGGAATGGGTGACCGTGGTTCGCTCTGGCTCGGCCTGCATTGCCAGAGTCACAAGATGTTGTGCAGAAAGCACTTGCAAAAAATGCTATGCTTTAGGTGAGCCCCGTTTTGCGCTCGCACACACTTGTGACGGCAACTTTGATATCGCGCGGACAAGGTCACTCCCATGCGAACCGGCTCTCTCCTCTCGGGCAATGAACTCACTTCGATCCACTCGCTCAGCCGCTCCTACTCGTTGTTGAACATGAGTGCCTTGCGGCTCTCCACGCTCAAGCGGATCAACCGGGCGGCCGACGATCCGGCGGCCCTGATCGCGGCGGAGACGCTCAACTCGGAATTGACGGCGGTCCAGGCCGCCAATGCGAACGCGGCACGTGCGGTGGGCACGATTCACGTCGCCGATTCGGGCATGGCCGAGGTGGGCAACTTGCTCAACTCGATTCGGGGGAACGTGATGGAGGCCGCCGGCGGGTTCCTGAGCGATGCCGAGATGGAAGCCAAGCAGATCGAGATCAATGCGGCCGTCGAGGCCGTCAACCGAATCAGCAGCTACACGTCGTACGGCGGCCGCAAGCTGCTCGACGGATCGGCCGAGAATCTCGTGCTCAACTTCTCGCCTTCGCCCGACGACACCTCGACCCTCAGTCTGCCCAACGTCCATGCGACCAGCCTGGGTGGAGACTCGGGCTCTCTGAGCGAGTTGACGACCGGAGGCAGCCTGAGCCTGGCGAGCGGGAATTTCAGCGGGATGATCGACACGCTCGATGCGGCCCGCGATCAGGTCTTGTACGCCCGGGCCGAGGCCGGTGCGTTCGAAAAGTACTCGATCGAGTCGAGCATGAGGGTTCTTGACGAGATGGAGGAAACCCTCACCGCCGGGATCAGCCGCCTGATGGATACCGACGTGGCCCAGGAAGCCTCGAACATGCTTCGCGCCCAGATCCTGGTCGCTTCGGGCATTGCCATGGTCGGCACGTCGACGCAGTCCCGCGGGCTGATCGGGCAGTTGCTGGCGTAGCCGGGGCTAGTGCACGCCGATTCGGCAGTGATCGAGGATCTGCTCGGCCGACGCCTGGTAGCCCGTGTAGAACGGGCCGAACTGGGCGTACTTGGCGCTGGCTTCGTCGAAACGCATGTCGTAGACGATCTTGCTGAGCAACTCCGGATTGCGGGCCCAGAGGGTCACGCCCCATTCCCAATCGTCCAACCCGACGCCGACCGTGACCAACTGGGTCACCTTGCCGGCGTACTTCATGCCGGAAGCGCCGTGCTCGCGCATCATCCGCTCCCGCTCCGGGAAGCCGCGCAGATACCAGTTCTGATCGCCTTCCCGTTTCTTGTTCATCGGATAGAAACACATGGCGGGCCAGGCGGGCAGATCGGGGTAGAGACGCTGGTGCCGCATGATTTCCAGCCGCTTCTCATACTGCTTCAGCTTCGCCTGGTGCTCGTCGCTCTCGGGCGGCAGGCCCTGTTCGGCCAGTTCGCGCCCGTAGCCTTCGAGGGTGGGCACGTACTCGGACATCTCGGTGACGGAGACGAAAGACCAGCATGGCACGATGGCCGACCCCAGCCATCCCGAGACGATCCGCTGGTGAACGGAGTCGATCGCCAAGGGGTCCGGCCCCAGGGCCAGCACGCCGAAATCGGCCTTATGGCCGCTAATGAGAAAGGTCTGGATCGCCTCGACGCCCACGATCTCGGCCTGCAGAGACTCCACCAGGCTGTGGCGTCCGTCGGCGATCTCGTTGGGTCCCAGGGCCCTCAAACGCGAGTGGTCGAAACGGTAGAACAAGTGGGAACAATGCCAACCTTCGGTGGGCGTCAGGGAAATCTCCGGCCGGGGGTCTGATTGCATCGACAGTCTTTCTGCAGGGGTATGTCAGATAGGATCACGCCGCTGGGCAACTCGCAGTACGGCCATACTGCCGCAATGCGCCGCCTGCCTTGGCGCAATCAAAGACTGAATGATAGGCACCTTGCCGAAGATCGACAACGCGCCCCCCCGACGGTGGACGGATGCTACCCCAGCCGGTCGACGCGAAATTCCTTGTCGGCAATTCCCCGGATGATCTCGCTCAACTCGGGCATCCGCTCGACGAAGTGGTTTCTGGCGGCCTCTACCGCTCCCACTTCGTCACGAGAACGTACCAGGCACTCGGCCAGACCGACCTGGACGTGGAACCTTACGGGCTGGGCATTTTCACTTACCTGGCTCATGAGTCCTCAACCTCCGTCGAATTGAGTCGGCTCGTTCACTCAATTCATCGGACGCTGACGAAGCCGGGCTTCAAACCAAGCCTGGAGAGTCTGCCGAATCGATACAATCTTCCTATGCAGGCGGACGTCCAGCCCCATTTGTGCGTCTAACTGGTAGATTTTCTTCGTCCGCCTGCCTCAAAACGGAACAAGCCCGCAACCCAACCTTCACAAACATGCGCGCCCCATCCGCACAAGTCCGGCACAAAGACACTAAACCTTCGATTCCTCCGACTCGCCCAGAAGTCTCTTCACGGCTCGAAGGAGTTGATCCATGGGGAACGGCTTGTGGAGGTATTCGGAGACGCCAAGCATCTCTGCCAGTGCCCGGTGCCGATTCCCCTCATTGGCGGTAATCATGATGATCGGCAGCATCTCGTCCCGAATCCGCTGAAGCTTCTCGAGCACCAGAAAGCCGCTTCGCTTCGGCATCATCATGTCGAGAATCATCAGATCGGGCTCTTCGCGAATCGACATGGCCAGGCCCTGAGTGCCATCGCGAGCGAACACCACGTCGTAACCGTTTGCCTCCAAGGCCGCCTGCAAGGTGTCGACGATCTCCACGTCGTCATCCACGATCAGGATTCTCTTCCGGCGCTCTTTCGCCGCTTCGTCGCTCTGGGCTACCTTCTTCTTCGCCATGATTGCATTCCTTGGTCCGCACAGCCCGTCGAAAAAGTCAGGTTAGGCTTCCGGGCTGCTCACCACGATGCCCTGACGCGAGAATACGACCCACCTCCAACCTCTTATCCTTAACGGACAGAACGATTTATTGCAAGGTGGTCGGCACGGGAGAGTTGGGTTTGCTGGCCGTGCTGGTGGTCGGCTCTGGAGAGCTGGGTTCACAGGCGGTGCGGGTGGTCGGCTCTGGAGAACTGGGCTCACTGGCGGTGCGGGTGGTCGGCTCTGGAGAGCCAACCTACGGGGAAGAGACAACTCGTCCTTGATCGAGCAGGATGGTTCGCTGTGCGCGGCTTGCGGCCTCTTCCTCATGGGTCACCAGGAGAATCGTCCCCCCGTCCTGGTGGAACACGCCCAGCAGATCGAGCACCTCTTTGGCGTTGGCCGGATCGAGGTTGCCGGTCGGTTCATCGGCGAGGATCAGCTTGGGGCGGTTGATCATCGCCCGAGCGATGGCGACCCTCTGGCACTCGCCCGTGCTCAACTGGCCAGGGCGGTGGTTGAGACGGTGCCCCATTTGGAACTTTTCCAGCATTTCCCCTGCCCGCTGCTTGGCGTCGGCCGCCTGGTCGGGGACAACGGCCGCCATCACGTTCTCGACAACCGTCAAGTAAGGGAGCAGGTGGAACGTCTGGAAAACGAACCCGATCTGATGAGCCCGAAAGTGCGCCCGGGCCGACGCGCTCATGGCTCCGACGTCGCTCCCGGCGATCGCGACCTTTCCGCTGGATGCCGTGCCCAAGGTTCCGGCGATCGTCAGCAGCGTCGACTTGCCGCACCCGCTGGGGCCGCACACCGCGGCAAACTGGCCCTGCTCGATGGTGAGCGTCACGTCGTCCAACGCGCGGACCTCGCCCTCGCTTGTCCTGTAGACCTTGCTGACGTTTTCGAGCTTGATCAATGGGTATTCCTCCTAGAGAGCGGCGGCTTCCTGCGATTCTAACAGCTTGCCGGAGCGGCTGCCAGTTGGAGTCAACGCTCCGGCCTGCTGTGAACCTTTCCGAGCCGAGTATCGCGGACGAGAGGGGATGTGCTATTCATTCGCCACCCGCCGCCAGTCGTACCGGGTCTTCCCGTCGGCATCCAGAAGCAGGAGGCGCTCTTCGGTGAGTTCGAGGATTGGTTCGTCGACCCGATCGCCCATCATCGAAAGAACGGCCTTCACCTTCCCCTCCGGCCGGCCGCCGACGGTCTGCTTCTTCATCCGTCCGTCTTCGATCGACCAGACCATGTCGAACTCCAGCCGGCTCGCAAACATCGCGGCCGTCAGACCCGACAACTCGACGATCATCGTCCCGGTACCGTCGGGCCGAAGATGCATGGTGCGTGTTCCCTTGTACTCATCCTGCCACGTGCCGGCGGCAAGAACCCGGAACCCCTCGTCTTCATCGATCGGCTGCGGCGAGGCGGCATGGCCTGCGCCCGCCGTCGCGGGAATGTCGGCGGTTTCCTGCCGGGGCCCGTTCGCATCACCGCCGGCTACATAGAAGAGCACGGCCAGCAAGGCGGCAAGCGAGAAAAGGAACCGGTACTCAGTTCCGATGCGCCGATGCCCTTTCTCCGGTTTCGCTGCTTCACGCATAGCAAGCCTGCTGCGTGATCTCCGATCCCTGTTCACTCCGGCCAGAAGTTCCTCTGCCCGGCCTGCTCGATCATCGCGGCCGCGTCTTCGGGCAAGAGCAAGCGGTCCTGCTGTAGCCGTTCGGCCGCCTGGGCGTACTTTTCCAGATAGATCTTGCGGGACGGGTATCGCTCGCGGATCGACGCCCGCGGATCGCCCGTCTGTTCCCGCTCGGTTGCCGTCTTGGGAAACTCGAGGTAGGAACCGTCCAGGTCGGCCAGGATCCCGCCGGCGCCGTACTCGGCAGCCCGGAGGTTCCAGCCCATGTAGGTGCCCACGGGAACGGCCGCGTCGGGCAGGCGAATCCCGGCCAGTTCGTTGCCGTCTCGATCGACGGCCGGAACCAGCGTCTGATAGGCGGGACCGATCTTCGGCGGGACGAGCGTCGCAATTCCTTCGCTCTGCCATCGCGGCCCGTGATCGAGCCGCAGCGGCCGGTAGTAGTCTTTCGGCAGATTGGCGCCGGGGATCTTCGGAAACTGCCCTTGGAACCCGGCCAGATCGACGAGCGTGCCGTCGCCGATCCGCGGATAGCGGCTTGCCGGCGGTTCGGTTCCGTCGCTGACCCAGCGGTCCATGGCGACGAGAAGCGCCCGCAGTACGGGGCCACGGTGCTTCTGGGGATTGCGGGGATTCTGGCAGATTCCGCGATCGGTGGGGCCGGCACCGAGATGCTGCGTACCCGCGATCAGGTAGATCCGCACGTTCGGATCGAGCGTCAGGTCCCGCTTGCCTTCCACGTCGGTATGCAGGAGCGACGCGCCTCGCGACCAGTATTCGGTCGACGACTGGACGAACATGATCTTCGGGATCTCGCCCTTCGCCCGAAGCCGGGCCAGCGAATCACCCGTCTGGCCGGTGACCGGATCGGTCTGTACGCCCGGCGTGAACGGGAAGAAATCGGAACCGTACAGGTTGCCCCGGTGGCAGAGCCCGTACGAGGTGGCCATGCCGAACCGGCGGTTGAACGTCATCTTGCCGGCCCCGGGCACGTGGATCAGCGCGCCGTCGAAAACCGAGCGCCCGGACGTGTCGCGGTTCAAGCCTTCGTAGAGAAAATGGTGGCACACCCGGCCTGACTGGGAGATGCCGAAGATGTAGGCCCGCTGGATGGCCTGGCGAACCGGATTGGCCGTGCCGGATGCGTCGCTGCCGGAATAGCGAAAGAACGATACGGCGTCGCGCAGCCCGGCCAGGCCAAGGCACGAGACCCGCGGATCGCGAGCCGTGTAAACCAACTCATACAGCCAGCCGGGGCGGAGCCCTTCCTTGACGTAGAGGCTCCTCGGATCGGGCACGGCCTTGCCGTCTTCCCAGCGGGCGAAGGCCCACTGGTCCCGCGGCACCTCGACCGCCGGCTCCGCACGCGTGGGACGCATGGTGAGCACGGCCGCCGGATCGTCGAGCGATACGGTCGGATAGGCGGCCGGCGTTCCCCAGGGGCTGCCGAAGAACGGCCGACTGAAGGCCTTCTCGTCGACCGAGATCTCCACGTAGGTCTTGCCGGTGATCGGCGAACCGTCTTCGTCCACGGCCACGGGCAGACCGGCGATCAGGCGGGCGGTACCGTCCTCGACGATTTCGCCGTCCCAACCGGTCCACAGCACACAGTATCCCTCGCGGAGCAGGAAGCCGTTGCCCGCGTGCTCCAGCGTGGACGGGTCGTTCGTGCGTTCGGCATCGTTGAACGTCCACAAGGCCAGCTTGTTACCGCGGTTGTGGACGTCGTAGAGAAGCCGGCCGTTGCCTTTGGCCGGATCGACCGGCTTGAGCAGGAAGAAATCGGCCCAAAACTCGACCTTGCCTCGCTCGTTGCGCGGCGCTCGCTTCAGATCGACGATCGTGGCGTTTGCCGCGGCCTCCGGATCGACCTCGAAGAAGAACCGGCCCGCCACCGATTCGTAAGCCCCGGTCCGGCCGAAGCCGTGACCGCCGGCAAAGGGCTGCCGGCGGTCGACCTGGATACGAACGACTTCGGCGGTCGTCGGTGTCGTAATAGCAGAGACCGACAGCAGTGCCAGCGAGAGGCACGCAACGACTCGAAGGGAGTTTCTCATGGGTCGCTTCTATTTGAACTCGGTGAACCCCGGGATCGGGCAGGCGTAGGTGCCGTCTTCACGCGGGCTGAGGGGCGGCTTCGTATCCCAATTGATCTCGGCCGGGCCGAGGACCTCCTGGCTGTCGAGGGCCTCCTGCCAAGTGATCTTCTTGCCCGTGTAGCAGACCATCCGCCCCAGCAGGCCCAGCATGGTGCTGTTGACCATATAGTCGCCGCTATTGATAATTTCGCCTTTGCGGATCGCCTCGAACAGGGCCACGTGTTCGGCGTCGTACATGTTGCACGGGGGGCCTTCGTACTTCCAGTTCGTTTCGCCCGTGATCTCGTACTTGAGCACGTCGCAGCGGCCCTTGGTGCCGAGGATGACGTCGGAGGTCTGGTTGAACACGTTGGCCTGGGCGCGGCTGAAACCGTAGACGCGGACGCCGTTGTCGTATTCGTAGCACACGGCCGAGTGGTCGAACTGGTCGCCGAAGTGGGGTTCGACGCACTGGATGCGGCCGCCCACGCCGAAGGCGCTGGCGGGGGGCTTGTCGCCCGTCACCCAGCCGGCCTTATCGAGGCTGTGCACGAGCGACTGGAGGATGTCGTCGCCCGACAGCCAGTTGAAGTGGTACCAGTTGCGCAATTGCCACTCCAATTCCGTCAGACCTTCGGCGCGGGTCGTCAGACGGTAAGGCGTACGCATGTAGCACTCCTGCACGGCGACCACGTCGCCGATGGCCCCGTCGAGAATCCGCTTGATGGTCTCCTGCACGCCCGTGTGGTAGCGCCAGCAGAGACCGGAAAGGAGGTTCAGCTTCTTCTCTTTGGCGAGCTTGCAGGCCTCGACCACCGTCTTGATCCCCGGCGCGTCGACCGCATGGGGCTTTTCAATGAAGACGTGCTTGCCCGCCTCGACGGCCGCCTTGAGGTACTCAGGATGAAATCGCGACGAGGTGGCGATCAGGATCACGTCGATGTCCGAGTCGAGCACCTTCTTGTAGCCATCGAAGCCGACGAAGCAGTGCTCGTCGTCGACCTGGGTCTGCTCCGGCTTGAGTTCCTTGAGGTTCTTGCGGCCGTTCTGGACCTTGTCTTCGAACACGTCGGCCATGGCGACCAGATGAGCCCGGGGGTCGGCGTTCATGGCGTTGCCCGCTGCTCCGCAGCCGCGGCCGCCGCAACCGACCAGTCCGATGCGAATGACATCGTCGCCCGCCGCATGGACCCACTTGGTGGCGGTCATCGCACCGACGCCGGCAGCGACCGATGCCTTGAGAAAGTTGCGCCGCGAAGTTCCGATAGAAGCCTGGTTCGCCATAACGATGCCTCCCGTAGGTGAAAGCCGGCAGAAATGCGCCGGTCTAATGGATTCGTCTGATCGCGATGTTAAGGGCTGCGAGGCCGAGAAGCAAGCCTTGGGGAGTGGGAACGGGTTTTTCGGGAGGGAACGGCCCCAAGCTGTCGCGAGAGTCCAATCGCTTGCCGAATTGCAGCCCTCTCGGGTAGGATGGGAGTAGGTGGGATGGGCTGTGCGGTATCGGCAATCACAGCTCCATGGACATCGAACGCTATTTGAACTGAGACAACGCATGAACACCCGCGTTGCCAAGCGCTCCTTGATTGGTGGTCTCCTTGCGGGCGCCGTTGGGGGTGGACTTGCCTGGGGATTCGGTCTGGCGGCAGATGCATTCGGTGTGACGATCGTTACCGCCATGTACGGTGCCGCGGGCGCGGTTGCCGGAATCGCCTCCTTGTGGCGCCAGCGCGGCCTGCCGCTTCTGACATGCGTAGCCGTCGTGGCGGCCTGCATGCTGGCGGCTCGATTGACGACCGTGCTGGTCGTGGGATTCCGCAAGTTCAACGACTATCCCGACGCCCCCATGCTCCTGGCCGGGGCGATCGGAGTGGTGATCGTGCTGATCTGCCGAAAGCCTGTCGTTGCGCGGAACGCGAAGACGGCGGAAGTTGACGCGGACGTTCAGGCTCCTGCTGAGTCGCTGGAGTAGCAGGCTGATAGCGTTCCGGTGTTGGGGGTACTCTGCATGGACAACCTCTCATCAGCCACTCCCGGCGCGCCCCAGTTCACGCTCAGGGGGATGTTCGTCCTGATCGCCGTGATTGCCCTCTTGCTCGGCCTGTTACTGCCAGCCCTGAATGCGGCCAGGGAGGCGGCGCGACAGACGCAGTGTCAGAACAATCTGAAACAGATCGGTTTGGGGATGCGCAACTATCACGATACCTTCAAGGCCCTCCCATTGGCCCACACGCCCGACGATCAAATGCAGCCGCGATCCAGTTGGCGTGTTGCGATCCCGTGCTTCATGGAGAGCACCATCGTCTGCGATGCATACCGGCAGTATGAGCCCTGGAACAGCCCCAAAAACAGTCAGCTCAGCGCCTATGGAACCCACTGGTACCAGTGCCCCGGCGAGACGGCGCCCCGGCTCAACACAAGCTATGTTGCCGTGACCGGCATCGGCACTGCCTGGCCTGCACCGAATGTCGCTCGCTTCAAGGAGTTCACGAAGGGAGTGTCGAATGTGATCCTGGTTGCCGAAATGAACGAATCGGGCATCCACTGGATGGAACCTCGCGACCTGCAATTCGACCAGATGGAGTTCAAGATCTATGCCCCCTCCCGACTGCGCAGTTCGAGCGGCCGCGGCTCGCGGCAAGCGTTGTCCAGCGCTCATCCGGGCGGGGCTCAGGTGCTGTTTGCGGACGGCGCGGTCGATTCCCTGTCTGTGGAAACGTCGGAGGACATGCTGCGGGAAATGGTATTGATTGGGAAGAAAGAGAGCAGTGGTGAGTGAGGGGGCGATACCCAAGGAACTCGCTACGGGAGACCTCACACGCCCTTGATGGCCAGGATTTGTTGTTCCGTCGTGTCCCGTATTCTCGTGCCTGCTCTGCTGTCACATCCGATCCATTGTCCGAGGTCTGCTGGTTTCTACCACGCCAACCTTGCCACGGCCCTATCGCGCTTATCCCCGTTATGCGGTCCAATCCACTTCTCCCAGTCAAAACCCGTGTCACTCGGCGGCGTCTTCTGCTCCATACTCAAGTCGTGTCTTCCATCGGCGCTCGTGTTCCAGTCGATCTCGAAATACGCCAGAATCCCACCGGCCCATTCCAGCTTCTTGGGCCAGGTTGCCGGAGACGGCGAGCCCATGAAATCGGCGTAGATCAACCACACTCCGAGCCAGCCCTGCTGTGCCTCCAGGCTCCCTAGCAGCAACGTGAACTCGTCCGATCGGGCCGTGTGAACAACCGATTGCCGGTCCACGTTTTCCATGCCGACCGGATGCCATTCGGCCGAGACGAGGGGCGCCTCCTCGGTGGCCGCCAACTCAACCTGACCCGTTTGATCGTAGGCCCGGATCAACACGGCCGCGAAATCGTTATCGGCGTCCTTGCCGGGGTCAACGCCGCCGTAACGGTCGACCCGACTCCGCCCGTGAGCGCGGAGCAGATAGGGCACGTTCGGCCAGAGCCACTTCTTGTCCACGTCCCACACCCGGACCCGGCCCATCCAGTCGTATTCCCGATAAGCAAGACGGTTGTTCCAGATCTCGCGATGCTCTTCGTCGGCAGACCGTGCCAGCTCAATCGTCAGTTTGTATGAATCCGGTGCGGCCTCGTGCAACAACAGCTCTCCATGGAGAAGCGGCTCGCCGATCGGTCCCGCCGGATCGGCCGGATCTTGAGGAGGCCAGTAGATGCCGAAATCGAGCGTCTTCTTTGGCGGGATTGCGGGGGCAGGTTCGCTTTCGGGCGAGTTGGAGCAACTCGAGACTACGACCAGAGTCAACGCCACGGCAATCGGTGCAAGTCGCCTCATTGTCTCTTCTCCACCTCACGACGAGATCCGATACCCCGGCTTCTGCTCGCGGCCGGCTACGCCGTCGGCCACGGCGGCTTGGGCCACCGCTTCGGCCACCGCAGTCGCCACGCGCCGGTCGAACACGCTGGGAATGACGTGGTCCGGCAAAAGTTCACCCTCGGAGATCACGCCCGCGATCGCCTCGGCGGCCGCGATCTTCATCGATTCCGTGACCCGATGGGCTCGAACGTCCAGCATGCCCCGGAAGAGACCCGGAAAACACAGGACGTTGTTGATCTGGTTCGCATAGTCCGATCGGCCGGTCGCCATCACGCGAACATAGGGCATCGCCAGATCGGGATCGATCTCCGGATCGGGGTTTGACAGCGCGAACAGAATCGGATCGTTTGCCATTCCTTTCACGTCGTCGACGGTCAGTACATTGGCTGATGAAACCCCAATGAACACATCCGCGCCCGCGACTACTTTGCTCAGTGCTCCGGTGATGCGCTGGGAATTCGTATTCTCGGCCACCCAGTGCTTGAGCGGATTCATCCGCGCCGTACGTCCCTCGTAGATCGCCCCTTCGCGATCACAGACCACGATCTGCCTGGCGCCCACTAGCTTGAGCAGCCTGGTGATCGCCAGGCCGGCTGCCCCGGCGCCGTTGACCACAATATGAATGTCGTTCAGCGCCTTGCCGACGACCTTCAGCGCGTTCTTCAGGGCGGCGAGCACCACGATCGCCGTGCCGTGCTGATCGTCGTGGAAGACCGGGATGTCGAGCAGCGCGGCCAACCGCTGTTCGATCTCCACACAGCGCGGCGCCGAAATGTCCTCCAGGTTGATGCCGCCGAAGGTCGGTGCCAGGAACACGCACGTCTCGATGATCTTCTCCGTGTCCTGCGTGTCGAGGCAGATCGGGAACGCGTCGACCCCGCCGAATTCCTTGAACAGCAAGGCTTTGCCTTCCATGACCGGCAGGGCAGCCTTGGGACCGATGTTGCCCAGCCCGAGCACGGCCGATCCGTCGGTCACCACGGCAACCGTGTTCCGCCGAATCGTCAGCGCAAAGGTGGCGTCCGGATCCTCGTAGATCGACCGGCAAACGCGGGCAACGCCCGGCGTGTAGGCCATCGAGAGGTCGTCGCGAGTCTTGATGGGCACCTTCGACTTCACTTCCAACTTGCCGCCGAGGTGCAGGAGGTACGTCCGGTCCGATACGCGAACGACTTCCACGCCCTCCAGCGCTCGGACGCACTCGACCAGCCGGTGGCCGTGTTCCACGTTCTTGGCGCTGACCGTGATGTCGCGGGTGATCAGGTTGTTCCGCACGTCGACGATATCGACGGCCCCGATGAATCCGTCGGCGTCGCCGATGGCCGACGTGATCCGCCCCAACTGGGCTGGCCGGTCGGGGTACTGGAGCCGCACGGTAATGCTGTACGACGGACTATGGTGTGGCATAGACGCGTTCTCCTATTCACCGGGCCTCGTGCCGGCAGGAACGGTTCGCTCATAGCCGGTTGTTCTACCCACTTTTGTTAGGTGTGTCGATTACCCAATGAGCACGCACGAAGACGATTCCTCATCGTCTTCGGCGACAACGTGGAAGACTATCTGGGCCGGCTCCGTTATGTGGTCTTGCTGCTTGCTTGGCTGCTCTGGCGGAATCGTTGAATACGCACGTGATTATTCAGGAGCCGGCGGCGCCCGCGGCACGATTCGCCCGGGCCGCCACATTCGCTACCCCAAGGAAACGCCGCTGGCTAACCTCTATCTCGGCATGCTCCACCGGGCCGGTGAAGAAGCTCAAGGTGTCAGAATTGGCGCCGCCCGTCCCCCAATCGGGCAGGAAACTGCCGTTTCGCCAACCTTTGGGTTGCTTTTGGATGACTCTCTGACGGAAAATGGTTGGGATACGGTTGCCCTGCCAACACCAGCCAGCGGCTGGCCCCCCAAATGCGTGGAGGATGCGGACTATGAACGCTTGTCGAATCGCAATCCTGGTCCCTGTTGTGTTGATCCTGTTCTCCGGTCTGGCGACCGCCCAGGTGACGGATCCGGCGGTAATTCCCCCTGCCGAACCGCCCGCGGCGGAGGTTCCCGCTCCAATCCCGGCCGACCAGCCACCGGTCCCGCCGATGGGATTTCCGCCGAATCAATTTCCGGGCGTGCCCGATGCGGGCATTCCGGGCGCCGCTGCCGACATTCCGGGCGCCGCTGCCGACATGCCGTCAAACCTTCCCAATCTGGACATGCCGGCTCCCGGGGCCTTGGAGGGACTTGGGGTCCCGCCGACACAACCGACCGTTCCACCATCGGAGAATCCGTTGCTCAAGCTGTTCGATCTGAACGGCGACGGGATTCTCTCGGGCGACGAAGTGAACGCTGCGCCGGCCCGGCTCTGGGAGCTGGACCGCAATTTCGACGCCGAGTTGTCGACCGAGGAGTTGGGACTCGTACTGGCGCCTCGCTGGGAACAACGGCGCCGCGCCGTTCGCGGCAGCCTGCCGGCCGAGCCTTCACAACTTCAACCTCAATTGCCCGTCACACCCGAGGCGCCGCTCGGCAACGAACGACCGCGATTCGAGGTCTATCCCCTTCGAGATCTCGACCCGACTCAAACCCTGGCAGCGCTCCAGCAATTGCTGCAGGGCCAGCCCGACGCACGATTGACTTTTGACGGGCGGAGCCGGAGCATCCTCGTGCTTGCTCCGCCGAGCGCTCAGGCGAAGGTTCGCGAGGCACTGGCGAGCCTGCTCGCAGGCGACCGGGCGGGACTTCCCGGCCTCCCGCCGGCCATGGAGCAAACTGCGGCTCCGTTGGCGGAACTGCCCGTCGTGCCGCGAGTGGTTCCGCTCTACAATGCTCGTTCTCCCGAGATTCTGAGGATCGTCCGGCAGGTCTATCGCGATCGTATCGTGGAACCGCGGGCTGACCAGGCGGCCGGCAATCCGCTGGCTCCCGGCCTGCCGCCAGTCATGGAAGGGCCGACGGTACCGGCCGGGAAGATGGTGATCGGCGAGGGAGCCGCTCCGAATACGATCGCGATCAGCGCCCAGGACGAGTTGTTCTTCGAGGTCGTCGACTTGATCGAGCGGCTCGACGAAAGCTTAGAGCCGCCTTCCGACGCAATGGAGGTTCCGCCGCCAAGGTAGGTTCCCCACGCGTATTCCTCGATTGCGAAGCTACGAATGACGAATCCACTCGTCCAAGATCCGGTCGCCGTTCTCGCTGTCTTGTTAGCCGTGCTCGCCGGGCTGTTCGGAGCGGCGGGCACGAAAAGAGGGCGATCCTTCTTCAACTTCGTTCCCTTGCTGGTCTTTGCCTACTTCGTGCCGACGGCCCTTTCCAACTCGGGCGTGATCCCGCTGGAGAGCGATCTCTACGATTTCGTCAAGGATTGGCTGCTGCCCGCCTCGCTGATCCTGTTCACCATGTCGGTCGATATCCCGGCCGTGATGCGACTCGGCCCCAAGCAGCTCACGCTGTTCTTGGCGGGAACGGCAACGATTGTGGTCGGCGGGCCGCTGGCGTACCTGGTGCTTGGCGGGCTTGTGCCGTCGAGCGAGGGCGATCAGGTTTGGCGCGGGTTGGCGGCGCTCAGCGGATCGTGGATCGGCGGTGCGGCCAACTTCGTGGCCGTGGGAGAGAGCGTCAAAGCAAGCAGCGAGATCATGGGCAAAATCATCGTGGTCGACGTGGCCCTCGCCAATATCTGGATGGCCATTCTCCTCTTCTTCGCAGCCCGCGAAGAGGGTCTGGATCGGTGGATTGGCGCCGACCGGGCAAGCCTGGAGGAACTCCGCCGCAAGAGCGAGGCGTTTCAAGCCCAGGTGGCACGACTTCCTTCGCTCTCCGACTTCTTTCTGATCTTCTTTCTGGCCTTCGGCGGGACCGCGATCTCTTCGGCCGCAGCCGGCTATTGTGCCCATCTCACGAACGAACATGCGCCGCAGTTGAGCAGCATCCTCGGCGAGTTTGCCTGGAAAGTGCTGATCGCGACGGCCGTCGGGGTGGGAATCTCCTATACGCCGATGCGCAAGCTGGAGGGTGCGGGCGCGAGCAAGATCGGTTCCGTTTTTCTCTACCTGCTGGTGACCACCATCGGAGCGAAGGCCCAGTTTGCCGCCGTGTTCGAGGTGCCGTCGCTGCTGGCGATTGCCGGCGTCTGGATCACGATCCACGCAGTGGTGTTGTTGCTCCTCCGCTGGTTGCTTCGGGCTCCGATCTTCTGCATGGCCGTCGGTTCCCAGGCCAATATCGGCGGAGCGGCGTCGGCCCCGGTGGTGGCGGCCGCCTTCCATCCCGCCCTGGCCCCGGTCGGGGTCCTGCTGGGGGTTCTCGGATATGCTCTTGGAACCGCTGGAGGCCTGGTCTGCGCGCAGCTATTCGAATGGGTCCACGCCCTTCACTGAGGCGTCCAAGTTGCGGGATCCTCGTTCCCCCGGTTCTGTATTTCCATGCTGTTCACGACCAGACATGACGCCTGCCTGCCCTGCCATTCCATGGGGTCGTCGGCTGGTGGATTTGGCGTTCTCTTCTTGCGGCAGCAGCAAGACGCGGTTGACCTTACCACACACGGGGGGGTAGAATTTGGGGTTTGGGCAAGAGAGGCTGCCCCGTCGTAACCGATGAGTATGTGTCGATTCACGCTCTGACCAGCCATCCATCCCGATTGGCAGATCTGGCTGGTAGTTACTTTTCGTCGGCTTGCCTAGTAAACAGAAGTCATCGAAAGCCCCCATTCATGGCAGAAGTCGTCGTCAAACCGGTTCTTTCGCGACGGGAAAAGAAACTGTTTCTTCAATATCCCTGGAAGCAGTACGCGGGCGATCCGATCTGGATTCCACCCCTGCGCAGCTATCAGAAGGAGCAGGTGGGGAACGCGAAGAACCCATTTTACGACCGGAACGAGATCCAAACGTTTCTGGCCCTGCGCAGCGGCGAGGTCTGCGGACGGATTGCCGCCATCCTGAACGTGGCCCACAACGAGCACCACAAGGAAAACATCGGTTTTTGGGGATTCTTCGAATCGATCGACGACCAGGAAGTGGCCGATGCGCTCTTCTCTGCGGTTCGCGATTGGTTTGCCGAGCGCGGGATTCACCAATTGCGCGGCCCCACGAATCCCAGCCTGAACTCGGAAATCGGGTTGCTCATCGAGGGGTTCGACACGTCGCCCTACTTCATGATGACCTACAATCCGCCCTATTACGAGCGGTTGGTTGAAGGGTTCGGCTTTCGCAAGTCGCAGGATCTCTACGCCTACTGGGGCAGCATCGACATGCTTCCGGCCGTGCTGGAGCGATTGACGCCCATCTGCGAGCAGATCATCGAACGGTTCGAGGTCAATGTTCGATCGCTGGACAAGACGCGGTTTCGGGAAGACGTCGAGGCCTTTGTGACGGTCTACAATCGCGCCATGAGCAACACCTGGGGTTTCGTGCCGATGACGAAGGCGGAAGTGCAGCACCAGGCCAAGGGCCTGAGGCAACTGATGGTGCCCGAATTGGCGATTGCCGCCGAGATCGGCGGCCAGATCGTCGGCGCCTGTTTCGCCCTGCTCGATTTCAATCCGCGAATCAAAGAAATCGACGGCCGGCTGTTTCCCTTCGGCTTCTGGAAACTTCTCAGCAACAAGCGGGCCATCAAGCGGCTGCGGCTGATCAGCACCAACGTGATTCCCGAATACCAATTGCACGGCATCGGGCTGGTGTTGATGAGCGGTATCGTTCCCAAGGCGCTCGAGTGGGGCATGGAGGAGGCCGAGTTCTCCTGGGTCCTGGAGTCGAACTCGTTCTCGCGAGGGAGCCTGGAGAAGGGCGGCGCCAAGCGGACGAAAACCTACCGTATCTACGACTGGCAAGCGGAAAAGTAGCACGGAATTCTGTCGAATGCGCGAAGTTGTCATCACCGGAATCGGCCTGGTCAGTCCCATCGGTCTGGAGAAGCAAGAGTTCTTCTCCGCTCTCTGCGAGGGAAGAAGCGGCGTCGGCGTCGTCGAAGAACTTGCGGACACTTCGCTCGCCAGCCGGATCGGGGCGCGGGTGGGCGACTTTGACGCCAAGGCCTTCGTCAAGCCGCGTAAGAACATCAAGGTCATGAGCCGCGATATCCAGATGGGATTCGTGGCCGCCGACAAGGCCTGGACCGATTCCGCGATTGCCGACGGCAGCGTCGATCCGGATCGCTTCGGCGTTATCTTCGGAGCCGACTTGATCGCGGTGGAACTGGCGGAGATGGAACCGGCCTATCGGGCTTGCATGGCGATGGAAAGGTTTGAGTATCCCAAGTGGGGAAGCCAGATCACGAACGAAATGTTTCCGCTCTGGATGCTCAAGTACTTGCCCAACATGCCGGCTTGCCACATCGCCATCGGGCGCGACGCACGAGGCCCCAACGATTCGGTCACGGTCGAGGGAGCCTCGGGGCTGACGGCCCTGGTGGAGGCCGTCCGTGCCATCGATCGCGGCCTGGCCGACGTCATGATCGCCGGCTGCACGAGCTCTCGAATTCACCCCCAGGTCTGGGCGAAAGAGAAGATGTTCCCGCTGTCGCGCCGCTTCGACGATCCGGCCGGCGCTTGCAGGCCCTTTGACGCCGATCGCGACGGGATGGTTCACGGCGAGGGGGCCGGAGCGGTCATTCTCGAAGAACGTTCTCACGCCGAGGCCCGGGGGGCCAAGATCGTGGCGACCGTTCGCGGTTTCGCGTCGACGTTCCAGGCCCGGCTGCGGCAATCGCCTTTGAAGAAAGACGCTGTCTGCCGTGCCATTCGGGGAGCGCTCGCCGACGCCCGGATGTTGCCCGAGGAGATCGGGCACGTCAACGCCAACGCGTGGGGAACCGTTGACGAAGATTGCGTGGAAGCCGAGGCGATCGCCGAAACGTTGGGGCGGGTCCCCGTGACGGCCCCGAAGAGTTCTCTGGGAAACCTGGGAGCCGGGAGCGGAATCGTGGAGATGGCCGCCAGCCTGATCGGGTTGGAGCAGGGGCTCGTTCCGCCGACGCGAAATTATCAGACTCCCGATCCCGCGTGTCCCGTGAACGTCGTTCATGGTGTGCCCCTTGAAGGTACTCCCGCCAACGCCCTGGTACTGAGCCAGTCGTGGATGGGCCACTCGGTGGCCGTGATCGTCAGCCGTCCGTAGGACGAGCGGACGAGAAGACCGGCAATTGGATCGACAAACGGTGACGGGATTGGCTGGCCCAATCCGCCGGTCTGCTGAAGTCTGCACAGCCCGTGCAGAAGTCAATAAGCTATCCTTGTATATGACTGCCGATTTCCGGGCCTGGTCCGACCAGGTTTGCCAACTCGATGCTGCGTTGGAACTCCTTGAGCCGCTGGCGGCCCATTTGGGTGTTCCCTCCCCGGCCGCGAGCAACTGGTACCAGCTTCTCGATCGCAAACTGGTCCCCCAGCTTCAGGCCGATCCGCTGCTTGTGGTGGCGGTGGTGGGGGGGACGAATATCGGCAAATCGGTTCTTTTCAATCAACTGGCCGGCGAACTGGCCAGCGCCGTCAGCCCCCTGGCCGCGGGCACGAAACACCCGGTGTGCCTGGTTCCGCCCGGCACCGACAACGCGGAATTGCTGGCCGGGCTGTTTGAGGGGTTCGTGCTTCAACCGTGGCGATCGGCCGAGGATCCGCTGCGAGAATCGCCCGAGAATAAGCTTTTCTGGCGGGCCGGAGTCAACGTGCCGCCGCGTTTGCTGCTGATCGATGCGCCGGACATCGATTCGGATGCGATCGTCAATTGGGACCGCGCGCGGGCAATCCGCCAGGCGGCCGACGTGCTGATCGCCGTACTCACGCAGCAGAAGTACAACGACGCGGCCGTCAAGCAGTTCTTCCGCGAGGCGGCCGACGCCGACAAGCCGGTCATCGTCATTTTCAATCAGTGCGACCTCGAGGCCGATCGAGCCTTCTGGCCCCAATGGCTGGAGACGTTCTGTGGCGAAACGGGAGTCGCCCCCGAACTGGTTTACGCGGCGCCGCACGACCGGGCGGCGGCCGAATCGCGAAGCCTTCCCATCTTCTCGGTCGGCAGCGACGGGCGAACCGATCCGGAACCGGCCGGCAAGCTGCGGACTCAATTGGCGGCGCTCCATTTCGACGCGATCAAGATCCGCACCTTTCGCGGGGCCCTGCGATGCGTGCTCGACGAGACGTCGGGCCTGCCGGCCTATCTGGCGGCGCTCCGGGCGGCGTCCGCCGAGTTTTCGGCGGCGGCCGAGACCCTGTCGGCCTCCGACATGGCCCGGGTGGTCTGGCCCAATCTGCCGGCAAGCGTGCTGGTCAACGAGATTCGCGCCTGGTGGGATGCGGGACGCAGCCAGTGGTCGCGAGCGATCCACGGCTTTTATCGCGGCGTGGGACAACAGGTCGTGCGGCCCGTTCAGGCCCTGTGGTCCATGGGACGCCCGGAAACGAACCCGCTCGATGCCTTCCGCCGAGAGGAAGGCGGGGCCATCGTTCGGGCCGTCGAGGCGATTCTCGACGAACTGGAACGCTTGAGCAAGATCGGCAACGACACCTTGCGCCCGCGGCTGCTCCGGTTGCTGGGGGGCGACGCCCGTCAGGGGCTGCTCGACCGGGTCCGCAAGGCTCACGATCAACTGCCGGCTGTGGACGAGGACTATCGCCAGTTTCTTCGGGTCGAACTCGACGCCTGGAGAGACGAAAACCCGCGCGTGGTGCGGTTCCTCCGCTCGCTCGACCACGTGGCGGCCCTGGCTCGGCCGGCGCTGACGCTGACCCTGGCCGTGAGCGGATTCGTGGTGGCTGGCGACCTGGTCGGCCAGGCGGCGATGCAGGCGGCAGGTCACACGGCGACGGAGTTGGCCACCGAAGCGGCCATCGCCGGGGGAATCGCCGGGGGGGGCGAGGCGGTGGTGAGCACGGCCGGGGAAGGCGTGCGCCAGGCGGCGGGACGGCTGTTCCTGCGTCTTCAAGCCCGATATGCCCAGCGGCGGGCCCAGTGGCTGGCCGGTTGGCTGGAAAGCGAGTTGTTGGGGGAGCTTCTCAGCGATCTCCGTCGCGGGGCCGAGGTGCCGGAGGCGAGTGAATTCAAGGCGGTGGAGTCGGCGTTGGCGGCGATTCGGGTGGATTGAGCGGGTGGTGTGTTTTGGAGTCTTTGTTGGGGACTTCTGCGCGTGGTGCGCGCATGTTCGTGAAGGTTGGGTTGCGGGCTTGCCCCGCTTTGGGGAAGACAGAAACATGGATGACAGAAAGATCGGTTGAGCGATCCTGCTGGAGGGGTTGTCGGGGGAACGCTGATCGACTCTGATCGGCGCTGATCTTGGATACGGGGTCAACTCTTGAGGAAGCTCGGCGAAACCCTGTGTAGCAATGCGGTCGCACCTATGGGGTACTCTTTCCATAGTTACGCGGCTGGATTCAGGGTCATCGGCTCAAGGTGTCCGTGGACGATCTTGTGCCACTTGAGGGTATTGATCATCACGATGGCCAGGCCGACCTGGACGCGAGCCAGGGCAAGGCCTTTCCACTTCGCGTAGCGAACGTGCTGGTGATTCATCAGGTTGTTCACGATCCCTTCGCTCATCGCCCGGTGCCGGCCCATGAGGTCGCGGGTACGCTCCGGATCGGCCGTCATGCGCTCGGCGTGGATCGCCAGGTCTTCCCGGTAGACGTTGACGCACAGCATTTTCGAGCCCTTGCCCGTCGTGCGCTGGCTGCGAAACGGACAGACGCCGCAGTCGCTCTGTTTCGCCTTGTACCGCCACTGCTCACTGGAACCGCGAACGAATATGTTCGGCTTGCGATTGAGCCGTTTGCCGTTCGGGCAGAATCGGCGGCACTCCTCGATCAGCCATCCGAGCAAAGGCGCAATGAACCTGGCAGCCGCGTCCATCTTCATGCGGGCCAGGGCGTGCATGTCGGCACTGTCCGTCCCGAACTCCACGCCGATCTCGATTCGGCCGTTCCGGAGCAGCAGGAACTGGTGCCAGAGTGTCCTTCCGGCAAGGGTGCATGAATCGTTTTGAGGGGTTTGGTATCGTTGGCTGTCGGGACGATACATGATGGAGGACAGCCGATGAGCACGAGCAGGAGGCGGGGGATACCTACCCTTTGGAGAACGTTCGGCGACGGTTTGAACGGTGGCGTCGGACACGGACGGTTCGGACGCGGATTCCAGAGTCGTTGTGGACTGCGGCGGTCAAGATGGCAGGGAAGTACGGCGTTCACCAGACCGCCAAGGCGCTGAGGATTGATTACTACGAGCTGAAGAAACGGGCTCAGGCGGAGGGCTTCACCTCCACCAGTGTTTCGGAACCGGCAGGCCACCGCGATCAAGATCCTGATCCACGACGGTCGAGGATTCTGGTTATGCCACAGCCGCGCGGTGGGGTTGTTTCAGTTGTCAAAGATCGAGGTCGGAGCTCGCTGGTGGCTTGCTAATTTTCTGTTGTGAAATGGTTGCGGGGTCGGTTGGCGGTTGGTGCACTTATCGATCGATTGGTCCATCGAACAGGGCCAGTTATCGTGTTGTTTTGTAATGGTTTACGGCGTCGTCGGGTGCGCAGAATCATTTTGATTACCATGCAAAAGGGGGGAATGCTGTAGTTGGCAGTGCCTTGTCTAAGTTGAAGGCCTGCAAGGAGTTTGGTGAACGTCGGGGACG
>JAAYAY010000367.1 GCA_012719125.1 Planctomycetaceae bacterium | reverse complement strand
CGCAGAGCCTGACTCCGTTTCACCGGACAACGCTACCATAACCGATTCAGCCCCCACGACACAACCACCCTCGGACACCCGAGCCATTCCTCAAAAAATCCCGGGGGCGTGGGGGCTGGCCCCCACACCCAAACAAAACTGCTCGCGAAGCGAGACCAACTACACTATTTCCAACTCGCTGTTGTCTCAAAAGGGTTGACACGTTCCGATCGGGAAGAACCGATCTCAGTCGGCAACATCGTTACGACGGGACAGAGCCTAACAATGTTGCCTAGCACGCGACGATTCCCGATCGGGAATGCACACAACTCCCTTGCCAGAACCGGCCAACGCTGTAGAGTAGATGTAGCATTCCCGATCGGGAATTCCTGCCGGAGAAGCGCCCGGCTGGTCGCGACCGCTGCAATGCGTCCTGAGTGCCCCGACGCAGAACTGTGCCATGGACATTGTTGACGAGAGCCCAAGGACCATCGGCGCCTTCGTCCGTGAACGACGGCAGGCGGCGAAGCTGACACAGCGAGAATTGGCCGAACTTGCCGAAGTCGGCACGCGCCTTGTCTCTGACCTTGAGCGAGGAAAGCCCACATTGCGGATGGACGCTGTGAACCGGGTACTTCAGGTATTTGGTCGCATGTTGGCCCCCATTGAAGCTCCGAGAGCAAAGGATGACCGATGAAGAGGCGCAAGGGCGAAGTACGTTTGGCCGGCCAGCTCGTCGGCACCATCGAAGAACTTGAAGGCAATGTTGCTTTCACCTATATGAAGGAATGGCTGGAGCGGGATGGTGCGGTACCGATTTCGATGACGCTCCCACTTCGCTCAGAACCTTACGTTGCACGGGGTCTGCACCCGTTTTTCGAGAACCTTTTGCCCGAAGGTTGGCTGCTGGAAATCTCCAGCAAGGCGCTCAAGATTTCCAAGAATGATGCCTTTGGACTTCTTCTTGCGACGTGCGGGGATTGCGTTGGCGCTGTCGAGGTCATGCCCGCCAAGTCTGAGGACCGGTAGGCATGGGAACGTGCGCGATCTGCCTGGGTGCCACTGAAGCCGATGCAGACTATCACGAAGCCTGTCTCGAGTCCTTGTTTGGCACCGCAGTCCTTCCGGCGATCCATGTCACCCTTGGTGAACTCCAGAAGGTCGCCGTCAAAATGGCTGGCAAAATGTCGATCTCTGGGATTCAGGAAAAGGTCTCACTCAAGCTCTCGTCGGACAAGGCGAAGCTGATGGTCGCTGCAAGGGGGGGACGTTACGTTCTGAAACCGGAGTCGTCGAGATTCTCTCTGTTACCCCAAAATGAACACCTCACCATGCGACTGGCCGTGTTGGCGGGAAAAAGAAGAACCTGACTCGTCGCAGTTGGCTGGACCTGGCAGACTATTGCGAGCTACCGGGAAAGGCGGCAAAGAGACTAATCGATGAACAGGTCGAGGCACTTGAACCTTCTCTGGAGCTGATCTCGAACTCTTTCCTGACGGCTGACATGAAGGCACAATATGCCCGTATCGTCCAAGATCGCACCGCAATACTAACCGGCTCTCGGCCCTAGCGACCATCTTGCGCGCAGACACAGATTGGGCGAGTTCGCGCCCCCCCGGTGGCTGGGCAGGCCCGGAGTGTGGTGCTGCCTTGAATCTCCGCCTTTGAAACTCGCGGTCTCGAATCGCCTTGAGACGCACCGGCGGATGGCACTGCCCGCAGACGTCAATCCTCGGCGGCGGCAGACAGATCCTCTTCCCATTCCGAATAGACCAGAAACGGTTTCGCCAAGCCCAGGTTCACAAGGTGTCCGCCGAGTCCGTCGTCCAGATGGAGACAGTACTTTGGACCGAACAGCAGACTTCTCGCATTAGGCACAGGAAAACACCAGGCATGATAATCACCGTAGGTCTTCAACAGATTGTCGTACGACGGCCAGTGCCACGGCGTTTCGGCACGCCATTGAATCTTCAAGACGCCGTCGACCGCAATTGTCGGTTTGGCGATCAACCGTCCATAGTAGAGCCCGATGAAGGACTCGAAGAACCTGGGATCCGCCATATGAAATGTCCGGGAGACATAGGCTTGTCTCAGTCGGCTCGGTTCTTCGGCCTCGCGCTGAATCCATTTCTTCATCAGCCCCATTTCGTGCTGGACTCGTCGGCTCCCCTGAAAGATCCGCGGTGCGGTACGGAGGTCTTCACCGCTCCCGTCGAGATACCGGTCCATCATCGCACCCGATTGCCGAGCCACCACGATCAACTTGCCGCCCTTGGCAAAACAGGTGTACAGGTTCTGCAGGAAGGCCTTGTCCTCCTCGGAGAACTCTTCGCCCCGAATCGCCTTCTCCTCCAAACGATCTACCGTCGTCTGCAGACCGGAAATGCCGATTCCCGTGGCCAACGTCAGGGCCATCGGCGTCTGGCGTCCCGGAAAGATGATCAGAATGGCCAGGATGAGCGACACGATCACTCCTCCCAATCCCTTGAGTAGCCTGCGCCACCACTTTTGAAGGCGGGTCCTCGGGGGCGACACCGCCCTGTTCTGAGAGGCTGCGGACTGCAATCGCTTACGGATACGGAGCATCGTCTCTCCAGGAAGAAATGTCCCCCTCGTTCGTAATCTATCACGCCCCCGGCGAATTCCGCCAGTGTTCTGTTGACGTCTGTAATCGCACGAGCAAGCCAAGTTCCGTCTGGTTGGACGGCGAGGTCGGGCGAAGCGAAGCGGGTTCTGCCGGCCTGGGGCTCGCATCGCTCACCTCGGACTAGCCCCGATCGGTAGAATTGGCAAGGAGCCAAGTGAAGCTTCCCCCGGTTCCGCCTGTAGCGTCTGCGCCATCCGAACGGGCTCCAACCTGCCTCCGGTCATCGTTTTGACTGGATCTATGGTAGCTCGCACTGTGAGACTCCCGAAAAAGCAATCAGGGACGTCTCTATACACGGCCCCAGATCCAACGAATGGAAATAACCGTTTCCAATGCCGGGGGCACCAGACGTGAGGGTATCAACCGCAGACGCCGCCGTATTGCCGACCATCGGTCAAACCATGGACACTTGCGAACAAGCGACACCTTTGCGTTTCCGCTGCAATCCCGCGGTCCAAGTTCAGAAAGTCACCTCGCGCCGACTGCTGAACGCCTTCGTCGAGTTTCCCTGGCAGATCTATGCGAACGATCCCGTCTGGGTGCCGCCCCTCCTTCACGACGTCAAGGAGTTCCTCAATCCCAGGAAGCACCCGTTCTATCTTCACGGCGAGGCCGCTCAGTTTCTGGCTTTCCGCGACGGCAAGCCGGTCGGCCGCATCCTGGTGAGCGACGACCCGCCACGCGTGCGTGAGACGGGCGAGAACCGGGGTTGCTTCGGCATGTTCGAGTCGATCGACGATCCGAGTGTTGCCTGGGGGCTGATTGAGGCGGCCTCCGACTGGCTGCGGGCTCGCGGCCGCTCCTCGATGCTTGGACCTATCGACTACTCGAACAACTATCCTTGCGGACTCCTCGTTGACGGATTTCAGACGCCCCCGCGCTACATGATGAATCATCACCCGCCCTATTACGCCGACCTGCTGACGGCCTGCGGGCTGGAAAAGGCCAAGGATCTCTACTCCTGGTGGTTCGTCGATCCCAACAACATCCTCGACAAGTGGCGACGTTTGGCCGAAAGGGCGGCACGGCGGGATGCCGTCACCGTCCGCAGCTTTCGACACAACGACTTCGACAACGAGGTCCGCCGTTGCCAGGAAGTCTACCATGGCGTGCAAAAGGACTCGTGGGCCTACACCCGTCTGACGGAAGCCGAATTCCGGTACATGGCCCGCCGCATCAACCAGTTCGGCATTTCCGACCAGGTTCTGTTCGCTGAAGTCGGCGACAAGACCGTCGGTTTTGCCATCACCCTTCCGGATATCAACGAAGCCGTCAAACCCCTCAACGGCCGCCTGACCCGTTTCGGCCTGCCGATCGGCCTCATCCGGCTCGCCCGTGGAATCCGCCGCATCAAGACGGCGAGGATGATGGTTCTCTGCGTTTTGGAGGACTACCGCCACCGCGGCATCGGCGAACTTCTTGTCCTCAACACCCTCGACTACGGCAAGAACACCCTCTGCTACACCGGAGCCGAACTTGGCTGGACTGTTGAGGGCAACGACGCCATCGATCACGTTCTCGAGCGTGTCGGGGCACAGCGTTACAAGACCTATCGCGTCTACGAGAAGGCGTTGACCTGAATGGCCTTGCGGGATTCCAGGAAACGTGGTTCTGAGATAATCGTCCCCTGGGTCATTCGCGTCCTTCCATCCGTCAGGTCCACCAACCTTGACCCCCGCCCCCCTCTTCGGCCATAATGCCCTCCGACCCTGACGGAGAATGCGGTATGAGCCAAGAGCCTTTCTTTGACACACGTCTGATCGACGACGATATTCTGGCCGTCCTGTTGCGGGGCAGCCTCGACTCGACGACCACCGAGGAGTTTGACCGGGAGATTCAGAAGCATCTGGACGAAGGCAGATCGAAGATCATCATTGACTGCCGATACCTGGACAATCTGTCGAGTATGGGTATCGGCCGGCTGGTCGCGTTGCAGACGAGGCTTCGCCGCAAGGCGGGCGCGGTGAAACTGGCCACGATCCACGGACCGGCCGCCGAAGTCATCAAATTGGTCGGTCTCGGCAATATCCTCGAAATCTACGGCGATCTCGAATTCGCTCGCCAATCCTTCTACCAGTAGCACGAAAAGAGTGTTGGAGGTAGCAGGGACGATCCTCCCCCTCTGCGGATCGACCCGGCTGCTTCTTTCATCCGTTTAACGTCGGCTTTGCTCATGAAGAAAGACGAACTCGAACTGCTCATTCGCGCCAAGAATCCGATCATCTCGATCGAGACCCCCGACGAGCCGCGGGCGGTCCGGGTGGTGCGCGAAGTGGTGGGGAAGATGAGTCGGCCGCTGGCCGAATGGTCGGTGACCGAGGGCCTGGTGACGGCGCCTCCGGCGGCCAGGAGCGAGTTGGTCAAGCCCGGTGCGATTCTGCCTGCCCTGCGATACGTGCGGGATTCGTCTTATCCGATCGTCTATCTGTTCAAGGATATTTCTCCGCTCTGCGCCGACGCCCAGGTCGCTCGATTCCTGCGAGATTTGTATTTTTCGCCCGATTCCCGGCTGTGGACGCTGATTCTCGTCGACTCCCGTGGGTTGCCCCCCGACTCACGGCGTTTGACCGTCCCCTTCGACGTCGGCTGGCCCGACGAGGAGGAGATGAAACAGGTCGTGCAGGAAGCCCTGAGCAGAGCTGCCGATCAGAACATGACCGAGATCAGCGTGAAGCTTTCCGGCCGGCAGATGGACCAGCTCGTGCAGATGCTCCGGGGGTTGACCGCTTCGGAGGCCAGTCGCCTGGTGGCGGCCGCCGTCCACGACGACAAGCTGCTCGACGCCAACGACCTGAACCGCGTCATGGACGCCAAACGCAACCGCCTCAGCACGCAGGGTTGCCTGGAAACCATGGTCGCCGACATCGCCCCGGAAGATATCGGCGGGCTGGCCAACCTCAAGAAGTGGCTCAATCAACGCCGCGGCGGGTTCAGCCCGGCCGCCAGGAAGTTCGGCCTCGATCCTCCGCGAGGCATCCTTTTGCTCGGCGTGCAGGGCTGCGGCAAGAGCCTCTGCGCCAAGGTCGTGGCCAGTGCATGGAAGATGCCGCTCCTGCGCATGGATCCCGGCGTTCTCTACCAGAAGTTCATCGGCGAGAGCGAGGCTCGGCTCCGCGAAGCCCTCGCCCAGGCCGAATCGTTGGCGCCGGTGGTCCTCTGGATCGACGAGATCGAAAAGGCCTTTGCCTCCGCCGGCTCCAATTCGGCCGACGGCGGCCTGTCGCAGCGGATGTTCGGCACCCTTCTCTCCTGGATGCAGGACCACCGCCATCCGATTTTCATGATCGCCACCGCCAACAATATTTCGGACCTCCCACCCGAACTGATGCGCAAGGGCCGCTTCGACGAGATTTTCTTCATCGACCTGCCCAGGGAACGCTATCGCAAGACGATCTTCACCATCCACCTCCGCCGGCGCGGGAGAGACAAGGAACAGTTCGACCTCGACCGTCTGTCCAAGGCGACGGAAGGGTTCACGGGGGCAGAGATCGAGCAAGCCATCCTCTCGGGCATGTATGCCGCCTATGCCGAAAGTGAGGAGTTCGCCACCGAGCACATTCTCGAGGCGATCGAGAAGACCCGGCCGCTCTCCGTCGTCATGCACGAATCGATCCAGAGTCTTCGCGTCTGGGCCGCCAACCGCTGCGTTCCTGCCGACTAACGCGGATTATTCACAAACCCTTGTTGATCGCTCGTAGTTCGTTGCAGGCAAACGAGTTAAAACCATACCCCCCAGAGATGCTATGTGTTGGGTGGCACGCTCAGAGCGTAGCGATGGGCGTGGTGACTTGACCATCCACGCCCATCGCTACGCTCTGAGCGTGCCACCCATGAATAATCCGGTTAACGCGATTCCGGTTCATGGGGTATTTCTCCCTTCGCCACCAACTGCCGCCGGGCTTCAAAGGCCACAACCCCGGCACTTACCGACAAGTTCAGGCTCCGCGTTTGCCGCCGGATGGGAATACGCAGGCAATGATTCGGGTCGGCATCCAGGAACGAGCGTGGAAGGCCGTGCGATTCGTTGCCGAAGACCAGGACGTCCCCGAAGCGGAATTCCGCGTCCGTGTAGTGCCGGGCGGCTGTCTTGGACAAGTACCAGAGCCGCGCGCCCTTGAGCCTCTCAAGCAGGGCGTCCCAGTCGTCAACCACCTCCCAGTCCAGGTGCTCCCAATAGTCCAGGCCGGCACGGCGCATGTGCTTGTCGTCGAGTTGAAACCCCAACGGCCGCACCAGCCAGAGCTTGGCGCCGAGGGCCACGCACGTGCGAGCGACGGCCCCGGCGTTGTATGGGATTTCCGGCTGGTAGAGAACCAGATGGAGCGGAGGCTTGGGCATGGGAGGCGTGAAGTCGTTCAGGGAGGATCGATCGGAGGCTCGGGGGGAACTGTCCGGCCGCTGCTCCGCACCCGGAGGGAGCCGGAAATCATATGATTTTCGCCGATTTGCAGGGCTTTTTCAATCCAAGGCTCGTCGGCCTGCCAGACGAATACGCACAGGTTCGATAAGATTCCACGCGGTCGTTCGCGGCCGAAGGCCGCAGACTGTGGAGTGCGTGCGACTTGTCGCCGCTTTTGCCTGGTAAACGGGTTTTCTCATGCGAGAACTGACGAGGCACGGCGTCTCGGTGAGGTCATCGTCGACGAAGGGCTTGCACCGATTGTTGAGAGAAAGCGGTGACAAGTCACCGCACTCCATAGACCTCTGATACCCAGGCCTCAACCAATGAAGGCAAGCCATGCCTGATTCTCCAATTGACCGTTACGAAAAGGTCCTCTGCTTTGCCGAGCGGCAAGTCGATGCGCTCGTCGAGGCCCATCCCGACTTCTTCCCGATCTACACGACCGGCGGACGGTGGCATCACCAAGGCGAACTGTGGACCGACTGGACCGGCGGGTTCCTTGCCGGGATGCTGTGGAAGTTCTTCACTCGAACGGGTGACGAGAAATGGCGGCGGCGGGCGGAACACTACAGCCGGCTGCTCGAACATCGCAAGTCGGACCGCGAGGTTCACGACCTGGGCTTCATCTTCCTGAACACGTACCTGCCGTGGTACGAGTTGGACGGCCACCAGGCACTGCTCGATGCCGTCCTCGAGGCCGGTCGGACCCTGGCCATGCGGTTCGTCGAGCCGGGCGGATACCTGTGCTCGTTCATCGGCCGCGACTCCCTGTTCATCGACATCATGATGAACGTGCCGCTGATCTTCTACACCGCCAACCGGACCGGTGATGAACGGCTGCGGCAGATTGCTGAAACCCATTGCCGAACGACGCGAGATACGATCGTTCGGGCCGACGGATCGACGGCCCATGAAGGACTGTTCGACCTGCAAACCGGCCGATTCCTTGGACAATCGACCCACCAGGGACTTGCCGGCGACAGTGCCTGGGCCAGGGGGCTGGCGTGGTCGATGTACGGTTACAGCAAGGTCTACGCCTTGACCGGAATGAAGGAGTTTCTCCAGGTCGCCGAGCGAAACGCGGAGTACTGGATCGCCAACCTGCCCGACGACCACGTTCCTTACTGGGATTTCCACGCCGACCTGTCGCAACCCTTGCCCTGGGGGCCGCAGAAAGACAGTTCGGCAGGCGCAATTGCCGCCAGCGGCCTGCTCGACCTGGCCGAACAGACCGAGTCGGTCGAGTGCCGCACGGCTTACCGCAACACGGCGATGCTGATGCTGGATGCCCTCGTCCAGCCCGAGTATCTGGCCGACGAGACTCCCAGTTGGGAGGGCATTCTGAAACACGGCGTCTACCACACCAAGAAGAACCTCGGTGTTGACGAATCGGTCATGTGGGGCGAGTTTTTCTTCGTGGAAGCGTTGGGGAAGGCTTTGAGCTTTGAGCTGTGAGCCGGACAGCTTCAAGGGCGTGTCATCGACTGTGGCCGAAGATTGCCCGCATGCAGATTTGCGACCAGGTCTCGAATCCGTTCAGGTCGGCCAAGATATCCTCGACCGGCCGGAAACCGCAGTCGACGATTTCGGTTTCCCGCGGGCGGACCTGCGGTGATTCCACTTCGAAGAGGTGGACAACGCCCAAGTGGACCTGGCCCACTTCGGTCTCGTCGTCGTTGATGAGCCCGACCTGCCGGTCCGTGTAGGGCGTTTCGATGGCTACTTCCTCGTCCAGTTCCCGCCGCATACCTTCCGCATAGGGGCAACCGTCGCCGTCTGCGTCGGTCGAGGAGATGTGGCCGCCGATCCCGACGCTGTGCTTGCGATGGAGCCGCCCTTCACCCTGCCCGGTGCCGCGTGTGTACTGGAAGACCCGTTGCCGTCCGGAGGCGTCCCGATGGCAGAAGATGACGTAGGGAATCAACTGTTTGAATCCGGGATCGGTTTCGACCTGGTTGCGGGGACGATAACTCGTATTCTCCGGACTGAGAAGTTGGGGGAAGTACCGGTCGACCTCGTCGCAGAACCCCTGAAAATGGCCGATTTGGTGAAACAGCTCCGTGGGCACAACCAGCACGCGCTCGGTGGATACTTCAGACACGCTTCGTTTCCTTTCTCTTGAGACGTCCGCTTGCCTCACACAATCAGCATGGCGTCGCCGTAGCTGTAGAACCGGTATTCCTCGCGAACCGCTTCTTCGTAGGCTCGCATGATCAGGTCGTCGCCGCCGAACGTCCGCACCAGGACGAGCAGGGTGGTCCGCGGCAGGTGGAAATTGGTCATCATGGCGTCGACCGCCTTGAACTGGTAGGGTTGTCGAATGAACAGGTTCGTGTGGCCGCAGAACGGGCGCAGCTCTCCTTCCGCGGCGGCCGTCTCGAGCAGACGGACCGACGTGGTTCCAACGGCAACAATCCGTCCGCCGCCCTGCCGGCAGTCGAGCAATCGATCCACCGTGGTCGCATCGAGACTGCCCCACTCGCTGTGCATCTCATGCTCGTTGAGAGAGTCGACTTCAATCGGCCGAAACGTGCCCATGCCCACATGGAGCGTCACCCGAACGACGCCGATTCCTCGCGATTCGATCTCCGAAAGCAGCGAGGCGGTGAAATGGAGCCCCGCCGTAGGAGCAGCCACCGCCCCCGGCGATCGGGCGTAGACCGTCTGATAGTTCTTCCGATCTGACTCGACCATCTGACCTTTGCGAATATACGGCGGCAGCGGCACTCGGCCAACCCGATCGAGCAAGGAAAACGTCCTCTCGTCGCTTCGCGGCCGCACGACCCAAACACCGCCCGGTTCCTTCGTCCCCAACTCAAGCTCAACATCCTCAGTTCCCGCCGCGTTGATCAGAGTGATCGTCTCACCGGACGCGAGCTTACCGCGGGTCTTGCAGAGAATCCGCCAGTGACCGGTCTGTCCGGCTTCGAGGAAGAGACCTTCCCAGCGGCCACCCGTCCGTGTCCGCACCCCCACCAATCGGGCGGGCACCACTCGTGTATCGTTCAGGACCAGGCAGTCGCCGCTCCGCAGAAGCTCGGGCAGATCGCGCACGTGGTTATGCGACAACGAGTTGCGCTCGCGATCTACGAGCATCAACCGAGCGTCGCTGCGGACCACGAGCGGGGATTGGGCAACCAATTCCTTCGGCAATTCGTAGTCATATTGCGAAACGTCGTCCATCGGGATGGCTGCCTGAGGTTTACTGCGATCCGGTAACTGAGTATAAACTTCCGACCCCCGACGCGGCAGAGCCCCGTTTCTGCCTGGCCGCCCGCTGACGAACGTGACGAGATGGTCCATGGCACCGATCCGAGTTGCCCTGTGCATTACCGACCTCGATGTGGGCGGAGCCGAGCGGTGCCTGCAGCATCTTGCCGTCGGACTCGATCGCGGCCGCTTCGAGCCCGTGGTCTACTGCCTGGGCGCTCGCCCCGGCAATCCCCGGGCATCCTGTGTGGAACCTATCGAATCCGCCGGAATCCCGGTTCATTGCCTGGGAGCAAGTCGCCCCTGGCACTTCCCCAGAACCCTGCACCGACTTACGAGTCTATTGGTCTCGCAGCAACCCCAGATCCTTCAGACATTTCTGTTTCATGCCAACTTTCTTGGACGGCTGGCGGCTCGGCGGGCGAAAGTCCCCCATGTTCTAGCGGGGATTCGGGTCGCCGAGAGGCATTCCCTTTGGCACCTGTGGTTGGACCGCTGGACTCGGCATCTCGTTGATCGGCATGTCTGTGTCAGCCAATCCGTGGCGGATTTTTCGGTCCGTCACGTCGGCCTGCCGAGAGATCGGGTGGTGGTGATTCCGAACGGAATCGATCCGCAGATCGCTTCGGTCGCCCCGATCGATCTCGCCGAACTGGGGATCCCCTCAGGACGCCGGGTCATCACCTCCGTCGGCCGGCTTGAGCCGCAGAAGGGACTGCTCTGGCTGCTGGAAACCGCCGCTGACTGGCTTCCACGAGTTCCCGACTGCGACCTGCTGCTTGTCGGCAGCGGAAAGCAGCGAGAAACACTGCTGCGCAAAGCCCGGCAATTGGGAATTGCCGATCGGGTTCATCTGGCGGGTTGGCGAGCCGACATTCCGGAGATCCTGGCTGCAAGCCAGATGCTTGTTCTGCCTTCGAGATGGGAGGGGATGCCGAACGTGGTCCTCCAGGCCATGGCCGTCGGGCTGCCGGTCTTGGCGACCGAGGCTGAAGGAACCGAGGAGTTGCTGGGCGACTTGTCAGGTCCACAAACTGCGCCTTACGGAGCAACGCAAGTCTTTGCCCAGAAACTCGTTGCAGTTGCATCCGATTCAGCGGAGGCAGAGCGATTGGCGACCGGAAACCGGCAACGGGCGGTTGCCGCTTTCTCGTTGGCGCGCATGGTCGAGGCGTACCAGGACCTTTGGGAGAGCCTCGCGCGGGGCTGACAGCCCGATTCCGGATTTTTTTCCACCGAGTTGCGGCAATCTGGATCGGCGGAAGTCTTCGCCACGCCTAGTGCTTCGATCGGTGGCCAAGCCGTAACCCGTTTCGCCCGTGGGAAAGCCCGTTGACGAATGGGAAGGAACGGATATCTTTGGGGCTTTGTGGGGCTGAGTGGGGATCTGTGACAAGAGGTTAACGGCACACGAAACAGAGACATGCTTCTAACGGGCACCTTCTCACGCTCCATCGACCAGAAGTCTCGGGTGGCGATTCCGAAGCGCCTCCGCGAGGCCCTGGGGAGCGCTCGTGGCGGCATCCTCTACGTAGCTCCTTCCACCGATCGTTCGCTGGCAATCTACACGGAGGAATCGTTCGGCCAGTTGGCAGAGAGGCTGAAGCGGTCGTCGCCCACCGAGCAGCACGTGCGGGCGTTCACGCGTCTCTTTTTCGCGGCAGCGCAGCAGGTTGAAATCGACGCCCAGGGGCGGATTCGGATTCCTGGTGAGCTGGTGGAACTGGCCGCCCTCGAAAAAGAGGTCATTCTGCTCGGCGTTCAGGACCACTTGGAACTGTGGTCTGCCGAGCGTTGGAAGACGTATTTGGCCGACAAGCAGGCGCGTTTCGACGAGATTGCTGAAGCGGCGTTCGGCGTCCCAGATTGATCCACAGACAACCCAATTGCAAGCAACGAGAACACACACAAGAGACTTCCGAAATTGAAACTGACTGGACCACGCGGAGAACGCGTCAAGGAATCGCCCATCGGTTTGTTTTCGGAAGAGGAGGAATCGTCCGTCCGTTCGCCTAGCGCAGGGGCCGTTGGCGGCGTGTTACCGGCCACCGACAACCGCCAGTTCGAAGCGTGATGCAGTCGAGCAGGCGTCTGCGGGCCGAGGGGTAGGACACTCTCGGCAGCGAATGCGGGGCCAGTCGTCGCCTTCGCCGACAAGGAACCGCGAGCACTCGACCTCACTCGGGTTCATGGACGTCGCCTGAGGTTCGAGTGCCTTTTGGGGATGGTAGTCCTCGACTTGTGTGCGTAGGGTACGCACGTTTTTGTGGAGCTTGGGATGTAGGCCTGCCCCGCACTGAGGCCGGTCACTTCTTCGTTCGCGTTTCATCGCGTTAGCACCGGCGCTCCCCTTGCTGGCTCCCGGCTACAGGTCTACCTTGAGATTCTGCACAGGCGGGCGCGATGAGTTCTGTTTGTGTGGCCCCTCTTTGAGCGAGGTGAGGTTCCCACGGCTCATGGTCGGTCACTGATTTGGCTACTGCGCCCATCCCGAGCTGCGATCTTGTCTCGGCAGAGGTTCTGTGAAGGAATTTCAGGTTTTCAGGTCACCTATGACGCATGCCCCTTCCGTCCACACCCCCGTTCTGCTTGCCGAAGTGCTTGACTGGCTCCAGCCGCGGGAGGGAAGCGTCATCGTCGACGGGACTCTTGGCGGCGGAGGACACACGCGTGCCCTGGCGGAACGGGTCGGCAAGTCGGGACGGGTCATTTCGCTGGACCGCGATGCGGCGGCCATTCAGCGGGCTCAGGAGACTCTGGCCGACCTGCCCGTCACGACCGTCCAGGCCAATTTCTGTAATCTGCCGGAGGTGCTGGAAACGCTCGATCTCGAGAAAGTGGATGGAGTCGTTCTGGACCTGGGATTGTCGAGTGATCAGCTTGCCGACGACTCCCGCGGTTTCAGTTTCGCCGCCGACGGGCCGCTCGACCTGCGGTTTGACACGGAACGTGGCGAGCCAGCTTCTCGGCTGGTCAATCGTCTCCAGGCCGAGCACCTGGCCGATTTGATCTACGCCTATGGAGAGGAACGCCACAGCCGCAGGATCGCTCGGGCGATCGTCGAACGGCGGCGAAACAGGCCCATCGAGACGGCAGGCCAGCTTGCGGAAATCGTCCGGCGAGCTATTCCCGGCCCCCGGAAGAAGGGTCAGATCGATCCCGCCACTCGGACCTTTCAGGCCCTGCGAATTGCCGTCAACGAGGAACTCAAGTCGCTGGAAATCGCCCTGCGGAGGATTCCCGACTGTCTCAAGGTGGACGGCAGGCTCGGGATCATCAGCTTTCATTCCCTCGAAGATCGCCGGGTCAAGGAGGCGTTTCGAGATGACAGTCGCTTGGAGGCTCTGACCCGAAAGCCTATCCGCCCTGGAGAGGGGGAGTGCGAGGTCAACCCGCGTAGCCGCAGTGCAAAATTCCGGGTTGCTCGACGGGCCGAAAGTGAGGATGATACCCGCTCCGTGAACCCGTGAACTTGGGGCTTTGCGCAATTCGGTGAGTGCTCAATGGGAGCGGGCCTCTTCGATGGAGCTTTCGTCGACCGGCGGCCCCGCACTCCTCAGCAAGGAGGCTGAGAACATCATGTCTCGAAGACGCGATCAGGAAGACGTTTTCAAGCCGCTCGACGATTCGCCGAGCGACGAGAATATCGAGTCACAGCGTAGCGGACGCGGCTGGGAGATCAAACTCGGCCTGTTGGTGCTGGTCCTGCTCATCGGAGGGACCGGCTACGTTGCCTACAACCAGTTCATACCTGCCGGCGACGCCGACGAGACGATCGCCAGTTCCAGTCGTCTGAACCTGGAGGGTGATGCCGAAGAGATGGCGGGCAGCCATGTGGTGCCGGCGGTGGCCCAGCCCGAGCCGCAAATCGGTGCTCAGCCGCTGGTGATGACGCAGTTCAGCGACATGTCGGCACCGAAGAAACCGGCCTCTGCCGATGCGTGGACGGCTTCAGAATCGGCGGCCGATCAGGTTCCCCAGGCGCTCGAAGCTCCTCCCAACTACGCCTACGCAGCGAACTATGGCGGAGAACCGTATCAGTCGATAGCGCCGTCGACTGGGTCGACCTTTGCCCCGATGCCAAACCCCGACAACTTCGCGACCGGCGTGACGGCACCGCTCCCGTCTGCAATGTCCCCGATGCCGTCTGCCGAGCCCGTCCAGAAAGACATGTATGGAAACAACATGGTTTCCCAGCTTCCTGAGTCGACGTTGCCGAACCAACCGGCGGGACAGCCGGAGGCAGCGGCTCCGGGCGGGGAAGTCCAGTACGCCCCCCACGGCATGAGCGCATTTCAGGGCGATGACTTCCGAGCGGCATCCCAGGCCGCTGCGTCACCCGCGGCGTCCGCCCCGCCGGTCGGCAGTTCAAAGGCCCCCAGTGCCTCGCAGTTTGAGCCGTCTGCGCCTTCCTACACGTCACCTCAGCAACAGAGCTATGCCGGGACGACGGCCACGGCTCCAGCCTACACCGCACTACCGGCGTCCCCTCCTCCGGTCGAGAGCCCCTACCCGTCCTACACGCCCGCGACCACCGCAAAGACGCCGGCCGAATATGCCGGGCTGTCCAGTGGCAACGCCGCGGAGGAAAAGCCGGCAGACGCGTGGCAGCAGCCGACTGTGATCCCGGTGGACGGCAGATACACCGCTCAGCCCAACGACAACTTCTTCACGATCTCGAAGAAGGTATACGGATCGGGGGCCTATTTCGAGGCCCTTGCCAAGTACAACAAGGACCAATATCCGAAGGCGAACCAGCTTCGCATCGGCGACGTCGTGCAGACGCCGCCGGCCGAGACGCTGGAAGGCCGGTATCCCGAATTGTGTCCCAAGGCCGAGCATCGCGAAGCGGCCAAACGCCGGACTATCGCGACGGCGGGCCGATCGTTGAGCGGGCGTCGCGTGTACGTCGTTCAGGAGGGCGACAGCCTCTTCGACATCGCCCGATTTGAATTGGGGGCGGCGTCGAAGGTCGCCGACTTGATTGAGTTGAACCGCGACGTGCTGGGCGATCAGATCAACTACTTAACGCCCGGCATGCAGCTTGTGCTCCCCGAGACGCTGGACCAACCCCCCCGGGTAACACGAAACCCGCCCAACTCGCTGAACTCGCTGCGATGAATTCGGGACCGGAATCGCTCGGGCGGCGAGGGGCCGCCCTCGTCGACAAGATCGTCTCGGGCGGTCAAACCGGCGTCGACCGCGCGGGGCTGGACGTAGCGATCGCCTTGGGAATCGAGCATGGCGGCTGGTGCCCCAGCGGGCGCCGCGCGGAGGACGGCCGGATTCCCGCCTGCTATCAGCTCGTCGAAACCGATTCTCCCGAGTACGCCGTCCGTACCGAGCAGAACGTGATCGACTCGGACGGCTCGTTGATTCTCTACTTCGCCGAGCTTCGCGGCGGTACAGAGTTCACGTACCGCATGACGCAGAAACACGCCCGGCCGCATTTCCTGGTCGACCTGCACGCGCCAATTCCGGCCGACGCCGTGCGACACTGGCTCTGCGAGCAGTCCATCCGGGTGCTGAACATCGCCGGCCCGCGATCGAGTCAGAGCGAGGGCATCTACGAAATGGCACGCGTCTACCTGGAAGCCGTTCTCGCGGAAGAGAGTTGAATAGCGTTGCGTGATTCCCGGTGGAATCCGCGGATCTCGATCGGAACCATGTTGCCGCGAATCACGCAGGGCTATTCAGCATTCCTCGCACATCTTCGCCAGCATATCCGCACAGACGGCCGCCCCGTTCATTGCCGGGGAGTCGACTGGCTGGGGCATTCTCTCGAGTTCTCGCAGATGAGGAGTCCAATCGCCCGACTCAAAATCGTGGAGAGGGATCGGGCGCGCCCGGAGCAACCGGGGAGCCAAGGGGACCATGATTTCGTCCTCACGGAAGTTGGACCTTGGCGGAAACAGGAGAGGCGTTTGCGTCGAAATGCAGTCGGCCAGGGTACCGTATCCCAGCTTCGACACGACGGCATCGCAGACGTTGAGCACGTCGGGGAAGGCCATCCGTTCGTCGAGGACCACCGACCGAGTGTTGGCAGGCAGAGTCTTCTCGACCGAGCCGAAGTACAAGAGTAGTCGATCAGGGGATGCGGCGGCCGCCCTCGCGATGACGTCGAACCACGTCGAATCGCGCATGGCACACAGGATTGGCGAACGCCTGTCACGCTCATCGATACCGAGCTTCTGAAGCACGTCTCGAGGAGCCGACTTGACGGGGCGTGTGATCAATGGAACGTCGACGATCTCGGGAATCGAATCGGTGTCGTGGCTGAACGGCAGTCGCAAGTAGCAGGCCATTTTGCGGTACGCGCGGCGAATCCGGGCGAGATAGGCTTCGCCATCCCCGTTTCCGGCCAGGTGCTGCTCGTAGATCCAATCCCAGGTGAAGTTGCCGACGGCCGCGCAGGGAACACCCGCCTGTTCGGCGATTTCCCCGGCCACGTACGGGATATCGGCCACAATCAACGACACGCGTTTGCGCCGTACGTATTCCGCTTCGGCAAGAACGATCTCATCGCAGCGTTTGAGGAAGTCTCCCAGTCGTGCGACCGTGGCTTGCCGGTCGACGTTCAGCGAGCTGTCGCCCTCGACCACGCCCGAATCGATCTCGGAAACCGTCACGCCTTCGATCAAGGCGGGCAGATTGGCAAACAGCCTCTGCGGGGCGCTCGTTTTTACCAGAACGCCGATGCCGGGATGGTTTTCGCCGAGAGTGCGGATCACCTCGGCGGAGCGGGTGGCGTGGCCGAAGCCGTGGCCGCTGACGTAGAACAGGATGCGATTCTTCTCAGCCAAGCAGGTCACTCCCGCCGCCGCGCCACTGTTTCAGCCTGGCACCGATGAATTCGATGATTCGCTGGTGCTCGTCGGCACCTCGTCCCTGGACATCGATGGGCTCGCCGAAATCAAAATGAACCGTCCTTTTCGGATCGATCGGGCCGAGATCCTTGATCCATTTGCCGTTGCCCCAGACGTCGGTCAGCAGGGCGATCGGTACGACGGGCACCTTGGCCCGTGCCGCCAGCTTGACGCCGATCGTATTGAATTGTTCCGGATCGAACGTGTCGCTGCGAGTGGTCTGCGGGAACACGATGATCGAGATTCCCTTGTTCAATCGCTCGACGCCGCCTTCCATGACCGCTTTGAAATCCTCGCGAGGGTTGTCGCGTGTCACCGCGATCGGATCTCGCGAACGCATCACGTGACGGAAGATGGGATAGTCGAGGAGGCTCTGCTTGACGACGAACGTCACGTTGCGGATCGGCTGGATGACGGCCGGCAGGACGGTCGTTTCGAGCATGCTCATGTGGTTGGCGATGAACACGCAGGGGGACTGGAGCCGGCGAATATTCTCGGTCCCGGTGAACTCGGCCCGGACCCCGACCGATTCCAGGGCGGCGAGGACTTCGTGGCTGCTCTGGGCCCACTCGTCGTAGCCGTATTTGCCCTTCCGGGCCTTCACGCTCGCCCGATAGACGACCCAAAAGAACTTCCAATAGAAGCTCGGGGTGGGAAAAGTGCGTGCGAACCAGGAAACTCGCCGTGCTGCCGTGCGGTAGACGTGGTCGGTGTAGTCGAGTAGTTCTTCTAGGGGCATCGTTCACCAGTCCGGCGGAGTTGCGCCGGACATTCGTATCGGATGGGGCTGGGCGGAAGAGGCAGGCGGACAAACCTTACTAAAACTCCTTGCTCACGATCACCACATCCTCTTCCTGATCGTCGTTCAATTGGAACCCGCGGTTCCGGAAGGTGGCGATCATTCGGGCGTTGTCCTTGGACGTCTCGGCGACGATCTTCTTGACGCCCCAGCGTTTTGCGACTTCTTCGCAATAGCCGGTAAGGAGTCCCCCAAGGCCATGCCCGTGCCAGCGATCGACAACGATCACCGCGTACTCCGCGGCATGATGGTTGACGTCGGCAACGAGGCGTCCGACGGCGATGAGCCGGCGTTCTCCATCCTCTTCGACCTCGGCCACGATGCCGATCTCGCGATCGTAGTCCACGAAGCAGTAGCGAGCGGCCATTTCGTGGGTGGTTTCCTTGAAAAGGTAGCTGAAGCGGAACCAGAGCGACTGGGTGGAGCAACTGCCCAGCAGTTCGTGCCACATGGGTTCGTCCTCGGGCTTGATAGGCCGCAAGATGACTTCCGTCCCGTCCTTCAGCGTGCGCGTGGTGACGAACTCCTCCGGGTAGGGCCGGATTGCCAGGTGCGCAAAGGGGCGGACCGTGTGGGCCACCGCGTCGCGATCGACCACGACGCGAGCATCCAGCGCGATCACGTCTTCGGGCGTGACCAACAGAGGATTCACGTCGAGTTCTTTGATCTGCGGATAGTCGGCGACCAGGTACGAAAACCGCATGATGATCTCGATGAGCTTGTCGAGGTTCGCACCGGGCTTGCCCCGATAACCCTTGAGCAGCGGCCACGACTTGAGCGATCGCAGCATGCGGCGAGTGAGCGATTCATTGAGCGGGGGCAAGGCCAGGGCGCGGTCCTGGAAGACCTCGGCTGCCGTCCCCCCCATGCCGACGAGAATGACCGAGCCGAAAATCGGGTCTCGCTTCGTTCCCAAAATCAGTTCGAAGCTGTTGGGATAACTGACCATCTTCTGAACGGTGACACCGACGAGGTCGGCATCGGGCCGCTTCTCACCTGCTTCGGCCATCATCTGATCGAAGGCCTTGCGAACTGCCTGCTCGCTGCTCAAGTTGAGCCTCACGCCGCCCACGTCCGTCTTGTGGGTGATCTGCGGCGAATGGATCTTGAGCACGACCGGATAACCCTCGCTCTCAGCCAGTTCGACTGCCTCGTTGGCGTTCCTCGCCAGGTGGGGCTTGGTGACCGGGATTTCGTACGCTTCGAGAAACGACTTCGAGACGTTCTCGGAAAGAACCTCGCTCCCTTCGGTAAGGATCGTGTTGAACACGCCGCGCAACCGCTTCCGATCCAGGCTGAACGACACCGGAAGATCCCGCGGCGTTTCGTGCAGGATCTCCAGGTTCCGAGCATAGGAAACCAGATGCATGAACGCCCGGATGGCCTTTTCGGGAGCGGTGTAGGACGGGATGCCCGCCTCATTGAGGATTTGCAGTCCCTCGGCGACCATCTGTCCGCCCATCCAGGCGGCCAGGATCGGCTTGTGGGCCTTGGCAGCCACCTTGCCCACGGCATGGGCCGTGGCGGCCGGATCGGTCATGGCTTGGGGCGTGAGGATGACCAGAACGGCGTCGACGCCGTCGTCCTTGACCACGATTTCGAGGGCCTTGGCGAACCGGTCCGGCGGCGCGTCGCCGAGCACGTCGACGGGGTTCCCGTGGGACCAGAACGGCGGCAAACACTCGTTCAGCTTTCCGATCGTCTCGTCGGATATCTTCGCAAGTTCGCCGTCCAGAGCGATGAGGGCGTCGGTCGTCATCACGCCGGGCCCGCCGGCGTTGGTGATAATGGCCAGCCGGTCTCCCCTCGGGGGCTGTTGGCGTGCGAGCAGTTCGGCACAGTCGAACATGTCGTCGACCTCGAAGATTCGCACGATTCCAGCCCGCTGGAAGGCCGCTTCATAAACGGCGTCGACGCCGGCCATCGCGCCCGTGTGGGAGGCGGCCGCGGCGGCCGATTGCGAGAATCGCCCCGCCTTGTAGGCCACGATCGGCTTGGTACGCGAGAAAGCCCGCGTCGCCGACATGAACTCTCGAGCATGAGCGAGCGATTCGATGTACAAAATGATGGACCGGGTCTCGGTCGCCGAGCCGAAGTAGTCGATCAGATCGGCCATGCTGACGTCGAGCATGTTCCCGACCGAGACAAAGTAGGAGAACCCAATCCCCTCGTCGATGGCCCAGTCGAGAACCGACGTACAAAGGGCGCCGGACTGGGAAATGAATCCAATATGTCCTTTTTGGGGTGTTGCCGCGGCGAAGCTGGCGTTCAGGCAAATCCCCGGCACGATGATTCCCAGGCAGTTGGGACCGAGAATCCGCATCCCCGGGAACTTCGCCTTCTCGGCCACGACCTGTTCCTCCAGTTTGCGTCCCTCGGCTCCGATCTCCCGGAAGCCCGCGGAGATGATCACGATGCCCCGGGTGCCCGCCTCGCCCAAAGAGCGAACCAGACCGGGAACCGTTGGCGAGGGCGTGCAAATCACGGCAAGATCCGGGGCGTGCGGAAGGCTTTCGATATCCTTATAGGCCTGGATCCCCTGGACGGATTCCCGCTTGGCGTTGACCGGGTAGACGACCCCGCGAAACCCGGAACCGACCAGGTTCCGCAACACCGTGTACCCGACGCTCGTCGGGGTATCGCTCGCTCCGATCACCGCAACCCGATGGGGGTCAAAGATCTTGTTCAGGTTCTGAATGCTCACGTTCGACTCCTGTCAGGGTGACCGGGCCATCGGCCAGTTCCAGCAAGGCTGGAGGTCCCGTTTCATCCGTTCACACAGAACGCGCTGCCCGCAGGCGTTCCCCCAATCCCAGATAGACTTGTTGTCGACGTAAAATGCAGAAGCAATGAGGATTGCGTCGTTACGTTGTGTTGCGAAGTCTATACGCAACAAACCAAAGACTCGGAATAGGCGTGCTGGGACGAATGCGTAATCTGAAGCAATGTTCTCCCACAGCTTATCAGAGCCCGGACGGGAGCACTAGACCCGGGGCGCGGCGAACAGCCCAGGCATCTCGGGGGGCGACAAACCGTTCCTTAACAAGGACTTCTGGCGAGACGACGAGCGAGATGGGCCCTCACCGCTTGTTGCCAGGAGGGCATACGGTAACAGCCGGGCGTGCGGACGTATTTGCCGGTATCGAGGACGCTGAATCGCGGGCGCTGGGCGGCACACGCGTACTCCCCCATCGGCACGGGCTCAATCGGGTCTCGAACGCCCGCGACCCGAAAGACTTCGGTAGCCAACTGGTACCAGCTACCGTATCCCGCGTTTGCCACATGAAAGACACCGCGACCGCCAATGGCAAGAAGGGAACGGATCGCCAAAGCCAGGTCGCCGGCGAAGGTGAAGGACGAGATCTGATCGTCCACAACGCGAAGAGGGAATCCTTGGCCTGCTCGCCGGAGCATGTTGTCGACGAAATTGCCTCTGGATGCAGGGCCCCCGGAGCCAAACAGTCCGGCAGTGCGGATGATCAGATGGTCCGGATACTCGGCGACGATCTGCTCCGCCTCCCACTTGGACCGCCCGTACACGTTGAGCGGGTTGGGACAATTTAGTTCGCAGTAGGGGCTCCCCTGCCGACCGTCAAACACGAAGTCTGTGCTGATCTGTACGAACCGAGCCCCGAGATTCCGGCATGCCGCAACCAGGTTCTCCACTCCGCCGACGTTCACGGCACGGCACAATTCGCCTTCACTCTCCGCCCGATCCACCTGCGTGTAGGCTGCCGTGTTGACCACGACCTCCGGGCGGAACCGGTCGACGGCCGCACGGACCGATTCGCGGCTGGCAATATCCAGTTCAGGCAGGTCCAGACCGACGGCCTCAGCGTCCAGCAGGCGGCAGAGTGCGCTGCCCAACTGCCCGCCGCAGCCGGTTACCAGGATACGGCGATGAAAGGTCTTCGAGGTCACGGAATTCAACGGAACGAGATGGAAACACGAGCAGAAGCGTCGCCCGATGAGTCAGCCTAGCGGTTTCGCCGCGTAATGTCGACCCCTTCCAAAGGCTTTGCTCGTGCCGCTAGGAACGCTCCGCGACTGCTTCGTCCTCGACGGCGGCGTGGAGATGTGGCCCTTTGAGAAGCTGGGATGAGATGAAGCGTTCTACTCCTCAACATGGGTGCCGAAGGACGGAGCGGCCGCGTGCTCGACGAGGGCTGCCCGTGCAGCGGGAACGCCGAAGTAAACGCGGAGATAGCGGTCCATGGCTCGAGACTGGATGAGCACCCCGTTTTCCCACCGCGAAATCGTCTCCACCGCGACGCCCAGATGCTCGGCCAACTCGCGTTGACTCAGGGCCAGTTGTTCACGATTCTGCCGAATCTGACCGGCTGGCAGCAGGGAAAGCTGTTTGCGAAGAGCGTCATAGATCTGCGTATCAGCGTCGTTGTCGAAGACCATCTCACCGCATGCCTCGCACTGGGGCACTCGGAGTTGTGGAACCTCGACCGAATAGAGCCGGCCGTCGTGCCTGATCTGCGAGCTATGATGCACCGTCGCCGGCCGGACTTCGCGCTTGCCGCATTCCGGGCAGCGCCACGGGAAAGGCTTGTCGCGAGAGTCAATACGTTGGGCATTCTCAGGCGTCATGGATGCTCACCACGTGGATCGTCGGGTCGTTGGGCTCGTCTTCAATGAGGAGGGTCTCGACATAGACCAACCGGTCGGCAAACTGGATACGGAAGTCATAGTGATACCGATACTCCGTCCACTCCGGCCGCGTTTCCCGAATCTCGTCGATCCGGCCTCCCGTTTCAAAGTGGCGCCACATCTCTTCGGCAACGGCACGTGTCGTCCAGCCTTCCAGGTTGTCTTCAACCCACCGGCGAGCGATGGCTTCCCACGTGATATAGCCCGTAAATCGCCATTGCCCCAACGCGTGGTTGAACTTCGCGAGGGTGTCCGGGTCGGTGAGTGGAACCATCCGCGTTGCTCCGCACCGTGCGCAAGCCGCGTCGCAAGCAACTTCAAGTATGCAAGCAGACTTGACGTAAGTCAACACTCGCATGAGGGAGTCCATCGGACTCCGAGCGTTAGGCAGAAAGTCTGCTGCTCTCGCTATCTCTTCCGTATCTTCAAACCCACGTCACTCTCCAGCCCGGGAAACTCCAGCGTCAATCGCCCATCCCGCGACTTGATCCGCTCGGTTCCCAGTACGGTACCCTTCCAAGTTTCCCACCGTTCGACTTCATACTCCCCGTCGGGTAGTTCCACGGCGAGCCGGAAAGGCTCCACGGCCGGCACGGCGTCTCGGCCGCGGTTGTACCACGTACTCTCCCGGTTCTGAATCCAGAGGATCGATACCGGCTCGCTCTTCATCCCGCAGACCAGCACGTTGGGCCGGTCCAACACCCGGCAGCCGGTGAAACGATAGCTGCTCGCCGTCACCCAGTCGCGGCCGAAGTTCTCGACGCGGATGCGGTGGAGACCGGCTGGGACGTCGACGGAAATGTCTTCGTCGTAGGTCGTTTCCCAGAGCTTCCACTGGGGCCGATAAACGCTCTCCTTACCCAGCCCTTCGCCACACGGCAATTCTCGCTCCAGCTTCAATTCGTCGTCGACCCAGATCTTCAAGAGCCCGGAAGCCGACACCCGGCCCACGCGAACGGCGAATTTGCCCGGCTTGGGATAATTGACGGCAAAGGTGGGCGGGTTCTTGATGTCCTGGTGCGACTGCCCGTGCAGGAGTTGCTGGGGCCGGCGATCCTCTTCGATCGTACCGTCGGGACGAATGACGAATTCCGCATGTTCCGGCTTTCCCCAGCCGCTCAAAGTGGAGATCACCACGTCGCGAGTGTCGGGGGGCCGGTTGGAGTCGAGGTATTCGGGTGGGGCGGTTTCCAGCATGGTCCAGCGGGCAGTACCGAGCGGCAGGTCGCGGCTGAAGTTGGCCACCGAGGTGAAGTGGAAGTAGAGGTCGAGCGGGTCGATGTAGTTCTCGTGCCACCAGGGCATCGGCCCGCCGGCCGCGAAGCTCGTCAGGCCGGCCCAGAGCGAGTTGTGGATCGCCCAGCCTTTCGGATCCTTGTCGGCCGTCGACGAATGGCTGCGGATGCCGAACTCGCCGAAAATGTGCGGCTTGGCGAACCGTTCCCACTGGTGCAGGCAGTAGCCGCGGACCGCCTCGGCCGTGTTTCCGTCGTCGTTGGTGTAGCAGTGGGTCTGAACGATGTCGATATTGTCCAACCCCCAATACTGCTCCGGTCCCGTCTTGCTCCAGAAGCTGGTGGTGATCAAGTGCCCGAACGGATCGATCGACCGCAGGTAGTCGGACATTTCCTTATGCCAGGGGAACTTGACCTCGTCGGGCGAGTCGGCCCAGCCCTCCATCTCGTTGCCGAATTCCCAGCAGAGCACGTTCGGACTGTACCCCCAGCGGGCGACCGTGTAGCGCAGCCGATTCCGGTAATAGCGTTTCGCGACCTCGCCCGTGAACCAGTCGCGGGGCGTCTCGCACGGCCCGCCGTTGCGGGCGTTGAACGGGTTTCGCTCCCAGCCCGACTCGCGGAAGTCCTGGTGCGTGTCCATGCACATCATGTAATAGAGCCCCAACTCGCGGGCCAGGTCGAGCGAGAGGTCGATCCGAGCGGCCACGTCCTGCCGGTACCAGCCGAGCCGGTCGGTCCATTCGATCCCGAACCCGCTGGAACTCATCCACCAGCGATTGAAGTTCTCGCCGGCCGCGGCAAACTTGCGCATGGCCTCGTCGCCAAGCTGCCCGGTCGTGTGGTAGATGGGCAGATTGTGGCCGACGGCGAAGTACCCCTCGCCGTTGTCGAAGGCGAGATAGTGCGGGTCGATCTTGCTCGTACGCACGAAGCCGGGCTGCTTGCCGGCGATGCACTCCAACGCGCCCTCGCCACCCGTGATTTGGCCGCTGCGGTCGCGGAGCCGCAACTCCCAGCGATACTGCCCGACCTCCAGCGGTGCAAACCGAATCCGCCAGCCGGCCTGGAGTTGAGGAACCATCACCTCAGCCTGCTCGGCCACTTCACGGCGCTGCTCGACCATATAGAACCCCGGCACGACAAGCTTCCGCCCCGAAGGCGCGGTGAACACCGCGTCGAGCCGCACGTCGTCAGGATCGAAGGGGTTGTCGTACGTGGCGTCGAGGTCGACCTGGAGTTCGAGTCGTTCGTATTGCGGCACCCGGGCCGATTCGGGGCTCACCGAGCGGATCGCCAGCGGTCGGCGTGCCGGTTCGATCTGGCCCGGAAAGCGGTCCGGCATTTCAGCGAAGGAGACGGTATACTCCGCCACGGCCGTCTCGCCCACGTCGAAATCGCCGGGCAGGAGGTTGATGCGGAACATATAGGAACGAGTGCCGCCTTCATGTTCGGCCTGCCGGTAACCGGGTAGTCCGAAACAGAGGCTGCGTCTGCCTTCGAGTTCCAACAGCACGCGGTCGGCCGCGGCCGATGGTGCGGTGGACAAGGTGCCGTGGGCCGACGGGGCAAACCAGACGCGGTTTGATCCCTCCAGGGCATCCCGGCTTCCCGAAACGTGGAGGAAGACGCCGCGAGTCAGCTTGAGGGCCGCGGTTTTCTGAAGCTCGCAGCGGACACGAAGTCCTTCGTCGGTCGGCGCGATCCGATGGACATACTTGACCGGCGGCGAGCCGTCCCGCGCGGAAAACGTGCCCTTCATGACCAGGCTGCCGTCATCCTGCAGGGTCGGCGACTGCTCGATCTTGCCGCCGGGCAGCGTCTCGTAGATCCACTGATCGTGCCAGAAGAACATGTGCCAACTGAACTCGCCCTTTCCTTCGATTCCCGCGGACCATTTTCCCCGGTCGAAGCGGACGTATTCGTCTCCATGCTGCCAGGCGCAGCCTCGCTCCGTCGGTTTGAGCGTTTGGCCTGCAACGGGGAGAGGAAGAAGAACGGCTGCAACAATCAGAAACAGAGCACGCATCATCAGTACTCCTCTACATAATGCGATGTGATCTTGTCCTCGACCGGCCAGGTCGCTCGATTCTCGTCCTGGTACAGTCCGATCTCTTCGAACGGGATCGGGCGGAATCCGAAACGATCGAAAACCGGCGACTTCTCGTCCAGGCGGAAATCAAGTCGGTCGGCGCCGGCAAACTCGGGGTGTTGCGAAAGCAGGTGATTGTCGAGCAGTTCGTTGACGCCGCGATCGCGGGTGCTGAACTGGCCGCAATCGGCCACCAGGCTCCGCCAGACGTAGTTGCGGTCCGGATTGGCCGGCAGGTTCGCCAGGTCGGGGTAACGGGTGATGTGCGGCGGGGCGGTGATGTCGACGCCACCGGCTCGCATGACCTGTTGCATCCGCTCGTCGGCGAGGCGTTCGTTCCAACGTTTCTCTCCCCAGGGGGAGAAACTGAGGGCGTACTTGCAGCCTACGAACAGGTTGTTGTCGACGATATTGTCTTTGCCGCCGTGGATCTGCACGGCGCCGAACCGCCCGCCGGCCGAGCGGTAGAACACGTTGCCGTAGATGAGAACGCCGCTGATGAAGTCGTCGAGCCGGATCCCCGCCTGGCCCGCCACGTTGTGGCCGCTGCCGATGTGGTGCCAGAAGTTGTAGCGGATCACGTTGCCCCGAACGGCCGGATTGCCGTACATGTCGATGCCCGCCTGGTCGTCGGACTCATAGACCACGCTGTGGATCTCGTTCCACTCGATCTTCTGTTCGTAGCCCTCGACCCGCAGGGCATGGTGCGGGGAGTCGTGCATCAAGTTGTGGGCGATGCGGTTGCCCACGCCGTCGAGATGGACGGCCGGGGCATAGACGCGATCGATCCGAGTGAAATCGTAAATGTGGCAGTTCTCAATGAAGTGATCGCCGGGCGTGAGCGTCTTGCGATCGCCGCCGGCCATGCGGATGCCGCCGGCGCCGAGGGTGTGAATGTCGCAGCCCACGATCCCATGGCCCGTACCGCCGTTGACGATTACGCCGTTGGTTCCCAGCTTCCGAAAAGTGCACCCCGCAAACAGGTTGCGGGCTCCGCCTTCGATCACCGCTCCCTCGGCCCGGCCCAACTCGAAGGTCAAGCCCCGCAGTGTAACGTGTTCAGCGTCACGGATGACGACAAACGGCTTTGCGAAGATCGGAAATTCGACCGTCGCGTCGTCGAGTGGCCCCGGCGGTATCAGGTAGAGCTTGCCCGCGGACCGGTCGAGATACCACTCGCCGGGCTCGTCCAGTTCCTCCAGCACGTTGAACAGGTAGTAGGGCATACCCGCTCGGTAGCCGTACGAGGCGCGGGAACCGGTGGTGATTTGCTTGGTTGATTTGTTGATCGACACGACCGGCACACTCCGGCCGGCCCAGAGGTGGCTCCAATAGCCAAAAGCCCAGACGTCGTCGGCCGCCTGCCACTGAGCCGGGCGATCCTCCAGGAACTCGAAGCCCCCCGGTTTGTCGGCTTCGCTACTTCCCATCTTGCCAGCATGGACGGGGCCCGTCTTCACGAATCCTCCGTTCGGCCAGCGGGCCAGATCCATCGCCCGGCCGTTCACGTACAGGTCGACCCACGGATTGGCCGGGTAGCCCCCCTGCCCGTAACCGCGGGGCAGGATCTTTCCGTAGTCGGTGATTCCTTGGGCCTTCAGATCGACGACGACCACCTTGCCCCGGGAAACCTCCGGAAGGCGTTTCTCGATGTTCGGGTCGTCAACCGCGGTGAAGCCGGAAACCTGAACGCCGCCGGCGAAGACGGGTTTCTCCTCCGGATAGGCCTGATAGACAACCGGGCTTTCTGCTGTTCCACCGTCCGCCTCTGTCAGGCTGAAGGTCGAATCGACGGTATACCTCCCGCCGCGAACCAGCACGGCGATACCGCCTTTGGGCAGTCCGCCTGCGCGTTTTCTTTCGGCCACGGCGTCCCGCGCACGAGCCAGCGAAGCGAAGGGGGCCGTCTCGGTTCCGGGATTCGTGTCGCTGCCGTCGGTCGCCACGTAGTAAGTGGCTCCAGGCTCCGGCAACTGAGGCAGGCGGGTGCGAGTCGCCGTGGGGTCTCGCCGCGGCATTCCAGCGGTAAGACGGCGCACTTCGGCACTTCGTTCCTGGGCCTCCGTGCGATGGTGCGGCAGGACAACGTCGTACTTGGAGGCAGCGTCGTAGGCGGCCGCCGCCTGCGTCAGGTCGCCCTGGCGCTCGTAGCTGTGGCCCACGCAGAGCGAGGCCAGACTGCGCAGTTCCCGAGGTGCCTCCTGGGCCGTTGCCAGGCGTTTGTACAGATCCCGAGCCTTGTCGTAATCGCGAGCCAATAGCTGCGCGTGGGCTGTTTGAAGCCGAGTATTCCACACCTCCAGCTCTGAAAGCGAGCCCTCTTCAACGGCGGCCGCCAGTTCGCTCGCGGCGCCGTTTCCATCGCCGTCGGTCAGTAATCGCTCGGCCAGGGCCAAACGCACGATCGCTCGTTGACGTGGCGTCGTGTCGGGCAACTCCAGCAGACGCCGGTAGACGGGCACCGAAATCGCCGGACGGATCACGCCACGTTCCTCGGCAAAACACAGTCGCAAGGCGGCTTCGCGAAGATTCTCGGGCGCATCAGGCGTTTCATACAGCGTGGCACAGAGGGCGGCCGATTCCGTCATCCGATTCTGCCGCCACAGGCAACAGGCTACACCCATCGTTCCCGCGGCTCGGCAGGCGGCGTCCAGGCTCGGGTTGTCTGCAAGACTGCGGTAGTGTTGTTCCGCAGCGCCCCATTCGCCACGGCGGACGGCCTGGTCAGCATCGGCCAATCTCCTCTTGGCTGCGTCGGGGAAGTCGCCGTCGATCGCATGGTCGCCGATCGCCTCGGGCGGCAGGGCCGCGTCGTAGACGGCCACTTCATCGACGTCCATCTTCAACGACCCGATGCCCGAATCGGCAAATCCAATCCTCAGCACCGATGCGGGCGTCCAATCGCCGGCATACTCGCGCACGGCGACCAGCAGGCCGTTCCAGTAGATGCTCATCTCGGCCCGATCCCAGGCGACCGCCACGTGGTGCCAGACGCCGTCCGGCAGCGCCAGGCCCATCTGCGTAGAAATGGAACTCGACGGTTGGGGCCGCCCGATCTCGAAGCTCAGCCGCTGTTCGGGATACGACGTGGACAATCGCATTCCGTCCCAGTAGCCGCTTCCCTGGCTGAAGATCATCCCGTTGGTCCGGCCGTTGCCGAGTTGGGCCCCCTGGCCGTTCTTGCGGAACCAGATCTCGACGGTGCATCCCCGATCCGACGGAGAGAACGCCTTTCCGCTGAAGGCTCCGTTGTCGAGGCGAACGGCCTTGCGCTCCGGCGACCGTCCTTCGACGACGGCCAGCGGGTCCTTGCCGCTGAACTTGAGCGGCTCGCTTTCGGCTCCTGAACTCTCGGCGACGGGGGAATCGGGCGAGGTCGACTCGAAGGTGTAGAGTCGAAGCGGGGTCGGCGCAGCGTCGGATGCCGCACGATCTCCGGCATTCGCCTCCGCCGCTGCCGCGATTGCCAGTCCGCAAACGACCAGGAGCACCCGCTGAATCATCTTTCAGTTCCTTTGCTTTGTGCGCCCTGCTTCAACGCATAAAGGTGCGTCATCGAGCCGACATAGAGGGTCCCGTTGGCCGCCACGGCCGTGCTGTGGATGGGGGAATCGAGCTTCACGGAGCTGAGAACGCGTTTCTCCTTGCCGGTCGCCAGAACCCAGAACTCCCCGCGGCGCGTGCCGATGAAGACCTTTCCGTCGGCCACGAGCGTCGACGCCCAGATCTCCTTGCCCGCATCGTGGACCCAGCAAGGCTTGCCCGTCAGGGCGTCGACACAGTGGACCTGCCCGTCGCAGTCGGCCACGTAGACCAGCCCCTCGTGGACGGCGGGAGTGGAGCAGCAGTGTTTGCCGAGCGGGTAGGTCCAGACGGTATTCGTTTCCGTCACGTCGCCCGAACCGCCGGCGTCGATGCACTTGAGCCACGACTCGTGCTTGCCCCACCAGATATCGCCACCGTAGGTCACGTAGAGCCGGCCCTCGTGAAAGACGGGCATGCTCTTGATGTTGCTCGGGCTCTCCTTGCGATTGCGAATGTACTGATGAACGTTCTCCTTGGGGGCCGTCGGATCACAGTCCAGTCGCCACACGGGATCGAGCAGGGCGACTTTATCGGAGGGCGCTGGCGTTTCCGGGTCCAGTGGATCGATGCCGTAGACCACCCCGTCGCCGCCGCAGAAGTAGACCCGTCGGCACCCGTCGATCGTGCCGAGAGCGGGGGAAGACCAGGTGCAGTGGAAGATGCGCTGGCCGATCTTGAAGTTGTCTCTGGCAACGAGACGGCCCGTCGCCTTGTCGACGACCACCAGGCTGGACGCCTCGGGCTTGTCCACCCCGTCGTGCTTGCTGGTCAGGCCGTTGCTGGTGTTCACGTAGAGATGAGCGCCGTCCAGAAGAATCGAGCAATGGGACGAGTCGTGCGGACGGACGCCCGCCGCTTCGCGCAGATCGAGCAGCCAGAGGATGTCGGCGTCGAGCGGTCCGGCTTCCAGCGCCGGTTCACCGGCGGGTGTCGAATGGCGGCCTTCGTCGGTGTAAGGGCCGTCGTTCCCATTGGCCATGCCCCGCATGTCGAGGCACACGACTTCGTCGCGATTGGTCACCACGTAAACCCGGTCGCCCTCGACCGTCGGGGGCGAGCAGATGCCGGCCCGCGGCCAGTCGAAGAAGATGTCGTCGGACAGCTTGGGCACCACGAGTTGCCAGACCAGGCTGCCGTTGCTCTCGTTGAAGCACATGAGCACGCCGCGGTCGCCCTGGTGCCGCCCGTCCCGCCGCTCGTCGTTGTTCGTGCCGATCAACACCTTGCCGCCCGAAACAACCGGGGTCGCCCAGCACTGCGAGCCCAACGGTGCCGACCACTTGACGTTCTCACCGGTCTCGGGATTGAAACGGTCGGGCAGACCCGTCTCGGTCGAAACCATGTTGCGGGTGTAGCGCTGGCCCCACTGCGGCTGGTCGTCGGCTTCGGCCGGCAAGATCAGAGCGAAACCGAGAAGGAGGCTTGAAACAACAGGACGCTTCATAGGAACGGCCCCTGAGAATGGCGGGACGGGCCGTAAGGCCCGGTGAAGGTATCGGCGTGTCTTCACGATCTTATCCGGCGGGACGGTCGCTGTCATCCCAGCGTGGGCGTCGCCCTCCATCCGACGAGCATGCTGCCGCCGCCGAGAAACGGGCTTTCAGCTACTTGCAGCGCAATTGTCCTTGCTTGTCGGCCTGCCAGACGCGACCGGAGTGGACGTCGAGTGCCGTCAACCAACCTTCCCCGTAGACCCAGGTGTCGATACAGATGAGGTGCCCCGCGTTCAAAACCTCGCCCGATTTCTGGGCGGTGTGTCCGCAAATGCAGGTCTTCCCCGAGCGGTGGGGTTTGGGGAGTTGTTCGCGGAGGGACTCCCAGCGCAAGACCTCGGGGGGCTGTTTCGCCAACGGTTTCTTCGGCAGGTAGGAGGCATGCACGAAGAAAACGGAAGGGAGTTCGACGATCGGGACGTTCGCACGCAGGAATTCGAGGTGCTCGCCGGGGATCTCGCCCGGATGGTCTGTCTGGTAGGAATCGAGCGTTGCCAGGCCGCCGAAGGCCAGCCAGTCGCCGAGCATGTAGTGGTGTCCGTCCATGATCGTCATGAGCATCTCTTCGTGGTTCCCGAGAATGGAAACCAATTGAGTCTCGTTCCGCAGCGTCAGCAGCCGTTCGATCACGCCCCGGCTGTCCGGTCCCCGATCGATCACGTCCCCCAGGGTCACCACCAGATCGCTCCGATCGGGCTTGACTTCAGCCAGCACGGCTTCCAGGGCGGCCGAACAGCCGTGAATATCTCCAATGGCGATCACTCGGTTCATCTTCGGCTACAGCTTCTCGCGACAGTTGAGAATCCGGGCTAGTCATTTGGAGGGCGCATGGAAGCCGAGCACGCGGCGGATTTCTGCCGGGCTGGTGAGACCCGACTGGAGAGCAACGATGGCTCGGTCCCAGCGCGAAACCATTCCGGCAGAGATGGCCAACTGTTCCAGGGCCGCGGCGTCGCAGCGGGACAGAACGGCCCGGCCCAGGTCGTTTCTCTCCACCGTCAACAGTTCGGCCAGCACGATCCGGCCGGAATATCCGGTCTGATCGCAATCTTGACAGCCCACGGGAACTCTCGCAGAGGCAACGGGGAGCCCCAGCAGGGCCGCGGGATCGTCGGTTGAGGAGGCACAGTCGCAAAGGCGCCGAACAAGTCGTTGCGAGAGAATACCGAGTAGACCGCTGCGGAGCATGTAGGGCTCGATTCCCATGTCCGACAAGCGGCTGATCGCTTCTGTGGCGCTGCCGGCGTGGAAGGTGCTCAGGAGCAGATGGCCGGTCAGTGAAGCCTGCATGGCCGATTCGGCCGTCTCGCGATCGCGGATCTCGCCGACCATGATGACCTCGGGGTCCTGCCGCATGAGGAATCGCAGCCCCTTGGCGAGATTGAGATCGGCGCTGAGATTCACTTGCGACTGGGCGACCCCGGGCACCGCCACTTCGATCGGATCCTCAATCGACACGATCGACCGCCTGGCAAGCGAGACTTTCACCAGGTGTCGAAGGCAGGCATAGACAGTCGTGGTCTTGCCGCTCCCCGCCGGACCGGTTGCCAAGAGCGCTCCGGAGGTCTCGCCCAGCAGCCGCTCGAGCCGGGCCGAAATGTCCTCGGGCAGGCCCAGGTCGCCGAGCGACTGATATTGCTCGGACGATCCGAAGAACCTCACCACGGCTCTCTCGCCGTAGAGGGTGGGGAAGGTGCTGACCCGCATTTCGGCGTTGCTCTCCCCGCTGCGGATACGACCTTCCTGAGGCGTGTCTGTGCGATAGGTGAGCAGGCCCGCAAGGACCTTGAGCCGGGCCACGACGTTCTGCGCCACGGAATGGGGAAAGGCGCCGGCCGACAGGAGCACGCCGTCGATTCGGAAGTAGATCTCGAGCCGGCCTTCCGCAGGCTGGAGATGCAGGTCGCTGGCCCCGGCCGCTCGCCCCTCCTCGATCAGCCGATCGACCGCCCGGGTGGCAAAGTCGGGATCGCCGGGCGAAAGGGACTTGAGGAAATCACGAGCGAATTCGGGCAGCGAAGCCGGCATAATCTGCAACGCACCGACGAAGAAACGGGAACCAAGATGGAATACACCCAATGGTACCGAGAGGGCACAAAAAAAGATAGCCGGTCGCGGGTGGGACGCGACCGGCTAGAGGGGTTGGCGGTAGAGTGGGGTAACCCTACCACCAGGCGGTGGTCGAAAATTCAGCGGCCCCCGACACCGGCAACGAAATGGAATTCCGCATGCCAAACGCCGTTCCGGAACGTCCCGTGATGCAATGGGCAGAGAGAGGCTTTTGCCTCACCACGCCCCCACCATGAGTCTCGTGCCCGGAACTCAAGATGTCGAAGACCCGGGGTAGTTGGACGCGATTGATGTCGACCATCATTCGTGCCCTCCACCCTAAGCTTCCCTTATCATCGCGAATGCAGACCCACAAGTCAACCTGTCCTTGTTCACGATTGCCAAGTTTTTTTGAAAGACTCAGTCTACGGACTTCCCTCCCCTTAAAGGAGGGGGTGGCGTGGCCGGCGTTTCCTTTTCGGAATGGCAGCCTGTCTAGTAAAGCATCGGCTTTCGGGAATGAAATAATACGCGAAACACTCGCGATGAACGCAGATTCTCCTACGTCGCCTGCTCCGACAAAAAAACACGCTGGCCGGAGCAAGATGCCGCCGGCCAGCATGGCAAAATCACAATTCGTTTTTCAGATCGCCCTCGCCATCCACAAACAAGAACGGGTTGGTTGGCAGGGCGCCGTTTGGACACTGCCCGATTTCGATTCAGCCGCTAAAGGAATAAACGCCGGGCATCGGAATCGGGTAATCGCCGTTCTCGTTCTTCTTGACCGGCGCTTCTGCGTTCCAGTCCATGGATTTCGGGAACTCGCTGACGCCCTTGTTCACGGCGTCATCCCAAGTGACCTCTTTGCCGCTGTAGTTGGCCAACCGGCCCAGCACGGCCGTCATCGAGCTATCGGCGCCCACATAGCCTTCGTTGTAACGCTTGCCGGCCCGCATCGCAGCAATCAAGTCGGTCTGCTCTTGCTGATGCCCGCTGACGTTCTCGCCGCGGAATCGCCATTCGTTCTCCCCTTCGATCTTGCCGTCGCAGCTTGACGTCCCGAGGGTGCCGTGGGCGGCCTCGGAGACCGCGTTGAAGCAGTTGGCCATGTGGCGGCACTGGCTATACATCTTCGTGCCGTCCTCGTAGCTGAACTCGACGAAATGGTGGTCGAAGATCTGGCCGGTCCCCTTCAGGTCGCCCAGGTAGCGAGCCGTGCAGCCGCCCATCCCGTTGGCCTTGACGGGATGCTGATCCTTCATCACCCAGTTGCTGACGTCGATGTTGTGGATGTGCTGCTCGCAGATGTTGTCGCCGCTGAGCCAGCAGAAGTGGTACCAGTTGAAAACCTGGTACTCCATTTCGCTTGGCTCGCGCTTGAGAAGGTTGGCCAGTTCCTCACGCTTCCGGTTCCAGATTCCCGAACCGTTCCAGTAAACACGAGTGAACATGACCTTCCCGATCGCGCCCTCATGGATTCTCTGAACGTTCTCCATGTATTTGGGCTCGTGGCGGCGCTGGAGCCCCACGCCCACAAACAGGTTCTTTTCGTCGGCCATCTTGTTGGCACGCATCAGTTGCAGATAGCCCGGCCCGTCGACGCAACACGGCTTTTCCATAAACACGTGCTTTCCGGCCTCGATGGCGGCCGCATACTGCTGCGGGCGGAAGCCCGGCGGAGTCGCAATCGCCACCAAATCGGCGTCGCTGGCAATCGCCTGTTCATAGGACTTCAGGCCCGTGTAGACCCGGTTGCCGACGTCGACCAGGCCCGGATGGGCCTTCGAGATGTTCTTGATCGCGCTCTCGACGCGGTAATCGAAAGCGTCGGCAACGGCGATGAGCTTGACGCCCTTGTCCGAGTTCATCATCTGAGTCACGGCCCCGGTTCCCCGGCCGCCGCAGCCGATGAGGGCCACCTTGATCACGTCGTCGCCGGCCGCGTGGGCCGAGCGGGCCACGCTCAGGCTGCCGGCAAGGCTCGCGCCCGCTATCGCAGCCGTCGTGCCCTTGAGGAAGCCGCGCCGCGAGGTCTTGGATGTTTCGCTCATTCGAAGTATCTCCTGGTCGTTTTGAAGTTGGTTCTCAATCACTGAAACTACGCTGGGGCAGGCGGACGAAAAAAATCTATCGTCCTATCCTAGAGCGCCTGACTGGCAGATTTCTTTCGTCCGCCTGCCCGAAACAATCCGCCCGAAGCTACTCCTTGCCGCCTTGAGCTTCCTTGTACTCCGCAATCACCTTCGGATCCGGCTCGTACAGCTTGGCTTCGTCCGCGGTGGGAACCCGCAACGGACGCACCACGCGGAAGCCGACCGTCAACGCGTCCGTGAAATACCAGATGCTTTGCGGGATCTGCGGATCCTGCATCTTCCAGTCGGGGCTGGAACCGCGCCGCGCCGCACTGCGCAGCATCTTGGCGTCGTCATCCCACGATCCGCCCCGGGCAACCATCGGGTGCTCGGCGGTAGGAACCGCAAAGGGAGTGCTGACCTTGCCGTCTTTCAACTGCTGGTAGAAGTCGGGAATGAGTTGGTCGAGGCACAATTCGGCTACGTTCCCATGCATGTCGTGGAGGCCCCACGGATTGGCCTTCTTCAACCCGACCTTCGAATACCCGTCCGGCGAATCGGCCGAATCGAAATACCACGCGTACTCGTCGAGCTTCTCCGGGTCGTCGCCGAACGAGTAAGCCGTTTCCGTGCCGGCCCGGCAGGCGTATTCCCATTCCGCCTCGGTGGGCAGCCGGTAGTAGCGCCCCGTCTTTGCCGTGAGCCATTTGCAGAACATCTTGGCCGCGTAGGGGGTCATGCAGATGGCCGGGTAGCCGTCGTGGCCCATGTCGAAGGTCATGTCGCTGTAGGGAGCCGTGGGACGAGCAACCGCGTCGCCGATCTTGTCCCATTTCGTCGTTTCCAGGTTCAAGTGGCCGCGGCGCTCGATGTCGATCTTCTGGGACCAGAAGTCGTAGAGATCCCAGGTGACTTCCGTCGACATCATCCAGAACGGCTCGACTTGGACTTCGACTTGTGGACCTTCGTCGTCGTTGCGGTCTTCCTCGTCCTCGGGGCTGCCCATCTTGAACTTGCCGCCCGGGATCGGAACCATGTCGAACGTGAGGTCGGAGCCCACGATCTTCTCCGCATACTTCCGCATGCCGGCCTCATCGTCGGCCTTCGCGCCGACGACCGGATAGGGTTCCGGAAGCCATTTCACCGCGACCTCTGCGGTCGGATCGAAGCCAAGGCCGCCTTCAGTCTCAGCAGCCGCGACCGAAGAAATCCACGCGCCAAGCAGCATGGCGGCGGAAACGAACATGGGCAAAAAGAGCTTGGTCAAGGTACGGGTCATCGAGGATTTCCTCTCCTTTCGTGAGTACAGCGCTCCCACGGAGCGAAAACTACTGAACCATCACGGTGTCTTCGTCAGGCGGGACCTGCGCAAAAACGGCAGGCGTTCAAATGGCCGTGTTGAATTGCAGATTCTCACCAGCGTCTCGGACAGACTGCTCGTGAACGGCGATCATGGGAACCACCGTAACGGAATCGCTGCGTGCTTCCGGCTCGATCTTCCCTAAATCGAGAACACCTCTAGTATTAAGCTCGCATTCTACTATCTCGACGGACCGGCTGCAAATCGCTCTCGCCTTCTGACGCGACGATTCACCAGAGAGACTCCCTGACCCGAAGCCGCGTTCTCCGGTGGAATGCGGGCCGCAGTCCCGGGTGGTTCCCGCTTGAGGTGGCAGGTCGTGCCCACCATGTAGTGGGGAGCAGTGCCGGCAGGGCCAACCGCGGTAGCTTATTGTCGGTCGAAACCGCGGCAAGCATGCGGAATTTGCCCTCTTCTTAGCACCGTTTGCGGCCCGAGCTCCGACCCAGGGGAACTGCAAAGTAGCAGGCACGCTCCGCCGTGCCGTCCGCAGAACTGCCGGAAATCCCGATTTCCCGCCAGCGGCGCTCGGAAAATGCATGCTACTCTGCTTGCCACAAAAGGACTTTGCAGTTCTCCTGAGATCCGACCCGTCGAACTTGCGGCCTGGCCACGACGACAACTATGCTGAATCGGTAATGCCCTACCCTCATTCTAGTGGCAGGCAGTCCCGTTGGAGAAGAAATGAGCAGTCTTTCCTTAGCCATCTTGTTGGCGCTGACGGCCGCCGGAACCGAAACGGGCCCAAAACGCTTCGAGTTCACGGGAATTGAGATGGCCGTTCCGGTACGGATCGTTCTCTATGCCGAGAATGATGCCGCGGCGAAATCCGCGTCGGCGGCGGCCCTGGCACGGATCCGGGAGTTGAACGCCGTGATGAGCGACTACGATCCGACCAGCGAAGTGCGGCGTCTCTTGGCCACTTCGGGGTCGGGCCAGTCTGTTAAGGTGGGTAAGGACCTTTGGCGGGTCCTGCTCCGGTCGAAGGAACTTTCCGAAGAGAGCGGCGGCGCCTTCGACGTCACCATCGGTCCGGTTGTTCGCCTCTGGCGCCGCGCCCGCCGCCAAGAGGAGATCCCCGCACCCGACCGGCTTGCCGAAGCCAGGGCGGCCGTGGGCTATCAGGCAATGGAACTCGACAAACCGGCGCAGACCGTGCGTCTGACTCGCCCGGGCATGTGGATCGACCTGGGAGGCATTGCAAAGGGCTATGCAATCGATGCGGCGTTGCAGATTCTGGCCACCCACGGAATTCGCAGCGCCCTGGTCGATGCGGGCGGTGATATCGGGCTCGGCGATCCCCCGCCGAATCGCCCGGGTTGGGTCATCGGAGTGGCAGCCTTGGAACGCGACGCGAAGCCCAGCCTGTTCCTGTCGCTCTCCAACGTGGCGATCGCCACCTCCGGCGACTCCTGGCAGTTCGTGGAGATTGGGGGAAAGCGATATTCTCACCTGGTCGATCCCCGCACGGGAATCGGCCTGACCGACCACAGCAGCGTGACCGTGATCGCCCGAGATGCGATGACCGCCGACGGATTGGCGTCGGCCGTCAGTGTTCTGGGGCCGGAGGCGGGACTCAAGTTGATTGACGGCATGGACCGGGCCGCGACCTTTATCGTGCGGGCGCCCGAAGGATCTGTAGAAACCTATCGCTCGGCGCGCTGGAAGGACTACCCGGAGGTCAAGCCGGAAGGACTGTGATTCTTCCGCAGCATGTCGCCTGCCTGCCGCGAGGAATCCCGTCTCAGGGAGTCACGGGCTGTTTCTGCCGCGACTTGGCTTTGGCCGGTTTCTTTTTCGCCGTCGGCGTCGGTGCGGTCTTGGCGGCCAACTGGGTCGTGGCTTCGAGCTCGCTGTTCCAAAGGCCTTCGAGCTCCTTGGCCTTCTCCGGACGCTGCTGAGCCAGGTTGCGGGATTCGGCCCGGTCATCTCGCAGATCGTAAAGCTCCCACGGATCGTCCTTGGCCGCCACCAGCTTCCAGTCGCCGACACGAATTGCCCGATTCCCCTCGTGGAGCCACCATAACAGATCCCGATCGACGGTGACGTCTTCACGAAACGCGGGGAGAAGACTGTGACCCGGGGCCGGCGGAATCGGTTCTCCGTTCCACTCGGTCGGCTTTTCGATGCCGACGACGTCCAGAACGGTGGGAACGAAGTCGATCACGTGGGCCGGGGTGTGCCGCAGTTCCCCGCGAGCCCCGATGCCGGCGGGCCAGTGCACCACCAACGGCGTGCTGATGCCGCCTTCGTGGCCCCAGGTCTTGTGCCGCCGAAACGGCGTATTGCAGGCACTGGAGAAACCGGGCCCCAGGCAGAGATAGGTGGCGGCGCTGCCTGGAGGCGCCGTGGGGTCATGCCCGCCGTGACGCACCATGATCTCCGCGCTGGCCCCGTTGTCGGAGGCGAAGAAGATGAGCGTGTTCTCAAACACTCCCATGGCCTTGAGTTGGGCGATCAGTCGGCCGATCTCGCGATCCATGCAATCGACCATGGCGGCGTGGATCGCCATCTTCGTGGCCTGAAACCGTTGCTGCTCAGGGGTCAAATCGTTCCAGGGGAGCGGGCGGTTGATCTCGCCCGGCCCGAGCTTCTCCAGGGCCTCCGGAAAATCGTACGGAGGTCCCACATCGGGCTCCAGTTCGGACCGCGTTGTGTTGAGCAGATTCATCTCCTTCTGCCGGGCGAACCGCCGCTGGCGCATGACGTCCCAGCCGTCCAGATACTTGTCTCGGTACCGGGCGATATCTTCCGGCAAGGCGTGCAACGGAAAATGCGGCGCGATGAACGCCACGTAGTGGAAGAAGGGCCGATCGGAGTACTTGTCGGCGTGTTCGCGCAGACAGTCGATGGCGTGATCGACCACCGCGATCGTGGCATAATAGCCCGACTCGCCCTCGTCCGACGTCACCGGAACGTCGTCAAGCCAGTTGCCTTTCGCCGTGAAGAAGTTGCCCTGATTCCTCATGTCGAGCGACTTGTCGAACCCCCCGTCGAGCACCTTGCCGTCGATATGCCATTTGCCGCTGTGGTAGTTGCGATAGCCGATCGGCTTGAGAAAGTCGGGCAGCAGCCGCGCCCAATCCTGGCGAACGCCCCCGCCCCCGCCGCCCAGGCCCGGCAGGGCATCTCGGTGTATCTGCTGGGCGTAGTAGCCGGTCAGCAGCGCCCCGCGGGTGGGCCAGCACCGGGTCGTGTTGTAAAACTGGGTGAACCGCAACCCGTCGGTCGCCAGGGCGTCGACATTCGGCGTCGCGATCTCGCCGCCGTAGCATCCCAGGTCCGAGTAGCCCATGTCATCCGCCAGAATGAAGACCACATTGGGCTTCTCGGCGGAACGGACGCCCGTGGCCGTCGCCGCCAGGCAGCAGATCATCAAGAGACAGGACGTCGTTTTCATCGTGGGTCCTCTGCGATTGGCGTTGTCCAACGAATCTGCACAATGGGTCGCCAGGCCGCCTGGTCGGGCGCCCACCAGATCATAACGCAGAAGACGACCCATGTCGCCACAGCGTGCCCGGTAACAGGCCAGAACCGGCTTCCGGGGAGGCATCCCTCCTCGATACGGTAAGAATTCAGCGGGCGGTGAAGCGGCCATCAGTCCTCGTAGGCCGCCTTGCCCGCGGAGAGTTGGTCCTTCAGGCGGCGAATGAGATCCTTCATGTCCTCGGCCTGCTCGTTCACCGCCTTCGCATACGCATTGTAGACGGTGGGCGGTTTTTCCGCCGAACGCTTCGTCTGCTGCACCGCCCGGAGCAACGCCTCGAAGCTGCTGGCAATCGACCGATCGAACTCCTGGCTCTCGCTCAGATGCTTGACGTTCGCTTCCATGTTCGATTCGCTCGCCCGCATGATCTTCCGGAAATCATCCTCCTCAAAGGCAGCGTTCAACGCCCGGACGACTTCCTGCGGCAGCAGCGGAATGCGAACGATCCTGTTCAAAGTCGACCGAGGAACCTGCCCCATCCGAATCCGCCTCTCGATGTCCTCGGCCTGTTGGCGCACCCCTGCCGGGACATTCATTTGCAGTCTGATCAGGCTGATCCCCGCGACGAACGACATCCGGTCGACCAGCACGTTCGCCAAGTGCCGGTCGCTCACCCGGTTCACGTCGGATTCCGACTGCTGCCCAACCTGGGCGAGGGCATGGCTCAGGTCGGTGACGGGGATCCCGAATGCGATCCCCTTCTGTGCGACCGCACCGAAGCGGCCCGCGAAGCTGTCGTCGAGGCCCCGCAGAGCCTGGCGGATCTCGCTTTCGCCCTGCTCGGTGGCCTTCATGGCGATCACCGCCACCACGGCCCCTTCGTAGTTCATCGCCGGACCGCCGCTGCTGCCGGGGTTCACCACGCCGTCGATCTGATAAAAGTCGCAGTTACCCGTGTGCACCACGGCCCGGATCGTTCCCGCGGTCACGGCGTCGCGCAAGACGATATCTGTCTCGCCGAGAGACGGGTTGCCGACGATCACGACCTTCTCGCCGCGGCTGAACACGTGACTCTCGACGATCGGAATCGGCGCCTGGTCCGATTTCACCTCCAACAAGCACAGGTCCCGGACGGGGTCTTCAAACAGCACGCGACTTGCTCGATATTTCTGGGTGCCGGCCGCCGAAAAATGACATTCCAGCTCGTCGACGTAGGCGCCGTCAACCACGTGGGCGTTCGTGGCTACCAGATTTGGTCCCACCACGAACCCCGTGCCGGAACCGAGCGGATGCTCGATGATGCAAACCGATTCCTTGCTCCGCCGGACCGCGTCGGGTAGTTCCTCAAGCGAAATGGTCGGAATCGGCCCGGTTGAGGCGAAACTGCTGGGGGGCTGCTTCTCCTCTTCGGGCAAAGCAGGTTTCGGCTCGGACGGTTGCGGCTGGGGTGGACCTCCCGGACCAGGCGTCCACGGTCTGGCCCATGGGGGGATTTTACTGCGTCCATCCGCCATCGTCCGTGGATCGGAATAAGGAATGGACGTGCCGGGATCGATCTCCTTGATCTCCATCCTGCCGATTCGTGCAGGTCCGCCTTCATAGCAGGTCACGGCAAGCCGGTCGGCAGGAAGGTCCTGCCAGGCCGTGCGGTCGAGTGACAGACGCTTGGCGGAACCTTTCCAGTCAATGATTCGCTCTCCGTTACAAGTGACATGGACTCGCGATCGGTTCACGGTGCACACGATGGTGGTGGCCCTGCCGCGCTGAAAAATCTCTCGCTCCCGAGTCGTTTCGTTGGCGTCAGCCGTGCGGCCGCCGACGAGATTCAAACCATTGATGTGGCGCCCGTAGCCGTCCAGCACCAACATCACCTGTTCGTTGTCGACAACCAGGCAGAGATGGATCGGATTGTTCGACCTTGGCTCGACAACCACAGTCCACTCATACCCGGCCGGCGGCGCCTCGGGCACGACCAGGGCCCATCTCGCCCCGCCCGGGCAGTCAAGACTCGATCCCTCCCGCGTCCACTTCACACCAACGGCGTCGCGATCCGGATCGATCCGCGCGAGCAAGTCGGCACGCTCCGGCGATGGCTCCGTGCCGGCCGTCGCCGTGCTCGTCATGGCCAACGGCGGGTCAAGTGATGTTGATCCGGGAGATAATGTATCGGAGGTCGCCGGTTCCGCAGATTCCGATTCATTTTCCCCCAACAGAGGGACAGAAAAGTCCAGGAGACTCTTCGCCGCGCTGGAGTCGGACGTCCGAGATTCAATCGACGAAGTCTCAGAGGTGTTTTCGTCGTCCGGCGCTGCGGGCACGGCCCACGCATTCGTCTCGTCCGGATTCACAGCAACGTCGCGTCCCCTCGAAAGCAAGAGAACGATCACAACAACCAAGAGAAGAGCCACAACCCCGCCACTGGCCCCGACGACGTATACCAGCGTACGATCCTGCTTCTTGCGCTGCGGTGAACCCAGCGGGTTGGTTAAAGTGGAGCGGCGAGGATTGCTCGCAGGCTGACTGCCCAAACCTGCCGGCCGATTACCTGAACTGGTCGGTCGACTCCCCGAACTGGCCGGCTGGGCCGCGCGGGGTGTCACAGGACCCGGAACCGAAACCACCTGAGAGCAATGGGGGCAACGAACCAAGCTGCCCGGCACCGCCGATGCCTCGATACGAAACTTCCCCCTGCACGCCGGGCAAACGAGAATTCTCTCCATGAACCGTACCCCCAGAAAGAACGCAGATTAATGGAGCCCCTTACACGGTAAACACACGCCGCGCAGTGGGGGCATACCAACGTTTCGCGCCAGCGACCAAACGTTCTGGCAAAACGATCCCACCGTGGCTGTTCAAACCCCGGCACGTGCCGAGACCCAACTCAAACAGCCCAGATACTCACAGACTAGCAGAATTCGCGGCGATTGCAAACATTCCCCCCCCCGGTGAAATCTCCTAGAGATCGGCTAAAGAACGTTCTTCGCCTATTGAATCGGCCAGACCCTCATTGATCAACCTTCCACCGTCAAAAATGCCCTGCTCTCCGTTCCCGCCTCCCCTCTTATCTGAGCCTCGAATTCCTGCAATAATCGTCCCATGAACACCGATCAAATTCAAAGACTGAAGGTCCTCCCCCGGCGCGACAGCGAAATCTGGCAGGGCGGAGTGTTCTCCATTTCAATCTCAGAACCAGGCGCAAGTGTCGCTCAGAATTCACTTTACGTCCCCGTCTGGTTGGCGGTCCGCGACGATAAGGTCCATTCGGGCAAACTGCAAATGTCCGGACCAGCCGACCCGGCCGAAGCGGTGTCGGCTCTGCTCGATTTCGCCCTCGAAAGCCAATGGGGAGGATACCGCCCCGGTATCGTCGAAGTGATCGACCCCGACTTGGCCCGGCAACTCGCATTTCTGGCTGAGGCCGGAATCGAGGTTCGCCTCGTCGAGCAATTGGCAGCAATCGACGAAGTCATAGAATCCTTGAGGAAAGACTTCGCCGAGCGCTTCGGCAACCGACCTCAAGTCCCTGCTCCTCTAGACGGTCGCGACGTTACCGTGGAACGAATGCGCTCGTTTGCAGAAGCGGCCGTCGACTTCCATCGCGCAAAGCCCTGGCAGTACTTGACCGACGCAGACTTGATTCGCATCGAGAAACCCGAACCGCCCCAGGGAATGCAGTATGCCACCCTGCTTGGGGCAGGGCGAGCCGTGTTCGGCATGAGCTTCTACCGCACCCTTGACGATTATGCCGCACTCCGACGTTTCTCGGACACCGGAGATTTCGCCAACAGTGTTTGGCAGGTTACCTTCACGGCAATCAATGAACTCCCTCCCGCCGATGAGGAACTCTGGCGGCAACACGACCTGCCGCGAGCCGCGGGAGATATCTGCCCGCTCGCCATCTGGATTGGCCGCAAGGGAAAGATGAAGCGGGCCTCGGCCTCGCAACTGGCGTTCCTCGAAGGAGTCCTCCGGGCTTGGGCCGCCACGACCGAAACCGAGATCGATTCGGGACGCTGGCAGAAGACCGTCCGCACGTTTGACGGCGAGTCGGAATACACCCTCACTCTCCCCGACCTCTTGAAACACCCCTCGCACCAGGAATGGATGCGGCGAGGCTTCGAACCGGATCGCCGGGCACACGAGCGGACTTTCACCGACATCAATCGGTACTTCGCCGAGCATCCACCAGCCAGCGTGGATGAGATGAACGCGGTGCTCAACCGGCGGTTCGTCGGGCGACGATACGACCAGTCGGTGACCAAGGCCGAAACGCCGTTGGAACGAGCCCAGGAGTTGTGCTACGACGCCTTCGACACTCATGGCCGGCGACGCGTCCAGTTGGCTCGCCAGGCCCTTGAACTCTATCCGGATTGCGCCGACGCCTACGTGATCCTGGCTGAACAGGCCGGCACGCTGGAAGCGGAACTGGAGAACTACGCGAAAGCCGTCGAATCCGCCGAGCGGGCACTGGGCCGCGAGGCGTTCAAGGAACACGCCGGCCATTTCTGGGGCGTCACCGAAACTCGCCCCTACATGCGAGCGCGGGCCGGCCTGGCTCTGTCCCTTGAAGCAATGGGCCGGCTGAACGAGGCGGCCGATCACTATCAGGCCTTGCTGGAGTTGAATCCCAACGATAATCAGGGCCTGCGTTACTCCCTGATGCCGTTGCTCCTCCAGTTGAACCGCGACGCAGACGCCGCCCGGCTCCTCAAGGCCTACGACGAAACCTCCGCCAACTGGACGTACGCCCGGGCGCTTCTGGCGTTCCGCCTGAGCGGTCGCTCGGTGGCGGCTCGCCGGGAGTTCAGGACGGCCTTCCGCAGCAATCCCCACGTGCCCGATCTTCTGCTCTCCGGTGCCGAGCTGCCGCCGCCGCCACACTACGAATTGGGGAGTCCCGAGGAGGCAATCGTCTGCGCGGAAGAGCTGCGCCATGCTTTCGAGGAGACGCCGGAGGCCATGGATTGGCTGGCCACCGAATATCAGCAGCGACAAAGGGACGCGGAAGCGAAGCAAAAAGAGCTGCGGCGGAAAGAACGCCAGAAACGCAAGCGGAAGAAGCGGTAGAGCCTGCCCCAAGAGTTCCTCGGGAAATGCGGATGGATGCTCATCGACGCGACAGGCTGACCGGCCGGCTCTGCGTGGTGGCCGCGGCGCTCATGTGGAGTTCGTGCGGGCTGTTTGCCCGGGCGCCGATCTTTGACGACTGGCCGGTAACACAGCGAGGACTCCTGTTCGCCTTCTGGCGGACCGCATTCGCGGCCCTGGTGCTGCTGCCCACCGTGCGCCGGCCGCGGTTTCGCCCCATGCTGGTGCCGCTGGCCGTCTGCTTCACGCTCATGAACGTCACCTACCTGAGCGCCATGATCCTGACCACGCCGGCCAATGCGATCTGGCTCCAGTCGGCGGCGCCCTGGTGGGTGTTTCTCTTCTCCGTCGCCGTGTTTCGGGAACCCGTCGTTCGCCGCGACCTGATCCCTCTCGGGTTCGGCATGGCCGGAGTCGGCACAATTCTCGCCTTCGAAATCCTCGCCCACCCCGACCAGAATCTCGCCGGCATCGCCTGCGGCGTTGCGTCGGGAGTCGCTTACGGCGGCGTCGTGTTCTTCATGGGAAGACTCAACACCGAAAACGCCTCGTGGCTGGTCGCCTTGAACCATGCCATCGCCGCCGCCGCCATGTTCCCGCTGGTCCTCTACTTCGGTCTCTGGCCTTCCCCGAACCAACTCTTCGTGCTGGCGGCCTTCGGCGCCCTGCAGATGGCGGTGCCCTACCTGCTGCTGATTCGCGGACTGCGCTCGATCCGCGCCCAGGAGGCGGTTTCCATCGGCCTGATCGAACCCGTGCTCATGCCGCTCTGGACCTACCTGATCTGGGGCGTAACCGCCGCCTGGTGGACCATCCTCGGCGGCGCACTGATCCTCATCGGCCTGCTCTACCGCTACGTGTATCTTGACCTTCGCGAGCGCGGCTGGAGAGGCTCGGGACAGCCGCCAAAGCTGGGACATTGAATCCGGCATCCACAGCCAATGTCATTCGCCCCCGCCGGCACGGATGCAGAACAAGTGCTTGTCGCCGCGAAGATACAACCGCCCGTCGGCAATCGCCGGCGAAGCGCGGCATTCTTCGCCGATCGCGTTCGTACCGACGACCTCAAGTTCTCGCCCCGGACGAACGAGCGTCATGGTGCCGTCGTCGGCCAGAAAGAACACCAGCCCCTTGGCGGTAACGAGGGACGCGCTGAAATGATCGCCCAGGCGTTCCTGCCAGAACCGCTCGCCCGTGGCGGCGTCGAAGCAGTTGCCCGTCCCCCGGTCGTCGGCCACGACCAGATAGCCGTCGATCACCGACGGAGACGGGACGTAGCACCGCACGTTGGTCACATGCCAGGCGACGTGCGTGTCGGTCACGTTCCCCTCACCGTCCGGCCGGATGGCCATGGCGTGATAGGTGGGGAAGCCGGCCACCATGTAGAAATACGTGCCGTCGTAGACCATGGAGGCCACGTACTGTTCCGTCGGCCCGTCGATCTTCCAGTGCCGCGCACCGTCGTTCGGATCGAGGCTCACCACGCAGTGGCTGCCCGAAAATACCATCTGCGTCCGCCCGTTCGTCTCGCGGATCAGGGGCGGGGTATAGCTGCGAGTCTTGTGCTCGCGAGGCCGTTTCCAAACGGTCTCGCCGCTCGCCTTGTTCAGGGCCACGATGTACGAGTCGCCGTCGTGATCGCCATTGACGATCAACTTGTCCTTGTACAAGATCGGACTGCTGCAGAACCCGTGGCAACTGGCAAACGTCCCCGGCCGGACCAGCCAGCGCTGGTTGCCCTCGAAATCGTAAGCCGCCACGACCATCCGCCCGGAGGTGATGGGGCGAGGCTTCGAGGTGTTGAGCGATTCAACCATGTTCCCGTCGACTTCCTGGAAGGCGACGTAGACCAGTTCGCCGTCGGTGGCCGGCGTGCTCGAAGCAAAGCTGTTCAGTTTATTCTTCGTCTCCAGGGGTGACGTCAGAACCGTCTTCTGCCAGACCTGCTTGCCCGTCCGGCTATCGTAACAGAGCAGAATCCGCTCCTCTTCTTCTTCCAGGCACGCCACCAGGAACAGTCGATCGCCGTAGACGATGGGCGAGGCGTGGCCGACCCCCGGTACGGCCGTCTTCCAGGCAACGTTCTTGCCGGAGGAACCGTCCCACTCCAGAGGAATGCTTGTGTCGAGACTCGAGCCGTCGCCGCGGGGGCCCCGCCAGCCCGGCCAATTCTCGGCGTCCACACGCGGGGGAAGAACGAAGGTGAAGAACAGGGAGAATAGAAGAAAGAGGTTCATCCGGAATTCGCGTAGGGTGCGCGCATGTTTGTGAAGGTTGGGTTGCGGGCTTGCCCCGCTTTGGTGTCTTTGTGCTGCACTTGTGCGCATGGTGCGCGCATGTTTGTGGGAGCCGACCT
>JAAYAY010000366.1 GCA_012719125.1 Planctomycetaceae bacterium | reverse complement strand
TCGGAGTTGGTACGTCATCTGGCCCGGGGTGATTACGTCGGGCTGCTTGCCCAACAGGAGCGCATACTGCTTGCGCAAGTCACGATTGGAAAACCCGTTTGGGAGAAGACGAAAGAGCAACAACGACAAGAACAAGGCTAACACGGCCGGATCGCCGAAACGCATTCCACTGGTACGCTGTCCGTCAACTACGGCAGGCTCGATGAGTTGCCGAAACGCGGTTTCGCCAAGTGCCGGGTCGTGGCTGATTTTTTGGACGTCCAAGAGACGTCGGTTGGCCTGAAAGCCGATTTGCCTGAGGGCAGGCAGATTTTGCAGCCGGCGCCCGATGTCGAAATCACGCGTATTGTTGATGGTCGTTTCCGTTCGCAGCGTGCGACCCTCCTTGTGGTACTGTTTGATCCGCGTATTCTTGTAATCGATGTGAAGGCTGGGTATGACGTCACGAGTGATGAGGCGGGTGCGAAATCGGCCCTGCGTGTTGCGCTGCACCCGGCGGTTGAAGATCAACTGCACCTTGTCGGGGCGGCCCACGTCGAGATTTTCGCGGATCACTTGTTCGAAAAAGACGCGACCTGCCACGGGTTGGTCGAGTACCTGGGTCAAGGCAAACTCAGCCTGGAGGATCGAGAGATCGTAGCGATAACCGGCCTGGCGGTCCTTGGCCGTAAAGGGGTGCGGCAGTCGCCGGAGCCATTTACGCAAGAGTCGGTCGATCTTTTCCGCGGACAAGTGGTCGCAAATCGCCTGGAGCTGCTTCGGGTCAGAACAAGACAGTACGCCGTTGTCGAGCGGTTCGAAGTCGATACCCCTTTGGGCCAGTTGTCGTTTGAGATACTCGTGGCCGTTGATGCACAATCGGGCCGTGTACGGGAAGTAGGAGCAGAACTTGAGAAAGAAGGGACCGAAGTCTTTGTCGATGCAGTAGAAATAGTAGTGGTTGACCATGGCCGTCGAACGAACCAGCCAGGGATAGGTTTGGCCCGACTCGGGATGCCGGCGAGTCTCGGTACGATGAACGGATGCCTTTTCCTGGGCCTTGCCAACGAAAACGACGCCTTCCTCCTGATCGAAGTCGGCGTAATAATCCAGGGCAACGTCGTCCTTTCGCTGGCCCTTGGTAAAAGCAATCATGGGGATGTCGTTCTCGCCCACAAAACGCTCGATGCCGGCCACGAATTTGCGAGTCATTCGCGACATGACCAGGGCCGTGGCGAAAGCCTCGCCCCGATGAAAGCGAAAGAAGCCCGACGCCCCCTTGCCGTGCTGAAGCTTCGGCTGATAGACGTTCAGGTACATCCGGTCAATTCCTTCGACTTCCAGGAGCACATGATTCTCAATTGTCTCTGCCACGGACTTCGGTATACTCACGATGGGGGCTCCGACACAGGCCAACCAAGGCCACCAACTGCCAAGCGGTTCAACAAACTGGGAAACACGTTTCTCCAGTATGATCGGAGCCCCCACTCATTTCTGGTTCATCCGCTCGAAGCGTATGGTGAAGATGGAAGCAATCGCTCTTGTGCGGTCGACGCGAAGGAAGTGGAAGCGTGCGTTTTTCGAGGCATGGCTCGGGTGTCCAAGGGCAAGAAAGGGGCTGCCCCCGGCAAGCGAACCTGCCGGGGGCCGGTAACGCCGTTGGCTCACCCTCGACCCGGTTATCCCTTGTCGGGTTGCTCGCCAGCAGAGCCCGACTCCGTTTCACCGGGCAGACGAAGGTTAACAGGTCTGACACTCGCTGACAAGCACCGTTGGACACCCGAGTTGAACTTAATCGCTGTCGGCTCTTCTGCGTGATCTCTTTCTTTCGGTCCTGGCAGGCTGGGTGAGCGCATCCTGCGCAGACCTCGTGTCGGCTTCCTGCCCACATGGCTGTTTCCGTCAATAG
>JAAYAY010000365.1 GCA_012719125.1 Planctomycetaceae bacterium | reverse complement strand
GCCGCGGACTGTGCCGCCATCGCGACGGCGGGCAGCGCCCCGGCCTGCTTCAGGAACCGTCGTCGCCCCTCACGATACGTGTCTGTTCGCTCGACTCGGGATTCAGCACTCTTGTCGCCAGTCGTCACAAACGCCTCCGAAGTGGAAGAACGGGGGCCGACGCCAACTGACCGTTATTGCGGCCTGCATCGCCCATGCTCTGCGCATGGGACAGCGCAAGGGAGACTTTGCGCAGAAGCCCGGTGTTCTCGACCTCCGCCTGGTCAACCTTGACTTCCGCGACGCAGAGTCCAACAGTCTTCTCGCATCATTCGATTGTAGCCCCCTCCGGTTCCCGTCGTCAATGTAAGGTGGCGCAATTGAACGAGACCATTGCGCAAGTCGCACGCGGCCCGCTAGCTCGCCCACCGCGGTGCCGCCAGACGCAAGAGGGCTTGAGGAATCGGCGAGCCGTCGGCTGCCAAACCCATTTCGTCAATAGCGGGGAGTGTGTCCGATTTCTGGCGTGGGATGTCATGTGCCCGGATTTCGAATTCTGAAACATGCGGTTTGGCGTGGCCGACTGGAATTGGGCGCGACCTTCGGCTAGGATCGCGGATGTTGCGGTTCGCAGCATATCAGAGCGGAGGCAAACGGAAGATCCCGCTAGAGTGTATTGACAAGGAGCCAACCATGAGTCGTCTCTTCGTAGTCGTTGCGATGATCCTTGGCGTTGGTCCGGCCGCCTCCGCGGCGGGTCCAATTCTCTGCCAGGGAGAGGCCAGATCGAGATTCCCGGCAAGACGACCTACGGAATTCAGGCAATGACCTTCGCTGACGGGTTCTTCTGGCTAGGAACGTACAGCAAAGACCGGACGTATCAGTGCGACGCGCAGCTCAAGATCATTGCCTATCACGCGGTCGATGTTTCCGTCGGCGTGTTCGGCCTGCCGAAGGGACAAAACGGCGAAATCCGGCTGATGGTTGCACGGAATATCAAGAAGGACAACGGACGCTGGACTGCGTCTGCCTCGCCTGCCATATTAAGGAACGGAAGACTCGAATGGGAAAAGTGATCGCGGCAGTACTGTGATGGTGTGTCGCGACAGACAGATCCGACAATCGACCTGCCGCCGGAAGGTAGCGAGCTACTGTGCAAGTCGGGGAATATGGCGACACGCTGGCGCTCACAGCGTATCTGAGTGGAGCCTGTATGGGACATTCCGGCTAGGCGCACTCGCAATCGGCCGCACGGCGCATCCCACGCAATACTTCCAGCCGCTTCCCGAGCAACATGCGCGTATCCGCGACGGCAACGACAGGATAAGGCAGTGTAACCCAACCAAAAGAATTCCCATGAAAAGAACTCGCTTATGTTCCCTGATGCTCGCCGTTTTACTGATGCTCGCTTCATGCGGAAAGACGCTCACCGCGTCCGAACCGGCGCCCGCCGGGACCGTTCCCGCCAAAACGCCTGAAACGGAAGAGAAAACCGGAGAAGCGCAGAGGGCGGGCGTCAACTTCCAAGGCGAAGTTTTCACCTGGCCGGACTACGCGCTGACAGCCGACGCCACCACGGACGAAATCCGCCGGACGGCGATTCGGGCGATGCACGACGAACTCGCCTTCCAGTGGACGCCTGAAACCAACATCCTTTACACCAAAGAAGCCGGCGCCGCGAAAGGCAAGGCTTTTTCTTTCAGTTCCGGAAAGACCTACGCGGGGCTTCCCTACACCACCGCGGGACAGGGGCTTCTGCACTGGCTCCAGTATTACGACTTTGAAACCGGCGTTGTTTCGGGAATCACTTCTGCCAACTGCGCCTCTTTCGGCAATTCCTGCGCCGCGAGCGTAATGTGGGGCTGGAGCGCCGTGGCAAGTTCCATTACCTGGAGCACCTGCGCGACGCCGACCGTCTCGCGCGGCTGTATTCCCGTCGGCCCGTATCGGCTCGACGCCTCCATTAGCAACCTCGGCGATTACACCTCCGATAGAGTCTGCGCGGAAAACGGCGAAGATATTATGATGCAGTCCTACGCTGCCATTCTGCCCGCGGACGCGCTGGTCAACACCCGCCACAAGGGCGACCACTGCATTATGGCGCTCTACGTGAACGTTGCCCGGAAAGACGGCAAAATCGATCCCGAAGAATCGATTCTGCATTATCAGGACCAGTGGGCGAGTTTCACCGAAATCGACGGCGTCCTGTATGAAGGGCACATCGAAAAGACGATGACCTTCGCCAAGCTTTTCGCCAGGCATTACCTTCCCTTTACCTGTGCGGAGTTTCTGGGCACGAAGGCCTATACCGTCCCGAGCGTAACTTTCAAAGGCGATTCTTCCACCGTTGACAAAGTCCTGTCAGGCACGCTTCACAGCCCCTACAAACTGGTAACCGTCACCCTCACCGTATCCGACAAGAACGGCCACGAAGTCGCGAGCAAGAAGACGCTGGTCACCCGCGAGGATATCAAAAGCGGCAACGCTCTTGATTTCTCCCTTTCCGGCGTCGGCGTCAGCACCACGCTGAACCGCAAATGCACAAAAGGCGAAACCTATGTCCTTTCAGTTTCCGCGCTGGATTCCACCGCCGCCACCCACGAAAACATCGTGAGCGTTGAATTCGTCTTTTAGTGTCTTTGTGCTGGACTTGTGCACATAATGCGCGCATGTTTGTGAAGGTTGGGTTGCGGGCGTGCCCCGCCTTGGGGAGAACCGAAATGAGCGGTCCCGCACGAAGTCTGGATAGACAAATGGACCTCGTTGGCTACAATGCCAGTGGCTTGAAAACAACGCATCGCCAGAAGGTCCACGTCATGAAGGCGAGGGCAAAGGCAAGAAAAGCGAGCAGGAGTTCAATTGGATTCACAGATTCACGCCAAACTTCGTTTCCGTCGAGAAGATCAAGGAGAAGGGACGCCAGCGCCAAGATCAGCTAATTCGGCTGCAACGAGCCCGAAAAACTCCAGAAACTCCTCGACCTTGGCGTCGACTTCATCCTCACCGACAGGCTCGACGTTATCCAGGCCAAATACAAAGAGTTGAAGAATGACAAATAGTTCTCCGTGCCTTATATCGGGACCGCGTAGGGAGGGGGCGGAAGTCGTTTCTGGCACGATTGGTGGCTCCGGCTTGGTGAGAGCGTGCCCCCGAGAGGCGAAACGCGGACTCTCCATCACAACGACGTTCGGCCGCTTTGCGAGTTCCTTGACGAGTGTTTGCAGATCATCCCAACTCTTTTCACAACTGACGCTTGAACTTTCGGACAAAACGGGGGAACAGAGGCATGAGGAAATTGATCCTGTCGGCGGCCGTCTGCGGCGTGCTAGTTCTTTCTGGGGCGGAGGGGACGTCTCGCGATTACCAGATGCGCCAGCGCGCGCTCGTCGAAAACGCGATGGCGTTTTTCCTCAAAGGCGCGGCGATGCAATACGATTCGGCGCCCCTGACGGTTGCCGGGATGCAAAAGAACGGTGTCGGTCTGCGCCAGCAGTATTTCGAAGCCCCTGAAGACGCCACAAAGGATCGCACACGCTACTCGGTTTGCACCACCTACGCCCATGAAATCTATTACCAGGCGTTCGGGTGGAAACTGGGCGGGGGCGTGCCGGGGTGTTTCACTGCTACCCTGGAAAAGAACTTGCCAGCGGAGTTGATCGTGTTCCGGCAGGACAACCTCGCCTGCCCTGACGGCAAAATCGCTGCCGCAGCCCAAGCGCGAGCACTTCTGGAGCCGGGCGACCTTTTGGTCGACTTCGTGCCGGAGCATTGGGGCCACGCGATGTTCTACGCGGGCGACACGGACGGCGACGGACGCGACGAGGTGCTGCATTCCAGTGGCCGAAAATACGACATGGCGACCGGGCACGACGCGGTGGAAATCGGTGGAAATATCTATAAGGACGACGCCGAATCGCTCTTTTTCACGGCGGGCAACGGCAGTCTGCACGATTTGACGCGTGTGAATCGGTATTTCATCGTCCGTCCCCTCCGCCTGGCCGCCGAGGACTGGCCGCTGACGCCCTCCTCGGAAACGCGTCTCCGCTATCCACGTCTGAGGATCGACCGCACGGTCTCGGGCGGCCACGAACCAGATCGACACCCACAAGCCGCTCTCCTTGAGCATGCGTACCGCTGCCTTCGAAGTGCGGTAATTCTGCCGGCATGGAACGTTCACGCCGAAGAGCTTCATCCGATCGCGGTAGGCGAGGATCTTCTTGACGGCCACTTCCTCGGTCGGAACGCGTCCGGTCAAAATACTGATCCCGACGTTACGGTCTTCGGCGACTCAGTCTTGAACAAGACATGGCAGCGGATTCTCGGCCACGCCAGGGCTCCAGGCGGGCGTGGTCGCGGGCTGGCGGTCGCGAAAGCGACCGATTCCTCAGCATTTGCAGATCGCAACCGCAGAACCATCGGAGATGAACAAGCGACGCCCGCACTCACGCGGCGTCACGTGCGTCGCGATAGTAGTACCGCAGCAGCTCGCCGAGGCGTTCGCAGCACTCGACTGCACCTTCGCCACGCCCGACTTCCTCGCCAAGGTCGATGACTTGGTTGCCGAGGCTCCGGTGATTTCTTTCTTGGTGGTCCTCATAGTGAAAATGCTAGCACTGCTACATTTGAATAATCTCCTTGAGCTTCTTGCCGACGCGGCGGTTCCGCGAGCCTGTTTCCATGGCGTTGATCATGTCGTCCCAGAGTTTGCTGCGTAG
>JAAYAY010000031.1 GCA_012719125.1 Planctomycetaceae bacterium | reverse complement strand
TACAAAACCTTAGCTACTCCATGGCTCATGCACCTATCGATCGACGTTTGCACCACCGAACGCACCAACCATCCCATGGCTTGGCTCGCGATAGACGAGTCTTCCGGCAGGCTACGACCGATCCTGCTGGGGCGTCACAAGAGCTGGGTCTGTCGGCGGCTGGCGATGATGGAGAAGCTGTGCGTGGCGGCCCAGGAGGATCTCCGTCTGGGATTGCTTTCGCCGACGATGGCCCGGCAGTTGGTCCGGTTGCCCGCGGGCAACCAGCAGGGAGCGTTGGAGACGGGACGTCGGCATTCGCTCACGGCGGCCGAATTGCGAGGGGTGGTGGACTTGCTGTTGGCCTCGGGGACACGTGAGAAAGCGGCGTTCGTCTTGGAGCGGCCTCGCCAGGCGTTGCGGCAGGCACAAGCAGGCGAGGTTCGTGGCTGACACCACGGCCGATGCCGTCGGCGCACCACGCGAAGGGCCCTCGTTATTGAGCGGCTTGCTCGTGTGCGGACGCTGTCATCGCCGTCTGATGCCATCTTACGGCGGCTCCGCAAACCGCCTTCGCTATACCTGTGCGCGAGGCATGATTGACTATGGTGAGCCGGTATGCCAAGGCCTCTCGGGTGAGTTCCTCGACGACTTCGTGGCGCAACGGATCATGAAAGTACTCACACCGGCTTCACTCCAGTTGAGCCTGGCTGCCGAAGCCGATTTGCGGACCGAGCGAGCACGGTTGGACAGCCACTGGAAGAAACGCCTTGAGCGTGCCAACTACGAGGCCGATCGTGCCGCCAGGCAATACGCGGCGGTGGAACCGGAAAACCGGCTGGTCGGACGCGAGCTTGAGCGACGCTGGGAAGAATCGCTCCGCCGCAACGAACAGTTGGATAAAGAGTACGCGCGCTTCTGCCGGGAGCAGCCTTCCGAACTGACTGCGGCGCAGCGGAAAGCGATCCGGGAGTTGTCTCAGAACATTCCGGAATTGTGGAATGCTGCGACCACCACGCCAGAGGATCGTCAGGAGATCGTGCGGCTGCTTGTGGATCGGGTCGTCGTAGACATCGAAGGCGCGAGCGAACAAGTCGACGTGACTGTTCACTGGGCCGGTGGATTCGTCAGTTACCAGCGTCTGGTACGCCCCGTTGGCCGATACGAACAACTTTCCAACTACACGGAACTAATCACACGGATCGACACGCTTCGTCGAGAGGGCTGCTCTTCGTCCGCGATCGCCGACCACTTGAATCGAGAAGGCTTTTACCCTCCAAAGCGAACCAATCACTTCACCGAGCAAATGATCACCCGACTCCTCGGCGAGCGCTATCCAGCTGGACACCGGCCGGAGGCGATGGCCGATCCGACACTCCTGGAAGAACACGAACACTGGCTGACGGATCTGGCCCGCCAGTTGGCCATTCCCATCGCCACCATGCACAAGTGGCAACGGCTTGGCTGGATCCACAGCCGCAAGGTCGATGTGTCGGGCGGTCGCTGGGCCGTCTGGGCCGACGACGAGGAACAGGGGCGAATGCGTCGCATTCACAACTACAAACGGACGTGGCCCGAACCCCGTTACCCGGCCCAACTGACAACCCCCAAACCAAGACCTCAACGATGAGGGTTCAAGCGATGTTCACTATCTTGTACACATGGTAAAGGCTTGTTACAAAGGAGGCAGTATGTCTGGTCGATCGAGGAATATCACAAGGCGAAAAAGACCGGATGCCGAATCGAAGATATTCAGTTCACGGCGGTCGAACGTCTGCAGCCGGCCATCGCTCTTCTGTCGGCGGTGGCCCTGACCTTGCTGAACCTGCGCG
>JAAYAY010000364.1 GCA_012719125.1 Planctomycetaceae bacterium | reverse complement strand
CGAAAGATAGGCCCGAGGTGCTCGTGTTGTCGGCCGACTTGACGTCGTCGTGCGAGGCCGACGACTTTCGCGACACCTACCCGGACCGGTTCTTTTCGGTCGGCATGGCCGAGCAGAACATGATGAGTTTTGCCGCCGGGCTGGCCCGCGAGGGTTTCTTTCCCTACATCCACACCTTTGCCGTCTTCATCTGCCGCCGGCCTTTCGACCAGGTGGCCATGTCGATCGCCTATCCCAATCTGCCGGTCCGCCTGATCGGATTTCTGCCGGGCATCACGACGCCGGGCGGGGCCACGCACCAGGCCGTCGACGACGTGGCCCTGATGCGAGTGCTGCCCAACATGACGATCCTCGAATGCGGCGACGCGACCGACGTCGAGTCGGTGCTGGACGTGGCGCAGGCCGTCGACGGACCGGTCTACGTGCGCATGCTCCGCGGCGAGGTGCCGCGGCTGTTTCCGGAAGACGAACCGATGCAGTTGGGCCGCGCCCGGGTCCTTTCGACAGGCAGCGACGTCGCCGTCCTTTCCAGTGGGATCTGCACCGAGGAAGTCTTGCGGTGCAGTGCCGCGATCCAGGACCGCGGCGTTTCGATCAGGCATCTGCACGTTTCGACGCTCAAGCCGTTTGACGATCCGACGGTGGACGAAGCCCTGGCGACGGCCCGGTTGGGCGTCATCACCATGGAGAACCATACGGTCATCGGCGGTCTCGGCTCGGCCGTTGCCGAGAAGATGGCCGAGGCCGGATTGCCCAAGCGTCTCGTTCGTCTCGGCATTCAGGATCAATACGCTCACGGTGCGAGCCGGCCCTACCTGATGAAGAAGTACGGCCTTGACGCTCCTGCCTTGGTCGGTGCGGTCGAACAGCTTTGCGGAAGATCGCTCGATCTTGCCGAGGCCGATTTCCGGCCGGTCGAGATTGCCCGGGACCAGTCCACGGCCAAAGCGGAGGATTTGTAGGGCCCGGGCGCCGCACGGGGCCTTGAAGTGGAATAATGAGCACGCAAGTTCGGAGGCAGGCAGAAATGGCCACAAGAAGCACGAAGAAACACGAGAAGGCGAGACGGCCACGTTCAAGTGTACCCGGCGGACTTTTCGTGCCTTCTTGTGCCTTTTCGTGGCCATTTCGAACACGGCATTTTCAGTTTGAGGATATTACTTGGTAGTTCAGGAACCGTGCGGCGCCCGGTACCTACAGACCACGCCCATCGCTACGCTCTGGGACGTGCCACCCGAAGAATACGTACACCATGAATAGTACACCCCATCTCCACCTCAGCGGTTGCCGCTTCGTTGCCGTTTACCACCTCAGCGGTCCGCGCGACGAGGCATTGGCTCGTGCGGAGGACATCTGTCTCGAACAGACCGTCGAGTATCCCGAAGACCTGATCCCGCGACAGGATATCCGCGACCAGATTCTCGGGCGGGTGACGTCGTTCGAACCTTTGGACGACGAACGCTTCGAGGCCAGGATCGAATTTCCGATCGAGACGGCCGGAGACGAGCTGCCCCAGTTGCTCAACGTGCTGTTCGGCAACATCAGCATCAAGCCCGGCTATCGACTGATGGGGTTCGAACTTCCGCAAGAGTTGCTTGCCCGGTTCCGCGGCCCGCGGTTTGGACGCTCGGGCCTGCGGGACCTGCTGGGCGCTTACGATCGCCCGCTGTTGAGTACGGCCATCAAGCCGATGGGGCTGTCGCCCGCCGAGTTGGCGGAATATGCACGGCAGTTTGCGCTCGGCGGGATCGACCTGATCAAAGACGACCATGGCCTGGCGGACCAACCGTTCTGCCGGTTCGAGGAACGGGTGCAGCTCATTAGCGACGCGGTCCGGCAAGCCAACCACGAAACGGGCTTGAACTGCATCTACGCTCCCAACATCACCGCGCCGGTCGACCAGATCGTCGACCGGGCCCGGTTCGCTCGCCGGGCGGGCGCGGGCGGCTACCTGGTTTCTCCGGGCCTGGTGGGCTTCGATACGATGCGTCTGGTGGCCGACGACGACCAGGCCGCCCTGCCCATCCTCTGCCACCCGGCCTTCATGGGTTCGTTCACCATGAGCCCGACCGGCGGGATCGGGCACGGCGCCCTCTACGGGCAGATCTGCCGGTTGGCCGGCGCCGACGTGGTCATCTTTCCCAACTACGGCGGCCGCTTTTCGTTCAGCGAGGAGGAATGCCGCGACATCATCCGCGGCACCGAGTGCAGGATGGGCGACCTCCGCCCCATCTTCCCCTCGCCGGCCGGCGGCATGAAGGTCGACCGCGTGGCCGAACTGTGCCGCTTTTACGGCAACGAATCCGTCCTGCTCATCGGCGGCGACCTCCACCGCCACGGCCCCAACCTCGCCGAGAACTGCCGGCGGTTTGCCGAACTGGTACGCGAGAATTCCACACCGGCCGGAAACGCAAGCAAGGACAGGTGACTTCCTATCAAAGCCAAATACGGGGTAATCACGGGCAGCCCGCCAAAGGCCCGACAGGACCTGCGAGGGTGGACAGAGGCAGGGGAATGTCAAGACAGGGGAATGTCGGACAAGCGCCGGTCAAGGTTCTTTGCGTCGAGTGACGCGTTCGGCGAGGTGCCGCAGGCCGTCGACGAAGGTTGAGCAGGTCAGGTAGAGTGCGACGAAGAGGATCGAGGCGGCGGGCCAGCGGAATGCGCCGGCACAGTCGATTGGATCGATCAGCAAGTCCGACCGTTTGACGACGTCCAAAGCCAGGACCACGATTCCTGCCACGAAGATCGCAAAGGCGTGTTCTGCAGTAAAACGCCAGGACGAAGTCGATTTGCGTCTCCAGGCTTCCAGGCGGATTGCTGTGCCTGCCGTGAGGATTAGTGTCAGGACCGTATTGGTGAGCACGACGCTCCAGTTCACGTGGAGTTCGGCGGAAACGGCGTCTTCTCCGATGGCGTGGAAGGGCCAGCCCGAGATGAGAATCGACGGTCGCACGGGGCCATACTTGAGGCAGTAGAGGGCGTCGACGACGTCGAGGTTCAAGTAGACGCTCGACGCAACGACCAGACAGGCGGCCGCCCATGACGCTCTGTGGAGCCGCCACCACGGCCGTTGGCGGATCGTCGTGTTTGCTGCGTGATCGGGTGTGTCCATCTTCACTCATTCAACTGATGTTGTTTCAGGAATCGCCAGATCTGCATGTTGCGATCGGGTAGCCACTCATGCCCGCGATCGTGGTTGACGAGCACTTCGCAGACGTGGCCTTGGCGGCGATATTCCATCATGTCCTGCCCGGCGACCTCCAGGAGCGTGGTTTCCTGTTCTCCGACGATCATCATAATCGGGAAGGGGCGATCGCTCCGGATCTGTTCGGACGGGCAAGCCGAACAGGCAGCCACGGCCGCGATCTCCTTTGAACGGGCCATGGCGAGTTCATGGGCGAACTCTGCCCCCATCGACATACCGGTCACGTAGACGCGTGAGCGGTCGATGCCGAACCGTTCAACGAGATGATCGAGCAGGGCGTCAAAGAAACGCACGTCGGCATTCTCGTCCGGAGCCGCCGAATCGATGGCTCGGGTTCGCCAATTCCCTTCGATCGCGGCCGGATAGACCAGCACGACGCGGTGCGACGCGGCGAGGTGATCCAGCTTCGTGCGATCGGCCTCCGATTCCGGGGTATTGCCGTGGCCGTGGAAATGAAAGATGACCGGGAGGCGTTCGCCGGCTGACGTTGGCGGCACAACCAGGCGGTAGACTCTTGGACGGCCGTCGACTTGGAAGCTGTTGCGAATGGCGGTCACCGGGCGCGAGGAGAGAATGTGTACGGCGGCGAACGAGACGATACCGAACACCGTGAAGAGTGACAAAAGGATTGCCGGCTTCTTGAATCGCCGCATATTGAGGGATGCTGCCATGTCTTCTGATGAATTCAACGGGCACTGCTTGCGAGCAAACAGTGGCACACAAGACGCATGGGCGGCTCACAGTCGCTCAAGCACCTCCTTTGCCTTCTCTTCATAGAGCCGCTGCCACTCGGGCGCGATGAAGCACTCGGTCACTTCATAGCCTCCCTTGTCGTAGTCGGCGGCGGGTGGGCCGTAGTGGATGTAGCCGTTGGAATAGGCGGCCATGAAGGTGTGCTGGTGGGGCGAGGCGTTTTTTACGTTCAGGCCGACTTCGACGAGCACTTCGGCAGGGGAGGTGATGAGGACGAAGTTGCCGATGCGGATGCCTTGCACTTCGGTGGCGACGGTCGATTCGCCCGAGGCGTCGTTGATGGCCTGGTGGCGCTGGAGGGTGGCGATCTTGTCCTGGATCCGGGCCAGTTTCTCCATGGCCTGGATGTTGCGGAGATACTTGTCCATGTGCCCCCGATTCTGGGCGTCGATGCCGGACATTTCGTCGCTGCCGGTCTGTTGGGCCTGCAGGTAGCGATACGAGTAATACGAGGGGTAGTCGGGGTTCAGGGCGTACTTGATGTAGAGGGGCACGAAGGTCTTGATGTTCAGACTGGTGCCGCGAAGGGAGCGGAGGAGCCCGGCCTGTTCCTGCTCGAGAGCGGCGATACGGGCCTGGCTATCTGTCCTTCTGGGCAGCAACAGCGTCTCGTTGATCACGTTCAAATTGGCGTCGCCGGTCTGAATGCCGCGAAGGGCCTCGAGCGTGCTCAGTCCCAGCATGGTGCCGAAGGGTTCGGCATCGCGGGGGCGGCTGGTGTCTTTGTAGAGGACGGCCGTGATGTCGCCCGCGGCCCCTTGGAGGAAGAGGGCCATGGCGTCGTGGCCCAGGTTGTCTTCGATCACCTTGGAGGCGAAGCCCGGGAAGTCGGCCGTGACGCCTCCGCGGGGGACGCCCAGGTAGGGATGGCAGGCGAAGTTGTAGACTACGGCCAGGGGGCGGCCGTCGAGACGGTCGATCCGCAGGACGCCGATTTCGGGATCGACGGGGCCCACGCTTGCCACTTCTTCATCGGGCGGGCAGGGATTGGTGTGCCGGATCGTCCAGTGCGGGCCGTTTTTCAGCCGGAGGGCCCGGTTCATCATGATGCGGTCTTCGTAGCCGGTGCCGCTGCCGACTCGGACGGGCGTCAGGCTTTCGGCGGCGCGGCGGACAGCGTCGAAGGTTCGTTCCAGTTGCTGATCGCTTTCGCACAGCAACCGGCCGGGCGGGTGGGTATGGCTGGCGTTGACCAGCACGTTGGCGCCCGGGATGCCCAGTTCCTTCTGAATGCGTGCTCGCAGTTTGGGCAGGAAATCGTCCTTGATGTCGCCGATGCCGCCGATGGCCGTGACGTCCATGGCGATGATCGCCAGCCGGATGTTGCTGCCTTCAAGCACCAGGGCCTTGGCGAAGAGCGGGTCGTTAACGCGTACGCCCTCGGCATTGGTGGTGATATCGCTCTTGGCGACGCCGGCGCGGAGGGTGGTGGAGGGAGTGTCTGCTGCCCCCGCTTGCGCTTCGGGTTGGTGTGCCAAGGTGCCGGTTGCCATACCGGCGAGGAGGCCGGTACCGAGGAATTGTCGTCGTTTCATGTTGGGCTCCTTTGTCATGTAGGACAGGATTGCATCCTGTCCGGACGGGGTTACAAACCCGTCCTACATTTCACTTCACCTCGAGTCTCTCCACCTCGCCCTTTTTCGGCTCACACTGGACCGTCATCAACGGTTCGCCGGCCGAGAGACTGATCTGAATGACGGTTGCCGCGCCAGCGGTCTTGGCGTCGACACGGACCTTTGTGCCGTCGGAGACCTTCGGCAATATAGCGGCTCCGGCAGCGCCGGTAAACTCGCCCTACTGGCCTAAGACACCCCGCTGCGGGTATCATGGGGAGCATGAGCGATCCGGGAAAATCGGCGGCAGAGCGACTTGCCACGCAGGTCCAGTATCTCAAGGGCGTGGGACCGCGCCGGGCGGAGATGCTGGAGCGTTTGGGCCTGCGCACGGTGGCCGACGTCCTATTCTTTTTCCCCCGCGACTACGAGGACCATACCGACCGCCGGACTATTGCCGACCTGGAGGAGGGATCGCTCCAGTCGGTCCGCGGATTGGTGGAGGAAATCGAGTTGCGCGACATCGCTCCAGGTCGGAACATGCTCGGCATGCTGGTGCGCGTGGGCAACGACCATCTGCGGGCCGTGTGGTTCAATCAGCCATTTTTGTTCTCCCAGTACCGCCGCGGGCAGGAGGTGCTCGTTTCGGGCAAGCCGAAGCTGCGCGGCCTGATGTGGCAGATGGTCCATCCGCGAGTGACGATGCTGGGCGAGGACGAGCCCGAGGCCACCGGGGGCATCGTGCCCATCTATCCCTTGACCGAAGGTTTGCAGCAGTGGCACGTGCGTCGCATGGTGCGGGCGGCTCTGGACGGCTATGCGGAGTTGCTTGAGGAAGCCTTCACCGAAGAGTTCCTGGCGGCCCACAATCTTACGCCGCTTGCCGTTGCCTTGCCCGAGATCCACTTTCCCACCGGTCCCAAGTCGCTCGAAAAGGCCCGGCGACGGTTTGTCTACCAGGAGCTATTCATTCTGCAGCTTGCCCTGGCGATCAAGCGGCAGCAGCAGCGGACGCTGCACCAGGCCGAACCGCTGGAAGCCACAGCGCGGATCGACGCGAGGATTCGCCGCCTGTTTCCCTTCGAGTTGACGGCCGGGCAGGAGAAGGCGATTGCCGAGATCGCGGCCGACATGGCGTCGACGCGCCCCATGAACCGTTTACTCCAGGGCGACGTGGGAAGCGGCAAGACGATCGTGGCCGCCTATGCGATGCTGTTGGCCGTGGCGCACGGATCGCAGGCCGTGTTGATGGCTCCCACGGAGATCCTCGCCCGGCAGCACGCCTTGACGCTCAAACGCATGCTTGCCGCCAGCGAAGTGCGACTGATCGAACTTGTGGGGGGCTTGTCGGCCGGCGAGCGGAGCCGGGTCCTCGAACAGATCGCCGAAGGGGAGATCGACCTCATCGTCGGCACGCAGGCAGTCATCCAGGAGGACGTCCGGTTCAAAAAGATCGGACTGGCGGTGATCGACGAGCAGCACAAGTTCGGCGTCCGGCAGCGGGCCCTGTTGCGCGAGTCGGGGGGCGATCCGCACTACCTGGTCATGACGGCCACGCCGATTCCGCGGACGGTGACCATGACCTTGTTCGGCGACCTGGACGTTTCGACGCTCGCCGACATGCCGCCCGGCCGGCAGAAGATCCACACCTACCTTCCGACGGAGCAAGAGCGCGAGCGCTGGTGGTCGTTCTTCAGCAAGAAGCTTCAGGAAGGGCGGCAAGGCTACGTGGTTACGCCGTTGGTGGACGAGTCGGAAACCGTGGCGGCGAAGAGCCTGGAGGAGAGCTACGAGGCCTTGGCCAACGGCCCTCTCGAGGCCTTTCGCCTGGGACTGGTGCACGGGCGGATGAAGCCCGAGGAGAAGGACGCCGTGATGGCCGAGTTCCGCTCGGGCGAGATCCAGGTGCTGGTTTCGACGTCGGTGGTCGAGGTGGGCGTGGACGTGCCCAATGCGACCTTGATGACGATCGAGAGCGGGCAGCGGTTCGGGCTGGCCCAGTTGCACCAACTGCGCGGGCGGATCAGCCGCGGGCGGTTTCCCGGCTACTGTGCGGTGTTTGCCGACGATCCGAGCGAGGAGGCGGCCGCCCGGCTGAAGGCGTTTTCGTCGACCACAGACGGGTTCAAACTGGCGGAAGTTGATTTCTCCTTGCGGGGGCCGGGCGAACTGTTCGGTACGCGGCAGCACGGGCTGCCGCCGTTTCGGATTGCCGATCTCTCGCGCGACAAGGCCGTGGTCGAGGAGGCCCGGCGCGACGCCCAGCAGATGGTCGACGCCGATCCGGGGCTGGCATCGCCGTCCCACGCCCGGCTGCGCCGCATGATGCTGGTGCGGTACGGGAAGGCGCTCGATCTGGGGGATGTGGGGTGACGTTGGAGTTCAGGCTTCAGCCTGCGCCGTGCGGGACGTCTCAGACGATTCAGCAGGCTGAAGCCTGAACTCCAACAGATTGGCGGACTGCTGGCGTTCAGTCGGTCGATGGATTATCATCGACGTCGTGTTCTCGACTGGACCGACATCCCTCCCTTTGCCCAGGCACACATATACCAGGAGGCATACCGATGCCAACCCGCACGACAACTCGACGCAACTTCCTTAAGTGTTCCGCCGTCGCGGCCGGGATGGCTCCCTACTTCTGGACAAGCCGATACTGCAAGGCGGAGGCCCCGAGCGACAAGCTCACGGTAGCTTCCATCGGCACGAGCGTCTATGTCAACAGGTGGGGGACGGAGGGCAAGCGCGACGGGCAGGGCAGCATGATCGGACGCAAAGCGGCCGAGTTGGGGAACATGGTGGCGGTGGCCGACGTCAACCTGGTTCATGCCGAGGCGTTCGCCGACGACTACGAGGGGAAGTGCCAGATCTACCAGGACTATCGCAAGCTGCTCGAGCGAAAAGACGTGGAAGCCGTCACTATCGGCACGCCGGACCATTGGCACGTGAAGATCGCCATCGACGCGATGCGGGCAGGGAAGGACGTCTACTGCGAGAAGCCGCTCACGCTGACCATCGACGAGGGGCGGCAGATCATCAAGGTGGCCGAGGAGACGGGGCGTGTGATCCAGGTCGGTACGCAGCAGCGCAGCGAATACGACAACATGTTCCTGACGGCCGTTGTTCTTGCCCGCAGCGGGCGTCTGGGCAAGAAGCTTCATGCCCTGTCGTCGGTGGGCACGCCCGATACCGGCGGTCTTTTTGAAACGGCGCCCGTGCCGAAAGAGCTCGACTGGGACATGTGGCTCGGCCAGGCGCCCAAGGTGCCCTACACGCCCCAGCGGTGCAACTACGATTTCCGCTGGTGGCTGGAATACTCAGGCGGCCAGGCAACCGATTGGGGAGTGCATCACACCGACATCGCCATGTGGGCCCTCGACCCCGACGAAACGGGCGTGGTTGAAGTGGAAGGCAAGGGCGATCTTCCGTTGGGACGGAAAGCCACGCTGGCCAAAATGCTCGGCAAGGGCGAGCTTCCGAACGCTTACAACGTGGCCAAGACCTTCGACGTCGACATGACGCTGGGTAGCGGCAATACGATCAAGCTGTTCAGCGGGGAAAACGAGTTGATTATCTCCGGCGAGTTCGGCCGAATCCGCGTCAACCGCGGCGGCCTGACCGGCAAACCGATCGAACGCCTGACCGACGCCGATCGCGACTGGATCAAGGACGAGATCGTCAAGCTCTGCCACGGCAAGCAGCCGGGCAACCACATGAAGAACTTCTTCGAATGCGTGAAAGACCGCGGCAAGACGGTTGCCGACGTGCGCAGCCACGTCAATGCGGTGAACGCCTGCCACATGGCCAACATAGCCATGCTGCTGGGCCGCAAGATCAGGTTCGACACGAAGAAGTACGAATTCCCCGGCGACACCGAGGCCAACAAGCTGGCGAAACGCGTGCAGCGCGAACCATATACGATAGACGTGTAAGACAGAGCCTATGGAGTGCGGGGACTTGTCACCGCTTTTCTTGATAAAGATTCATTACGTCAGCAGCGATCACCTTGTTTCCAGCCCAAGGACAAAGGAAAGCGGCGACAAGTCGCACGCACTCCAAAGAGGTCGCCGGCTCTGGCGCTGAAACGAAAGTAGGATCGTACAAATGCTCCATCAGTCGCATGTTCTTCGCTGTGTGTTGATACTGCTCGCGACAACACCGCTGCCGGCGGCCGAACTGGTTGGGCTGTGGGATTTCACATCGAGCGACGGAAGCACTGCCCAGGATCTTTCGGGCCACGGATTCGACGCCACGCTCCGCCTTGGGCAAATCCGACAACTTGGTGATACGCAAGTCTGGGCGTTGGATGGATACGTGGCCCACGGCGAGCTGCCCGGCACTCGATCGCTCACGTTTTCCGGCGGGTTGACGATGACCGCCTGGATCAACCCGGCCCGATTGGGCAGGAACAACCTGGTCTTCGGCAAGCCGAACACGAATCCCTCATGGTCGACGCCGACTGTCGGGCTGTTCGCCCCGGAGGAGGGGCACATTGGCCTGGGGCTATGGACTTCTCCGAAGGCGATCCTGTCGTCGCCGGAGCCGGTTCCCCTTGGAACTTGGGTCTTCGTCGCCGGTACCTACGACAACCGGATCGCCCGATTGTATCTCAACGGCGAGTGTGTTGCGGAGCGACCCGTGAAGGGGCCGATGGCGAAGAGTACCGATTCTCTCATGATCGGTACGGGCACCTCTGCCAACGGCTTCTTCGGCGGCATGATTGGCGAATTGCGGCTCTATGACAGTGCCCTGGCGGCAACCGAGATCCAGCAGCTCTATCGGCAGGGAGCGGAAAAGTATCCGGCCACTCCCGCCACGGCGGAGGAACCAGCGAAGACGATTCTCGTCCGCTCGAAGGTCAAACCCGATCGGGAGTGGAAGGAGTATCCGACGCGAACGCTCGACCTGCTGGAAGGGTATGCGAAGGCCAAGGAGCCCGTGCCGCTGTCGAAGTACGGCGGCTGGCTGGGTAAGCGATATGAAGCAACCGGTTTCTTCCGCGCCGAGCAGATCGACGGGCGGTGGTGGCTGATCGATCCGTTCGGATGCCGATTCATCCACGTGGGTGTCGGCGTCGTCCACCCGGGTTCGTCGGCCAATATGAAGCAAGCGTTCGCTGAGAAGTACGGAGACGACAAGACCTGGGCAACGGAGACAACGAGACTTCTCAAAGAGCTGCACTTCAACGGAACCGGAGGGTGGACCGATCACAAGCGGCTTCACCTCTCCGGCAAACCGTTGCCCTATGTGGTTCGCATGAACCTGATGTCGGGATTCGGCAGGAAGCTCGGCGTGACGCATGCGGTTCCCGGGCACACGGGCTTCGAACTGGAGTGCATCCCGGTCTTTCACCCCGACTTCCCGTCTTATTGCGAAGAGCAGGCCAAGGCGATGGCCGCCTATCGAGACGACCCGTACGTAGTGGGCATCTATTCCGACAACGAGTTGCAGACGCCCAAGCTCGACAACTATCTGAAACTCGACCCGAGCAATCCGGCCCAGAAGCCCAACTACGAAGCGGCCTTGGCCTGGCTGAGGGATCGCAAGAAGAAGAGCGACGTATCGGCCGAAGATATCAGCATGATGGACCGGTTGGAGTTCGCGGGCTACGCTTTCGAGCGTTACTTCCGCATCGTCGCAGAGGCCATCAAGCGGGCCGATCCGAATCATCTCTACATCGGATCGCGTTTCATGAGTCCCAACTTCCGCAACCCCTTCATCTGGAAGGCGGCCGCTCCGTATTGCGACGTGGTTGCGGTCAATTACTACGGGTGCTGGGGGCCGCGACTCGACGAAGTGGCCTATTGGCAAACGCTCTGCCCGCGGCCGATCATGATCACCGAGTTCTACGTCAAGGGCGAGGACTCAGGGCTACCCAACACGACGGGGGCCGGCTGGGTTGTGCCCACGCAGGCCGACCGGGGGCGGTTCTATCAGCACTACGTGCTCGGCCTGCTCGAGTCGCGAAACTGCGTAGGTTGGCACTGGTTCAAGTATCAGGACAACGACCCCGAGGAGAAGGGTGCGGAACTGTCGAACATCGACTCGAACAAGGGCATTGTCGACATTCGCTACCAGCCTTGGACGGAGTTCGTCGAGTTGATGCGGCAAGTCAATCGGGAGGTCTATCCGCTGACCGAGTTTTTCGATTGCCGCGATTGAGACCGTTTCCGACGCGCGTATGATTAGTCGGACAGCGCTACTTCGGTGCAGTCTGAGAACCTGAAGCCGTTCGAGTGCAGTCGTTTAACGCCCAGCCGAAGGCGCCGGCCGCACTACGGAAGCCGGCGCCTTCGGCTGGGCGTTAAACGAGGAAACGTCATGAAAGCAGCCTATATCGAACAGCCCGGGTCTGCGGAGAGCATTCGTTACGGGGATCTGCCGGATCCGCGGCCGGGTGAAGGGCAGGTGCTGGTGCGGGTCGGGGCGGTTGCGGTCAACCCGGTGGACACGTACATCCGCAGCGGAGCCATCGACATGGGGCAGCCCATGCCGTTCGTCGTCGGCTGCGATCTGGCGGGCACGGTGGAGGCGGTGGGGCCGGGTGTCGAACAGTTTCGCGTGGGCGATCGAGTCTGGGGCTCCAACCAGGGACTGATGGGGCGGCAGGGGACTTTTTCGGAACTGGCGGCGGTCGACGCCTGCTGGCTCTATCCCACGCCCGACGGGGTGAGCGACCGCGACGCGGCCGCCACGGCCCTGGTGGCGATCACCGCCCACCTCGGACTGGTTCGCGACGCAAGTGTCCAGCCGGGCGAGACCGTGTTCGTGCACGGCGGAAGCGGCGGCGTGGGGTCGTGCGTGATCCAGATTGCCAAGGCGCGCGGCGCCAAGGTGGTGGCCACGGCCGGCAGTGACGAGAAGGCCGAGGCGTGCCGCCGGTTGGGGGCCGACTGCGTCATCAACTACAAGACTGACGACGTCGATGCCGTACTGAAGACCTTCACGCCGGAGGGGGTCGACGTGTGGTTCGAGACGTTGCGCGAGCAGGACCTCATTCAGGCGGTTTCGCATCTGCGGATGCGAGGGCGTTTGGTTCTGATGGCGGGCCGCGATTCGACGCCTCCCTTCCCGGTGGGGCCTTTCTACGTGAAGGACTGCAAGGCGTTCGGCTTCGCCATGTTCAACGCCCCGCCCGAGGAGCAACGGCGTGCGGCGGACGACATCAACCAATGGCTGGCCGCGGGCAAGCTCCGCGCCAAGATCGGCCGAGTCATGAAGCTCGAAGAGGCCGCGGCCGCCCACAAGTTGCAGGAAGAGAACACGCTGCAGATGGCGGGGACGCTGGCCGGGAAGATCGTGTTGGAGCCGTAGTCCTGTCAGCCCGTTGAAAAAGTCAAGTTGAGCTAATATGAACGCATGCAGAAGCGTAGCGCCGCTTGCGTTCATCGTTTTGGAAAGACGTCGATGGTTCCTGAAAACGCTGGATATCAAGTGCTGACAGGAGTTTGTGTCGCCGATTGAAGGCCAAGGAATTCGGCTGCGGGCGCGGCTGCGCCGCTTCTGCAGCCAATTCGTTAGCTCAACTTGACTTTTTCAACGGGCTGCTGTGGGAGACCACGCATCCTGTCGGTTGCCGCCGGAAGTGATTCTCATTGGCCGGGACGCCGATTCCACGGTTTGCTGATCTGGCGACCGATTGACAGGAGCAGCCCGAGAGGGTTTACTCTTCTCGTGAGGCTACGATCCCCAGGGGGAGACAGGGCTGGTGAGAGAATCTGCGGCGGCGAAACGTCTTCGGCAGCAAATCGAACGTCTCCTGGACGGGCAGAAGGACGACGCCCGTTTGCGAGACAATCTGGAGGGACTTGCCCACGACGTTGCCTTGCCGGGATTGACATGGTTCTGGGGCCCGGCGTTGTACCAGCGTAATCGCGTGACGTTCCGGCCTTTCATCCTTAACCATTTCTCCGACTGGCAGACCGACGGAAGATTGTGGTCGCGGGTGAAATGGAAAAATCATGCCGGCCAACTGGACGCCTGGCTGTGGGAAGCCCGCAAGAACCGCGACTCGAATCTGGTACGCCGCCTGCTTGCCTGGAAGTATGCCGGCAGGAACTGGGGAATCGACGAAAAGGTGTTCGGTGCTGCGCTCGTGCGGGAATACGAGACCGCTTCCGGACCGGCTGCCCGGGCGATCGTGCTCGACGAATTCAACACGTCGTTCAGTCTGACGGAAGAAACGGCGATTGCCCTGTACCGCATTGACCGGGCGGCCGGCCCGTTCCTCCTGCAGCATCTCCGCCGCGGTTACTGGGGGGACGACAAGCGTGCCTTATGGACAAGGCTGATGACTACGGCCGAAGAGGTGGGCGACGAGGAGTTCCGTTGGTCGCTCTACCGCAAGCAGGTGCCGGTCAAGCACTGGCAAGCCGAAGTTCTTGCCCTGGCTCAGCGGATTCGGGATTCTCACGAATTGATGGAGGAGCTCGAACGTCGCCATCCCGAGGGATGGGGACTCGATTTGAGCGCCGGAGCGATCAAGCTCCTGGAAGTGCGGGGGCGCGACGTGATGCCCTACATCCGCGTCAAGCTGTCCGATCTGTTGGGCGGGTGGTTCACCAATCGCGCCAAACCGTTCGTCAAGCTTGCGGAACACAACGGTTGGTGGGATCTGTGGGCGGCGGTCATCCGAGCCAACCGCAATCCGCAGTTGTTCAACGAGGCGGTTAGCGACCTGCTCGCCGATCGGGCCATCTCCGAAAACGATCGCATTGGACGATTGAAGGCCCTGGCCGGAGTGTCGCGAGAGTGGAACTGGCCTGGGTTCGGGCTCGCCATGGTGCACGGCCTGAAAGATGAATTGGCGGCAAGGCTCTACCGCCGCTATCCGGACCTGGTCCACGGACCGATGAAGCCGCACGTGGTGCCGACGTGGTGGCAGGGATACGCCGAGTTGCTCGCTGCAGCACAAGAGCGTGCCGACGAGGAACTCGTCGACCTGCTGGCCAGCCGATACGTGACGCAAGTTCGCTGGGACTACGCCTGGCGCGCCAAGGAACGGGATCGGATCATGGAAACGGTGGAGAGACTGGCCGACTCCTACCAGGAACTGCGGGACCGCGATGCGATTCTTTTTGCCCGTCGTGCCGCCGACGTGCTCACACGGGTCCCGGCCTACTCCATTCACAGCTACTCCCGTCTCTTGAGGACGAACAAGCTGGCCCGATTGTTGTTCGTGCGGTCTTTCGACGCTTACCTGGCGGTTCCCGGGGCGGTTCGTGATCTGGTGGAAGGTTCCGATATTCACGTTCAGATGCTGGCCTATAACGTGCTCGCGCAGGACGACGACCGGGCGCGGAGACTGGCGTCTGAATCGCTCGACATCCTGGCGGGAACTCTCTTGCGACCACTACATCGAAAGACGCGGCTGGCGGCCTTTCGAACCTTGGCCAATGCGGCTACGGCAGACGCCGATTCAGGCCGGTTTGTGCTTCGTCGCGCCCGCGAGGCGCTGCGTCTGCCGGACAAGAAGTATCCGAAGGAGGAGCTTGTGGGGCTGATAGGCCGTGTGCTCCACGTGCGCCCGGAGTTGCGATCGGTGGGCGAACAGCCCGTGATCTATGGACTGGAGGCGGCCGCACCATGATCTTCTATGTGGACTATGCCTCACCTTCCGTGTTCGAATCGACGCGCGACGACGCGTCGCTGGAGATTGCCGCCAACGCCAGGCGTCCAGTGCGGTTTGTGGGCACGGTCAAAGAGCACGGATTTGTCCTTCGTATCGCGTTAAGAGCTTTGGGGGAAGCGATCTGGTCGGACGACACCTGGTATGCCCGGTCGGACATTCTGGACCCGGTGATCACGGTTCATCCGGACCGGCTGTTCTTCGAGGCTTTCAGCCAGGACCAATCGGTCTACGTGTGCTTGATTGTCGACCCCTCCGTTTTCGAAACGCAAGGCGAGGTGGTGACGGGGACCACGAACATCGATTTCACGGCCTGGCTTTGGGGTGCGCTGGGTGAGATGCGCAGCAGCCGGCAGACGACTTTCCGCGTCGGGGCCGAGGGGCTGGAGGTACGCACCTCCGACGCCGGCGGCCGGTTTGAAAAGAAAGTGAATCTGCCCGATTCCTGGGTTCGCGGATTTCTTCAGGTGCAGGGTGCGATGGGCATGCCGGGTACGCGGATCACCGCACAGCCGATTGATCTGTTGAGTGCGATCCGCTTCCTCCGCTACACGAAGGCTCGGGTGTCGCCCAGAGCGCTGCGTTACGAGTTCGAGCCCGGAGAAGACGCGCGTCTCGTGTTGGAGCCGTGGGAACATGCGGTGGCGTTGGAGGGTGCGGAGCACAACTACACGGAGAAGAAGACGACGCGGGTCTGGGGACGCCGGCGTCTGCGAATCATCGAAGGACTACTCCCCTTTGCCGAATCGGTCGACATCTATCTCAAGGGCCGAGCACTACCGAGCTTCTATGCAGTGAAACTGCCGGGGATGACTTTTGTCCTCGGTTTGACGGGATTCTCGTCCAGCGGCTTCACCGGCACGGGGGGATTCGATCTATTGGCAGAGGCTGCCGAAGGGGCGGAGGATTACCTCCAGCGGGCGATGGAACTGCTTCGAGGCAAGTATCACTGCTCGGTTCGAGAGGTGGCTGCGGAGCTGGGGATCGATGAGGCGTCGGCGTCGCGAGTATTGGTTCGCTTGTGCCGGCAGGGCCGGACGATGTTCGACGTGGAAACACGTTGCTACCGTCATCGAGAGCTTTTCGAAGAGCCGATTGACGAAAGCAAGTTCTTCCCCCCCGACTTGCGGCGCGAGCTGGCGGAACGATATCGCCGCGAAGGCCGGGTTGAGGTGCGGTCGTGCGACGCTGAGGAAACGACCAAGACGCGCCGTCTCAAGACACCGGAGGGAAAGGTGACGCGGCAGATCACCTACCGCGACTGGCGGATTTCGGGAGCGGTGGACCGAATCGAACCGGTGGAGATCGTAGTCAACGATTCGGATCGGATCATCTTCGGTCGCTGCCGCTGCCCCTTCTTTGAGGAGCACTTGATGAATCAAGGGCCCTGCGAACACATGCTGGCCCTGTACCAGGCGAGTGGGCCGATGCGCACCGATCGGCCCACGAGCATACCGGGTGTCGACGCCGAGTTGCAGACCGCGCGCAAGGCACCCTCGCGATGGGAGGTTGACAGCGGAGCCGAATCGGATGATAACGACTTGACCGAGGAGGAGGTGTGATGTCCGGGCCCGGCGGGTTGTTGATCTCGTTGGGTTATGGTTATCCGATTGCCACGACGCTGGCCGTATTGATGACGGAGCCGCCTCGGCAGCCGGTCGAACTGAACGGCAAGGTGGTGCATGTGCCGGTCGGCCCGCGGGTCTGCGTACAGGGTGCACCGACGAGCCCCGGGATCTGCAATGCCATCTTGCTGCGTCTCGATCGCCGGCTGGCCGGGCTGGCGCGCAAACACGGCTATGCCTACACCCGATACGCCGACGACCTGACGTTTTCCGGCGACGATCCGGATAAGGTCAAGCTTCTGATCACGATCGCCTCGCGGATCGTTCGCGACGAGGGGTTTGAGATCAACCGAAGCAAGACCCGCGTGCTTCGCAAAGGGCAGCGCCAGCTCGTTACGGGGGTCGTCGTCAATCAGACCGCCGGCCTGTCTCGGCAGGAGCGGCGCCGGCTCCGTGCGGCCATTCACCAGATGCGCTGCTCTCCGGAACCGTGTGACACGACAGAACAACGTCGGCTTGCCGGGAAGCTGGCCTATCTCCACATGCTCAATGCAGAACAAGCAGCACCGTTGGTTTCTGAATTTCGGAAGGCAACGGGCAGCTAGCCCCTTCACATACGGATCAGAACCATGGCCAAATACGGATTTCTCGGATTGGGGATCATGGGATGCCCCATGGCGGCGAACCTGCTTAAAGCAGGGCACGAACTGGTGGTCTGGAATCGCACGCCGGACAAGTGTGCGCCGCTGGTGGCGCAAGGAGCGGCACGAGCGGGGACTCCGGCGGAGGTGGTTGCAGTCTGCCCCGTGACGTTCGCCATGGTTTCCGATCCCGAGGCCTCGTTGGAGTTGCTGTTCGGGACGGGCGGCGTGCTCGAATCGATCGGCGAGGGCAAGGCGTATGTCGACTGCTCGACGGTCGATCCCCATACGTCGATTGAGGTCAGCCCGTCGATTACCGAGCAGGGCGGACGATTTCTGGAAGCGCCTGTTTCGGGAAGCAGGAAACCGGCCGAAGACGGCACGCTGCTCTTCCTCTGTGCCGGGGACCAGTCGCTGCTGGAGGAGATTCGGCCGGCGCTCGACGCGATGGGCAAGACCATCCACTTTCTCGGTGAGGTCGGCCAGGGAGCCCGGATGAAACTGGTCATCAACATGATCATGGGGGGCATGATCACGGCCTTCGCCGAAGGCCTTGTCCTGGCGGATAAGGCCGGCATCGCGGCCGACGATCTGTTCGCCGTACTCGACGGGGGCGTGTTGGCCAATCCCCTGTTCCGCGTCAAAGGGCCTCGAATGGCCGCGGGCGACTTTGCCCCCGCCTTTCCGCTGAAGCACGAGAAGAAGGATCTGCGTTTGGCGCTGCAACTCGGCGAGGAGTTGACCTTATCCTTGCCCACGGCCACCGCGGCCAATGCGGCGTTTCTGCGGGCGATGAACGCCGGTTGCGGCGATGAGGACTTTTCGGCGGTGCTCAAGGCGATTCGGGGTTGAAGGCTCGGTAGGTAAGTAGGTACCGGGCGCCGGAGACTGCTGAAAGAGTCGGTTCCGCTGACGTAAGTCCTTATTCTTGGTCCTAGGTTCGACTGAGAAAGAAGGACTTTCATCGAGCCAAAGGACTTTTTCGGCAGTCTCCGTCGCCCGGTACCTGCATTTGCGAAGGGCTCCTAGTCGACCCGCATTTGCCGGGAGATAATAGAGCCTCACTATCCCGCCTACGCGACCTGCATGCCGAACGGACACGCCTTGAAGGAACCGCCGATGGACCAGTACGATCTCGATGTGTGGCACATGCAACGGGCCCTTGATCTGGCCGTACAGGGCCAAGGATTGGTCGAGCCGAATCCGATGGTCGGCTGCGTGATCGTCCAAGGCGCCGAGATTATCGGGGAAGGCTGGCACCGCCAGTTCGGGGGCCCTCATGCGGAAGTCGAGGCCCTCAAGTTGGCTGGGCGACGGGCCGAGGGGGCCACGATGTACGTGACGCTCGAGCCGTGCTGCCATCAGGGCAAAACGCCGCCGTGTACGAAGGCCATTCTCGAGGCGAAGATCGCCCGCGTGGTCGTCGCTCAACGCGACCCCTTCCCCGAAGTGGACGGCGGCGGCATCCGGGAGTTGCAGGAGGCCGGCGTGGCGGTCGAGACGGGCTTGCTCGAACCGGCCGCTAGGGGGCTGAACGCGCCTTATCTCACCCTTCAGCACCTCAAGCGGCCATGGATCATCGCCAAGTGGGCCATGACGCTCGACGGGAAGACGGCCACGAAGACGGGATTCAGCAAGTGGATTTCGAACGCCCAGTCGCGGGAGATCGTGCACCGACTTCGCGGCCGCGTCGACGCGGTCATGATCGGCCGGTTGACGGCCCGGCTCGACGATCCGCTATTGACCGCCCGGCCCCCGGGGCCGCGAACGGCCGTCCGCGTGGTGGTCGACACCCGGGCGACCTTGTCGAACAACTCCCGATTGGTGCGTACGGCATGGGAAGTTCCCGTCCTGGTGGCCGTGGGTACGGAAGCGCCGGCCGAGGATCGGCGGCGATTGAAGGAGGCCGGTTGCGAAGTCTTCGTCTGCAAGGCCGACACGCGGTTGGGGCGGCTGAACCAGCTCCTGGAAGAACTGGGACGCCGCCGGATGACGAACGTGCTGGTGGAAGGGGGCGGCCAACTGGCCGGCTGCCTGCTCGATTCGGGCCAGATCGACGAGGCCCACGTGTTCATCGCCCCCAAGCTCATCGGCGGCATCAGCGCTCGCAATCCGATCGCGGGTGAAGGCATTGAGGATATGCCGCAAGCCTTCACGTTCCTCGACCCGCAGATTCAGCAGGTCGGGTCGGATATTTACTTCCACGGCCGGCTGGAACGGGCGTAGATATCATTCTGACGTCTGCGCGGTCGAGTCGCAAAGAGGACCAACGGAAGTCCGGCTTTTTGCTGCCACTTGTCGACCGGCCGCGAGCATCGTCCATGCGGACATCAACGGGAGTGGAAGGTCGCTCAATAGCAGATTGTCGAAGCCGAACTAAGCCGCCCGTGCAAGAGTCTCTGCCGGCAACCTCGCCTCTTGGCAACGCTGAATAATCCGGTTCACGCGGCGGTCGCTCATGATGCGATCCGACGCATGGGTGGCGATCGCGAGCAACCGGCCCGCCAGGTAACCGGCGCGCAGATGATAGCGCAATACGTGGTATCGTTCCAGTGCGGCGAGAGTCGTGCGACAACCTTCGGGATCGACTTCCAGGGCCACGTGCCGGTCCGGTGTGAGGATCATCTGAACGTTACGGTCACCGTCGGCCGCGAGACGCTCGGCCACGCGGAACCCGGCACTGTTGGCAAGCATGGCCATCGTATGAGGTGCGAAGTTGTAGATGTGGGCGAAATGGAACATCCCGCTGGGACGAACGTAGCGAGCCGCAATATTGGGGCATTCGATATAGAGCCGTCCGCCCGGACGCAACATGGAGCCAATTCTTCGCAATGCCTTGACTGGCTGGGGCAAATGTTCAATAACGTGGACCAGCAGGATGAAATCGTAGCTGGGATCCGGCACGACTTCGTCCAGCGTGACGTTCTCCAATCGCACGCCGAGTTGGTTGCGAGAAAAGGCCTGGAAGTCTTCTCCGGGCTCGATTCCGGAGGCATCGAATCCGTGCAACTCAAACGCCTTGACCGTACACCCCAAGCCGCCGCCAATCTCGAACACGCGATCGCCCGTTCTCACGAAAGGTCTGAGTTGGCGGAAGACCGTCTTTCCCCTTCGCCACGCCCGAAGTACGCGCCGCGACGAAGGCCGAGCTTCCCCATGGTACTCCCGGCGGTATCGCCGCTTGTAGTACTCGCAGAGTTGTTGCTTGCTGGGGATGTCAAGATGGGACACCAAACCACAGCGCGTGCAGACCACGTTTGTCAGGGGTTTGCCGCGCCGATCCCGAAGGCCGACGACTCGGCATTCATGGGCACCGCAAAGGTCACAGGGCTCGGCTCGCCATAAGAGCGATTTGCAGGAAGGTGGCATGGGTCGGTGGGTACTCAAGCGGGTGGTGAGCCGGTGGAAATGGATGCCACACGGAAGCGTTTGCAGGACCGGCACGGCCGATTCCGTGGAGATCCACCAGAGAGAATCGTGCCGCTCTATGGATGGTATCGGTTGGGAGGGATCGTGCCGCAAGTTCGGGTGGCGCGGCCGGCATACTCTTCCTGCCTTCTCCAGAATGACGAGCGGCGAGTAGCCCCGGCGACGACGTGCAGCAGACAGTATCGGCTGCAGTCCTGATGCTCCCCAGGCCCCTTGTGTTCACGAAACTGCCAGGGCAAGTTTTGGTTCTCTCTCGGACAGCGCCCCGTCGGCCGCCTCCCCCGGACAGACAAACGTCCGTTTCGGCGAGAATGGACGTCCACTTGCCCCAGAGCGGGGCAAGCCCACTGCCCAACCTTCACAAAAACATGCGCCCGCCATGCGCACAGACCCAAAAAGAAGAGACTATTCTGTCTCTGTCTTTCGGCACCGGGCAAGAGTCATTACGGCAAACGCGGTGCCGTACTGCTGGTGGTAGTCGTAGAAGGGGTAGTCCCACCAGCAGCCGTCGCTCTCCTGGTGGCGCAGCAAGATGGTGGCCAACTGGTCCTTATGCGGTCCCTGCTGCTCGGGCGGAAGATCCTGGATGCAGAGGGCGGCGTAGTAGTGGCCGTAGTAGTAGAAGTAGCCCGCCACGGCGAACCAGGATTCGTGGGGGATCGGCCGTTTGCGTCCGATATCGAGCCAGAGATTGCGGGCGAAGAGGCGATCGAGCCAGGTGGTCAAGACTTCGTCGGTCACCAGTTCGTCGCCCCAGTAGCGCATGGCGATATTGCAGGCTTGGGAGCGGCCCAGGCTGCCGCCAGGACGATTGATATCGTATCTGGGCACGTACTTGAGGTATTCGCCGTAGCAGTAGGCGAAATCGGGATTGCGCTGCCGACGGATCGAGTCCATTCCGCGGGTGATCAATCGCTCGGGGATCTCGACGCCCAGCTTCTTGGCTTCGTGAAGGGCCACGAGCACGGTGGCGGTGACGAAGCTGATCGACGACCCGCCCGGCTGCTTCGTGCCGCAATCGAAATCGTAGTAGCACCAGCCGCCGTCGACGCACTCGTAGCGCGAGAGCAGATCGATCTGTTCTTCGATCAGCTCGATGATCCGGGCACGCCGCTTCTCGTCGGGCAGCCGGTTGTACATGCGGGCCAGGGCCTCGATCGAGTAGGCATGGCACCACGAATTGTAGATTGCTTCCGAATCGGCGCGGCGGACCCGCGGCAGGAAGTCCATCAGCCAGGCCTCGCCCTTCTCCAGGGCGGCGATTGCCGCCGGATCGGTGGTTCCCGTGTCGATGATGGCCGAGATGCACATGGCCGTCACGGCGGCGCGGAAGGCGTGGTGGGCACCCGGCACGGGCGCGTAGATATTCAGCCCCTTGGTGTTTCGAGCCGAGCCCCAGGAACCTCCGGGGTTCTGCCGCTTGACGAGGAACTCGATGCCGCGATCGATGGAGGCGTTGATCGCCTCGTTGCCGACGGGTTTGACGGGATTGGGCTTCGGTCCCTGGGTGGCCAGGGGCGACAACTCGGGCCCGTCGGCCGCAACGATCGATGCTGCCGCCAGGCCGATCGAAAAAACGAGTATTCCAATCAGGCGGCATCGACAGCGCACTCGCGACTCGTTCATGCTGCAATTCCCAAAGCGGGGCAATCGGACGGTGAGACCTTGGCTCGTTCTGTGCAGGACCTCTCAGTCCTTGTCCTTGGGATACTCGGCGAGAATCTTGTCGCCTTTCGCCAGCCCGTCGAGGATCTCGACGATCTCGCCTTTCTTCTGGCCGATGGTGACGGCCTGCTTGACGGCTCGCCCGTCGTCGCCCAGCAACTGGACGTAGTGGCGAGTGTCGTCCAGTTCGTCGGTCTGCATGGCCTTGACCGGAATGACGAGGGTCCGCTTTTTGAGATAGGGCACGAGCTTGACCTTGCAGTTCATGCCGGGCATGATCGCGTCCATCTCTTCGTTGAGGGAAACGCGGAAGGTGGCGGCGTAGGCGCTGTCGACGTTCAACACTCCGTCGATCTCGCCCAGCGTGGTCGCGATTCGAGCATCGGGAATCGCGGTCGGCTCGACGGTCCCCCGCATTCCTTTCTTCACCCAGTGGAGATCCTTCTCGGCCACGGTCGCGCGGACTTGCAGCGGCCGCGGGTTGACGATGGTCATCAGCGGACCGGTCGATGCGGAAGCGCCGGGCTGCAGCTTCTCGGCGACGCCCGAAGCACCGCTCCACTTGCCCCGCACGCACTTGCCGTAGTAGACGATTCCCGCTGCGGGAGCGGTGATCGTCATCAGCTTGCGATCCTCCTTGAGTTTCGCGAACTGCGCCAGGTCGCGCTTCTGCTGCACGCGGAGCTTCTCCAGCCCGATCTTCTCGCGCTGGAGATCCATCGGCAGCACGGCCTTGGCGCGATCCAACGTGAGTTGATAGAGCTCCGACGAAACCTCCATGCTCTCCTTGTCTCGAGGCAGATAGACGTTCATAATCTCGTCGAAACGGTTCTTGGCCAGTTCGACGTAGAACTTGGCTCGCTCCACCGAATTGCGTTGCCGCTTGAGGATAATCTCCTCGGTCTCTTCCGTCAGATCGTCGGCCTTGTACATCTTTTCGAGCTGGTTCAACTCCTCCAACTCGTACTCCAGCGACTGCTCCGACGACTTGAGACTGTACTCGGCGCTCTTCTTGGTCAGGGCAATCTCGATCTTCAGAAAGCGTTCCAGGTCTTCGGCCATCATCTTCTTCTGGCGATCGACCATCTTCAGATCGATGGGAGTGGTCGTTTCGAGCAGCTTGAGCCCGAGTTCCGCCTGCTTGAGAGACAACTCGGCCAGTTCCTGGGCCGTCTCCTGGTCGGCAATCGCCTCGTCGATCTTGTCGGTTTCGAACTCGACGAGGATGTCCCCCTTCTCGACTTGGGTACCGTGCTCGACCGCGTTGACCACTTTGAAGCTCGACCAACTCTCGGGACGAAGCTCAACGTTCGTCATGTTCTGGGCAACGAACACGCCGTCCAACTCCAGATCGATCTTCAGCATGTCGGCCTTGACCGTATAGGTTTCCTTCTTCTCTTCCGCCTTCGATTCGGCCGGCTTGGCTTCCGCTTTCTCAGCGGGCTTGGTTTCCGGCTTGGCCGCGGGCTTGGCTTCCGCCGGTTCGGCCTTCTTCTCGGCCTCTTCCTTCTTGGCCGGTGCGACCTCTTTCTCCGCGGGTGCTTTCGCCTCGGGCTCCGCCTTCTTCTCGGCGGCCGGTTTCTTGGCAGGCTCTTTGGCGGGTTCGTCGGCAGCCCAAACGCCGGGCGCCGCAACTGCGAGTAGGACCAAGGATGCAAGGAGATACGAAAGACGTTTCATGTTGCGTTGGCTCCTTCAATTAGCCTATGCCTGCAAGATCATGGGCGATGAACACGTTCCTCAAAGCGGATCATGGCTGCAACCCGTTGTCACCAAAACATGCGTACACCATGCGCACAAGTTAAGAACCAGACTCCGGTTGCCTCGTGTCGACATGGTTCTTTGCTCGGGAACCACCACCCAAAGGCCACGGTGACCATGAAACCGTTTCAGGCCTCGCCTGACGCCGAGAAACGGCGATGCACACTCTATTGTCCCACGCCTTCTATGGGGTTGCAAGCTTTGCCTAACACGAATATATTCCCCGCACTGCCAATTCTGTACAATTACCCAAAATATCACACCCCCCTTGCCGCGGGGTCAGGCCGTTTGCCTTCGCCGGGTTCGCGGGCCAACTCAGGAATCACTCAGCCGGCAAGGTTTCTGTGCGGAAGGAACGACCATCCGCCGCGCTCATCGGGCCCGGTGAAGTCATCAACTTCCACACAGACGCTCGCAGATCGGTCGCAAATCGGGTATACGTGGACGATTGACCTTCTGAGCCCCGGCAATCCAAGGAGCCCGCGTTGGCCGACTACGTGACCCCCTCCCTGCTGATTCTTCTCGGATTGATTGTGCTCATTCTGGGTGGTGAAGTGTTGGTTCGTGGGGCTTCCAAGACCGCTCGGGCGATGCACATTTCACCGCTCATCATCGGGCTGACCGTGGTGGCTTTCTGCACCAGTTGCCCTGAACTGGCCGTGTGTCTGAAGGCGGCTTTTGTCGGAAAGGCCGATTTTGCCGTCGGAAACGTGGTCGGAAGCTGCATCTGCAACATTCTCCTCATTCTGGGCCTGTCGGCCTTGTTCGGTGCCTTGGTCGTCCACGCCAGACTCGTGCGGTTCGAGGTGCCGCTGATGATCGTGGCTGCCGCCTTCACGCTCGTGTTCGGGTTCGACGGTGTGATCGGTCGCATTGACGGCCTGATTCTGGTTGGCTTTTTCGCGGGGTACACGATTTGGACGGTGACGATCAGCCGCCGCGAGAGCCAGGCCATCCGAGAAGAACTGGTCCGATTGGACATTGTCGAGGTCAAGACAGGTTGGCTAGGCGTGTTGGGCTATCTATCTCTCGTCGTGTTCGGCGTCGCTCTGCTGGTCCTGGCGTCGGATTGGCTTGTCAAGGGATCGGTGGATATCGCCCGATTGCTTGGTGTGAGCGATCTGATGATCGGGCTGACCATTTTGGCGATCGGAACGTCGCTGCCGGAGGCGGCCACGAGCGTGATCGCCAGCTTGCGAGGCGAACGCGACATTGCCGTGGGCAACGTGGTGGGGAGCAATATTCTGAACATCTTCGCCGTGCTCGGCTTGTCGGCCGCGATTGCCCCGCAAGGCATCGAAGTGTCGCAGACGGCCCTGCATCTCGACATTCCGGTGATGATTGCGGCCTCTCTCGCCTGCCTGCCGATCTTCTTCACCGATCACCGCATCGATCGCTGGGAGGGCGGGCTGTTCCTTGCCTACTACGCGGTGTACATGGCCTATCTGATCCTGGCCGAGACGAACACCCTGGCCGCGCGAACGTTCGGGACGATCGTCTTACTGTTCGTGGTTCCCCTCACCGCCGTCACGCTGTTCGTGCTCGTGGTGCGATCGGCAAGACGGGCGGCGAAGCCGGCGGCGGAACAATAGAGTCTTCCGTCATAGGATGCGCACCGTGCGCGCATCGTTGGAATTCGAAATGTGAAACACGAAATCCGAAACAAACCCAGAATCCGAATATCAAAGGCTCGAAACAAGACCGTGTGGGCCGGCGCAAGCCTGTTCGTCAGGTTTGAAACATTTGGATTTCAGGTCTCGTATTTGTTCAGGATTTCGGGTTTCGTATTTCGGATTTGGAGGTGGCCGGAGGCCGCGTTGAGGCTCTTCGGCAGAATTCGCCGGGAATCCGCCGCACTTCACCTCGATAGTCCTTCAATCGCCTTGGCGAGCTTGATCCGCGCTCGTAGCAGGGCTTCCGGGTCGGGCAGGATTTTGCTGGAGTAACGCCCGCCCGCGTTGGGAATGTCGACGAGTCCGCCGGCTTCTGCCAAGGCCTGCTCGGCCTGGGAAACGTCGCGTCCCGCGGCCTCGGCCTGCTGAATCAAGCTCTTGAGCCGGTAGAGATACTCGTAGTCCTCGACGCCCTCTCTTGCGTTCTCCAGGCGGATCGAGCTGACCGGAGCTTTTTGGCCTACGGGGCCGCCCGGATAGATCAGGAAGCCGTCGCCGTTCGGGTAGCGCACCCAGTAGAACTTGCCCGGCTCGCTCGACTGGCGGATGTAGCTGTGCCAGCCGTAACGGTAGGGATCGTACGTCAGCCACGACGCCCCCCAGAACTCGTAGGCATCCGCCCCATACTTGAAGCAGTAGTGGGGCAGGAGCCGTTCCACGGCGCAGTAGGGCGTGTCGGTGCACATTTGCCCGTCGGTCGTGAACCAGATGCGGTCGCCGGCCTGCTGAAGTTCGGCCATCTTGTCGACGGCAACCCGGCCGTAATGTCCGATGCCCCAGACGTCGAGATACCCGTCCCAGTCGGGCACGTGTTTCCACGTGCTCGAATAGATCGGGATGGCCGGATCGACTTCGTGGATCATGTCGCAGAGGGCCTTCATCTGAATGCCGATGTGGGCGTGCCAGTCGTGGGGCTCGTCGGAAATGTAAAGGACGATCCGGTCGGCCCACCCCTTTTCTTTCACGTGATCCCAGTAGACCTTGAGGCAGGCCTGGTAGGCTTTCTTGTACTCCGGCCGCAGCTTGCTGCGATCGGCCTCTTCGTAAGGGGCCTCGCCGGCGTAAGGCTGCTCGCCGAAGAACGTCTTGGGCGGGTGGCCCCAGCCGAACAGGTAGAACGTGTGGGGCGTGTAGGAAAAGGGCAAACCGAGCTCGTCGAAATAGAACTCTGCTGCCCGATCGTATTCGGTGAAGTCGGCCTCGACGCGGCCCTCGACATAGCGGATCCTGGGCTCGGGCTTGATCGCGTCGGGCGACAGTCGCCGTTCTGCCAGAAAGCGAACCAACTCGGGATACATCTGATCGAGCGGCCTGCCCCAGTATTGCGACCCGCTCCGCCCGTAGCGGACGTCGTAGATCGCCGCCACGTGGTTCTCGTCCGGCAAAGAGAAGCCCCAGACGTGAACCGTATAGGCCTGCTCGGCCAGAACGCGACCGTCTTCAGTCAATTGCACCTTTCCCGTGTAATCGCCGGCCGGCGCGTTCTTCGGCACGTTGAAGGTGAGCCAGACGGCCTGGGTTGCGTTGGCCTTGAGGTCAAACCGATCCGCCGGAAGCAGCGGATCGGGCCACAGGCCGGGCCAACCGTCGCACTGGGGCCGCTGGGTCGGGATCAACCGGTGCCAGGCGGGAGCATCGGACTGATAATAGCTCGTGGGATAGTCGATCGGCACGTAGCCCACCACATTCACTTCGGGTGCCGGCAATTTGTCTCCCTTGGAACCCACCGGCGGCTCGACGCGCACTTGGACGCCGTCGATCGATCGGCCGGCACGAACTGCCAGTTGCAGCACCTCTCGCTCATTTCCGGCAACGGACACTTGCCACGGGTCAGTCGCCTTCGGGGCGGGATCGTCGGGAAACACTTTGACGACGGAAGGAACCGGCCACACGGCGAGATTCTCGGTCGCGGCCATGGTCCGGCAGTTGAATCCCACCAGTTGTCCGTGTTCGACCTCGGCCAGGGAAACGCCGTCGTGCCAGACGGTTCCCGCCGCGGTCGTCGTCATATGGATCTGGAACTGCGCGGCGTCGTCCGGCATGGTGAACAGGCCCGAGGTCAGCGTCCAATCCGTGGTTCCCGCAATGCCTCGAGAAAGGCTCGTCATCCCGCCGGTCGTCACCAGACCGCCGTCGGCCTTTCGGAGATGCACGTGAACGCGGACTTCCCCTGCTTCGAGCCCCTTGCACTTGAGCCAGGCGGAAAGCAGGTACGTCGCACCGGGCCGAACCGGCACCGTCTGCCGCCAGCCTCGCCAACTCTCGGGCAGGCCGCCGGGAACGTCCATTCGCGCACAGGCCGCTCCGAGACCGGCACGGCCCGGATCGTCCACAGAGAAACGCACGCCGTCCTTGCCTTCGGCGGGGCCGGTCGGACTCCAGGCCTCCGGCAGCGGCCGGCCCTGTTCAAAACCGCCGTTGATCACCAGGTTCGGCAAGATGTTGCCGGCGGGCGCCGCCTCGTCCTTCGTGTCCGGCAACTTGCCGTCGGCGAAGAACACGTCGTAACAGGCAACGGTTCGGGCTGGCAGTTCGTCGCTCTGGAAGAGCAAGGCGTTTCCCTGGCAGGTATGGCGAACGAACCGGCCCGCCAAAGCGACGCGGATCGAGTCGAGATCGAGCCGACCACGCGAGCGCCCGCGAATCATCTCCAAATCGACCGACACGACCGCTCCGCGGCGCGGCTGATCGCTGAAGTTGTAGATGCGAACCATTGCACGGCGATCGGGCGCCCCTTGAGGCCAGAAAGAAGGGCTCTTCCAGCGACCGACCTCCTCGAGCGTCATGCGCTGGACGGCCTGAACGGCGGTTCGAACGCGGCCCGGCTCCAGGCAGGTCAACGAGACGTCGTCGAACCAGGCCGTCCCCGTGCCGCGCAAGACCGTTCCCAAACTGAGCCGGTCCGCGTCGTCGGGAGCGGTGAACTCGTGAGCGACCTTCTTCCAGTCAAAGGTGCCGTCGCCCGCGGTCAGCATGGGGGCCGAGAGCATCGAGTTCTGGGCATTTCCCACGTGCAGGTACCAACCGGCGGAGCCCTTCACGTTCTCGGCCCGAGCCCAGGCCTCGACCCGATAGCGAGCGCCGCCCACGATGTGGATGCCGTCCTGACGGGTAGCGATCCAGGTGGCCTCGGCGCCGGGCGTCACGATCGTCTTCAGGCACCGCTTGCCCGAGTGCGGGTTTTCGTCGCTCCACGAGGCTCGATGCTCGTCGTCCGCGGCGTCGTGACTCCAGCCGTCGGGCGAGTCGCCGCCGCCCAGTTCGACCGAACCGTTGATCAGGCCGGGTCGTGCTTCCAGATAGTCGGGTACCAACCAAGCCGAAGGATTGCCGGAATAGATGTAACAGGTCGCCGTGCTTTTCCCTTTGCACTCGACCGGCAGTACCAACGACGCCCCGGCCGGGATTTCACCTTCGACCTTCATTCCGCTCCGATCGTAGACAACGAACAGCATCTCGGTGCCGCCGGCATCGGTCACGCGAATCTGCCCTGCCTTCTCGCCGATCAACTCCGCCAACGCTCCTTGCGGGTCGATGGCGATTTCGAGCGGCGTGCCGTCCAGCGGTTGATCAGTCTCGTTGGCAATCGCCACCGGCACCCTGGCCCGCCAGTAATCCCCGCCGTCGAGTGCCAGGGGATGCTGCCAGTCGGCCGCGAATGCCGAGAGGGAGCAATTCAAAACGACAAGGAGACAGCTCCAGCGGAACGGAGAATACATGGGTGTAGTCCTCAGATGACGGCAGGTCGAATTCGAGATAGCGCACCGGCAGGTGAACAATATCCGGCACCGCAGGATATTATCACGTCAGCAACTGCCAGGCGACAACCAGCGGCCCAAGAATCAGCAACCACCAGGCGAACAGGTGAAGGCGGCCCTGCTCGAGCCAGCGGATCAACCAGGCGAGGGCGGCCAGCCCGACCACGAAGCTGATCACCGCTCCCAGAACCAGGATTCCGATCGAGGTCTGCGCGGGCGGCGAATCGGCCGACAGGTATTCGAGCAAATGGAGCACGCCGCCGCCGCCAATGGCAGGGATCGCCAGCAGGAACGAGAAGGCGGCCGCCTCATCGCGGCGCATGCCGCGGGCCAGGCCGGCAACGATCGTGGCTCCGCTTCGCGAAATGCCCGGCAACACGGCAAATGCCTGGGCAAAGCCAATGAGAAGGGCCTCGTCGTATCGTAGATCGGCGCAGGTGAGCTCTCCCGGTTTGGCACGGGCCGTCCAGAGCAGCCCCAAACCGGTGATCGGGAACATGAATCCCGACAGCAGTGCCGATTCGAAGGCCTCTCCGAAATACTTCTTGATCCAGAGACCGATGAACACTGCCGGGAGCGTGCCGACGATCACCAGCCCGATCACCCTTCGCTCCCGGGTCAGCAGGTCGGCGATCCTCCGATGGTAGTAGACCAGGATGGCCAGAAGCGTGCCGAAATGGAGCACGATATTGACCGTCAGTTTCTCCCCGTCGAAAGCCTGCCCAAACTGTTCGAACAGCGTGGCCAGCACAACGATATGCCCTGAGGAGCTGATCGGCAGAAACTCGCCGATGCCCTGGACGACCGCAAGCAAGATGATTTCGAGGAGAAGCATGAGGTTGGATTGCTGGCTTGCCTCGCTCTGAGGCAGAATCGAGAGAGACGCGCCGTCAACAGACGGTTTGGCCCAAGATTTCGAGTATAGCCTGGAACGGCTGTCGGACGGTAGCTGGTTTTTGACGATATCGCGGACGGCGCCCGCATGACTACAACTTATGTCGTTGCTTGCGCTTATGAGTTGCGGTGCTTCGCGGGTTGAGGATCCGGAGGCGAGTGGTCGGGAGGTTCTTGTGGTCGGCTCGGGAGAGCCAACCCACGTATGCTGACGGGGTCTGTTGCGGGCGGGGCCGGTTTCAGCCGCGGAGTGAAGGGAAATCGTGCCCCCCCGCCCGGGTCCCCTAGGAGCTGTTGGGGGGATCTGACATAATGTGTGTTTCCGCGGATTTCAGGTGTGGAGTCGGGGTGCGCCGGTTGCATCTTCTGTGGAAACCTGCCTCGTCTGAACCCACTCGATCATTTCTGAGCCCCCTACCCAGTCCTTGTGGGGGCCGGTCCATAGCTCAAGAAGGAGAATGCCATGTTCAAGAACCTCAATGCTTCGTTTCTTGGCGTATCGGGACACGAAAGCGAGATCATCGAGCTGGCACTCACCTACGGGTTCAAAGGAATCGACCTGAATTTTCAGGATTTCCACGATCGGACCCAGGCGAAGGGGATCGAGTATGCCCGGCGACTGATCGCCAGCGCCTTGAAGACGGGGCGTCTCCGAATGGGCACGTTCGACCTCCCGATCCAATGGGACGTGGATGACGAGTCGTTTGGGAAGGAGCTTTCGCGGTTGCCCGATTTGGCCAAGATGGCTGCCGATCTGGGCTGCAAACGCTGCATCGCGACGATTTCTCCGGCGGGTGACATGCGTCCCTACCACGAGAATTTCGACTTTCACAAGTTTCGTTTCGGCGACATCTGCAAGGCGCTCAGCCCGCTGGGCATTCAGGTCGGGCTCGCGTTCCGTGCGGCGGAAAACCTGCGCAAAGGCCATGCTTTCCAGTTCATCCACGACATGGAAGGCATCACCGCATTGATCAACATGATCGGTGCGCCGAACATCGGGCTGGCGTTCGATTCGTGGAACTTCAAGCTGTCGGGCGCCTCGATCGAGGATCTGAAGAAACTCTCGGGGCAGCAGATCGTATCGGTTCGTCTGGCCGACCTGCCGGGCGACGACGTGGCGCCGGGGAGCATCACCGAGGAGCATCGGTTCATGCCCGGCACGACCGGGAAGGTCAACTTCGCGACCATCATGGCAACGCTTCGCGAAAAGGGCTACGCCGGCCCGGTGGCGGTGGCTCCACACCGGCGTACTCTCGGGCGGGGGCGCCGCGACGTGATCGTCGAGCGGGCGGGGCATGTTCTCGACCGGCTCCTGAACCCGGCAGCCGTGGTTGAGCCAGTGCCCGAACCGGTGGCCGCCGAGGCGGAAGCGGCCTCGCCCGAGGAGTAGTGGGGCGAGCGAATCGAAGGTCGCCCCTTCGTTTCGGGGGTGCGTTTTCGGCTGCATTCTTGAGTAGCGGCTGACGGAGGGGATGCGCCGGCCCAATCTGGCTGGGCGGCGAGTCCTGGCAAAACGTGCCGATTAGCAAGAGTCTTTGGCAAATTCCGCATTCTCCGGCGGTTCTGGGGATGCTGAATACTCGGCGCGTAGTGGTCGATCCCATCTTGCAAAGGCAGTTCTTTCCTCACCGTGGCGGCATGCCGGCGGCAGGAACTTCAGAAGACTGGGGGAGATCGACTATGGTCAGGAAGTTGTGGAAGAATTCAACGATTTTGGCGATCGGGCTGGTTTGCCTGATGGGCACGCCGGCGCATTCTGGAAAACCTGCTGCCGAGGCCGTTCCCCAGATCCAGGTCGGCGCCCTTCCGCAAACGGAAGACCCGGTGATTCTCGTCGAGGACGCCGAGGAGTCGGAGGGGGTCGCTGAGGTGGGGCGTCCGGTCGAGATCATTCAAGAGCGTTACCCGGGCGGCGAACTGAAGATTCGCCGTGAAGTCACTCAGGACAAGCAGGATAACTACATTCTCCACGGGGAATGGAAGATGTGGGACGAACAGGGGAACCTGACGGGCTCCGGCGAGTATCGCAACGATCGCCGCGAAGGACCTTGGTTCCGCATTCACACCGGCAAAGACGCCGAGTTGTTCGCCGAGATGCCTTACAAAGAGTTCACGCCCCCCTTCCGCTCGGAAGCCAACTTCAAAGACGGCCGGCTCGAGGGGAAATGGATTATCACCGACAGCCAGGGGCGCACCGCGTGCGAGACCGAGTACGTCGACGGACTTCGGGAGGGTGTGGCGAAGTGGAGCTATGCTTCCGGGACCCTGATGCGGGAGGCCTCGTTCCACCAGGGGCTCTTGGATGGGTTCATTCGCACCTATGACGAGAATTCGAAGCTCATCGAGGAAGAAAAATACGAGAATGGCCACAAGATCGCCATGAAGGTCGAGCACAACGAGGCCGGCCAGAAACAGTGGGAGGCCATGTACATGTATGCCCAACTTGTGATCGACACCGAGGTGGATTGGTGGAACGCCAAGCCGGCCACTTTCAAGTCGGTGGGAGAGGACGTCAAGCACGGTCTGGCCACCGGCTGGCACCCGAACGGGCAAATGCGAATCCAGGGCGTCTACAATCAGGACCAGCCCGACGGACAGTTCACCTGGTGGTATGCCAACGGCCAGGAGGAAGTCTCGGGCAGCTTCAAGAACGGCCTCAAGGACGGCTTGTGGGTCTGGCGTCATGCCAACGGCCAGAAGTCGATGATGGGCCAGAGCAAAGACGGGACCGCCTTCGGCATCTGGTACAAGTGGCAGGAAGACGGGAAGCTCGTCGAGAAAACCGACTTCTCCGCGGTCATCGAGCAGCCGGCTCCGATGCTTGCCACGAAAGACCCGATGAGCGAAGAGTCCGATCAGAAACCGAACGAGGAACCGGAAAGAGAAACGCCCGAGCTTTCCCGCACACCGTTGGACGGCCTGTTCGTTCGATAACCTTTCCTCGTCAGCTTGCCTACCCTTTTTCCGGCCCCGAACTGGCCCAGAGAAGTTGGACGTCTTCCTCGATCGGCTGCCCGCGGTCCATCCGCGTGAAACGCCGCTGTTCGGCCAACCCGGCGGACCTTGCCCACTCGATCGCCGCCGGGTTGCCGACGGGAACGTCGATGAACACGGCCTGCCCCGCACAGCGGGTCAACGCCCAGTTGCACAGCGCCCGCCCCGCGGCTTCCGCCCGAGCGACGGCGGGGCCGATCTGAGTCGCATTGGCGCCCGGACGCAGCAGGACGTAGCCCCCCTCCGACTGCCCGTCTCGCGCTATTCCGGCCAGCTCCGGGTGCTCCGCCACGAGTCGCTCCAATAGGCGACTGCGATCGGTTCCCGTGGCCCGCCCATCGAGTCGGGCCACCGCATTGAGATCTTCGGCGTGCACCGGATCAACAGCCGACCCCGGCGCGGCGGGCCGGGCGATTCCCTGAAGCCGCATCAGGTCGTGCCGGGCAGCGAACCCCATCCGCTCGTAGACCGGCCGACCGTACTTCGTGGCGTCGAGCCGAACGGTGGTCACCGACCGGCCCGCAAGATAGGCGAGCGCATGCTCGACCATCTGCGTGGCGATGCCGCGATGGCGAAACGACTCGTCCACCAGCACCATCGCAATCCAACCGATCGGACCAAACGTGCAGGTGGTCGTGGTGGCGACGGGCTGCCCGCCCCACTCGCCCACGAAACAACCTTCGGGTTCCAGTTCAAGAAACCGCCGCCAGTCGTCCGGCGTCTGATTCCACCCGGCTTGCTGCTTGAGCCGCATTCCCAATTCGATGTCGTCACGGTTCATTTGACGCAGCATTAAGGGCATTATGTTCATCGTCACCTTCATCAGCCAGCGGAGGCGAGCTTGCGTGAGCTACGGGCTTCATTTCTTACTCACTTGCGTGATTGCCTCTCAATCGAAGATCAAGTACCCGAACTCCTCGGGCCGCACCACGTCGGCGTTGGTCGTGCTCCAACCCTCGAAGCCGACCCCCGGAATAATCCGCCGCAGACCCATTGCCCAGACGCTTCTCGAGGCCGGGTACTCGCCCGTCAACTGGTCCAGCGGGATAGCCGCCTCCACCGTCCAGAACTCCTTGTCGTCGCCGGCCGCAACAAACCACGTGGGGTCCCACGTCTTGTCGCCCCAACAGCTCTCGCCCACATAGCCGCGGTGGTCGATCGTCAGGCGATAGTAGGTGGAAAAGTCGCGATCCAGATCGAGGAACAACTCAATCCGATCGCGAGCCGAGAGATCGGGGTCCCTGGGACGGATCCCGTGAACCCCTGAGTAGTCCGTACCTTTCACTCGCGGGCAGCGCAGACCCAGATAGAGGAAGTCGCCGTCGTAGGCGAGCATTGCCGTCGTCACGGTCGACTCGGCCGTGGACTTGTCGGCCTTGTCGCGCGGAGCTTGAGAGCTGCTCGGACCGTTGCCGTGGAAGGTCTCCAGACGCACGGCCCTGGCTCGTTGCCAGACGGCGTCGTCGAGCTTCCCGTCCAGATGGGGCTTGGTCGGCGCCGCGGCGCAGTTGATCATCTGCTTCGGCGGAATGCCCGCAGGCTCCGTCATCCAGCGTTCGCCCTGGGCACAGGCCCACCAGTCGTCCTTGGTCGTGCTCCGCTGCAAGACCATCAGGTAGCGTTCGGCCTGGGTCGGGTAGCCTCGTTTGCGATCCGACACCGCCAGGGGAAAGCGAACGTCCGGTTCGGCATACAGATCCGGCAGAAGTCGCTCGATTGTCTGGCCGAGGGCCGTCGCCCGCTGCTGCCGATCTTCCAGTTGAGCGGTGTCGACCGACGGAGCCGAGGCTTGGTGAACGGCAAAGGGAGCATCCTGATCGCCTTCCCACGAGGCCGCTGTGACGGCTTCGGCAAATCTCTTTGGGTCGACGGCCCGGGTCTCGACGTTTTCGGCCACGAGTCGCTGCGAGCCGTGGACCCGCCAGGCGGCCTCGCCGCTCGTATAGTAGTGCACCAGCCATCGCATCGCCGAACGTGCCAGGGGATGATTGGGGTGCCGGTTGGCCAGTCGTTCGAACATGCTGGCTGCCATCGGCCACTCGCCGGCCGTGAAATAGGCCTGGGCCATGTGATGCAACACCGAGGCCGCCATGTCGTCGTCCAGCCCGCGGGTGAATTCTTCCGTCTGGGCGAGCATGCCTGTGCCGATCCGCGAATCGGCCCCCGCCTGCTTGAGAATCGCCTGAGTGTGACGCCGCTGTTGGGCCATCTGGCGGAGTTGATCGATCGTCCCGGGCGGAGGCTCGGTCAGAATCCGCCGCGCGTCCCCTCCAGGCGCCAGCACGATCCCCGTGAAGAAATCCTCGCGCCCGCCGTGGTCGGGGCGATCGTCGACGAGCAGGCGAAAGCCGAGCGTCTCCATCTCCGGCCGCATCTCGCGGTCGATCAATCCGCGGGGACCGGCGGCCGCATCGGCCAGCGATCGGCCCAGCCGCGTCGCCAACTGGGCCGTCGAAATGCTCGTCGTGCCGGTCAGTCCCGGCGTCATCGTGGCGAACACCCGGGTGACGGTCCACGGCTCCAGCCCCGCCTGGGTGATCTGATCGCTGTAACTGGTCGGATCGGCGGCCGCCCGCGCTGCCGTCATCACCGCGTGGTTGAGCAACTCGCCGAGCGGGTCCTCGCCCGTCGGGCTGGGGCCGTGAGTTACGACCACGTCGGGGCGGTACGTGCGGATCTGGCGCACCAGGTGGGCTTCGAGCAATGCGGCCCCCTGACCGTCGTTAGCCCGATTCCACTCGTCGATAACCGCCTCGGCCTTCAGCTTGAGCGCCTCGGGCATGAGCGGAAATCGCCAGGCCTGTCCGGCTCCGCATCCGCCCAGGGCGACGACGGCCTCGTGAACCCGATCGCGGCAACCGACTCCTTGCTCCACCGTCTGCCCGGGATCGGTGCGGCCCACAATCTCCGCCACGCTCAGATAGCCCTCCTCGGCGGAGAGCTTGGCAAACAGTTCCAGCGGCAGGTCGCGACCGTCGGCAAACACGGCCATCAGAGCGGCACGCGTGCCGCCGGCCCGCTGGCGCCGCCAGGTCTGCCCGCCGTCGTCGCTGGCCAGGATCGTCCCGAAATCACCGACGGCCCAGCCGTGCCGGTCGTCGGTGAAATGGATCGCCCGCAGCGGTGCGTTTTGTCTCGTGCTGAAGGTCTGCCATGACAGCCCGGCGTCGGGCGTGAAAAACACCTTGGTGCCGGGCGAACCGACAATCCACACCCGTGCGTTCCGCACGCTGAGATCGCAGAAGTCGAAATGGGCGGCGCTGCCAAAGGGCACGGGAACCTGCGGCGTTTGCCAGGTGTGCCCCAGGTCGCGTGTGAGCATCACCAGTCCCCCTTCCCCGACCAGCCAGCCGAAATACGGCGGCACGAGTTGAACGGCCAGGGGACCGCGCAGTCCGAACCGCGGCGTCTGACTGGCCGATATCCTGCCACTTCGCACCTCGGCGGCCGAACCGTCCTGACCGGCCAGCGCCCCGTTGTCGGGATCCAGGAAGTCGCCGCTCGTCCAGCCCGGCTGCTTCGCGCTCGGCATCGGGTCCCAGGAACGCCCGCCGGTTTCTGTGCGGAACAACCCCGAGGGTGACGCCGCACTGCTGCAGCCGATCGCCCAGCCCTGCTGGGCGTCGAAGAACCGCACCTTCTTCAGAATCGGCAACAGCGGTTGCTGCCTCGTCTGCCAGGTGCGTCCTCCATCGGCCGTCATCAGGACCACACCGGTTCCCGTGTGCGTAAAAGGATGGGTGAAGCCGCCGACCGCCCAGCCGTTCTGCCGATCGAGGAAGTAGACCGAGTAGAGCGGACACTCGACGCCCGTCGACTGAAGGTGCCACTCGCGCCCGCCGTTGCCGGTGTGCCAGATCGTGCCCCGGTCGCCGGCCGCCCAACCCCACTCGGGGTCGACGAAACACACGTCGTTGAGCCTCGCGTCGTCGCGCAGAACGGATGAAACAGCAAACGTGCCGGGAGCCGGCGTTTGGCTCGGTGGTCTCGGAGCAGACGGCTGGAAGTAACCACCGTTGATTTCGCTTGCACGCCCCGCAGGTTGGCTCTCCAGAGCCGACCCCCTAAAGGACTCCTGCGGGGAATACGGTGCCGACGCTACCGGCCAGGAGTCCGGCGGAGGCGCGATCGCGGGTTGCTGTACCTGGATCGGCTGCTGGGGCACGAGCGGCCTCTCACCCACCTGGGCAGCAACGCTGCGCGTTGGACTGCCGGCACGCGGCGTCTTCTTGGTCGCGTTCACCTTGCCCTGCGACGACAGCAGCGCGGCGGCCAGAGTGCCCGACCGGGCCGGCGCGGGACCGTTCACGCCCGATTGGCCCTCCACGCGTCCGCCGTGAGAGAGAATCAACGCGAGACCGAGAACGAACGAAATCGCGGAATGATAGCATTGCTGCCATCGTGGACCGACTCGCCGGAGAGTCGTCATGATCAAGGCCTCCATGCCTTTTCGTTGCGATGCTGCGCGAAACCGGCAGATTCTAACCAATAACGCCAAGAGTAACCAGACAAGCTGGGGGAACCACAATGCCAGCCCGAAGTGTAAGCGAGGACAGGCGACAACCCGAAGCGTAAGCGAGGATAAACAAACCCGCCTATCCGGCCCCTCCTTCACCCTCCAAGACGACTTTCCGGACATTTGGGGAGAACCACTCGCTCACTCAACACGTATGAGGACGGTGACGAGAGTGCTTCGGCCCAACAGATCGGCCCTAACCGACTTCACGACAATAGGTTGCAGTCCCTACCCCGCCCTTGAGCTCACCCCACCGTTTGTGAACCACCCCTCCCTACCTGTGGGCCACCACACGGCACCGCGTACAATAGACCTTGCCCCGTCGATTCAAGTCTGGCTATCCTCAAGATGCATGCCGTTGTGTGATAATCGCCTGGCGAAGAGCGAGACCCCACGGCCTGGGCGGGGTTCAAGGTTCGAGCGAGATGATTGCTTTTTCTGAAGGAGAGAACCGTGAAAGAATACAAAAAGTGCACTGTTCAGCACGGTGACGAAAAGCGCGAGGTTCTTCTGCCCCAGGAGAAGGCACACGTCGGCGAGAAGATCGTGATCAAAGAACCCGACCGTTCCGGCCTGTGGGAGGTCGTCGATTTGATCAAGATCGCGGGGGCGGGGGGAGAAGCGTCGGAATCCAACAAGGATTGACAGGCGACTGAAGAGGTCGGTACCGGCAAGTCTTCATCTTGTCCGGATGGGTCGTATACGTGCACCAGAATCAATACAGCCCCACATGCAATAGACGCGATTCTTTCGGCGGCTGGAATGTTCATTTCGTGTCGCTCGTCCCTGGACATGCGTTCTCCTGTCAAGCCGATGGCTGCACCTGAAGTCTGGCCCATTTCACTACCGCCCGATCCTCGCAGAATCAGAAGCCGAAAACACTGCGAGATCGCAATTCGCAAGCAAGCCTGGCCACCCTCTTCGCGAAAACCGGCTCCAAGCAACACTGTCGCTTTTTGGACAACCTGACCGCTTGGCCGACGAACCTCCACGAGATTGCCGCCCCGTCCCTGTACAAGTACAATGACGTAAGGGCAGGTTCTCACCGTCTTTGCCTACGACGGAATGGCTGACCTGGCGGCTCATCCGTTGCCCCTTCGACAGATGGTTCTTCCACTCACGGAGCGGCGTGCAAATGAAGAGTATCGGCACGCGATTCTCGCTGGTTGTCGGCGTGTTTGCCGTCGCGTTTTCCTCGCTGATTCTCTACCGTGCCTGGGCTTCGACTCGGGAGTACGTCGAAGAATTGACGGCGATGCAGGCCGAGTTGGCGCTCGAATTCGATCTTGCCATCCGCGAGTACGCGGGCAACTCGATCCGGCCGGAAGTCGCCAAACGTATCGGCAAGGACGAGTTCATCGTAGAAGCCATGTCGACTTCTTTCATCGCCCGAAACGTGGTCGAGAAGGTCCACGAAAAGTATCCCGACTACGTCATCAAGTTCTCGTCGGACAATCCGCGAAACCCGGACAATCTTGCCGGCCCCGAGGAACAGTCGCTGCTGGACTACTTTCGCAAGAACCCCGGTGAGACGCGTTGGACCGGCAGGATCCGGATGGACGGAAAGGAGTTTCTGGCGCACGTCAGCGCGATGCGGACGGACCAGAGCTGCCTCCAGTGCCACGGCCGCCCGGAGGACTCTCCCAAGTCGCTCATCGAGCGCTACGGGGAAACGGGCGGGTTCTTCCGCAAGGTGGGCGACGTGGCCGGGATGGACGTGATCGCCATTCCCTTGGATTCGGTCAACGCGTCCTTGACCAAAGAAGCGGCGGCAACCGTGCTTGTTACCTTTCTTTGGCTGGTCCTGCTTTTTGCGGTCATCCTGATTGCCTTCCGCCTGATCGTGTCGGGCCATCTTGCCGCGATCGCGGCCCACTTCCAGAAGGCGGCCGAACAGGCCGACGACGCCCCTCTTACGTCGATCGAGGTCAAGAGCCAGGATGAAATCGGCGTTCTGGCGCAGAGTTTCAACGTACTGGCGGCCAGGTTGCAGACGCTGCACGAAACGCTGGAGAACCGGGTCCGCCAGAGGACGGCCGAACTGGCCCAGGCCAATGCGGAACTGGAGGCGGCCAAGGAAGCGGCCGAGGCGGCCAACCGGGCCAAGAGCAACTTCCTGGCCAACATGAGCCATGAGATCCGCACCCCGATGAACGCCATCATCGGGATGACCGACCTGGTCCTCGACAGCCAGTTGACCGCTTCGCAACGAGAATACCTGAAGATGGTCCAGGACTCGGCCGATTCCCTGCTGACGGTGATCAACGACATTCTCGACTTTTCCAAGATCGAGGCCGGCAAGCTCGACCTCGAAGAGACGCTTTTCGGTCTGCGGGAGCGAGTGGGCGACGCGGCGAAATCGCTGGCCCTGCGAGCCCACGCCAAAGGAATCGAACTGGCCTGCCACATTCAGCCCGAGGTGCCGGACGCCCTGCTCGGGGACCCGATCCGTCTCGGCCAGATTATCATCAACCTGGTGGGCAATGCCGTCAAGTTCACGGAAGCAGGAGAGGTCGTCCTGCACGTGGGCTGCCAGTCGCGAACCGACCAGGAGGCCGTGCTGCAGTTCTCCGTGAAAGATACAGGCGCCGGAATTCCGGCGGACAAGCTGGCTCTGATCTTCGACGCCTTCACGCAGGCCGACGCCTCGACCACGCGCAGGCACGGGGGCACCGGACTGGGGCTGGCCATCTCGTCGCGCCTGGTCGATCTGATGGGCGGCCGGATCTGGGTCGAGAGCCAGGTGGGCCAAGGAAGCATCTTCCATTTCCTCGCCCGTTTCAAACTGGCGGATCAGAGACGGCTCAATCGCCGCCGGAACGAGCCGGCGATTCTTCAGGGAACTCGAGTTCTGATCGTCGACGACAACGCCACCAACCGGCTGATTCTGGAAGAGATGACTCGGAACTGGGGCATGCAGCCCGCCAGCGCCGACAACGCCCACGACGCCATGGATTGCCTGCGGCAAGCCTGCGCCACGGGCAACCGGCTGGAACTGGTACTTTCCGACGTGAACATGCCGGAGGTCGACGGCCTCACGCTCACCGAATGGATACGGCAGGATCCGCAACTGGCGGAGACGCGAGTTATTGTCCTGACCTCGGGCGTCCGGCCCGACGACGCCAGGCGGTGCGACGAGCTCAAGGTCGCCGCGCGGCTGATGAAGCCCGTCAAGCAATCGGAACTGTTCGACGCGATCGCAACGTCGCTGGGCGTCGGCATTCCGGAGGAGAGGGAGGAAGACACCCGCCAGCTCGAGCCGAAGGTCGAGCGGCCGCCGCTTCGCATCCTGCTGGCGGAAGACAGCCTGGTGAACCAGCGGCTGGCGATCGGCCTCCTCGAGAAGCACGGTCACACGGTGGTCGTGGCCAACACGGGAAAGGCGGCCGTGGCCGCGCTGGCCGCGGAAGAGTTCGACGTCGTGCTGATGGACGTGGAAATGCCGGAAATGGACGGTCTGGAGGCCACGGCCGTCATCCGCGTGACGGAGAAACACACCGGCCGGCACGTGCCGATCATCGCCATGACCGCCCACGCCATGAAAGGCGATCGCGAGCGCTGCCTGGAAGCCGGCATGGACGCCTACGTTTCCAAGCCGATTCGCGTTCAGCAGGTGCTGGAGGCCCTGGAAAGCGTCCTCAACGGCCGCCGTGGGTGAGCGGGCTGCTAACGTTTTCCGCCTTGCGGCGGTTGCTGGACCATTTCGTACAGCCCGGCCTCGATCTTCCTGAGCTTGCCCTGGCGTTCCAACTCGTCCCAGACGCTCTGGGGATACTTGTCCGGCGGCGCGATGCCCACGATGCCCGATTCCCGGCCGCTGCTCATGGGGCCGACACCGATTCGGGATTGGTCGTCCAGGCGGGTCAGCTTCAACTTCTTCTTGAAGGCTTTGACAGCCGCCTTGAGTTCCTGGGGAGAATGGGCCGATGGCTGTGGAACGTCTGCGGAAGACATGCGAGACTCCTGGTCGAGGTGAGAGACGGTTCGCGACGCATTATAACCGAAAACCGTGTAGGGTGGTGCCAGAGCGGACCAATCCGGGCGAGATTCGCGGGCCTCTCGACATGTTGTCACAGGGAACGCGTGCGGGACGGCGAAATGAGCGGCGGCCCACCAGAGCATGGCCTGAAGTGGCCTGTGGTCGGCCGCCGCTCGTGAGTACGGAGTGTGAACTGTTCTGACATTGGAAAGCCAAACGTCCGTTGATGGTCGTTTGGCACTGGTCCGCTCCGGCACCACCCTACGTTGGCTGTTCTGCTTGGGGGTCGGTTTCTTTCCCCATCGAGTAGATCGTCAACCCTTCAATCGACTTCTTCTGCGACGGCAGGGCGAGGCTGGCGATCAGGCCGACGACGAAGCAGGCGGTGATCCCCAGGGCGGCATAGAGGTAGCCGCTGATCTGGGAGCAGACCGGCATGAGCCCCATTACGGTGGCGCCGGCCAGAGCGCCGAGCAGAGAGCCCCAGGCATTGGCTCGGCGGGTGAGGACGCCGAGGCCGAACAGTCCACCCAGCACTCCCATGAACAGGCCAATCACCTTGATGAACGAATCGAACAGCGAGCGGTTCTCCGGATCGATGAACAGCAACCCGAGCATGGTGCCGAAGACGCCGAAGACGAACGTGACGGTTCGGGCGGCATTCAAGTAACCCCGTTCCGATTTCAGCATATTGAAGGGGCGCAGGAAGTCGCTGACCATGGTCGTGGCGGTCGAGTTCATGCTGGTGGAGATGGTCGACTGGGCCGCGGCGAAGACTCCCGCCACGATCAGGCCCGCGACGCCCATCGGCACCTCGTGAGTAATGAACAAGGGGAGGATCTGGTCGGTCAGATAGGTGGGGTCGAGTTTCTCGGGGTGCGCCTTGTAGAAGATGTACAGACCGGTTCCAAGTCCGAAGAAAAGAAGCGATGAGGGAACGGTGAGGAACGCCGCGGTCCAGATCGACCCGGCCGCACGGCGAATGTCGGGAGTGGTCATGTAGCGCTGCACGACCGCCTGGTCGGCGGTGTAGGAAGAGAGGTTCTGCCCGATGCCGCCGATGATCACGACCCAAAGGGCGAGCGAGGCGCTGGTCGGGTCGAAATAGAGATTGACCATGTGAAACTTGCCGTCGGCCCAGGCGGTCGAGAAGAACGCGCCGAGACCTTGCCCCGACTCGACCAACATCAGGCCCAGACACAGGATCGCCCCGCCGAGGAGAACGAACGTCTGGATCGTGTCGGTCCAGACGACGGCCTCGACCCCGCCCATGGTGCAATAGAGGATGCTGAGCACCCCCATAATCAACACGCTCTCGGCCGGCGTGAGCGGGGTAACCGTGGCCAAGGCCAGGCCAGCCAGCGACATGACGATTCCCATGCGGAAGATGTGGAACAGGGTGAAGGAAGCGCTGGCAAACAGCCGCACAGGGCGATTGAAACGCTTCTCGAGATACTCGTAGGCGCTGGTGGCATCGATTTGCCGAAAGAAGGGGAGAGCGAGAAATACGGCGATCGGCGCCACGACGGGGATCATGAAGTTGCCCAGCATGTAGACCATATCTTGGGCGAAGGCCTTGGCCGGAATGGCCATGTAGGTGATCGAACTGAGCATGGTGGCGAAGATCGAGCAGCCGGCCACCCACCAGGGGATTTTCTGGCCGCCGCGGAAGTAGTCGTCGGTGTTCCGGCTCTTTCGGGCGAAATACACGCCCACGCCCACCATCGAAAGCAGGTAGAGGATGAGCACCGCGAAGTTGACTGCTCCGAAAGCGGGCCGGTGTTCGACGGCGCTGACGGCCCAGATCTTGGGTGTACGGACCCGCGGCTTGACCTCGCCCGAGGCGACCACGATCGCCTTGCCCCAGCGGACGGCCGGCGTTGTGACCTGATTGGCGGGCGGCCGGCCCGCCTCGATCCAGGTGTCGGTGATGGTGTGGTAGGCGAAGATCTTCTGGGGAAACCCGGGATGGTCGAGCTTCATCGCGTCGGTTTGCGAGGCGAGCCGGCCGGTATCGCCGCCGAACACGAAGATGTGCGATTGGCCGACGGCACCGGCGGGGCCGGCCATTACGCACTGGGGCACGTCCGCCCGCCGCCGCCACGGCGCGGCGAAACGCCCCGTGCCCAAATAGAGCCGTTTTTCGGGATTGTAGGCCGAAGCGTCGAAACGCTGCGGATCGAATTCGTAGACATCGCGCAGGGCGTACCAGTCGTCGGTCACCGCTTCTCCCGGCGCCTGTTCGATTCCGTGAATCGACCGCGAGCAGCGCCCGCTGATCACATAGATGCAGTCGTCGAAGCCATTGTGCTGGGCCGCAGCGATATGATAGGCCCGGGCGGGACCGGGCCAACTCGGGAGTTGCTCCCAGGCCACCGAGTCGGGCGTGCCGTTGTAGGCGCTCATGTCGAGACGCTGAAAGCGGGTCGTGGCGGAAGCAAGCTCGGAGCCGGTCTGCCCGCCGGTCAAGTAGACGGTTTTGCCGATAGCGGCCGCGGCCCCGTACGCACAGGGCTCAGAAAGCGAGGGCAGGGGTATCTGCTTCAATTGTCCGGCGGCTGCATCCCATTGGAGCAGAAAGCACTCGGCGAACGTGGTTTGGCCGTCGCTGCCGCCGATGCACACGACGCCGTGGTCGGTGCTCGCGCAGGCCGCATACGCAACGGGGCGATCAAGCTTGAAGCCGTCATTCCACTGGTACTCTCCCGCATCGTTGCGGGTCAGCACCCAGACCGCGTCGCACCAGACCTTGTCGGTCTCCCAGACCGGTTCGGGAAAGTTGGTCCCTCCCCCGACGATCAACGCGTCGTTGTGAACACCGACCAGCGGACCTCCGAGGCCCAACGCCTCAGGCAAGTCCGGCAGCGACTGCCAATGGAGCTCTCCGCGAGGCTCGGCGGCAAATGTGGTGGCGGCGATCGTCAGGACGAGCAGGATCGTCAGGCGGTGCAGCACGCGTGGCATCATGGTCGGACTCCCAGTTGAGCACTAGACGTGGTACTCAACACCACACCACTGGAAGAATCCCAGTGCGTCGAGTTCGGCTTTCACGCGGGCTGCGTGCTCGGCCGTCAGGTTGCGTTGCGGCAACCGGCAGCCGCCGCATCCGAGCAGCCACTTGAGCACGGCGAGGAAGGGGTGACGCAGGAGCACGCGGATCGCTTTGACCGCGAGCAGTTGGAGCCGCTGCGCTTCGGCCATGTTGCCCGACCGGTATGCGTCGAGCACTTTCAGATACAGGGGGGCGGCAATGTTGTAGGTGCTGCCGATGGCGCCTCGTGCGCCGACCGCCAGAGCGCTGAGGAACATTTCGTCGCGGCCCCAAAGAACGTTGAATCTGCCGTCTTGCAGGTTCAGGCACGTCTGGTAGACGCAGGCCTCGGGGGTCGTGTACTTCATGCCGACCATGTTGCCGATCCTGGCGTCGGCGGCGGGCAGGAACTCGACCATGTCGAGGGCCGCGCCCGTTAGAGCCGGGATGTGGTAGTAATAGAACGGCGTTTCCGGGGCCCCCGACGCGATCTCGGCCATGCAGGCGACGAGCATCTCGATCGAATCGATCTTGAAGTACGACGGGGCCGTCGCCGAGATGGCATCGGCGCCGATCTTTGCGGCATGGGCAGCCAGCGTCTGGGCTTCGGCCATTGAGTTGTGCCCCACTTGCACGACGGTTTGCAGCCTCCCCTTGGCCGCCGCCACGTAGGCTTCGGCCACCGCCCGGCGCTCATCGCCGGTGAGAGAAATCCCTTCGCCCGTGCTTCCGCATATATAGATTCCCGAAACGCCCGTCCGCTCCAGGTGGTCGACGATCCGGGGGATCGGTTCCAGGTCGACGGAGCCATCGGCATGGAGCGGCGTCAACGAGGCCGCAACAAGTCCCGACAATTCGTACTTCATCACGCTACTTCCTTTCAATTCACACTTGCCCGCCGTTCGATCAACACGACGCCCGTCGGGAACCGTTCGGCCGCCTTTCCCGACTCCAGTTCTTCTCGTTTTACCGCCACGCGAATCAAGGCGACGCGTTTCTCCGCGGCCTTGCGATAGGCGGCGTCGACGTCGTTCAATTCCGATTGGCCGAAGTCGAGCGATCGGAACGACGGCAGGGCCAGGAACTCGTCGACAAGGTGTTCGATCCGCCCGCAACAGTGAATTCCCCCGCCACCCAGGGCCTTCAATACGTGTTCGTCGTGCGGGGCGATCTGCTCGCGGTAGCGTTGGGCCGACACCATGATACACGAATCGTTCCGCAGGAGAATCCTCCCCTTCAATCCGACCGCGTGCTGATGACAATAGCCCTCCGGCCCGTCGCTGACCCACGGGGCCAGGTAGCCTGCCAGATTCACTTGGGCCGCGGACAAGGCGTGCAATGCCCGGTCGACGCTTTCCGGTTCCGTTGCCATGCGGAGGAAGACGTCACTGCCGCCGATCAGTTCCAGGTTGTCGAACGGTCCTTGCAGATCGGGAAGAACGATCCGAATCAGGTCTTTCAGGTTGGGCCAGCGAGACAACGTTTCCCGGTAGAACTGGAGCGTTTCGACAACCCGCGGAATCCATCCCCTCGACATGTCGGCCGGATCGCTTTCGGCGACCTGCTGGAGGGTGACGTGGACCGCGTCGTGGCGAATCCACGGCGGGTTGTCGCCGATCTGCTCGGCCGCCGCACCGAACATCGAGGCGATCAGCACGGTGCCGAAGTTTGCGCGGATCGTCAGCGGCAGGTCGTCAGCGATCCGATCGCGCAAGGCAATGCTCGTGTCGAAAGCGCAGACGAGTTCGTTGAACAACATTTTCTCCGGACTGCCGAAGCACTCGCCCAACGGATAGGGCTTGAACGGCGCATCGTCGGGCAGCGGCGCACAGACCACGCAGGGCGGCCGGTCGACCGGTACGTAGTCGAGGGCGCGGCGGTAGCGCTCGTCGATCTCAGCCTGGCGGGCCGAATCGAGGATCTTCGACAGGTGGTCCAACAGACGCTGCAAAGGCTCAAGCATGAGGGCGGGCGGCAGTCTCGTTATTCTCTTGGCCACAATTGGAAGTGGGTGACTCCTGCCGGGTGTCACTCCTGATACGGAGGTTTCTGCTACTCCTATACGAGTCGCATCCGGCAGATGCGACCCACTCTACTTCGAGTCCGTCAGCCAATCGAGGCCGAGCCGGAGGAAGGTGATCCGGCCGTAGGTCTTGTCGCCGACGGCTCCTTCGTAGAGAAGTCCGGCCGCCGTGTCGTCGAGCCTTTCGAGGCACGAATAAGCCGAAAAACCTTCGTTGACCAACGCGCTGTGCGACCAGGTCTTGGCATCGTCGAAGCTCACCCGCACGGTCATCTTCTCGCGGCCTTCCTGGGAGGCGGGATTGGAAAACAGGATCGCGCCAGGCCGAGCATCGGTCGGCCAGCGCAATCGGCGGATGGAAGCCTGGCAGATCGGTTCGATCAACACGGGGTCGTGCTTCTGACCTTGCCAGGTCAGGCCTCCGTCGTCGCTGACGGCCGTCTGGCGGGTCCGGTTGTCGCGATCGTAGTTCCGCATGTTGAGCATCAATCTGCCCGGCGGATCGGCCAGTTCGACGACTTCACATTCGTTGACCTGATCTTCGGGCGTGGAGCCGCCCAGTTGCCAGGTTTCGCCGCGATCATCGCTGTAGATGACGTGGGAGTAGTAGTCTTTCGTGTCGGCCTCGATGTGATCGCAGGGAATCACGAGTCTCCCCTTGTGCGGGCCGTGCTGGATCTGGATGCCGATACCGGGCCCCGTGGCATACCAGGTCCAGTCCGGCTTCTTTGCAGTCTGGGTAATCTCTTGTGGCTTGCTCCATGACAGTCCGTCGTCTGTGCTCTTGAGGAGCCACACGGTTCGCGTGCCCTTGCTGGTCAGGGCGATGATCTCCTTCTCGCGATCGATACCCAGGTTGTGCGTCGACAGCAGGAGGATTGTCCCGGTCTCCTGGTCGACAACCGGGCAGGGATTCCCGCAGGTGTTCTCCTTGTCGTCCCAGATGACTTGGGTGGGAGACCATGTTTGTCCGCCGTCAGTCGATCGCCGCATGAGCAGATCGATGTTGCCGCTGTCGCCGCGGCCTGTTTTTCGCCCTTCGCAGATGGCCAGCAGGGCGCCGCTCTTCGTCTTGATCAACGACGGGATGCGGTACGTGTCGTACCCACCCTCTCCCGACGTCCACACGTCGATCGGCTCTTGCCCGTGCGCGGCCGCAGCCGTCAGGGCGAGAAACAAGACGCCGAATGCGATCTCTCGCACCAGCCGACTCGACAGGCATTGTGGGGACATAGCATGCTCCTGAAGCAAACGGATGAAAGGGCTATTTGGGCACCCAGCGCACGTTGCGGAACTTGGCCCCGGCACAGCCCCAGGCGTAGAGGGCGATGGTGCCTTCGGCGAACGTCTCGTCCACGGCCTCGAGGTCCTTTTGGCCGTCTACGTAGACCGTAATCCGCGGCCCGTCAAGAACGACGCGAACGGAGTACCACTGGTTCTTCGCATAGGGCGCCGCGTTCCTGGCGAGCGTTTCGTAGGCATCGCCCTGCTTCTTCGCGAGGACGTGAAAGCTCCGCTGGGCGTCCATCGACCAGAGGTAGTAGTTCTCCCTGCCGCCGAAGCGAAAAGCGACTCCCAGGCCGTCGTCGTCGGAAGAGGCGATTTCGAGGGAGAGTTCGCCGTTCGACCAGGACCGGCCGGGCTGGAAGGCCCGATAGGTCCCGGGCCGATCGATCAGCGGATCCAGATTGCCGGCCACGCCCAGATAATGGTTGGAGCGTTCGGTCACGTAGTCGCCCTCGATCTGCCAATCGCTCGCGGGCGGGCTGCCGCCGGGGCTGTCGAAGACGGTCCAGCCCGGATCGTCGAGGGGAAGGATCGTGCGATCGACCACAAACTCGGCCGAGGCCACGCTGCTCGGCGGGAGTTGAGGGGCGAAGGCGCGGGCACGCAAGCTGGCGACGTCTTCGATCTTGAGCGGCCCGGTGTAAAGAGACGAATCGGCCGTGGGTGAGGAGCCGTCGAGCGTAAAGCGAATCTCGGCGTTCTCGGCATCGCAGGTCAATTGGACTTCGAAGGGTTCCCTGCGACAGGCACTGTCGGGGGTGATCGTCGGGGGACGCAGTCCGTAGGGCGCCAGGGCTATGGACGCCTTGTTCAGGTAGCTGCAGCGGCAGCGATCGGTTGCGTCGGGCATGAGGATCAGGCCGCCCGCCGGAATGGCGTTGATCCAGCAGCCGGGCCGGATACCGCCGTAGTTCTCGGTGCCATAGTCATGCAAGAGATCAACGTATCCCACGGTGGCCGAACGATAGACGAGCATGTTGGTCGAGCCGCACGGGATGCCGCAGCCGTAAGACCGATCGAGGACGAAACCGGTCGGCTTGCCCGTCAGCAGGTCCCACGCGTCGGGCTGCAGGTAGACGGTCCGGCCGTTGATGATCGGGCGAGTCTTGTAGGACGCTTCGACGTCCCAGCGCCGATTGCCGGTCGCCGCATCGAAGGCCGCCATCCGCCCTCCCAGTTCGGAGGCCAGCTTGAATCGCCAGTCCTGGTAGCCCATGAGCAGAACGTCGTATTCCGCACTGAGAACCAGCGTGGTTCCGTAGATGTCTCGGTCTGTTTCCCAGAGCACCTGCCCGTCGGTCGCGTTCAGGGTGACGAGCCTGCCGAGGGGATGGGCATCTTCCGGATTGGGGGTTCCGACGCGTTTCTCCCGCTGGCGATCTCCCGTGGCGGTGGGCCGATCGATCAGGTGGACGCGACCATTGCCGATGGCCAGGGCGTTATGGCGAATCGTTTGCTCGGGGCGATAGCTCCAGCGGATTTGGCCGCTGGCGGCATCCATGGCAAAGAGCCCGATCGACTCGGTGTACTGCCGGTTCATGTCGCCGGGCTGGTAACGGTAGGTCACCAGGTGCCGCGTGTCGGCCAGGGTGCCGAACAGGGTGTCGCCTTCGAGGGCCACGATTCCCCAGGTGCCGGGCGTGCCGTCGGGCTGGACCGGTGGTTTGAAAGCGGCCAGTTGCCTGCCCGTGGCCGGGTCGAGCCGCAGGCATTCTTCGCCCGTGTGCACGTAGAGGCCCGTCGGTCCGATGCACCAATTGCTCCCGGTTCCCGACGTCCCCATCAGGTGTTCGCCGTCGTAGACCTGCTGAATTCCGGGCAGTGGGTACTCCCAGAGTTTGCGGCCGTTGTAGGCATTCACACAGAGGACGCCGTCGAGTCCCTGGACGAACAACCGGCCGTCGAGAAACAACGGCGCCCGGCCCCGGCCGTGACGGCTGGGAACGGGGAAGGCATGATCGTCGAACCACAACACCCCCAGCGGTCCCTGCACGACCGTGTCGTCGGAACAGTTGGCGTTCGTCGGATCGCAGTACTGGTGGGTCCACGTGCCGGCCCCTTGGAGCGGCCCACGCGTGGTGACTTTCAGCGAGCCCGGGCGACCAAGACAGGCCACGCCGCCATAGGGCCGCAGGACCCGATAGACGTCGCTTTCCCCTTCACCTTGCGGAACCGAGTGGCTGGATACGACAAGATCGACGAGGTAGTCGGGCAGCGAGGTCAGACGTCCGTCGCCCACGAGCAGGGTGACTTGCGAACCGTAGACGCCGGCCGCATCGAGTTTCTTTCGGGCCTCGGCGACGACCGCCGGATCGGGATCGAACCCGTAGATCTGCAACTTCGTCCGCCGGGCCAGGGCGCAGGCCAGGGCCCCGTCGCCGCAGGCCAGATCGATGCAGTAGCCCTCGGTCACGCCGGTCTGCCGGATAATCTCCTCGGCATACCGCTCGTAGAAATCCCAATTCGCGAACGTCGGTTCGGCTTTGGGCGGGTTGCCTGCCGACACGTTGGCCGGCACACGATCGCGCGAGCCGAAACAAAGGAGTTCTCCGGCTGTCGAGGCCGCGAAGAGTTGCCCGTCGGCCACCGCCAATCCCAAGGGTTCAGAGTCGACCGCGGCGGTCCATGTGACTTCGCCTGTATTCAGGTTGACGATTTCGAGTTTCGCACCTTCCGGCCCGGTTCCTGACGAGAAGGCCTTTCCGCCGGCAATCATCAGGGCGCTTCCGCCGGCTTGGGCGGCAGTACTCTTCACGGGAGACAACGTCGTGACGGTCTGCGACGTGCCTTTGCGATCGGTCGTGGTCTTCTCTTCCCAGCGAAGGGTTTGAATCTTGCCAGGTTCCCATTGAGCGACTCCATCGGGGCAGGCAACTGCGAGGCCGGCCGACAGCTTGGATGCGGAGGTGAGCCGATTTCCCGTCGCCAGATCGAACACGGCCTCGCCGTTGAGGAACCAGTCTTCTCCGACAACGATGTCGGCGCCGCCGATGTGGGTATTTTTCTGAAGCTGAAAGTAGATCAGTTCCCCCGTCTTGCGATCGAACACGGCCGGTACGGCGCGGCCCGTGGGAACCAGCAACTTGTCGCCGGCCAGCACCAGGTAGCCCTGGGCGGAGACCCCGCTGGCGGCATTGGCTCCGGGGTGAGGCTGCGCCATCCACAGGTTGCCCGACTGATCGTTGCACCACAGCACTTTGCCGGACTCGGCATCGAGGGCGTAGATGAAGATGCCTTCGGAGGGCCAGATTCCCGCCGCGAAGTAGACCGCGCCGCCATCGACCACGGTTCCGCCCCGAGCGGGCCAGCGGGAGATGAGGCGGCCGTTGCCCAGGGCCCTGCTGTCGGTGGGACCGCCGCGGAGTTTCCAGTGCAGTGTTCCGTCGGCGGCAGCCAGGCAGTAGATGTGGCCGTCGTCGCTGACGACCAACAGGCGATCGCCATCCACCGTCGGAGCAAACCGGATCGGCCCGTCGCAGAAGAACGTCCAGAGTTCCTTTCCATTGGCGGCATCGAGGGCGTAGACCTTGCAGTCGACGGAACTTCCGAAGAAGACTCGCCCGCCGACGATCACCGGGTGCATGACCTTGTCGAAGGGCATGCGGGTATCGCGGTCCGACCAGGCCGGCCGGGGCGCATGGGTCGCCTTGAATCGCCAGTGGAGCGTCAGGTCGCCGGGCAACGTCTCGCTGGTATAGCCGCTGCGGTGGGCGTCGGCCCGGTAGGTCGGCCAGTCCCCGGCATCGGCCCCTGCGGCGGTGGCAGATCCCACAACCAGCATGAATAACCATGCATATCGCTTCATAGCTCACCTCAGGTTTGGGGATAAGGATATAGAGCATGTTCGCGTCTTCCCCCGGCAGGTGCAAGGGTGCCGTTTCCGCTCTCCGTCGTGAACACCGCTGCAGGTCGGCAACGCGCGCTCGAGGACTGCGGCAGGAAGCGACCGCCACAGATTATGGTTTCAGGCACGGCGTTGTCGGCCGCTCCGGTTCCCGGCCTGGATGGCTAGCGGATGTGGCGTGTCTCACCTGCGTGTACCTTTCCGGTCAACACAACAAACGTAACAGTATCCGCGGAAAGGGCAACATCCCGGACATCCTGAAACAACCGATCGATCGTGGCGCCGGCGAATTGGCAATCGTCGAATGAACTGCCCCACGACGCGACCTTCATGTCGCCTCGCCCCATCGACCCGACGCCGGTCGAACCGAGGATGATGCGCTCGCTGGGGGCCGTCTGACCGTCCTTGCCGAGTGCGGATCCCGGCACGGCATACGGAATCGCCAGCGCGGCCGACGCGATCCCTGCAGAACGCCCAGGAAACCCTCGACGGTTTGTCTTGGCATGGCTTCTCATGGTCTGGTACCGGGCGGTTTGGAAGGGGTGAGAGGATCGTCATCAAGGCGGGCGGACGAGGGCAATCTACCAGAGGCTCTCGATCGTTTCGACAGTCCGGTCGACCAGCACTTGTCCGCCTTCGGGGCCGACGATGTTGCTCATGACGGTAGCGCTGTAGTTGGTGAAAGGCTTGTCGTCGAGGGTACCGCCCGCCATGGCTCGCGGCGTCGGCAGATAGTAGGCGTGCTGCCGGCAGGCGCCGGCCAACTGGATCTGGAAGGTCTGCAGGGCCGGGCTGCGGCCGTCGATTTGCACGCCGTAATCGAGGAACAGTTCGAAGGGGCTGGTGGCGATCGCGACGTCACCCAGACGCAGCACGTGCAACTCCATCTCGTAGGTCGTCTCCTCGCCCTTCTGCTGGGCCTCGTAGCGATCGGCTATGGAGCGGTAGAGGTTGCGGGTCCAGTGGTCCGACTTGGTGCGAGTTTGCTTGGCGTCGATGTCTTCGCACACCTTTTCGGCCACGGCATGTTCGGCTTCGGTGACGATGCGGGCGGGGAGCTTTAGGGTCTGAACGCGGTGGACCAGCGGCACATCCGTACGAATGTCCTGGGCGATGACGGCGGCCACGTCGTCGAAGGTACCGGCCACCCGCCGGCCGATCTCCTGGCTGTAGGTCAGGCCGCGAAGTTCGCACATCCGCTGCTCGCTTTTCTTGTGCACTTGCGTCCTGGGAGTCTGATCGCCGGCGGGAGCGCAGAACCCCAGCACGCACACCTGGTCGCCGTGGCGCTCATGGATGAGTCGGCGGACGTGCGCCCAGAAATCGGCGTTCACCGTGCTGCCGCCCTCGGCCTGGGCCGTGGTCGCCAGGGAAAGGGCGGCCGCCTTGAGCCGTTTCTGCGAATCGTAGAAACAGAGGATCTGGACGGCGTGGTCCTCGAAGCCTTCGATGCCGCGGAACTCAGCCAGAGCCGTGTTGCCGTGCATCTTGGCCGTGCCGTCGGCGTAAACGACGCGGCGGTTGTGCCCGGCGACGGCATGGCCCAAGCCCCAGGCGACGGCCCCTGCCTGGCGGCTTTCCCAGGCCTTCACGACGGCCTGGGCCATTTGTTCGTACAGCCAGGGCACGTACTCCTTGGGCTGCATGGCGTCCTCATAGTCCTTCTCTTCGTAGCGATCTTGAAGAAGGACCGGCGCCGTGTGGGTGTGGGTGGCAGCCAGGACGAGCTTATTGACGTCGAAGCCGGGAAGCCGGGCGGCCACGTGCTTGCGGAATGCTTCTTGAATGCCCGGCCGGATAACGCACAGATCGCAGGCGACCAGGATGGCCTGATCGAGCGCCTGCTGGCCATCTCGCGATTCCAACGCGAGCACGTTGGCGGTCAGGCGGCTCTGGATTTCGCGTCCGATGCGGACCGAGGTGCCGCCGGTCAGGGGGACGGGCTGGTCGGGAGTGATGTCGGCGGTCGCCGCGCCGACCCACAGTTCGGCCGCGGCGACCGGCATCACCGAAAGATCAAGCGTGGCAAGCAAGGCGTAGCAGAGAAGGACGGCTGATCGGCGGCAGGTGGGGTTCATGATTTCCTCCAGGGTCACTTGACTTCAACAAAGAGTCCCTCGCCTGGCGGCAGGGTGAGGTGATGGAATCCGTCATTGTCGGGGGACAGCACGACGCGCTGGCCGCGAGGCCAGGCAACGACGGTCGAGCCGGCGAGTTTCAGCTTGACGTGCGACGTTTTAACCGCCTCCAGCTCGCTCATGTTGACCATGGTGAACGCGGTTGCAGGACCGTCTTTCTCGGCAAAACAGCCGATCAGCAGCGGGTCGTCGCACTGAATCTGCTGAATCGCGGGGAATTTCTGGACGGGGTTGCTAAATTTCAGGTAGGGCGTATCGTCGGAGCAGTTGTGGGCCAGGGCGCCGAGGTTCTTATAGCGGACGAAGGCGTCGGAAATGCGGCGGATCTCCTTGAACACGGTGGCGGCGTCGTACCAGGCGTTGGTCCGCTTCCCGTCGACGGTTATCAGCGACGGGCTTTCCGGCCGGTAGCCCGCGTAGGTCCAGCAGAGCAGGCCCTTGCAGCCGAACGACAGCATCGAGTACGACTGCCAGCGGAACTCGGATTCGGTGGGAGTACGTTTGCTGGGGACCCAGGCGAACGTCTGGATGCAGCACCAGAAATCCTTGCCGTGGGTCCGGGCGGACGTGGCAATGACGTTGATCGATTCGCAATAGTCCTTGTAGGTAGTTCGTCCGCTCTCGGCCCAGTTGAGCGGATAGATATCGGTGCAGATATAGGGCGCTTCAAACTTTTCGCAGAACCAATCGCAGTGCTTCTTGTAGAGGTCGGGATCGGAGTCGTAGTATTTGATCGCGGCGGCGCCGGCCCCGTACTTCAACTGGGCCGCGTTGGCGTACATGGGAAGCAGGTTGATGTACGGGAGCTTGCCGCCCGTTTCCCGATAGTAGGTGTTGCAGATTTTGGCGAGTTCGTCGTACTGGTCGGTTCCAGGCTCGTCGGTAACGTAGGTTCCGGCGAAGCACGGATGGTCGAAATACTCGGCGGTGGCCACGGCCGGGTTCTTGTAGGCGCCGTCGCCGAGAATCAGTTCGACCCCGTAGCGGTCGCAGTCCTGGAGCAGCGTTTGCCTGTAGTCGGAACCGGCCAAGGCGCCGTGGGCGATGATCCAGTCGAAGCCGCCGGAACTGTAGGTCTTGATGAAGTCGTCTCCGATGGCTTCCTGGCGCGGACTGACCCACGCCCCGATACGAATGCGGTCGCGGGTGAGATACTCGTTGGTATAGGGAGATTCGATGACGGTTCCCAGTGCGGTTTGAACGGCCGCCTTCAGGACGACGGCCGCTTCGGCGCGGGTTGCCGGCCTGGCCTGTGCGGCCAGATCAACGCCGTAGTCGGCCAGGGTCTTGACCGCGGTGTTCCAATGGGCGTCTGAAACTGGATCGTTCGGGCGGAACTTGCGGGCTTCGGCCGCGTCGAGCAAACGCCGTGCAACGACGAACTGAATGGCCTGCCGGGTTTTTGCTTCCAGGCCGGCAAGATCGTCCAGGGGAACGTCGGTGTTGACGAGGCGGTACTTTCCGGGCTTCTTCGCAACGAAGCAAGTGAATCCGCGACTGTTCGTCTGGCAGAGGGGGACAACGGACTCTTCGCCCGTTGCGCCTTTGGGCTGGAAGCGGACGACGGTCGTTGCGGACGGATTGTCGACGGCCGTGGATTGGAGCATGAAGTCGGCCTGGTCGAAACCGTCGAACAGGCATCCGCCGGGGACCGTAACCCGCTGAAGGGGCGCAAGGAACTGCGTCGGCTCCGAGTAGTCGGGGGCGTCGACGGCGGCGTCGAGAAAACGCTTGGCCTCCGCCTCCGAGGGGAAGAAGCCGAGCCGGGAGATCTGGTAGACGGAGTCCGTATCGCTCGGATTGGTCGGGTCGAAGCGAAACGAGGTGATCGTGCCCTTCCAGCTCCTATGGTCGAAGGTCCGCATGTCGACAATTGCGGTTCGCCACGTATTGTCGCCGATCACGGGGAACGAGGAGTAGCTTTCGTCCGAAAGCGCCGTAATCGCATCGGTGGTGAAGAACAGACCTGCCTGTTTGAGAGTCGTCTTGTATTTGTAGCGAAGGGCGAAGAACGGTCGCTGGTCGGCAGGGAAGGCGTCGGCGGCGTCGAGCGGGACGGTCAGGGTCAGATCGGTACCGGTCGGGACCAACTTGGTGAGCCCGACTTCGTGGTGCAGTTGTCCTTGGCCGAGCGAAATCGACTTGGCATCGGGTCCGTTGTTGAAAACCCAGACCGGCTCGCGTGCGGAGAGGAAGCCGGCCGAAAGGACGATGATTGCAGACAGAAGGGAGTGTTTCATGGTGAGCGGCCGCGGCGGGCGTCCTTGGGGGAGTAGGAGGGGGGTGCCGGTAAGGACCGGGCAGGAAATTACGGTCACGGATAGTCGCTTTTCGCTCGGCGAAAAGGCGCTTGTTCGCGGAGCGGACAACGACACTCGTCGATTCCTGGCTTCTCAGGAAGGTCGTTTTGCGCACTCCGATGGTTGCCTGGACGGAGGCCGCTGTCAACCCCCGTCGCGGGTCGGTGCGGGGGCGAAGGCGAAACAGACGGTTACCACGTTTTTGCCTTCCTCGCGACGGTAGGTGACCTCGTCCGCCAAGGAGCGGACCAGGTGAATTCCCAGGCCGCCGGGGGTGCGATTTTCCGGGGCAGCCGTCAGGTCGGGAGACGCGTGTTCGAGAGGATTGAAGGGGGCGGCCTCGTCGACCACTTCGATGCAGAAATGGCCTGGCGCCCGGCGGAAGCAGGCCACTTCAGAGTCTCCTTTGCCGGAGCCGTAGGCATGCCGCACGTGGTTGACGAGCAACTCTTCGAGGACGAGTCCAATCGTCGACAGCAGCTCGGGGTCCGCACCGGCCGCCGCTGCGGAACGTTCGACGAACTCACGAAAAGAGGTGAGCGATGCGAGATCTGCGGGTAGGCGAAGTCGTTCCACGATCGTTGCTATGGGAACTTTTTTTGGGCAAGGTGGCCGGCGCCTGCGGCTGGGCGTTAAACGAAGAGCCTGGCCTGCGGCAGCGGGTTCAACGAGGGGTGAGAAGGGAGGCCCGGTTTGCCGGATTCCCGTTTGCCTGCCTTATAGCATACGACGACGGCGGTGAGAACAGGCGTCAGAGCGTCTCTCGGTGCAATCGGGGTTGCATCGGCGGCCTCGCGGCGTGTAGATTTCGGTTTTCCTATCCTACGTTTGTGCATATTGTTTGCCTACAGGCACGGCAAAATGGAGCTGAACGGTCGATGAGAGTGCGAAACAATGAGGTACACCGGTGATGCTTGGTGCTGCGTGAGGTTTCGCACTCTCATCGACCGTCCAGCCCCATTTGTGCGTCTAACTGGTAGATTTTTTTCGTCCGCCTGCCTTACACATCCATGACCCGCACGCCGTGGCGGAGGGCGCCGAGCTTGTCTTCCCAAGTGGGGATAAACTCCTGGGCAACGTAACCCTTGTAGCCGGCCTCCAATAAGGCGCGAAGAATGGCCGGGTAGTTGAGTTCCTGGGTATCGTCCATCTCGCAACGGCCGGGGATCCCCGCCGTGTGGACGTGGCCGATGTAGTCGACGTACTGGCGGATGCGCCGGATGACGTCGCCGTTCATGATCTGAACGTGATAGATATCGAACAAGAGCTTCATGCGCGGTGAGTCCACCCTTTTGATCAGGTCGATGCAATGATCGACGTCGTCGCCGTAATAACCCGGATGACCTTTCATCGGATGGGAATCGTCGCGGGTGTTGAGGTGTTCCAGACAGAGAGTCACGCCCTTCTGTTCTGCCTGCGGCATGACTTCCTTCCAGACCTCGATGCAGTTCTTGTCGGCCTGTTCATCGGAGACGCCGGACTTGCGCATGCCTGTGAAGGTGATTACGTTGGGTGAGCCGACCTCGGCCGCCAGGTCGATTGCTTTGCGAAGACCGTTGATACAGAAATCGCGATTCTCGGGATCGAGGGGCCCAGTCTTGAAGCCGTGCGCGCCGCTGACCAACGCGATCGCCATGCCCTTTTGGCGGATCAGGGGATAGTACTTCGAATCGATTCCTTCCATGGCATGCATGCCGAGCCGATGGCAGGCGTCGATCAGCTCCTCGGGGGAAACGGCCGGTTGAAAGCACCACGACATGACCGACTGTTTCACGCGTCCATGCTGAATTCGATAATCCTCGGGCGGAATGATCGATTCGCCTTCCGCTGCGTGAGAGTCACTGGGACGTGTCGCCAAGAAGCCGCCGGCACAGGCTGCAGCAGCGCCGCGAACAAATCCTCGGCGGGAAACAACGGGCATCTGAGGAAGCTTCGTCACAGCAGTCTCTCCAGAAGGTATCGAGTCTTTCACGCACCAAACACAGAACGAGGTCACGTGGGATTTGTTGGCAGCCCCGTGCTGTAAATGGTAAGGGATGCGACTACTTGCGTCAACTGCGGCGACGGAAAGTCAACCCTCGACGTCGCGATTCGATCTGGCCTCGGTCACTCCAGTGTCTCGTTCTTCTGGAGTACACTGTCCCTGACGGAACCAGCCGACACGGAACGAGAACTCACCGACCGTAAGCCGGTCACCAACGTGCAGCCATCTCCTGCGGACCCGCCTGCCGTTGACGGAAGTCCCGTTCCGGCTATCCAAGTCGTCGATATACCAACGAGATCCTCGCCGAGCCAATCGACAGTGGTGGAAAGAAACAGTCTAGTCATTCTATCCCAGCATCGTCAATGGATTCTCTCGGTTTGTCAAAGGCAATTCGACACGTCTTGCCAACCGGTGCGACTCAAACACGGCAGCGATCATCTCGGTGGCAGTCCGGGCGGCGTAGATACTGGTGAGGGGCTGCCGATCGGCCTCGATGGAGGCGATCAGATCGCGCACGGCAAGGATGTTGCCGCCGTGGAGGCCCGTATTGGGCAGCGGCTCCGGCTCGCCCACCCCGGCGCTGGTGACAGGAAGCCAAGCGACGCCCGAGCGGCCCGGCGACCAGGACGAGTCGGGGAGGAAGTAGGTGTCGGGGATGTGGCCCGTGTTGAACATCTGGACAATGCCTTTGGTGCCGAAAATCTGCAGCCCGAACCGAGTAGGGCTCCCCCCGGCGTCGCGGGTCGAGTCGAAGCAGGCCGTCAAACCGCTTTCGAGCCTGAACATGGCGTGGACGGCGTCGCCCGCAAGGGGGCCGATGCCCTCGGGGCCTTCGCGAACGTCGGCGGCCGTCACCGGGTGACCGTCCTGGTATACCGAAGCAGAGCACCACTGGGGCGGCCCGGCGAAGTGGTGAATGAGGTTGAACATGTGCGTTCCGAGAACCCAAAGGTCTTCCCCACCTCCGCGGCTGTCTTCCTTGCCCCGTGCCCGAATTTCGAGCAGATCGCCGAGGGCACCATCGGCGATCAGTTTTTCGACCACCGGCAGTTTCTGGCTGTAACGCGTTTGGAATGCGATGGCCAGTTTTGTACCGCTCTTTTCGCAGGCAGCGACCATTTCGTCCGCCTCCGTGAGATTGCGGCACATGGGTTTCTCCAGATAGATGCCCTTCGCGCCCGCCTCGGCGGCTGCGACGACCATGTCGTGATGCTGATCGAGCCACCGGGGAGCAACCATGACCAAGTCGGGTTTGATTTCGGCGAGCATGTCACGGTAGTCGGCAAAGCCCTTCACATCGCCCATTCGGCTGACCGCACTGGCCAATCCACTCGGTTCCGCGTCGGCAACGGCAACAACCTGCGTTTCAGGCAGTTCCTGACAGACGCGGTCAAGCCCATGCCCGTAGTTGCCGCGGCCGGTGTGTCCGATCACCGCGACGCGGTACTTGGCGGTTGACCGCTCACTCCCACGCAGAGCCGAGCCGGCCGCCAGCAGCGCGGCGCCACCTGCCACGAATTGGCGACGTTTCATGACCTGGTTCGTTGCTGCGTGCGGGCCGGATTCTGTCCCCATGTTCCCGTTTCCTTCGGAGTGGAGTGCGAGATGGATGAAGCTCGTTTGCTGAAGGATAGCGCCCAGGCGGCCTGGCTGCAAGCGTCTGGGAACAAGGGGCCGCGATGTGGCTCGGATTTGCCGGGTGACACACGGCAGGCGCCGATCCGCCCCCTCGATGGAGTTATATTCTGCAAGGTATATTTCAATGGAGAGTTGTCTTCTTGTTCTGGGTCTCAGGGTCAAGAGAGCACGACCATGATCGCCTCCTTGCTGCGTTATCGGTGTCCGTTCTGTTCTGAACCGATCGTCCATGTATCCGGCATGGGGCCCAGTCCCTGCCCGCGTTGTTTTCGCATGGTGAGCTTGGAAAATGCCATGTGTCACCGGGCGATCCCGGTGTGGATCTGGGGAGTAGTGGTGGCTTTGGTGGGATGCCTGCTGCTGTGAAATAAGCCGCCGGGGAGTTGAGGTTGCAGATGGTTCCCGAGGAGATCGGTTGCGAAGGCGTTACACGGAGCAGGGAATGCTCTCGAATACGCCGTCGCAAATGCAATCGATATCGCGATCATCAAGAAGGGAGTGGAGCGGGAGCGTGACCTCGCGAGCGGCGGCCGCGACGGTGCGTGAGAGGCTCGGAGTGCCGGGATGCCGGTGTCGATACTGGCTGAAGAGATGGACGGGCGGGTAATGGACGCTCGTTTGGACACCTCGACGATTCAAGGCTTCACGAAAAGGGTCTCGTGCTTCGGCATGCTCCACGAGAACAGGGAAGATGTGGTGGGCGCTGTCGTCGAGCCGGTCGCTGAAGGGCACGGAGAGTCGGCTTGCTTCGGCCAATCGCTCTCGATAACGGTTGACGAGTTGGCGGCGGCGATTGTTGGCAGAGGGCAGCTTTCCGAGTTGTATCATCCCGAGCGCAGCGGTCAACTCGGTGCAGCGGTAGTTGTAGCCCAGTTGGACCACATCGTAATCGTAAGCTCTTCCTTCGGCTTTGTCCCAACTGGACTTGGTCATTCCGTGGGAACGCCCGAGCCGAATCCGTTCGGCAATGCGCGAGTCGTCGGTGACGATCATCCCACCTTCGCCGGTGACGAGGTTCTTGTTGGCGAAGAAGCTGAAGCAACCGACGTCGCCGATCGTCCCCAGCATCCGCCCGTGCAGGGGGCTTCCGGGGGCGTGATAGGCGGCACCGACTGCATGACATGCATCCTCGACGACGGCGAGGTTGTGCCGTGCGGCGATCTCCATGATGCGGCTCATGTTGGCAGCAAAACCGGCCAGATGCACGACGATCACCGCCTTGGTTCGCGGAGTGATCTTGGCCTCAAGGTCGTCGCAGCAGAGGTTCAGGTCGTGGTCGCCCTCAATGTCGACGAACACGGGCGTTGCGGCTTGGTACAGAATGCAGTTGGCGCTGGCGACGAAGGTATAGCTGGGAACAATGACCTCGTCGCCGGGACCGATATCCAGGGCAAGCAGCGCCAGGTGAAGTCCCGCCGTGCAACTCGACAGGGCTAGCGCGTGCTTCGAGCCGAATTGACGGGCGAATTCCGCCTCGAACTCCGCGGTCCGAGGCCCCAGCGACAGCCACTTGCTGCGGACCACGTCGGCCACCGCCTGCGCCTCTTCTTCGCCCATATCCACGTCGGACAAGAGGTACTTGCGATCGTTCACGTGGCGTTTCCTTTGCAGGTTGGCGCTCAATTGCAGTATTGGCGGGCTGAGGGGTCGGGCCATACGCCGGCAATCAGCGCTTGATGCAATTCGCGAATGCCGTCGTCGATAGTCCATTCCGGCTGAAAGCCCAATTGCCGGCGGATCTTGGAGAAATCGACGCGGTAGCTGCGCGGATCCGTGTCTCGTTTCACATACTCGAGTTGAGTGCCCGGGACGAGCCGCTGGACGCACTCCGCCAGATCGATCTTGCGCACATTGGCTTCGTTGCCGCCGACGTTGAACACGTTGCCGCTTACCATGGCCGGGTCAGCGTCGAGAACCCCGCAGACGGCGCGGCTGATATCTTCCACGTGAACGAAGGGACGCCAGAATTGCTCTCCGAACACCACGATCTTCCTGTCGCGCACGGCCGCCAGGGTGAAATCACTCACCATCAGATCAAACCGCATTCGCGGGGCAATTCCAAAGGCGGTGCTGAATCGGAGGACGGTCGGGACGAATCCCTCGGCTACCGATTTCAGAACGGCACGTTCCGCCGCCACCTTCGTTTCCGAGTAGGTTGAGATCGGCTGCAGGGGGGCTTCTTCCGTGACCAATTGGCCCGGATCGGCGGCGCCGTAGTTGCTGCAAGTACTCGAGAAGACAAACCGCGAAACACCGCTCGAGCGAGCGGCATTGAGAACCTTGATCGCTCCATGCAAGTTGGTATCGACCGCCAAGTCGGGGTTACGGTTACAGGCGGGTTCGCCGACAATGGCGGCGAGCAGGACGAGGGCATCGTGTCCAGGCACGATCCGCATCAGCAGGCTTTCGTCGCGCAAGTCTCCCTGGACGAGCCGGAACTGCTCGCTCCCCCCCAACGCGGCCAACGGCTCGCGTCCAAACAGGAGAAGGTCGAGAACGGTGACGTCGTGTCCGCGTTCAAGGAGGTGGCGGCAAAGCGCCGAGCCGATATAGCCGGCCCCGCCAATGACGAGCGTTCTCATGAAGGGTTCTCCACGAAAGACGCGGATGACTCGTTTTCCGGCGAGGAGTATTGCGGTGGGAGGGCCCGCTCGCGGTCGTCGCTGGGCAGGAACTCGTCGCGCAAGGCTGCGAAGCGTTCCGAAGCGCGAGCGTACTCGGAGGGGCGGCCGATATCCAGCCATTCGCTTTCCGAGACGAAGACCTTGACCAGGCGTTGTTGGTTGATGCTCTGGACAACGAGGGTCGGCAAGTCCATATACGTGCCGGGTTTTACGGTATCGACGATGCTTCGGTTGAATACATACACTCCCATCGAGGCATCGTAGGGCAAGGTGGGTTTCTCGCGATAGCCGGTAACCCGCATGCGTCCGTCGAACTCAATGATCCCCAGGTCAATGGTGGTGTTGCAGCGGTGCGTGGCGATTGTCAACTCGGCGTTCGTGTTCAAATGATAGCTGTAGAGCCAATCGTAGCGCAGCGTGGTCAACACGTCGCCGTTCATGACCAGGAAGGTCTCGGGGAGATCCTCCATGAGGGCCAGGGGGCCGACCGTTCCGAGGGGCTGTTCCTCGCGGGAATAGTCGATGCGGATTCCCCAGCGGCGTCCGTCGCCGAAGTAGGCCATGAGAAGCTCGGCGAGATGGCCGACGGCCATGGTGACGTGATCGAAACCGGCCCACTTCAGTTGCCGGACGACGATCTCGAGAATCGGCATATCGCCGACGGGCACAAGCGGTTTGGGAAACGTGATGGTGTAAGGCTCCAGTCGGCGTCCCTTGCCACCAGCCAGGATGACAGCTCTCATTTCGATGTACCTCGGTTGCCTCCTTGGGTCGTGCCTGGTGTTTTTTCAAGGATACCTGACAAACTTCCTGCGCAGCACTTCTCTCGCCAGTTTCGCGAGAAAGACCGTATTTGTCACAAGGTATCGATGCCAGAGACGGCCGGGTTCGTGAATCAATCGATACAGCCATTCTAATCCCCAACGCTGCATCCATCGGGGCGCCATGGGTTTGGCCCCGGCATGGAAATCGAAAGCTGCCCCCACGCAAACTTGCACAGCCCGAATCCGACTGCCATGATCGTAGGCAAAGTGATCCTGCTTGGGTGCCCCCAAGCCCACAAAGACGATTCCGGCTCCGCTGTCATTGATGCGTCTAATCGTATCCTCAGATTCTCCGGCGGACAACGGCCTGAATGGAGGGGATTCAGCTCCCGCGATTGCCAGGCCCGGATACTTGGCCAGCAGATTGGCCTGGAGACGTTCGAGCACCTCGGGCGAACTGCCGTACAGGTACACGGGAACGCCGCGGATGGCAGCCTGTTGGCACAGACGCAGCATCAACTCCGGCCCGTAGACACGTTCCCGCAGACCTGTCCCATACAGAAGGTTCAAGGCCCATCTTACCGGTTGTCCGTCAGGGGCGATCATCTGAAAAAAATTGACTTTTCTTCGCAACTCCGGGTCGGTGCTGGCCGTGATCAGGGCGTGTACGGCATGGAGTGAAACTTGCGATGGAACACGCCCTTCGGCCGCTCCGAGGATGGCCTCGACAGCTTGCCGATAGTCGGTGGCGCTCACCTGCACGCCAAACAGATCCAACTTCGGCGGCCAATCAACCGGCGGATCCTGGACCGGAACGGCGGCGGGATGATTCTCATCATGCGAAGTCATGGTTGGGTTCCGGTCGGAATTGGGTGAGAACGGCAACAACGCTCGATCGCGATCCTGTAGATTTCGGCAAGGGTGGCGTAGTTCCGCTCAGCCGTGTACTTGTTTTCGTACTCGGCCCGGGCGGCAACTCGCATGGCAGCAAGAGCGTTGCAGTCCCCGGCGAGCGTATTCACGGTCCTTGCGAGATCCTCCATGTCTCCCGCCCCAAAGTGCATTCCCGTGCGGCCGTCGTCGATCAGTTCGCCCATGGCCCCCAGTCGCGAGGCGACTACCGGAGTGCCACGCGAAAAGGCTTCCACGATGGTTTTGGGAAAACCCTCGTAGTTGACGGAGGGCACGATCAGGAACATGGCATCTCCCAGGATCTCGCGTATCTGTTCATCGCTTCTTCCGGGAAGCCATTCAACACTGGGATTTGCATCTGCCGCGGCGCGGACACGTTCAGCCAAGGGGCCGTTGCCGATCACCTTCAAGGGTAGGGAACGATCGATTCGGCTCCAGGCGTCCAACAGAACATCGATGCCTTTTTCCGGCGACAGTCGCCCCAGGCAAGCGGCGTATCCGCCTTGTCCCGGGCCGGGACCGGGATCCGGCGAGACGAAGTTCGGCTTCAGTTCGATCTTCTCGGCGGGTAGGCCCGCAGAAACGAGTTTCTGCCGCGAGAATCGTGACAAGGCAATATAGACGTCAACCGCGTTGGCGTAGGTCTTGAGGACGCGATGGGTAGCGAGCATCGTCGACAGTGCCGTGCTCCCGGCACGACTGCCCCGATAGCAGGCGTGCCGGATGGACGGCCACGGAAACAGCTTACCGGAGCACTCCTCGCAAACGCGGCCGTCTCGAAAGAACGTGCCGTTCGGGCAGATCATCCGGTAGTTGTGGAGCGACTGGACGACTGCAGCGCCGCCTCGACGTGCCGCATAATAGGCAGCCGGGGAGATGAGGGGGACCGTATTGTGGAAGTGCACGATATCCGCCCGCTCCGACGAGACGATTGCTCGCAGTTGTGCGGCAGCCTTGCGATTCCAGACGGCTCCCAAGGCCAGTCGCAGGCCGCCCTCGCCGCGAATGTCGTTGCTGTGGCGGGTGAAGCGGACGACTCGGTGTCCGTTTTCCAGCAGCAGTCGCTCCTCGTCGGCGAGGACACGGTCCTCGCCGCCCGGCTCTCGGTAGAAATTATGACAGAGGATGATTTTCACACCGGACCTCCGTGCCCGTTCCAGCCTGTATTTGTGGTCCCGAAACGGCGGTGCGGGTGCAGGGCAGCCTTCGCAACACGCCCCAATCGCTTGTTGAGTTTCGGCGCCCAGCTATACCAGCCGGACAACTTGGCAGCCAGTGTGGCGCTCGTGTCCCACGGAAAGACGTTGAAGCGTCCCCAACAGAATGGATCGGAGGCGGGATCGACGAGCACGGGCTCTGTGGTAAGGCCGCAAGCGGCCCCCGTCCTCTTGACCGCTTGAATCAGCTCGTCGGATGCAAATCCCGTGTGACGGCCGCCAAAAGGAAATGCAAACGTCACCTGATCGGTAAAGAACTTCGATCGCACGATGTCGACGGATTGTTGGACGTCTTCTCGAAATGCTTCGGGATCGCCACGATGGTCTGCGTGCGTGTGCGTGTGGGCACCGATTTGGATCAGCCCGGACGCCTGCATGCAGCGGCACTCCTCCGTCGTCAGCAGACGCCAAGCTTCGTCCGGCACGCGGTCATGGTGAGCGACTCCCCAGGCATCAAACGGCGCCGGGGCCTCTTTGTCAAGATAGGCCGTGTTGACAAAAACGGTTGCAGGCACCTTCAGTTCGCAGAGCGACGGATAGGCCTGCGTGTGGACCGATGCAAAGCCGTCGTCAAAGGTCAGAACGACCGTACGAGCCGGAACCTCGCGGCCTTCAAGATGGTGTTGGATGACGTCGCTCAACGTCCAGAACTGAAATCCGCGGTCAAGCAGACCTCTGATCTGTTTGCGAAAACGGGCCGGCGCTACGTTGTGCAAGGGAACTGGCACCTTCGAGATGGGATCGGTGACTCGGTGGTACGTGAGGATTCCCAAGGTGTTCCCTGCAATGCTGCCCAACAATGAATTGCATGCGGCACCGATCCGCCCTGCCGTCCGCATACCGACGTCTTTCGGCAGCTTCCGCCACCACGATGGTTCCTTAGGGAACGATAGCATCGATGACCGATGGGACAAGGCATGGTTCGAAGACGATGACTCGTTCGGGAGACTTATCATCCAACCTTCCCCGAGTTGGTTTCGGCGCATAACAGGCGATTTGCACGTATTCAAGTATTGCTCATCCCAAGATCGCGTGTGTTAACAATCGAACCGGGAGTACCTCCGGGTTCCGGACGCCCAGGGCGGCTGGCGATACAGGTACCACCTGCGAATGCTCCGGACAATTCCTTGAACGGGACCGCGAAGCGGGCTTGACCGGATCCGCTCTCTCAGTTCGAGCCACCCCCGGAACAAGGCTGCTCTTGCACGCCGTGCATCGACGGCCCCTTCCGCAAGTCGTAATGTTCCTGAGCGGAGGTTCTGCTTGTACCGTTCGGTACCCATTCCAAGATCGATGCACGTCAGGCCCAACTCGCGACTCGCCTGCGCAAGCCGCACCCAGAGTAGAAGCCCTGGGGAGTACTCGGAGAAAGCGGGGTTGAAGGCGGGAAACCAGCCGTGCAAAAGGCCGCCATTGCGCATGCCCAGATGGACCGCGAGCAGATGGTCGCCCGCATAAAGCGCCGACATCATTCCGGCAAAGGGCCCCTCCTGCGCAGAAACAACGCGCCGGAGAACCTCGCACGTCCATTCTTCGGCAAGATAGTTCATGCAACCGCACTGCCGATACTGTTCCATCCGCCACTGGAACAACTGCTCAAGGACGGTTTCGTCGCGTGTCTGTCCAACCAGTTGCAGTGGGCCAACCTCCCGTTCGGTCTTGCGCAACTTCTGCTGTACTCGGCTGATGGTCCGCTGTCCCAAACGCTGTTTCACGTTCTGAAACACCTCAAAACCTCGAGACAAATCGAGGTAGGATGTTTCGCCGACAATCCAGTGGTAGGGCAGCAGCGGCTTCTGGGTTACCACCAGATGGCGAAAACGCCACGCTTTGAGGCGGCACCCCTGGAGCAACTGCTCGGCTGTCCACGGCGCGTCGCCTGGAATGACGACTCCCTCGTAATCGGACAGATCCAGGCCGACCGACTTCGCCACGTTCCGCTTGTCGCGATGAAACGGGAAGAACCCGACCGGGTTGCCGGCCTGCTCAAAGACCGCGACTTCCACGTCATCACGGACGGATGCGACGATCTGCGTAAACTCAGGCCGGAAGAAAGGGCTGCGCAGCGTCGGCTCCGCTTCCTGGATGCGCGACCACGCCGCCACGTGCTCCGGCGAAAGTTCACCAGCAGATGCGACCGTAACGTTCATTTCCATTTGCTCGACTTGTGCAGGCAACCGATCTCGCCGGATGAGAGCGGTTTGAAAGTCGGGAAGGCCCCGTACGCGACTCAAGACTTCCGTTCCGCGTGTTGCAGGGCAAGACGGATGGCGTTCATCCACTCCTCGGCAGCCAATTGCGGCGTCATCCCCTCCACGCGAGCGCGCGCCGCGAATCGCATCTTGCGCAGTTTCTCGGGCGGAGTATTCAATGCCTCATCGATTGCCCGCTCCATCCCGGCCGTATCGTCCGTCTGAAAGGGCCAGCCGGTTTCGCCGTGCACGCACATTTCATCCACGGCCTGGCTGTAGGTGCTTCCGAGCACCGGAAGCCCGGCCAGCATCGCCTCGTTGACAACCATACCCCAGTCATCGCCCAAGGTCGGAAACACAAACACGTCCGACGCGGCGTAACACTGGGCAATACGATCGTACTTGCATTCTCCGAGAACCTTGATGGTGAGATTGTCGGGGCACGGGAGCGATTCCAGAATCTCTTGCTGGTTGCCGTAGCCGGCCAGGGTGAACTCGACGGCCTGGTTCGGGTTGCGGCTTGCCCAGCGAACGAGAGCTTCCGTGAAGGGGAGGATCCCCTTTCGCTCAATCATTCGGCCGACATACAGCAATCGCCGGACGTGGTCGGTGTTTCGATCGAGGGGAATCTTGTCGAACACTCCCGGCAAGGTCGGATAGTGAATGCGTTGCGTTCTCTCCGGACACGCGCCCATCCGCTGCAAGTAACGGCAGCCGCTTTCTCCGTTGGCGGCAAAACTGTCGGCGTTCTTCACCAGCCAGCGCCGCAGTCCGCGCCGCACAAACCCGCGACCTTTTTCGGTGTGCTCGGACAAGCCGCCATAGAGAACCAAGGGCGTGGATTTCACGAACTTTTTGTAGAGGACGCTTAGGGCAGAACGCGCGCCGAGTTCGATGGCGAGTATGACGTCGGGACGCAACTCCTTGAGAACGCCGATCGTGTTCCAAGGGATGTGCACGTAGTAGGGATCTGCAAATCCGACCGGATGCCGGTAACGGGCGCGAAACGTGGATGTCCGCAGCATACGCACATCGAGGTTGCCCCAGTCGGTCGCCCAGCGACGGTTGGGTTCCATGGGTGTCGACAACAGCATGGTGAACTTGTCGAGGCGTTTGGCCAACTCCATGTACATGTGAAGCTTGTGAGGTGCCACGAAATTCGTGAGCATCACGGCATGGACCGGCAGCTTTTCGAGTTGAGTCATTACTTCCGGAGATGATTCAAGGGCAGGAGTCAGCATGGGGCAGGTTCCGATCAGAGTTGTCGATCAGCGGCGGGAAGCACGTTAGAGGCAGGAATCGCCACGCGAACGCCGCCAACAAGAGTAGCGTGTGCGAATCAGGAATCGGGGAGAAGACGACAACATCTGCCATCCCGCCTACCAACACGAGCAGCAGGATGAAATCCGAAAAATCGTCCGGGTCGCTGATTGCACTGCGGATGAGCGCCAAGAACATGGCAAGCAGTAGGAGTCCTCCCGGGATTCCCGTCCCCAGCAGCATGTTGAGGATGACATTGTGCGCATGGTGTGTCGGCCAGTAGTGCTCTGCGACAATCACGAACCTGGAGCAACCATATCCGTACCCAAGAATCGGTGATTCGGACACCTTTCGCAGAACGAAGTCCCACAGGTCGGTACGTCCAGTAAGCGTTGTGATCTCCTCTGCCTCACCTGAACGCGAAACCCTGGAAAACACCGCGTCGAGTTCAGGTTGCTGGTATGCCAGCCAGATTGCGCCAATCACAATCATAGAATAGACGGCGATGTACTTAGTCGTGAAGTCCGTTTTCCGATAGAGGACCAGCGACAGGACGGCGAGTGCGGCGCAGATTGCCGTTCGACTGTCAGTTAGCACCAGTGTGAATAACGCGAATGCCATGACCGGGATGAGACACTTCCAGCGGACTGCCCGGGAGAAGCCGGCTACCAAGGCCATCGCGACGGTAAGGGCCGCTTGACGACCGGTTGCGTTGGGGTGATTAAGACCGCCAAATCGTATACTACCGTCCACTTCATGCATTCGCGACAGTTCAGGGGCGGCATAATACGCGATCCACGACCCGATCAGATAGAACGTCAATGCCAGAAGAGTAACCTGGATGAAGCGCTCGCGTCCCAGCGAGAGGAGTATCGCAGGTGCCGCCAGGATGAAACACCACAAGGCGGTAGCGGCTCCGGCAGAGTAGACGGGATTCACTCCGAAGGGAACCGTCACCAAAACCCAACCGCCGAGCAACACGGAGAGGAGACCGGGCATCTTGGTCAGATAGGGTAGCGTGCGGGCAATGTGCATGCATCCGTACAATCCACACCCGGCACAGACAATGAGCCGTACGCCGATCTGCCAGTCAAACGCAGGGTTCTCCACGTCGACTTCACGGAAATTCGACTCGTTGAAGAAGACAACAGCAGCAAGCAGCATGCTTCCCAGGACCACGTGAACGCTTGAGCCCATGTCCTCGCATGTGCTGGGCGTTGCGTCCGAAGCTAGTGCGGCGACGGTCATTCTGGGCTCTCCGCTCTTGCCTTCTCGGACATCTCCAAGGGGTTTCGCCGCCACGCGTCTCCGACAATCGAGAGACCGAGGAAAATCGCACACGCTGCATTGCCGGCAGTGGCGGCGATCGGGATCGCGAACGTGCCCCAACCGGCCTTGAGCAACAACGCGCTGCTCACAAGAACGACGGCTCCGAACACGCGGGCCCACACGCCGACGATGGCCCTGTTTCGCCCGCGTAGGTATCCCTCCGCAACCTGAGAGAGACCCGCAATGGCCATCGCCGGCAGTAGAGCCATCCCCAGGGCGATCGCTCCGCGGAAATCTTTTCCAAAGACGAGAATCATCAGGGTCGGCAAGGCCGCAGCGAACGCCAGTGCTGTGATCGTCTGCAGCAGCACCACGGCCGCACCTCGCGATACGAGCATCGCCAGGTGCGGCATGTCCCGCTGCTTGACACCCCAGTTGAAGCTGAACAGGGCCAGCGCGTTCGGTGCAACCAGCAGCAGGTTCACGGCGGCCAGGGCCGCCGCATAGTATCCCTGGGTAGTCAGACTCGCAAACCAGATGACGAGCAGCGTGTCAAGGCGATTGAACAGATTCGAGGCAACCACCGACACCGCAAATGGCGCCCCCTCTCGAATCAAAGTGCGACGGTCGGGCTCTGCGGCGCCGAAGATCACCGATCCGGATCGGAGGCGAAGAAGAAACACGAGACCGAATGCAGACGAGGCCAGTGTCAGCAATACGACCACCGTCGTGGATGCGGTTCCTGTCATCCACACAAAGGCCAGCAGGGCCGGAAAGGCAGCGGCAGCGACAAGCTGTCCGAGATTGTATCGGAAGAAGTTCGCGCTGCCGTGGTCTACCGCCAGCACCATCAAACGCATGTGTTCGACGGGTAGAAGAAGCGATGCGGCCAGGCAGAGTGGAATGAGGTGGTGCCGGTCCGCAGGCAGCGCTACCCACGTCAGCAAGGCGACGATTCCGATCGTCAGGCAACCGGTGCGAAATCCGAGCCCCAGGGCCGCACGGACCAACTCGGGGAGCTTGGAGGAAGTGGTTCCGGCCCGACGAGCGATCGACTGCAGCGTGCCGAGCGTCCCGATGTAGAGGAGCGTCTGGGTGAAGTAAATGGCGGTCGCGTATCCGCCGCGGCCCTCGGGCCCCAAAATCCTCGCCAGCAGGATCCCTTGGACGGCCCACATTCCGAACACGGCAAATGACGTCCCGACCGTGGAAAGAACGGTCGACCGGTCCCGAATCAACGCGAACCACCGCGCAGCAAGGGCAAAACGCGTGGGGGGGGCAAACAGTATTTCCCCGCCGTTGCCGCTATGTGTTCCTGTTGGCTGATCGACTATTTGGGACATGGGAACCGAGACTCTTGTACGCGTTGGTCGTTCAGCGGACACTCCTCGCGAGAACCCGAGCTTCAAGAGGGCATGCCTTGAGGCCGTCTCGACGATTTCTGCACCCAAAACCGACCTTGGTCAACCTCTCCCGGCCAACGCAGGGGCGTCCATGCTTCTTCGCGGGCTTTCCGCCACGTCGGGCCGCTTTGGAGAGTCTTCCGAGGAGCCTGGCACGGAGGATGACCGCTGCAGGTAATCAGCGCACAGGGCCACGCCGAGTGCTCCCCCCACGGCCACCAGCAGTCCGAGAGCCAGATTCAATGCTCTCCGGGGTCGAATGGCTCGCGGCTCGAAACTTGCCGGTTGGACTACGCTGATATTCGACATCCGCTCCGTCTCCATGGCCTGGTCGATTCGCGCTTCTTCCAGGTTCGCTGCATACTTGCGGTAGTCGGCTTCGCACAGATCAATCTCGCGCTTCAAGTGAGTGATGCGAATCTCGTTGGCGTTCAACGTCTCCAGAGAGCCTCGCACATCTGCCAGTTGCTTCTCCAGCGACGCAGTCTTCGCCTGAAGAGCCTCCAGCAGGGGCTCTTCGGCAATCAGGGCCAGGCGGGTTTGCTCGTAGGAAGCATCCGGTGCGGTCTTGACCTCCGTTCTCGTCGGTTCCTGCTCGTCCATGATCCGTGCGGCCTCCGCCAATTCCCCCCGGACCATCTGCAACTTCGGATGGTTCGCCGTATAGATCGAGGCGGCCTCCCTTTCCGCGACCTGAAGGGCGAAGAACTTCTCGCGAATCAGGTCGGTGCCCTGATTCCCGATCCCGGTGTTTGTTTCCAAAACCTGTTCCTTCGGCAATTCGGCGAGCTTCGCCCGCAAGGCTGCCACCTTCGTTTCAGCCTCGACTCGTGCCGCCTGCGCGGTGAGCAGTTCATCCTCCAGACGGCCGATCCGGGCAACGATCTGCGTCCGCTGCTCATCGACCGACGTCAATCCGGTGGTTGTCTTCAAGTTCCCCAACTCGCCCTCAAGCCGCTCCAACTCGTCTCCCAAACGCTTCGTGTGCTCGGCAAAGAACTCGTGCGTGCCTCGGGTCCGATTCAAACGGACATGCTGCTCGAGATACGCGTTGACCGCTGACGCAACGACCTGTTTGGCAAGTTCGGGTTGCCTGGCTTCGTAAGTGACGAGGACGACGTTCGATTTCCTGACGGGTTCCGCCGTCAGCGTCTTGACAAGTAGTTCCAGGGCCTGATCGCGAGGAGTGAGGGAGGAGGATGAGACCGCGCTGCGCAGGGAATCGACGACGCCGGAAGCCCAATTGCGTGCTTGGTTGCCGGTTTCCTGCAGCCATTGAGCGACTCCGCCCTCTCTCGCCGACTGCTCTGACATTCCCTGCGTCCGATCGTCCAGGACGGTCTCTGGACCGAGTTCGTCGACCACCCGCTCCAGGATCGCCCGGCTTGCCAGCATCTCGGCGACCGAGTTGATTTCGCTTTCCCGCGACGAGGGCACGGCGACGACCGGATTGTTGCCCAAGGTGGCCGCCGAATCGAGCATCGCGTTTTCGCGTCCGAGACGCACGAACAGCTTGGACTTGGATAGATAAGTCCTGGGAGTCAGAAAAGTAATGACGATCGTTGCCGTCATGACGAAGAGGAAGAACGCGGCAGCTTTCTTCCTGTGGCGGAACACCGCGAACAGAATGTCCCGGAGTGTAACTTCCGGACGCGATTGCCGATTACCGTTCATAGGAAGTCCACCTTTGCCGAGTCGGCCGGGCTGTCTGGAAACCGAGCGTAACGCCGTCGATCCTGGACAACTTAATTCACCCCGACGCCTTGCACCTCACAACCATGAATACCGTTTTCGCGATCAAACCCGCATCCAACGAGAGGTTCTGACGCTCAAGGTAACGCATGTCCATCCGCATCCACTCCGCGAACGACACCTTGTCATGTCCGCGCGACTGCCAGATGCAGGTCAAACCGGGTTTCGCGTCGAGACGCCGCCGCTGCCATGTTTCCGAGGTGTCCGATTCGCGGCACGGCAAGGGTCGAGGACCGACCAGGGTCATGTCGCCCTTCAGCACGTTCCAGAGTTGCGGAAACTCGTCCAGCCCCGTTCGCCGGAGGAATCTTCCCAGCGGCGTGATCCGAGGATCTGCCTTGATCTTGAACGCCGGGCCGTCCTGCTCGTTCCGGCATCGCAGTGCGGGCTGCATCGCCTCGGCGCCGTCGATCATCGATCGGAACTTGTAGAGCGTGAACGCTCTTCCGCCTTGACCGCGCCGGAGTTGCCGGAAGAAGACCGGGCCCGGCGACGTCAACTTGACGGCAATCGCGGCCGCCGCCAGAATCGGTGACAACAGTACCAAGCCGACCAAGGCCCCCAGGACGTCCATCCCCCGTTTCCAGGCGGGCTGCGGAATCACGAACAACGTTTCCATTCGCCGCCCATCCGGTAAAGCAACGTCGCCACTCCGGAGACTGCCTTCACCAACCGGAACACCTTCCAACTCGCGATCGTCCAGACTGCTGCCGAGTTCCTCTTCGCCCTCGTCAAAGGAAGGATAGGTGTAAACCTCGCAAATTGGCGACAGGATGTCCTTGGGGAGAAGATGAACGACGTGATCCACCACTGTCCACGCCCCGGCACTGGGCGTGTCGGGCAGCAAGACGCCCAGCCGATCCTCGTCAATCCGGCCGACATCGTCCGTGGCCCGCAAACGCGATTGCAGCACGCGGGTGAGTTCCGGCAGAAGTGTCTTGCCATGCTGGGCATTGCGGGGAGCCATGATGATGAGCGAGAACGTCTCGCCGTTGCGATCCGCACGACGACGTTCTCGTTGAAGCAAGCGTTGGAACTCCTCAGATTCGAGGATGCTGGGACAGATGTCTGCCAGCGAACGCCGAAGTAGCCACGACAGTCCAGACAGGGATCTTAGAGCAATCATCGGGGTGCAGATGTTTGGACGAAAGAGGGTGGGAAGTGTGTTGTGGAAGGTTACGCGGGGACCAGGGTCGGGTGAAGGTAGACTCGGTTGCCAGAAGCAACCGGACAGGTCAGCTCAGAGCGGGCAGAATCGGCAGAACACACCCGGCTAGGGGCTGCTGGACGGCTTCCAAGGGAACCCATCCGCAGGCGACAAATCGCCCTCACCGCATGCCCTCTCCTGCCCCTCAGGATGTTAGTATAGGCAATCTGAATAAAGTACACAAACTAATTGAGGGATATTGGCATTAGGAGACTCATGCCGTCATTGCGGAAAAATCCGCCGGGATTGGTTTCACAAACGCTTGCAGGAAAACAGGATATGCCGGTCCTTTGTTATGTGCTGATAGAGGTAGGGGCTAATGGGATCCAATCCCGTGTCACATCATGGTCCATGTACCTGACACTGCCGGTAAAGGATTGAAGGACGCACGCGAGCCCTTTGAGTCAGGGCCCACACCGCCGTAAAATGATGCCTCCAATGCCAGAAGTCTATGGAGCCCGCCCCGCCCGAGCAAGCTGCCCTGCATGCAGCTTGGCCGGATTGTGCCAGTTTTTCTTAGAGGTCCGGTTCTACCGAGCAGCAGGACATTTGGTGCAATAGAAACGCACAACCATGCGAAGTGACTCGAATCGATCTTCATCACAGAACTCCACCCCTTCAGGGCAGATTCCGGGGCCGGCGAGAACCCGCTCCGATAGGTCGCAAACGCCTGATCACTTCCCTTCGGGGCCTGCCGTGCGTCTCTTGATCGATCTCTCGGAAGATGCCATCTGCGTCGCGGACATCGGCACCGGCCGAATCACCTACGCCAACCGTGCCGCCGAGTCCCTGTTGGGCTACTCCAATGAGGAATGGCAGTCCATCACTTTGGGGGATTTGTCGCCTGGATATGATTCTCACCAGACGGCAAACGAAGCCGGGTTCACCGAGACCCGGGTTTTTCACAGAGACGGTCACCTCATTCCCGTGTGGTGGAGATTGCTGGTTTCGCCGCCGGAGACGACGGCAATCCTTGTGCTTCGTATTGTCCCGATCTTGAAATTGCCCCCTGAGGGTGGTGAGGATCCGCTTACAGGATTGCCGAATCGCTTGCTCTTCGAACGCCATCTCCAGGCGTTGCTCGACGGCCGGAGTGCCAGTTTCGCCGTACTTTTTCTCGACCTGAACGGCTTCAAATCGGTGAACGACACTTTTGGTCACCGGCTTGGCGACCAGGTTCTGTGCGAAATCAGCGGGCGTTTGCGGCGGAACCTGCGTCCCGACGATCTGGTTGCCCGATACGGGGGGGACGAATTCACGGCGATCCTGCATCACGTGGAGAATGCTGCTGGCGCGGCAAGTGCCGCCGATCGACTGCTGCATCGAATCGACGAGCCGTTCAAACTAGCTGGGTTGACCGTCACCGTATCGGCGAGTGTCGGAATCGTGGTATCCGGCGGCGAGTACCGCAACAGCGCAGCCATATTGGATGCGGCCGACCGCGCCATGTATCACGCGAAGAGGTGCGGCACCCGATATGCCGTCTTCAGTGAAGACACTTGTCCGCCGTTTCGATCCGAAACCGCCGATTGACGGAATCTCCCGTCGCTTGCCTGCTCACACCGTCTCGGGAAGCTCGTATCCCTCGCGCCGCGGGCGATCCAGGTGGCTGTTGGCTTCGTCGTCGCCGGGGAACACCTCCTTTTCGGGGTCCCATGTCAACTTCCGGCCGACCCATCGGGCGATATTGCCCAGGTGGCAGAGCGTGGTGGAACTGTGTCCGATTTCCACGTCGGCCACCGTTCTTTCACGCGACTTGATGCACTCGAGCCAGTTCTCGGTGTGATTGTCGCTCTTGTAGAGGTGGATTTCGTCGTCGCGGATTGGCTCTTCGACCAATTCGGCAGGATTCGAGGTGACCCGGCCGCGGAAGATCTCGATCTTGCCTTTCTCGCCGATGAAGATGGCGCCGCCGGGGTTGCCGTTGTCGAGTTTAACCGTGATGCCGTTGGCATAGCGGAAGAAGACCATTGGACTGGAACAGATCTTCTCGCCCCGTTCCCGCGATTCGGGTTGGGTGTAGGTGGGCGGGTCGAATTTCGGCCCTTCGGTCCAGATTTCGACGGGACCGGCTCCGTCCATCCCCAGTGCCCACTGGATCTGGTCGAGCCCGTGGGCGCCCCAGCCGGTCATTTCTCCGCCCGAGTAAGGCCGGAAGGAAATCCATCCCGGATTCGCACGGGGCAAGCACAGGTCTTTGTTGTAAGGGACGAGTTCATTCGGGCCGCACCAGCGTTCCCAGTCCAACCCCTCCGGCACGGGCTGGGCCGGCAGGGCACACTCCCAGGGACTGGGATAATTGTGCCCGATGACCATCTCAATCTTGCCCAAGCGGCCGTTGCGAATCAATTCGCAGCCGAAGCGGTTCTCTTTCTGCGATCGTTGTTGGCAGCCGGTCTGGAAGACCCGCTCATACTTGCGAACCGCCTGGACCATCAGGCGGCCTTCGCGGATGGTGAGGGTCATAGGCTTTTCGGCATAGACGTCCTTGCCGGCCTGGCAGGCGTGGATGGTCACGAGAGCTCGCCAGTGGTCGGGAGTGGCCGTAACGATCGCGTCGACGTCTTTGCGTTCGAGCAACTGGTGATAGTCGTTGTAGGTCTGGATCTTGTAGTCCTTGCGGTGTTTGGCGGCCGTGGCGGCGTTGACGTCGGCGATGGCGATGGCCTGGCCGTGTTTCGACTTCACGCAATTCCGGAACACCCCCGAACCCTGTCGGCCGATGCCGATGCCGCCGATGCCGATACGGTCATTCGCCCCGAGTTTGTCTTCGGAAGCGAGAACGCCGCGAGGAATCAGATAAGGAACTGCAAGCGTGCCGCCGGCTGCGGCCGCGGCGTTCTTCAAAAATCCTCGCCGGCTTAAACGACGCGTTTCGTTTCTGGCCATGTCTCCCTCCGGTTGTCAATTGAGTCTCGTGATTAGCGCCCATTATGATCGGCGCAAACGCCCGTGAGAAGAGATCAAGTGCTCTTCTTGCGGGAGGCAGCCTGCGCACGGCACGGGGCCAGGTGCGACGCCGCTGGGCTTCTGGACGACGAGGCTCACTGGCCGATGCAATAGATCGCCTGGTCGGTGCGGAGCAGGATCTGGCCATCAGAAACGATCGGCGACGCGTTCGCTCGGCTGGAATCGTCGCCCAGCTTGTTGACCGCCAACTGCTGGAATTCGGGTTTCGCCGCCAGGACGTAGGTGCCGTTGTGCTGCGACAGACCGAAGAGTTTGCCGTCGGCGGCAAGGACCGACGAGTAAATCAGATCCGGCCGCGGTTCGAGTCGCTCTTCGTAAACGACTTCGCCGTTGGCAGCGTTGAGGCAGATTGCGACTCCCTTCTTCTCGTGGAACCAATAGAGGTAGCCGTCGAGAAGAACGGGTGAAGAGACATTTGAACCCTTGCCGGTACGCCACAGGACATGGCTTTCGGACACATCGCCTCGCCCGCCCGAGCGAACGGCGATGGCTGTGTTCTTCCGCCCGCCGATGGCGTAAACGACATTGCCCTCGGCAATGGCGGATGGGCAGATATAGCCGTCCGGAATGCCTTCACAGTACCAGAGTTCCTTGCCGGTTTCCGGATCGTAGCCCGCCAGTCTCTTGGGCTCGTTGAGCACGATTTCCTGTCGGCCTTCCTCCGTGTTGACCAGCACGGGAGAGGCCCAACACTTGCTGATCCCTTCGACCCGCCAGACTTCCTTGCCGCTCATCTTGTCCAGCGCGATCATCGATTTACTCTCGATGCTGGCGTTGACAATCACAAGGTCTTTGCAGAGTAGCGGTGAGGTGGCAGAGCCCCAGGGGTCGGTCTCCATGCCGACCTCCTGGTGCCAGATTTCGTTGCCCTGGAGATCGAGGCAGTAGACGCCCGAGATGCCGAAGAAGACGTAGATCCGTTCTCCGTCGGTGGTCGGCGTGCTCGATGCGTAGCCGTGCATCATGTTATTGTCGCTGCCCGAGTAATCCGATTCGGGCATCGTGGCCTTGAACGTCTTGGTGTTGAGGATCTTCCCGGATGCGCGATCGAGGCAGACGAGGTGACGGACCAGATCTTCCTTGTTGCCGGGATCGTCAGTCGATTCGGCGTAGCCCGAGTAGCAGGTCAGATAAATCCGACCGTCAACGACGATGGGAATCGACGTGCCGGGGCCGGGCAACTTCTGTTTCCAGACAATATTGCTGTCGCCGTCCCAGGTGGTCGGCAGATTGGTCGCAGTGGATCTTCCGGTCCAGTCGCCGCGAAATGCGACGGTGCCATCCGCGTAGAGCGTCGCGGGAACGACGAGCAGGCCAAGCATGAACAGGAGGAACGACAATCGACTTCGCATGATCTGTAGTCCTTGGATCGTTGGGGAAAGAACGCGTTGAGAATGCTGCCACTAGGGAAACGTGAGACCTGTAACGTTAAGCGAGCGGGGAGGAAAAGACAATTTCGCCACTCATTGGGGGGGCATGGCGCGGGGGAGTCGGGCATACTCCTGGGCGGCGCGACAAGGTTGCGTCCTGTCGCAACGGGTCACAGCTCAGCCCTGCGCGCCGGAGCCCGTCTGACCCAACGGGGTGCGTGCTTCTCGGCCCCTTGATCTTTCTGCATCGGCGCGCGACCATCTGGTCTCGGTGAGAGACGGGTTGCGACGCGCACTCAGCTCAAGGGAGGAATGGAAACAACATGTTTGACCGGATCTTCCGACTTCGTGAGAACGGGACGACGATTACCACGGAGCTTCTGGCTGGGGTGACGACGTTCTTGACCATGGCCTACATCATCTTCCTTCAGCCGATGGTGCTCACCAGGGACGCTTTGGGAAACCCCAACGGGATGGACGGTGACGCTGTCCTGGTCGCCACCTGCGTCGCCGCCGCGATCGCCACGGCCGTGATGGGACTCTACGCCCGGTTCCCGATCGCCCAGGCGCCGGGAATGGGAGAGAACTTCATTTTCGCCCTCTCGGTCATTCCGGCAGCGTCGGCCTTGATCGACGCGCGCGTGGCGTCCGGCGCACTACAGGCGGGCGAGGTCGCTCCCTGGCAGGTTGCCCTCGGAGTGACCTTTGTTGCCGGTGTCCTGTTCCTTGCTCTTTCCTTGCTTGGGATACGTCAAGCGATCCTCAACGTGATCAGCCCGAGCATGAGGAACGCCATCGCCGTCGGAATCGGCCTGTTCATCGCTTTCATCGGCTTTCAAGGGGCGAGTGTGATCGTGGCCGGACAGGGACAATTGGTCAAACTCAATCCGCAGGTAGCGGCCCCGGACGTGCTCGTTTTTGCCTTCGGTCTGTTGTTGACGGCGGGTCTCTACGCCAGGCGCGTTCGGGGCTCGATCGTCCTGGGCATCCTGGCGACCACGCTGTTCGCACTCGGGCTGAAGTGGCTGATTCCCCACCTACCCGCGGTTGTCGCCGGGTCGGAACTCGTGACCCAGTCGAAGCTGATGACCTTCTTCACGCCGGCAACTGCCGTTGTGTCCACGCCGCCCACGATGGCGCCGACCTTCCTGAAGATGAACCTTTCGTTGGCCGTTGCCGGGCCGATGATTCCGTTCATCCTGGTCTTTCTGTTCCTCGACTTGTTCGACACACTGGGAACACTGCTCGGTGTCTGCGAGCAGGCCGGATTGGTCAAGGACGGCCAGATCCCTCGTGCCCGGCAGGCCCTGCTCTCCGATGCTGTCGGCACAGTGGTCGGTGCGGCCTGCGGCACCAGCACGGTGACGAGTTTCATCGAGAGCGCCGCCGGGGTACAGCAAGGCGGCCGCACAGGGCTCACGGCTCTGACGACCGCGTCGTTGTTCCTGTTGGCGCTGTTCTTCTCGCCACTCATTCAGATGGTGGGGAGCTATCCGTCGCTCACTGCCCCGGCCCTGGTTCTCGTAGGCGCCATGATGATGCGGAATGTGACGAAGATCGAGTGGTCGAACGAGGCAGAGGCCCTTCCTGCGTTCATCACGTTCCTTTCCATCCCGCTCACCTCCTCGATCGCCGACGGCCTGGCGCTGGGGTTCATTTCCTATCCGGTCGTCAAGCTGCTTTCCGGGCAGGGACGCGACGTGAAGTGGCTGATGTACGTGCTGGCCGTGGTGTTGGCAACCTACCTCATCGTGGTGCGGGGCATGCTGGGAACGGGCTGAGAAAAAGGGGTCAGGACTCTTTGTTTACCCTATCGACGTGACGTTCGTTGGGGAGAATACGCAGGTCTTCCAAGAAACAAAGAGTCCTGACCCCTTTTATGTGGTTTGAGGGATGAGGTACTTCGTGCTATGAATCACGTTGCTCTGGTCATGAGTCTGAATAAGCGCTTCGATCGCAAGGTGATCGAAGGTGTGACGCGATTCGTCCGCGAATCGGGCGACTGGAGCGTGTTTCTCGAAGACGATCCCCAGGCCAAGATTCCCGATTTTCACCACGGGCATTTCAACGGGGTAATCGCCGATCTGGACGATCCTCGGATTCCGAAACGGCTCGTGGGGCTGGAGATCCCGGCCGTGGGGGTGGGGGCCATCCGCGACGACTGTTCGTGCGAACTCAATATCGCCACCGTCAGCACGAACAATCGGCAGATCGCCGTCCTGGCCGCAAACCACCTGATCGAACGCGGATTGCAGCACTTCGCCTACTGCGGTGTGCCGGGGCGGACCATCGATCCCTGGAATCTCCACCGACGCGAGGCGTTCGTCCAGCATCTCCGTGAGACCGGCTACGAATGCTCTGTGTATTCCGGGCGCATCAACGCCTCGCATAGTTGGGAGCAACTGCAGGAGGAACTGGCCGCCTGGCTGGCGGAGTTGCCAAAACCCCTCGGACTGATGGCGGCCAACGACGCCCGAGCTCGACACGTGCTGGAGGCCTGCCGCAGATTGGAAATACGCGTGCCGGAGGACATCGCGGTGATCGGCGTCGACAACGACGAGCTGATCTGCAACCTGGCCCACCCACCACTCACGAGCATCGTACAGGGAACGGAGGAAATCGGCTACCGGGCTGCCGAATTGCTGAACGCGTTGATGAACCGTCAGATCCGCCGGAACGAGCATCTCGTCGTCGATCCGGTCGGAGTCATCACGCGTCAGTCGACCGACCTGGTGGCCACGGAAGACGTCGTTGCCTCCACGGCGTTGGCCTACATCCGGCAGCACGCCGTCGAGGGGATTCAGGTTGCCGATGTGGCGAGAGCGTCGGGCGTCTCTCGTTCGACCCTCGATGCTCGTTTTCGCCGGGTGGTCGGGCGGACGGTCCATGAGGAGATCCAGCGAAGTCAGTTGAACGCGGCGCAGCAACTCCTGGTGACCACCAATCTGCCCGTGGAAGAGATTGCCCGGCGTGCAGGGTTCGCCACGGCCCAGTACATGAACGCCGTGTTTCAGCGTGCGATTGGCCAGACGCCGGGACGCTATCGGCTGGGGGCCCGATAAATGGTGGGTCGCGCCTGCCGGGCGCGACTGGTGTGGGGCCCATTCGAGCGGAATCTTCGGCGTCCAGTTGACTTCCCACATGGTTGCCTCATCGAAGAGGCGATAGTGACACTCGGCGGGAGTCACCCACCGTGGGTCGCGCCTGCCGGGTGCGACTGGTGCGGGGCCCATTCGAGCGGCATCTTCGGCGTCCAGTTGACTTCCCACATGGTTGCCTCACTGAAGAGGCGATTGTGACGCTCGGCAGGCGTCACCCACTTGTGACACCCGGCAGGCGTCACCCACTTGGCCTGGCCAAAGTTGCAAGTAACTTGCGATATTTCGCAATTGCATTCCACTAGCGGAGTGTCGAAAATTCCGGGAAAGTGCTGACTGTCGTGACATACGGTCCGAGACCCTGTCCAGATGCGAAAGGAGCGCGGAAATGGGTGCAGTTTCTGTCGGTTTGAATGCGGAGTTCTCGCGGAGCAGCGATAAGCCTTTCGAGTGGGCCGTCGAGCAGGCCGCGAAGATGGGTTACAAGTGGTTCGAGCCGATGATCCATTTCGGTCGCGAACTGATGAGCGAGGCCGGGTATTTTCATACGGTCTCGATGTTCGACGACCCGTTCCGCATCAAAGAGGCCTGCGATGCGGCGGGGCTGAAGATCTCGGGGTTGCAGAGCCATGGGCCGCTGGGGCGTCCCGACGTACACGGTGAGTACATCAAGCTGGCGGTTCGCGTGGCGGCGGAGATTGGCGTGCCCGTGATCAATACCGACGAAGGGATCAAGGCAAAGTGGACCACGGAGGAAGAGGATTTCGTCCTCATCAAGTACACTTTGCAGGAAGCTGCCTTCGTGGCCGAGCGGCGCGGCGTCAAGATCGGCCTGGAACCCCACGCGCAGTATTCGAAGACACCCGATGGCCTGGACCGGATCTACAACCTGGTTCGTTCTCCCTCGATCGGGATCAATCTGGATACAGGGAACGCCTACCTTGCCGGGCAGGACGTGTACGCTTGGCTCGATCGAGTGGCCGAACGATTGGTTCACCTTCATGCCAAAGATATCTCGGTGGAGCATTCCGATGCCGAGCGAGGCAAGGTGTCGGGGACGCCGGTCGGCTGTGCGTGCGGCCACGGCGTGCTGGACTGGGACCGCATCGTGAAGACCGTGCAGGACAAGTGCCCGCGAGATATCGTATTCAGCGTCGAATGTGGGACTCCGGACCAGGCTGCGCGAAGTCTGGAGCATCTGGGAAAACTGGTTTGAGGGAACTCTGAACTACAACCAAGGAGACTCCTGTCATGTTCTGGCGATCGTTGACGGCACTCGGCACAGGAATCGTTCTTGCGTTCTTGTCGCCCGTCGCCTGGGGAGGCCAGTTGTATGTCGGGGCGGCGGCCACCGACATTACTCCGGAGAAGCCCGCGGCGTTGTCGGGCCAGTTCCACATACGGATATCGACCGGAGTGGAAAGTCCGGTCACGGCAAATGTCGTTGCGATCGAAACGCGCGACGGCGACCGATCGATCGATTCGGCCGTGGTTGTTTCCTGCGACGTTGTCGTCATTCCGAGCGATGTGCTGGAGATGGTCCGCCAGGAGACGGCGAAGCGGCTGCCCGACCTGGATACGCAGAAGATCTTCCTTGCCGCAACGCACACGCACACGGCGCCGGAACTGCGGCTGGGAAACTGGATTCTTCCCAAGGAAGGCGTCACCCAGGTGGAAGAGTATCGTTCGTTCTTTGCGGAACGGATCGCCGAGGCGATTGCGAAAGCGTGGAAGGCCCGCAAACCCGGGAGTGTTGCCTGGGGGCTCAGCCATGCCGTGGTCGCCTACAACCGGCGGGCCGTGTATGCCGACGGATCGGCCCGGATGTACGGCCCGACCAACGGCCCCGAGTTCCGGGGACTGGAGGGCTATGAAGACCACGACATCGGGACGATGTTCTTCTGGACCGACGGCGACAGCCCTCTGGCTGCGATCGTCAACGTATCGTGCCCCAGTCAGGAGGTCGAATCGCGCCGCGCCGTCAATGCCGACTACTGGCACCCGGTGCGAGCGGCGCTCCAGGAGCGATACGGCAAAGGTCTCTGCGTGATCGGCCTGTGCGGTGCGGCCGGCGATCAATCGCCTCACTTGATGTATCGCAAGACGGCCGAGGAACGCATGCGCGAGCTGCGGGGACTGGACCGCCTGAACGAAATCGCGCGACGCATCACCGCGGCGGTTGACGACGCCTGGGCGGCCGTCAGAGACGATCGCCACACCGACGTCCCGCTGGTCCACAAGGCCGAAACCGTGGCGCTGCCGATGCGGCTGGTGACCGAGGCAGAATATGCAGAAGCCAAGGCCGGTGTCGACGCGGCCGTCGCCAAGATAGCGAAGGATCCCAAGGCCGCCGACAGTGAGAATCGCCGGATGAAGTGGTACCAGGCCACGGTCGATCGTTTCGAACGGCAGAAGACCGATCCCAATCCGATGCAGGAGACGGAAATCCATGCGGTGCGGATCGGCGATGCCGTGGTCTGCACGAACCAATTCGAACTTTTCACTGATTTTGGGATTCAGATCAAGGGCCGGAGCAAGGCCGAGCAGACGTTCGTCGTCCAGCTTGCAGGCCCCGGCACCTATTTGCCGACCGCCCGGGCCGTGAAAGGAGGGCACTATAGTGCCATCGTACACAGTAATCACGTCGGCCCGGAAGGCGGCCAGGTGCTGGTGGACAAGACCGTGGAATTGATCGACTCAATGTGGACAGACGGGAAGTAATGTTGTTGTTGTTCGCTCCGCGAACAAACAGACCGTCGCGGTTCTCTGTGAACACGGAAGAAAAAAGCACTTGTTCGCGCAGCGAACAGCGACCATAAGGGAGTCTCCTATGAACGTGGACTTGCGGAAAAAGACCGATCGACGTCTCGGGCGCCGGCGATTTCTGGCCGGTGCCGCCGCACTTGCGGCAAGCCCCTGGATAGTGCCGGGCTCTGCGCTGGGCAAGAACGGCGAGTTGCCGCCCAGCGATCGGATCACGATCGGGATGTTCGGCGTAGGCAACCGCGGCAGCAGTTCGCTGCGCGCCATGTTTCCTCTGCCCGACCACCAGGTCGTGGCCATCGCCGAATGCCGCAGAGACCGCGCCGTGTTGGCCCAAGGCCAGGTTGAAGCCCACTACGCCGAGCGGCTGGGACGCGAGTCCTATCAGGGCTGCAAGATCTACGGCGATTTTCGCGATGTGCTCGCACGGGACGATATCGACGTGATCTGGGGCTGCGTGCCCGATCACTGGCACGCTGTCGTCTACAGCCGGACGATCGAAGCCGGCAAGGATATGTACGGCGAAAAACCCGTCACGCGCTGGATCGGCGACGGCATCAAGGTTCGGGACGCCGTGCGCCAGTATGGCTGCGTGTTCCAGACCGGCACGCAGCAGCGGAGCGATCCGAAGTTCCGCCACGCTTGCGAATTGGCCCGCAACGGCTACCTGGGCAAGGTCCACACGATCTACGTAGGGGCCCCGGGCGGCAGGTCATATCCGGTGGAACCGCCCTGCGATCCGCCCGAGGGCTTCGACTACAACATGTGGAGCGGGCCGGCGCCTTTCATCCCCTTCGACAAGAAGCGCTGCGAATGGCTGGCCATGTACATGATCTCGCACTACTGTGCGGGCTTCATCACCAACTGGGGAGTGCATCATCTGGACATTGCCGGTTGGGGGTGCCCCGAGGTGTTCGAGAAGCCCTTTGAAATCGAAGGAACCGGCGTGTTGCCCGACGAGGGGATGACCGACACCTGGATCTCCTGGCAGACGGAACTCACCTGGGCCAGCGGGCTGAAGATGAAGTATACCAACACGGACAACCCAGTCCCGCAAGGCTGCAAGTTTGAGGGCGACGAGGGTTGGGTGCACGTGAACCGCAAAGGGATTTGGGCGGAACCGGCTTCCCTCCTGGACGTGAAACTCAAAGGCGACGACAAGCCTCTGCACGCCAGTCCTGCGGATGACAATCCGTACACGTCGCACACGGCCGATCTGTTCCGATGCATGCGAACCCGCCAGGATCCCGTCTCCCCGGTGGAGGAAGGCCATGCCGCCAGTACGATCGGTAATGTGGCCGATGTTGCCCTGCGGCTGGGACGCAAGGTGAAGTGGGATCCTACCCAGGATAGGTTCGTCGGCGACGACGAAGCCAATTCGATGCTCACGCGGGCGGCGCGGAGTCCATGGATTGTGTAAGCAGTGCGCGTCGACGCATCAAACCGCGAAAGCACGCAATACGAAATCCGTAACAGATCCGAAGTCAGAAATACCGATGTTCAAGACCTACAAAATGGTTCTGCTGGTCGTGCTGGCTGCACTTGCGACGGTTTCGTCGGGATTGCAGGCGGCCGAAGTCCCTTCCGAAGAAGCCTGGAAGGTGTTGCCGAAGTACGAGTCCGGCCAGGATATGGCGGCCTTGCTCACGATTGATCGCGAGACGATCGCGGCCATGAAGACGCCCAAGACCCGTGCGGCCTGCGCCGCCAGGCTGGCCGATCTTCTCGACAAGAACGACACCACGCTCGCCGCCAAGCAGTATATCTGCCTGCAACTCCGGCAGGTCGGCACGGCCGCCCAGGTACCCCTGCTGTCTCAACTGTTAGCGCAACCCGAGACCGCGGAAATGGCACGCTACGCGTTGGAATCGATTCCGGGCGCCGAGGCGACCGCGGCGCTTCGTGATGCGCTCGGCAAATCGCAAGGCGAACACCTGCTGGGCGTCATCGGCTCGGTGGCCAAACGCAACGACGCCGCGTCGGTCGCTGTCCTGAAGACGTTGGCCGATTCGGCTGATCCACAGGTCGCAACGGCGGCAATCCGAGCCCTTGGGAGTATTGCGGAGGGTACCGCAAGGCAGTTCTTGCTCAACCGGGCAGAAAAAGCCGGCGCACCAACTCCCCAGGTGCTCGCCGTCGCCCTGTTGAGGCATGCTGCCGCCGGACAACAGGCGGAAGAGATCTACACGAAGTTGAGCCGGCAGGGTCAACCGGCCGCGACGCGACGAGCAGCGATCGAAGGCTTGCTCAGGCTCCAGGGTGCGAAGGCTGAAGCGACAGTGCTCCAGTGGTTCTCCAGCGACGATGAGGATCGGCGGCGGATCGCTGCGGGGCACCTTCAGAAGCTGTCTGACGAACAACTCGACCAACTGCTCGCCCAATTGGCCGACTTGCCCGATGCAAGCAAACTGGCCGTTATCGAGCTTGCCGCCGCCAGGCGTGGGGCCGACGTCCTGCCCCTGGTGATGTCGCTGGTCGAATCGCCGAAGGTCGAACTGAAACAGGCCGGGATTCGTTGCCTGGGAATGATCGGCGATGCTTCGGCAATCCCCGTACTCATCGACACGCTCGCGGCCGGCGGTGAAGTGACCACGGCGGCGCAAGCGGCTCTGGCCGCACTGCCCCGTCCGGAGGTTACCAAGGCACTGCTCGAAGCATTGCAGGGCCGTCCCGCAGTGCGCGTACCGGTGATCGCCGTTCTGATCGACCTCAAGTGTTATGATGCCATCGATCCGCTCGTCGAGATCGCTGCCAATACGGATCCAGAGGTCTACGGACCGGCGTTGGAGGGATTGCGAGGCATTGCCGACCCCGATAAGACCGACATCCCGCGGCTCGTCAAGCTGTTGCTCCGAAGCGAGGCGGGCAAGCATCGCGACGAAGTGGAAAAGACGATCCTGCTCGTTTGCGATAAGCTCCCGGCTGGAGCGGATCGCTCCGAGTTGGTGCTCGCCGCGCTGGCGAAGGTCGATCGGGCGGAATCGCCCAAGTACCTGCCGGTGCTGGGCCGGCTCGGAGGCGCCAAGGCGTTGGCGGCAATCGATGAATCGCTCAAGGATTCAGATCCGGCCGTGCGTGAAGCGGCCGTCAGGGCGCTCTGCAACTGGCCGAATGCCGAGGTCGCCGGGCGGCTCCTCAAGCTGGCCACCGATTCGCAAGACCGCGCCCATCGCCTTTGGGCGCTTCGCGCCTACATTCGGGTCGTGTCGCTGAAGAGCGATCGCCCGGAGGCCGAGACCCTGGCCATGCTCCAGAACGCCTTCCAACTGGCCGACGGGGTGAGCGAGAAGCGGCTGGCGATCGAACGGGCGTCGACCGTGCGGACCTTGGAGGCCGTGAATTGGGTCGCTCCACTGCTCGACGATCCGCAGTTGGCCCAGGCCGCCTGCGGTGCGATCGTGGAACTGGCCCATCACCGATTCCTGCGGCACCCCAATATGGGACAGTTTGGCCCGATCCTTGATAAGGTGGCCAAGATCAGCGAAGATCCGGCTGTTGTCGAACGTGCCAAACGCTATCGCCTGGGACTCTAATTGGACAGCGCCACTTTGAGCAGTCGCTAGGAATCGCAACTTCCTGAGGGTTGCTCGTTTAACGCCCAGCCGAAGGCGCCGGCTTCCGTAGTGCGGCCGGCGCCTGCGGCTGGGCGTTAAACGACTGCACTCGAACGGGTTCAGGTTCTCGGACTGCACCAAAGTGGCGCTGTCCAACTAAGTCGTCGGAGGGTAGAACCAATGAACGACCGAAACCCGACGGCCGTTGCCGTTTCCGTCGTGATGATTATGTGCGCGGTATGGCGGTCCGGGACGCCGGCCGCCTTCGGTTCCGAGCCGTCGCGTCCCAACGTCATTCTGATTCTCTGCGACAACCTCGGTTATGGCGACGTCGGTTGTTTCAATCCCGAGGCGAAGCAGCGTACGCCGCGGATCGACCGCATGGCAACCGAGGGGATGAAGTTCACCGACTGCTATGCGGCTGCGGCGGTCTGCACACCCTCGCGTGCGGCCCTGATGACGGGCTGTTATCCGCGACGCGTCGGGCTGGATAACACCGATCCCGACGGGCTCGTGCTGCGACCGGTCTCGCAGAACGGCTTGAATCCGAAGGAGATCACGATCGCTGAACTCCTCAAGGGGCAAGGCTACGCCACGGCCTGCATCGGCAAGTGGCATCTGGGCGACCAGACGCCGTTCCTGCCGACGCAACAGGGTTTCGACTACTACTTGGGCATTCCCTATAGCGACGACATGGTTGCTGGGAAGAACCGGCCCGAGTGGCCGCCGCTGCCGCTGATGGAAAACGAGAAGGTGATCGACGCGCCGGTCGATCGCAACCTGCTGACGAAGCGTTACACGGAGCAAACGATCCGTTTCATCGAAGAACATCGTGAAGGTCCGTTTTTCATCTACCTGCCCCACGCCATGCCGGGAAGCACGGCGTCACCGTTTGCCAGCGAAGCGTTTCGCGGCAAAAGCGCCAACGGCCCCTGGGGCGACTCGGTCGAGGAACTCGACTGGTCCACCGGCGAGATCCTCGACGCCCTCAAGCGGCTGGATCTCGACGAAAACACGTTGGTGATCTGGACGAACGACAACGGGGCCCCTGCTCCCGATCGGCGCGGCGGGTCCAACCTGCCGCTCAAGGGGAACGCCTACAGCGTGGCCGAGGGCGGGATGCGAGTCCCGCTCATCGCCCGCTGGCCGGGCCGGATTCCAGCGGGAACCGTTTGCAGAGAGGTCGTCACCTTGATGGACATGCTGCCGACGTTGGGCCGGCTTGCCGGTGCCGACCTGCCGACGGACCGGGTCATCGACGGTCACGACATCCGCCCGCTCATGTTCGCCGAGCCCGGTGCGACGTCGCCGACCGGGGCGTTCTTCTACTACTACGTCAACCAGATCCAGGCCGTCCGCAGCGGACCGTGGAAGCTCTACCTGCCGCAATCCGGCAAGAAGGGCGAAGCAGGCACGCTGCAACTCTACAACCTGGTGGATGATCTCCGAGAAACGAAGAATCTTGCCGGCGCGCGGGCTGACGTGGTGACACGGCTGGAGCGACTTCTGGACCGGGCTCGCGTCGACCTGGGCGAGACGGATCGCAAGGGGGCCAACGTGCGCCCTGTAGGCAGGTTCGAAAATCCACGCCCGCGAGTTATGGAGTAGCCGTAGATACTTTCGCATCATCGACTCGTTTGACCGGCAGCCGCAGACGAAGGAGAATCGTTTAACGCCCAGCCGCAGGCGCCGGCTCCCATGGCAAAGACGATCTGCTGCAGCCGGCGCCTGCGGCTGGGCGTTAAACTAGTTTTGTTTCGGCCTCGCCTACGGCAGCCGGTTAAACGAGTGCAGGCAGACATAGGAGTACCGCGCCGTGAATTCAGTCAGATCGACTTTCTGTATCGGCATTATGGTCGTCTCTGTCTTTTCGTGCGGTCGTACCCACGGAGCCGAACTTCTGATCGGCACGGCCGCCGCCGACATCACGCCGGACCGGCCCGTGCCGCTGACGGGCATGAAGACCGTGCGAGTTTCGGAGGGGATTCTCAGCCGCTGCACGGCCAACGTGCTGGCGTTGGAGAGCCGCGACGGCGAGAAGGTGCTGGACCAGGCGATTCTCGTATCGTGCGACTTGTGCGTGATCCGGTCAATGCGGTCGAGATGCACGTGATGCGGCTGGGAGACGTGGCGATCGCGACCAATCCATACGAGCTCTACCTGGACTACGGGGTGCAGATTCAGGGCCGCAGCCCGGCCCCGCAGACGATCCTGATCCAACTGGCCGCCGCGATGGACTTCGCCTACTACGTGCCGACGCCCCGGGCGATCACGGCGGGCGGTTACAGTGCTGAGATTACTCACAATCTGGTCGGCCCGGAAGGGGCCCAGGTGCTGGTCGATCGGACGGTGGAAGCGATCGGGAAGCTGTGGGCGGATGAGGCGAAGTAAGTGATACCCAACTGCCGTCATTGGCCGCTGAAAGCCTGGTCCGGAGAGCACCCCGAGGAGCACGAGTCGCTCTGCTGGAACGTTACGGGTGCCGAGCCGTGAGGATAGCGGGAGTGTGGGGATTGCGGCAGAATTCTCGGAGAATCACTCGACAACGAACGGTCCCTTCATGATGTGCAGCGTCTCTCGGCTTTCTGTGTTCGTTGAGTAGCGTCCTACTTGCCCGCGAGTTACTCTGAAAGTTCAGAACCGAAAGGAGTTCAGCCGTGAATAGTCGTCAACAGTCATGCAGCGCCGTTGCAGGGCTCCTATTGGGCGCGTTGCTCACCACTTTCGCCAACGCCCAGGAGCCGGAACGGGTCACGATCACGCCCCACGACAACGGCCAGGCCCTCATCAATCCCGACATGGGCTGGACGATGCACTTCTACTCGAACATCATCGCCAACTACGGCTCGAAGCTCGAACCGTCCGACACGCTCGACGATTTCCCCGGCCTGTCGACCGTCTACCTGCGGCTGCCGTGGTCGTTTCTCGAGCCCGAGGAGGGGCGGTTCGACTGGTCGGTCGTCGACACGCCGGCGCAGCGGTGGATCAGCAACGGCAAGCGAGTGGCCTTTCGGGTGAGTTGCTCGGAGAGTTGGATGCGCTATGCTACGCCCAAGTGGGTCGAGGAGGCCGGGGCCAAGGGGCTTAACTTCGTGGTCGGCAAGGGCGTCGATCCGGACGGGCCCTTCTGGGAGCCGGACTACGGCGATCCCGTCTTTCTGGAGAAGCTCGACCGGTTTCTCGCCGAATTCGCCCGGCGATACGACGGGAACCCGAATGTGGCCTTCATCGACGTGGGATCGTTCGGCGTCTGGGGCGAGGGGCACTGCTGGGCGAGCACGAAGCTCGAAGTCGACGACGCGGTGCGCCGGCAGCACATCGACCTCTATCTGAAGCATTTCAAGAAGACGCTGCTGGCGGTCAGCGACGACTACATCGGGCCGGGCAATCGCGTGGCGAGTCATCCGCTCACCGACTATATGCTGGCCCACGGCGTGACGCTGCGGGACGACAGCATCTGTGTGCAGCCGCCGCCCAACTCGTGGTTCCATGCGGAACTGGCCCAGTCCTTCTGGCCCAAGCTGCCGGTGGTGCTCGAACACGAACACTACGGCCCCTCGGTCGCCAAGAAGGCCTGGGGCGACGGCCAGTTGTTGGTGCGGTCGGTCGAAGACTACCACGCGGCCTACATGTCGATCCATTGGTGGCCTCACGAGTTCCTGGAGAAGAACCGCGAGGTGATCGACCGGATCAACCGCCGGCTGGGCTATCGGCTGCAACCGCGGGAGATCTCGTGGCCCAAGACGATCCGGCTGGGCGAACCGTTCGACGTCCGGGCAGTCTGGGCCAACGCGGGCGTGGCGCCCTGCTATCCCGGCGGCTCCATGGCCTTGACGTTCAAGGATGACAAAGGCGGGATCGTCTCCGTCCATGTGGTCGACGACGTCGATCTTCGCGACCTGGAGGTCGGCCCGCCGGAGGCGGCCCCGACGCGAGAGTTGCGCCGGACGTTCCGGATGGCCGAGATCTACGACGACGGCCCGCGGAAGTTCCAGCGGGCGGCCGCGGCGGGAACGTACGACGTGTTCGTCTCCGTGGGCCAGCTCGACGGTACGCCGCGGATCGCCCTTCCGTTGGAGGGGGACGACGGGCAGCGGCGGTATCGCGTGGGGACGATCGCCGTCGAAGGGCCGTAGGACCGGGTTGCCGCTGGTGGGAGCGTGTACGGAATCTTGTGCTCGTGATCGGGCGGAAGGGGACAGTCCCATTTTTGCGGCATCCTGCCACAAAAATCGGGACAGTCCCCTGGTGGGACTGATTCGACCGGGGGGCGGTTGAGATTGAGGTTCGATGGTCGTTTGTGTGACCATTGTTGTCATTGTTGCCATTGATGCGTGATTTTTCTCTTTTGGGTACTTTCTCCCCACGAGAGGGGTTCGGGTGGTTTGAAGAAGACGGAGATTGCGTGGGGTAGGTAGCGGGCGCGGCACGGTTTCTGGAATTGGGGGCGCGACGGCACTTCAAGGAACCGTGCGGCGCCCGACAGGAAGTGAATCAGGATACATGATGTTTTGTACAGTATACCGAAAAATGTACGGGTGTACATATCTTTTTTGAACATTTGGGCGAGTTTCTTGAGGGGGTGGGGTTCGCCAAGAGGGGGGCGAGGAGTTGAGTGATTGGAATGGGCGTAGCGTGGCCTGTCGACTCCATTCGCTACGGACGGATGTGTTGCGGCTTCGTGTCGCCGGCTGCGCGGGTTGGAGAGGCTTTCTGCCCGCAATTCCATGGGCTCACGCCCGTAGCCGGGAGGTATCGCCCCCTGCGGGGGCTGAAGACGGATCGCGGGTTGCGGGGATTGAGGGCGGAACGCGGGGCCTTGATCGGGAGCTTGCCGGTCGAATCGTAACTTGACGGGCAACATCTTGCCTCGCTTACGCTTCGGGAGGGTGCGGGCGTATCCTACTGCGAGGATTTTATCTTACCGTCGCTTGCGCCGTTTGGAACCGTTTGAGCTTTCGGCAGCGGCGCGGTATCGGCTGGGGCGTCGTTGCTCTTGGACGAGTCCTTCAGGGGGTTCGCGTCGTTGGGATTGAGATCCGCCTTCTCGCCGGCCTTCCGGTAAAGGTCGAGCAGGATTTGCGCCTGCTCGCACTGCGACTTGGCTTGCTCGCGATCCTGCGCCATCTTGGTCCGCTCTGCACCGGTCCGAGCATCCCGGTACACTGCTTGTTGAGCAAAACTCAACCGTGACTTGGCGCTCGCGAGTTCGTTCTCGAGTAACCGGATCTGGGCTGCATATTCGGCCTGAATGAGTTCGAGGCGTTGGCGGGCTGAAGTGAGCTTCGTTTCCACGTCGCGGAGCGATGATTCGAGTCGCGGCAGATCTTCCTTCTTCCATTCCGGGCGAAGCGTTCTTCCTTGCTCAATGGCGTTCTGGAACCTTGTTATATCGTCGCGCGCTTCGTTCGTCATTCGCTGGAACTCTTCAGGCGTGCGGAGGGCCAATCTGGAGGCGGGGGCGGCTGCGGCTGCAACGGTCCGTTGCGGCGGCAACGAGGTCCCTTCAGACGTCGCTGGTGGTTCTTTCGCTTCTTTCCCCACCGGTGCCGAATCCGAACCCTTCAGATCGGGGTTCTCACCCGCCTTGAGGTACAATTGGAGCAGCGTCTTGGCCTGTTCCAGACGCACGCTTGCCTGTTCGGCCTTGAGTTTGGCGTCGCTGACTTCGGATGCCGGTGCGGCGCCGCTCTTGAATAGACTGGTGAGGCGTTGGAGTTCTTCCTGAGCGGTCGCGGCGGCGGCTTCAGTAGTGCGAACTTCGAGCTCGAGTAAATGGACCTGTGCGGCAAATTCTTCGCGAACCAGGTTAAGCCGCCGTTGCGCCCATGCCAGAGGGTCTTTTCTTTGTGACGCGACGAATTTCTCGTACTCGGCCGGGTCTTCGTTTTCTCGACGCTCCCGCACTTTCATCGTGGACGCCCGCCGGAGTTCCACGACCGCTTCCCTGGCGGCGAGGGCGAACTCCTCGGGGCTGCGGAGCGGCAGGGCGGTGCCGGTCAAGGCAGGACGGGTCGCGATCGATGTTTCTGAAACTTGAGAAGCGGCGCCCTGCAACGTGTTTTTCTGTGGAGTTCCGGAGGGTTCTTCGCGAGACTGCCGGGCGATATCTTCCGCGGCCGCCTCCGCCTTCTTGATGGCCGCGGGTGAGAGCCCGGCGGTTTCCGCCGCCTCGCGGAGGGCCTCCAGGACGGCACGGGCAGACTCGAACGTTTCATTCAAACGCTGGAGATGTTTCTCCGCCGCGTCGACTTCTTCCTGCGTCACATGGCCTTTCGCGCGGAGTTTCTTGAGATCCTCCCATGACTGCCGGGCCGCCTGCAACGAACTCTCGGCCTTCTGATAGCCGGCAGTCTTGTTCGACAATTCCTGGGCTACAATACTCTGCAAGGTGGCAAGGGCGTTCTGCGCGGCCTGCAAGCGTGTCTCTAACGCGGCTCTGTAGCCCGCATCGTTCTTCGACTCCTCGTCTTCGAGCGCGAGCCGCCACTTGGCAACTTCCTCCTGAGCTTCGACGGCCCGGCGGCGCCACCATTCTTCGTACGAAAGAGACACCAAAAGCAAATGAGTCTTGCCGTCATCGTGCTCATTGATGACATAGCCTTTCGGTCTCAGCGCGGCCCGGATGATCTCTCTGGCTTCCTCAAGACTCATAGCTTTCGGCGAGGTGTAGTCGAACGTTCCCTCCGGCATTGTGTCGTCCACCTGCAACTTGGCTCCGAGAACACCTGCGAGCCACTCGAGCACGTCGGCCCAAGGTTGATTGCGGAATCCCATGGACACCATGCCGTGGCTGAGACCCTTGGGGGCAACTGTGCTCTCTCCGCCACTCGGCATCCCGCCCGCCAACAGCGACTTCACCCGTCGCTTGATGATCTCGTCACGCAGCGCTTCCCGTTGGCCGAGCCGCGATTCGATGATCCCGACGCGTTCCTTGAGCAGGGCCAGTTCCGCCCGCTGGAGTTTCTGGCGGAGATCGAAGGCCTCGGCAACAAGGCCAGCCAGCCGGGCGCGGAGTTGTTCGGCTTTCTTCTTGTCCGCTTCACCGGCAATGCTCTCGACGATCGACTGGATCTCGGCCTCGGCCACGGCAAATTCGCCCGACGCGGTCTCGAGAATGCGTCGGCGGGAGGCCTCGTCGAGCGGCGGTTCCTGCTTCTCGCTGGGGGTCTCGTCGAGCTTCTGAATGACGGCCTCGGCGGCTTCCAGTCGGCCTTGCTCCCCCTGGGCGATCAGCGAATTCGTCCGGTCGTCGCCGCTCATGGTGATTTCCGGAAAGAGTTGCCGCAGGATCGCGGTCATTTGGTTTGCACGCGCGTGGACGAGGTTGAAGATCTTGATCTGGCGCTGATCGCGCGTACTGGGTGGTGGATATGAATCGGGCGTTGTCGGCTGATCGAGTGCCGCGATCAAGTCCCGGACGGCAGCGAGATCGTCTTTCGTGCCCATGACGGTCAACGAGCCCCCTAGGTCGTCGACTTCTGCCCGCAAACCCGAACTCACCGCCGCCAGGGCACGGATGACTTGGCTCAGGTCGGCGTGCTTGAGATGGAAGACGGCGACCTGATCCACCTGTTGGTCGGCCTCTGCCGCTGGTGCTGGCGGGGCGGCTCTTTCGGGTCCGCTTGAGTAGGGCGGGGCGGTTGGCGCTGCATCGAGTTTTGCCAGCAAAGCCTTGAGCGTATCGAGTTCGGTCTGAGTGCCGTAGGCCAGGAGCGAGTTCTTGTCTTTGTCGGCGACGAGTCGGCCATTGGAGATCACTCCCTGCAGCAGCGGCCCCAGTTCGGTTGCCTGGGTGTTGGCGAGTTGGAACACTTCGGCGAGCTTCTTGGACGCGAGAACACGCGGTTCGCCGAGTTCCAACAGTGAAGCCGGTGCCGCCAACTTGGGTGTTTCGATTTCATGTGTCTCTGCCGCTCCATAAGCAATGACCAGTAGCGGTTCCCAGTCTTGTAGTTGGATCTGCTCGGACATCTCGTCACCGGGCCCAAAACATCGCACTACCCCGGCCCAATTGAAGGGAAGCGTGATTCCGATCGGCGTGCCATCGCTTGCTGCGGTCAATCGCGGCGATTGTCCGTCCACTTGGGGATCGTCTCTGAACGCACGGAATCGCTGGATACCAAGCTCGAGAATCGCTTGGTCCATTGTTCCGTCCGTTTGCAGCCGCGACATGCAATGCCACTCCCAGCCGTATGTGCGTTTGAAAAACGGCGGCGGGTCCAATCTTTCCCGCGTAGCCGATACGGGAACAATATCCTCACCGGCGAAAAGGCGACATGTGCCGGGCGACAGACTCGACCGACCCTCGTGCGGCAAATCAGGCAGGAGCGGTTTCGGGGGAAGATCGATACGCACAAGATCACGCTGCTTCATCCAGGCAAGCAGGCTGGCGAGTTGCTCAGGCCGATACCCGCCGGCGAAGTCCTCCGGGAACAGTATGCGAGAAGCGGAGCCGAGTAGGTTGCTCCGGTAATTCTCGGGCAGCGCAACATCTTTCAGCACCGTTTCGAGTGTCTTCTTGGTTCCTACAGGATCCTTTCCCTTCGACCAATCGGAGCGGACCTGAATGAGCTGGACGGTAATCCGCCCGGAAGCGTCACTCGGGTGTTCGGGCGTGGGCGACTTTTTTGTTGCTTGTGGCGACGGATTGGGCATCGTCAGTGTTTGATCCGGCTGACCACCGCCTTCCGGCGCCGCGCTCTGGTCGGCAGGCTTCGGTGCATCCTGTCCCCGTGCAGCCCCCAATGCTGCCAGCAGCAGACAACACATGACCAACGCCGACGCTATCACTATGGGATGTCGAAAGAGCATGGCAGGCTCCTTTGCGATGAATGTGGGGCACAATACAGTCGTGCCCCACGGATGGAGTTCATGGTTCCTCGAACAACTGCTGCGTGTCCTTGTCCAACTCTTCGACACTCTCGTTCAACTCGCGAAGCAATCGATCGACGTCGTCGTTCCAACGGACGTCATCATTTGCCGCCGCGGGCGGAGTTGATGTGTCCGGCCGGGGGCTCTGATCGGATTGGCTTCCCTGCCCCAGCCAAAGGACGGCCGAGGTGGCCGCCACCGCCAGACCTCCCACCAGTGCCACCGCCCACGCCCGGCGATGCGGGACAGGTACGCCGCCGTGTTTCTCGCACAACTCGTTGGGTAAGGGTTGCGCGAGTGGCTGCTGGACGTGAGCCACACACCGGGCGAGCAGGTCGGCCACCTCGGCCGCGGATTGAAAGCGTTTCTGGGGGTCCTTCTGGTGGAGCCGATCGACCAGTCGGCAAAACCATGTGGGGAGGTCGGGATTGGACTGGCGGATCGGCCGGGGCGTCGACTGGCAGATCCGCTGCAACACGCCGTAGCTCGAATCGGCCCGGAAGGGCGGATGGCCCGTGCACATGGCGTAGAGCACGCTACCCAGGCTGAACAGGTCGCTGCGATGGTCGACGGCCTCGCCCCGGGCCTGCTCGGGCGACATGAACTGGGGCGTGCCGGCGATGATCCCCGACCGGGTCATGCTGGCGTCGTCGACTGCCCGGGCCAGGCCGAAGTCGGTGATGGTGACCCGTTCCACGCCGCCGGCCAGGAGGATGTTCGCCGGCTTGATGTCGCGATGGACCAGCCCCTGGGCGTGGGCGGCCGCCAGTCCGGCGGCTGCCTGCATCCCGATCCGCAGGATCTCGAGCAGGGCGAGCGTTCCCTTCTGGTCGATCCGTTTCTGCAGCGAGGTGCCTCGCACGTAGGGCATGACGAGGAAGGGCAGCCCGCCGTGTTCCTGCACGCCGTGGATGGCAATCACGTTCTCATGCATCACGGCCGCGGCGGCCACCGCCTCGCGGGCGAATCGACCCCGGGCGGCGCCGCTGCTGGCCAGGTGCGGGGCAAGCATCTTGATCGCCACGTAGCGATTGAGGGCCGAGTCGTGGGCCTTGAGGACGACGCCGTTTCCGCCCGAGCCGATCACGCCGACCACCTCGTAACCGGCGATCCGGCCGAGCATCTGGGGATCGTCGGTCGGGTGGAGCAGTTCGAGCACCCGCCGCACGCTGTCGTCGACCACGTGCCGGGCAACCTCGCCCGAATCGGCGTCTGAAAGCACGACGGAGAGAGGTTCCAGATCGATGGGCTCGTCGCGTAGCAGTTCCGCGGCCTCGTGCCAGTCTGCCGGACCGGCCGTCGACCGGTCGAGCTTTTCCGAACACGTCTCGCACGTGTCGAGGTGCAGCTCAAACAGCCGCTCCTCCTCGTCCGTTAACTCCCTGCGGAGAAAACGGGCGATTCGAGTGTCGTCACAGGCTGTGGGTTTGGCTTCCACGGATTGGGGGCCTCTGTTGGAGTACAGGCTTCAGCCTGCGTCCGTAGTCGTCACGCTTTGCCGTGACGAGCCCAGCAGGCTCAAGTCTGTCTGTTGGGGGACAAAACGACGAACTCCAACGAAACGTGTGGTTGTTTTAGTTTGCAGGCTAAAGCCTGTACTCCAACTACTCCTCCAATTCAACGATCTTCTCCTGCAGCCGACGCATCACCCGGCTTCGGGCGATGTAAACGGCTCCGGCGGACTTGCCGAGTTGTCCGGCGACCTCTTTGACGTGGCGGCCTTCGACGGCCGTCAGCCAGAAGGCCAGCCAGGTTTCTTCGGCAAACTCCCAGCGGACCTGCCGGGCGGCCCAGCGGAAGACTTCGCGGCGGTGTTCACGGTCGAGTTCCGCATCATCAGGTTCCGGCTGCTGCTGGAGCCGTGCGACTTCCGTGGTGCCGCCGATGGCGGCGTCGGGACGGCGGCGTCGGAAGGCGTCGATGATCGCATTTTTCGCCACCCGGGAAAGCCAGGTGCGGAATCTCGCCCGGCGAGGGTCAGCTTCCCAGCGGTCGACCGACTCGGCCACGGCGACCAATACGGCCTGGGCCAGATCCTGGGCGTCGGCGTCCTGCATGCCGCGCCGCCGGGCCATGCGGTAAACCACGGGGCGGTAAACGGCTACAAACTGCTGCCAGGACTCACAGTCGCCCTTATCTCGGAGCTTCAGCAGCAGGCTGTTTCGCGTGTCCGGAAATTCGTGCACGGTCTCTTCTTCTCCCACCAAGAACACACGCATCTGCGATGCGGATCTTTCATGAGTTTAGCGGAAATGCGAAGGTTTTGCTGCCGGGGCGGAACAAGGGCGCCACGATTCCGGGCCGCCATGGTATCGTTTGTTGTGTGAGGGGGGGACCGGAAGCTAGAATACGCCCCAATCAGTGCTGTTATTCTCGTGAGATCGAGCAGCAAGCGATGGAGAAGCGAACATGTTGACGTCGGGAGTTCGTTACGTACTTTCCGCCCTGGCCCTGCTCATCAACCCGTCGATCGGCTTGGCGGACACGACGTCCATCGAAATCAACGCCGAATCTTACGGCGCATCCTCCGACGATCTCGGGCCGATCGGCGGAGGAACGGGATACACGCGGATTGTGACCAAGGCGGATTTCACCGTCGGCAATCTCGATGAGCTGGTCGACGCGTTGGCACAGGCGAAGGCCGGGCAGACGGTGTTCATCCCCGGCGAGACCGAGATCGACCTGACGACCAGGATCTATATCGAGCAACTTGTGCTGGAGGTGCCCGAGGGGGTGACGCTGGCGGGTAACCGCGGGCAGGACGGCTCGAAAGGGGCCCTGCTGAGCAGCGACGCGTTGAAGACGCCGGTCATGATTCGTGTCGCCGGTCCCAACGTGCGGATCACGGGGCTGCGGATTCAAGGCCCCAATCCGAAACGCTACCTGGATCACCACCGCCGCGCCTTCGGTCCGGGAGGCGACGGGCATCGCTACTACTACAAGTTCCCGACACAGAGCGGCATTTCGACCAAGTCCGACCGTCTTGAAGTGGACAATTGCGAGATCTCGGCCTTCGGGTCCGCCGGGATCGCCTTGCACGACGGCACGGACCATCATGTCCACCATAACTTCATTCACCACTGCCAGTACAACGGGCTCGGCTACGGGGTCTCCCACGACAGGGCGTCGTCGCTGATCGAGCGCAACTTGTTTGACTTCAACCGCCACTCGATCGCCGGTTCAGCGGTGCCGGGCTGCAGTTACGAAGCCCGCCACAACGTGGAACTGGGCACTTCGCTGAGCCACTGCTTCGACATGCACGGCGGGCGGGATCGCAAAGACGGCACGGATATCGCGGGCACGACGATCGTAATTCACCACAACACGTTCCGCGCCCCGAACACGCCCGTTGTCATCCGCGGAGTGCCTGAGGAGAAGTGCACGGTGTATCGCAATTGGTTTCCCGCGCATGCCAATGCAGCCGCGGCAGTGCGGGCGGGCGACAGAACCGAGGTTTCTGACAATGCCTACGGCGCCGACTCGCCGCAAGTGATACCGTAGCGAGTGTCGTTGTTCGCTCTGCGAACAAGCGTCTTTTCACGGAATGAGAAGCGGCTATTTGCGGTAGTCTGTTACCCGCGGGATCGGGCTCGATACTGGGCCAGCGTGTACCCGGTTCGCGCCTTGAAGACTTCACCCAGGTACTGGCGGTGGGCGAAGCCGGCCTTGTCGGCAACCGATTCGAGCGGCAGTTCGGTGTCGAGCAGAAGCTCCTGCACGCGGCGGAGACGGATTCGCAGGATCTCGTCGTGGACGGAACGTCCCAGCACTCGGCGAAAGCGGCGCTGGAGCGTGCTGCGCGAGAGGGGCAGGTGCGCGACGATGTCGTCGATGCCGATTCCGTCGCAGGCGTATTCGCGGATGAAACGCACGGCCGTGGCCACCAGCGGGTCGTCGATGGCCAGCACATCGGTCGAGAGACGCGTGACGAGCCCCGCGGGAGGAACGTACACGGGCGATTGCGGTGCGGTTTCACCCCGCATCATGCGATCGAGGAGGGCGGCCCCTTCATAGCCGACGCGAACATGGTCCGGCTGGACGCTCGACAGGGGCGGGTAGGAAATCTCGCAGAGCGGCTCGTCGTTGTCGACGCCGATGACGGCCATCTGCTCGGGCACGGCCGCCCCGGCCCGGCGGGCCGCCTCCAGGACGAGTTGCCCTCGCGGGTCGTTGCAGACCATCACGCCCACCGGCCTGGGGAGTGATCGGACCCAGTCGGTGAGCAAGTCCTGCTGCGCTTCCCAGTTGGCCAGCCCGCGGGTATCGGGCGGCAGACGGCAGATGGAGCAATCGCAGCCGGCCTGTTTCACGATCGCTTCGAACCCGGCCTGTCTCGCGTCGGACCAGTTGGCCCCCTCGACCGCACAGAAGCCGAAATGCCGAAAGCCCCGTTCGAGCAGGTGATCGGCCCCGAGCCGGGCAACGGCCCGGTCGTCGACATGGACCAGGGGAACGGGCAGGCCGGGCACCAGGCCCAAAACGTCGACCACGGGCAGGCCCGTACCGACCACGGCGTCGGCAATTGGGCGATTCTGAATCCGGGCGATGATTCCGTCGCCCTGCCACTGGTTGAGCCAGGGCGGAACCGCTTCTTCCAGGGCGCGGGGCTCGTGATAGACGGACCACGGCCCGTGGGCACGGAGGTACCGGGCGATCCCCCGGAGGATATCGCGACCGGATGCGAGCGACGTTTCTACGATCAGGGCCACTCGGGGACGTCTGGGCTGGGCTCGCTTCTCAGGTTTGGTCATCCATCGGATCCGCTGTCGGGCCGGTACGTCGGCTTGTCGTCCCACCCGTGATCGTAAGCCTGCCGGTCCAATCGTAACCCGAAGCGTAAGTGAGGAGGGTAACATTCTGCCTCGCTTACGCTTCGGGTTACGAAGATGAGGGTACCATCCTGCCTCGCTTACGCTTCGGGTTACGAAGATGTGGTAGCAGTTGGCACGGTCAAGGCCTGTCGTCGACTTGCACAGTTGATTGTAACCGGATGACCCAAAACCTGCAAACTCTGCTCCGATCCTGGATGGACGAGCGCCCGATGCGGGCTAAAATCAGGGTTTGGGACGGGTGAAATCCTGCAAGCTTGCAGACCTTTAGCAGCCCGTTGAAAAAGTCAAGTTAGGCTAACGAATTGGCTGCAGAAGCGGCACGCCCGCTCTCGCAGCCAAATTCCTCGCATCTCAGCGAGTGGTGCGACCTCCTGAGAAGACTTGACTTCCAGCATTTTCCGAAACAACTGACTCATTCTCGAATTCATGAACGCAAGCGGCGCTGCGCTTCTGCATGCGTTCATATTAGCCTAACTTGACTTTTTCAACGGGCCGTTAGCAGAGATCACGACATGAGCGTTGGAGCCTCCGAGAACACGCTGGTTCAAGAAGCCCTTGAACTGTTCGACAAACACTTTGGCCGGAGTCCGCGCTGGGTGGTGGCTGCCCCGGGACGGGTCAACCTGATCGGAGAGCATACCGACTACAATGCCGGTTTCGTGCTGCCCATGGCCATTGAACGTCGAGTGGTGATCGCGGCCGACCGACCGATCGACCCGGCCTTGGACGGTCAGGCATGTGTGGTCAGTTCGGCCGAAGAAGTGCCGGCATTGCTTGCCGTCGACGGCGATATCCGGCCGGGCGACGTGCATTGGTCGAGCTACCTGCAGGGCGTCGTGGCCGGTTGTCTGGCAAAGGGGCTCAAGCCGGGGCCGTTCGAGGCGGTGGTTCACAGCGACGTTCCCCTTGGCGGCGGGCTGTCGAGCAGCGCTGCCCTGGAAGTTGCCACGGCTACGCTGATCGAGGCCATCACCGGTCAGACGCTGGACCTGGTGACCAAGGCCCTGCTGTGCCAGAAGGCCGAGCACGAGTACGCCCGAATGCCGTGCGGGATCATGGATCAGTTCATCTCGGTCATGGGGCAGGCCGACCACCTGATGCTGCTCGATTGCCGCTCGGAACAGGCCCGGATGGTGACGTTCGACAATCCGGCGCTCACCGTGCTGATCACCAACAGCAACGTGAAGCACGAACTGACCGGCAGCGAATACCCCTTGCGACGGGCAGCTTGCGAAGAGACCGCCCGTCTGCTGAACATCGACGCGCTCCGCGATGCGTCGACGGAAATGCTCGAAGGGGCCAAGGACGAGTTGTCCGACGAGTTCTACCGCCGCGCCCGGCACGTGATTGGTGAGATCGAGAGAACCGTCGAAGCGGCCCGTGCGATTGAGCAGGGCGATTGGACGCGAGTGGGCGAGTTGATGTACGCCAGCCACAACTCGCTGCGCGACGACTACGAGGTGAGTTGTCCCGAGCTGGACTCTCTGGTCGAGATCGCGGGCTCGATCGGTCGCGAAGGCGGCGTGATCGGCTCGCGAATGACCGGCGGCGGCTTCGGCGGCTGCACGGTGACCCTGGTCGAAACCGACAAGGTTGACGCCGTTCGAGAAACCCTCTGCACGCGATACCGCGAGAAGACCGGCATCGAACCGACTTCCTTCGCCTCACGGCCCGCTCAAGGCGCTTGTATCATCCGTTGAGTCTGGCGGAATCGGATTGACGAACCACGGATAGCACGGATACCACGGATAAGAGACTTGTTGGGGCAAGATTGCTTGCGCAGATCACGGATTGACTCAGGTAGAGCTCAATACCTCATTTGATATTCACGGATGGTACAGCTTCATCCAGCCATTTCCATCCGTGACATCCGTGCTACTAACAGCTAAAAGCTTTGCACGGCGCGCAGTTTTTTCAAGCGGCTAGTTGCGTGAGAGTCTTGATCTTGGCATTGCGAGCGTTGATTAACGCGGTAATGATTTCGTGTCCCTGTG